>NZ_JALGCN010000006.1:0-430980 GCF_038085055.1 Bradyrhizobium sp. ISRA442
GTAGATGGAATCGATCGCAACGCCGGCCATGCCGACGTCGCCGCCGACGCGCGGATGATCAGAGTCATAGCCGCGATGGGTGGCGAGATCGAAGGCGACCGAGAGGCCTTTCTGCCCCGCCGCGAGGTTGCGGCGATAGAACGCGTTGGAATCCTCAGCCGTCGAGAAGCCGGCATATTGCCTGACGGTCCAGGGCTGGTTGACGTACATGGTCGGGTAGGGCCCGCGCAGGAACGGCGCGATGCCCGGATAGGTCTCGAGGAAATCGAGCCCGGCGAGATCCGCCTCGCCATAGACGGGCTTCACCAGAATGCCCTCGGGCGTCAGCCACGGCTCGGCGCTGCCGGCTGGCGCAGCGGGGGCGGTCCGGTCGAAGGCGACGTCGGCGAAATTGGGAATGCGGCTCATGGCTTCAATCATATCAAAAGCACTCAATCATGATCCGGATGCTGATAGCTGACGATGGTCGCCATCTTCTCCGGTCCGTAATTCTGCTGCGTGGTCTGGCTCGGCAGGTTGGCGATGCCGACCACCCAGCCGAGGCGGGATTCGGTGCCGAACTGCCGCGTCGGGATGACGCGGTCGGGGTGGTCGAAGGTACCGGTCATGATCTCGATCCGGTCGCCGTCGATGCGGCCAAAACTCAGTGGCGTGCCGCAGCCGGCGCAAAAGCCACGCTCGGCGATGGTGGAAGAGCGGAAGAATGAGGGCTGTCCCTTCGTCCAGGCAAAGTCCGTCTTGTTGATATCGGCAAAGGAGGCGAACGGCGCGCCGCTCGCCTTCTGGCACATCCGGCAATGGCAGATCGAAATCCTGGTCGGTGCCGTCATGACTGCAAAGCGCACGGCACCGCATTGGCAGCCGCCGGTGAGAACGGGTTTGCCGGTTTCAGTCATGGCTGCTCCATCCGTCGATAGGCGTCTTGCAGCGTCGCAAGCGCGTCGCCTCCGGCGAAGACAAAGCCCGTGACGCCGGCCGCGCGCAGCGCCGCCTCGCCATCGGTCGGGCGGCCTGCCAGATAGATATGGCGGCCGCCCACCGTTTGCAGCGCCCGGGCGGCCGGTTCCGCCTGACCGGCATAGACCTTGTCGCTGGAACAGAGGCAGGCCAGCGCAGCGCCGGAGGCCTTGAAGGCGGCCACCAGCTCGGCCGGATCGGCAAAGCCTTCGCTCTCGACGGCCTGGATGCCGCCGGCCTCGAAGAAGCTTTTCGCAAAGGTCGCGCGCGCCGTGAAATCGGCAGGCGTGCCGAGATTGGCTAGGAACACGCTGGGCCGCGTGCCGCGCGCCTTCAGCGCCGCATCGGATTTGTCGCGCAGCTCTTCGAACGGTTGCGCCAGCCGGATCGGCGCGAGGGCATCGAATTTGTATTTGGCCTCGCCACAAGGCGCGAGCGCGACGGGCGTCGTCTTCAGCACCGCCGTCTCGCTCTCATTCAGGTTCGGAAACTCGCTGGCGCCGGTCAGGACTTCGCGTCGCTTGGCGATGTTGGCCGCGCGCGCATTTCGCGTCGCCGCGACCTTCCCCTGGAACAGTCCCTGCTGAAGTGCTGCGAAGGCGCCACCGGCCTTCTCGCTCTCCTGGAACAGCGCCCAGGCTGCGTCGCAGAGCTGCGCCGTCAGCGTCTCGATGCCGCCGGCGCCGGCGGCGGGATCGCTGACCTTGGCGAGGTTGCTCTCTTCCAGCAGCAAAAGCTGCGTGTTGCGCGCCACGCGCCGCGCGAACGGATCGGGTAGCCCGAGCGCCAGCGTATGCGGTAGTACGGTGATCGCGTTGGCGCCGGCGACGCCTGCGGCAAATGTCGCGATGGTCGCGCGCAGCATGTTCACGTAAGGGTCGCGCTGCGTCAGCATCCGCCAGGCAGTCTCGGCGGCGATAAACAGCGGCTTCGGCGTTAGGCCGCAGGCCTGCTCAATGCGCGCCCAGAGCAGTCGCAGGGCGCGGAATTTTGCCATCGTCAGGAACTGGTCGGCATCTGCGGCAAGCCGCGCATAGATGCCGCCTTGCGCCTGCTCCAGTGGAATGCGGGCGGCCTCCATAGCGTGCAAATATGCGACGCTGGAGGCAAGCACGAAGGCGAGCTCCTGCACTTCCGATCCGCCGGAATTGTGGATTACCCGCCCATCGCTTGAGGCGAAGGGCCCCCTGAAGCCGAGCGCTACAAGCCCGTTGACCACGCTGGTCACGGACCGTGCAATTTCGTCCCAAGTATATGAGCTTTGGCCCTGGACTGCGCACGCGCCTAAGGGATCGAGCCCGAAGCGGATGTCGCAGGCCCCGGGATCGAGACCAACTGCATCTACATACTCGGCAACGTGAATTGCGGCCTTGCGCGAGTGCTTGCCAACCTGAAGTTCGATGCCGATGCCAGCATCCAGGTGAACGTCCTTCAATGCTCGTGCGACCACGCTGGCCGTTTGATCCAGACCGAAGCCGTGGCTGCCATTGCCTCCCGCGAAAACGAGCGATAGGCCTGTCGCCCCATTCTTCAGATCCTGAAGTGCCTGCGCATTGGCCATCGCCGGGTCCGGGTGGTCGATCCGTTGCACGATCTGCCAAGGCGCCGCGGCCGGGCGCCCTACCAGCGGTACGAAATCCTGAGCCCGCTCGTACAAGGGATCCATCGCGAGCCCATCGTAGGTCTTATTGATCAGCCTCTCGAACGGCGCTCCTTTCAGCACCTCGTTGACCAGCTTGCGCCAGTCGTCATACTGCGATTGCCGAAACTCAGCCGCCAGCGACAGATCAGACGAACTCATCTCAGCCCTCACTAATACGATCCGAAACCTGACAGTCGTCAGCAACCCGATGATTAGGTAGACACGGCGGCTCTGGTGGCACTCTAAGCAAACTCCAAGATCAGCGCGTCCACGGCGAGCGTCGCGCCGACGATGGCGTGGATCTTCTTCACGGTGCCGTCCTGCTCGGCGCGCAGCACGTTCTGCATCTTCATGGCTTCGACGACCGCGAGCGTCTCGCCGGCCTTGACCTCCTGCCCTTCGCTCACCGCGATCGAGACGATCAGGCCGGGCATCGGGCAGAGCAATTTCTTGCCGCTATCGGACGCCGTCGTTACCGGCATCAGCCGCGCGGAAGCCGCCTCAGATTCGGTCCAGACATAGACCGGCACGTCGACGCCCTGATGCGCAAGACGGACGCCGTTGGCAATCGGGCGCACCTGCACCGCAATGAGGTGGTCGTCGACTGTGCCCTGCCAGACCGGATCGCCCGGCTTCCACGGCGACTGCAACAGCTGCGGGTTGCCGACCTTGCCCTCGGCGTCAACGAAGCGGATCGCGATTGCATCGCCCTCGCGGCCGACCTCGAGCGAGATCTCCTGGCGGTCGAGCCACACCGCGCGGCGGCGCTCGCGCTGCACGACGCGCCCACCCATTTGGCCCGAGATCTGCCGCTTGCGCTCCCCGAGCACGTGATCGATGGCAGCGCCAACCGTGGCGATCCGCCGCGCGACCTCGCCCTCGGGCACGCGCACGGCAAAGCCCTTGGGGAATTCCTCGGCGATGAAGCCGGTCGACAGCCGGCCCTCGCGCCAGCGCGGATGATGCATCAAGGCCGACAGGAACGGGATGTTGTGACGGATGCCGTCGATATAGAACGCGTCGAGTGCGGTCGCCTGCGCTTCGATCGCGGCCGCGCGCGAGGGCGCATGCGTGACGAGCTTTGCGATCATCGGATCGTAGTGGATCGAGATCTCGCCGCCCTCCTGCACGCCGGTATCGTTGCGGACCGTGATGCCGTCCTTGCTGGCTTCCGCCGGCGGGCGGTACTTCACAAGCCGTCCGATCGAAGGCAGGAAATTGCGGAACGGGTCTTCGGCATAGAGGCGCGATTCCACAGCCCAGCCGGTGAGCGTGACGTCCTTCTGCGCGATGGCGAGCTTCTCGCCGGCGGCGACGCGGATCATCTGCTCGACGAGATCGGTGCCGGTGACGAGCTCGGTGACGGGATGCTCGACCTGGAGGCGCGTGTTCATCTCCAGGAAGTAGAAGCTCTTGTCCTGCCCTGCGACGAACTCGACGGTGCCAGCGGAATCGTAGTTCACGGCTTTCGCCAGCGCGATCGCCTGCTCACCCATCTTGCGGCGGGTGGCTTCGTCGAGCAGCGGCGACGGCGCCTCCTCGATGACCTTCTGGTTGCGGCGCTGGATCGAGCATTCGCGCTCGCCGAGATGGATCACGTTGCCATGCTTGTCGCCCAGCACCTGGATCTCGATGTGGCGGGGATCGACGATGAATTTTTCGACGAAAACGCGATCGTCGCCGAACGAGGCCTTGGCCTCGGCCTTGGCCAGGTTGAAGCCCTCGGCGACCTCGGCCTTCGAATGCGCGATGCGCATGCCTTTGCCGCCGCCGCCGGCGGAGGCCTTGATCATCACGGGATAGCCGATCTCGTCGGCGATCCTGACCGCATGCTTGTCGTCCTCGATGACGCCGAGATAGCCGGGCACGGTCGAGACCTTGGCCTTCGCCGCGGCCTTCTTGGACTCGATCTTGTCGCCCATCGCAGCGATCGCGCCGGGGTTCGGACCGATGAAGACGATGCCGGCCGCCTCCAGCGCGCGCGGAAACGCCTCGCGCTCGGACAGGAAGCCGTAGCCGGGATGGACCGCTTCGGCGCCGGTCTTGCGGCAGGCCTCGACGATCTTCTCGATCACCAGGTAGCTCTCGGCCGCAGCCGGCGGGCCGATCAGCACCGCCTCATCGGCCATCTCGACATGGAGGGCATCGCGGTCGGCCTCGGAATAGACCGCAACCGTCTGAATTCCCATCTTGCGGGCGGTCTTGATGACCCGGCAGGCGATTTCGCCGCGGTTGGCGATCAGAATCTTCTTAAGCACTGTTATTCTCACAAGGGCAAATTGTCGTGCTTCTTGACCGGGGCCTCCACCCTCTTGTCCTTCAGCATCGCCAGCGCCCGCGCGATCCGCTTCCGCGTCGAATGCGGCATGATGACGTCGTCGATATAGCCGCGCTCGGCGGCGATGAAGGGCGACAGGAACCGGTCTTCGTATTCCTCGGTGCGGGCGGCGATTTTCTCGGGATCGCCGAGGTCGGAGCGGAAGATGATCTCGACCGCGCCCTTGGCGCCCATCACCGCGATCTGGGCGGTCGGCCAGGCGTAGTTCATGTCGGCGCCGATCTCCTTGGAGGCCATGACGTCGAAGGCGCCGCCATAGGCCTTGCGGGTAATGATGGTGACCAGCGGCACGGTGCACTGCGAGTACGCGAACAAGAGCTTGGCGCCGTGCTTGATCAGGCCGCCATATTCCTGCGCGGTCCCTGGCAGGAAGCCCGGCACGTCGACGAAGGTGACGATCGGGATGTTGAAGGCGTCGCAGAAGCGGACGAAGCGCGCCGCTTTGCGCGAGGCGTCGCTGTCGAGCACGCCGCCGAGCACCATCGGCTGGTTGGCGACGAAGCCGACCGTGCGCCCCGCAATGCGGCCAAACCCGGTGACGATGTTCTTGGCGAAGGCTTCCGCGATCTCGAAGAAGTCACCCTCGTCCACGACCTTGAGGATTAGCTCCTTCATGTCATAGGGCTTGTTCGGATTGTCGGGGATCAGCGTGTCGAGCGACATGTCGACCCGCTCGATGTCATCGAAGCTCGGCCATTCCGGCACGCCGTCAGTGTTGTTGGAGGGCAGGAAGTCGATCAGGCGCCGCATCTGCAAGAGCGTCTCGACGTCGCTCTCGAAGGCACCGTCCGCGATCGAGGAGCGCGTCGCGTGCACCGAGGCGCCGCCGAGTTCCTCGGCGGTGACGACCTCATTGGTCACGGTCTTCACGACATCGGGGCCGGTGACGAACATGTAAGAGGTGTTCTTCACCATGAAGATGAAGTCGGTCATCGCCGGCGAATAGACGTCGCCGCCGGCGCAGGGGCCCATGATGACGGAGATCTGCGGAATCACGCCTGAGGCGAGCACGTTGCGGCGGAACACATAGGAATAGCCGGCGAGCGCGGCGACGCCCTCCTGGATGCGGGCACCGCCGGCGTCGTAAAGGCCGATGATGGGCGCCCGCGCCTTCATCGCCATGTCCTGAAGCTTGGTGATCTTCAACGCGTGGGTCTCGGACAGCGAGCCGCCGAACACCGTGAAGTCCTTGGCGAACACAAAGGTCTTGCGGCCATTGACGGTGCCCCAGCCGGTGACGACGCCGTCGCCGGGCACCTTGGTCTTCTCCATGCCGAACTCGGTGGAACGGTGCTCGACGAACATGTCGAACTCCTCGAACGATCCCTTGTCGAGCAGAAGCTCGATGCGCTCGCGCGCGGTCAGCTTGCCACGGGCGTGCTGCGCCTCGATGCGCTTCTCCCCGCCGCCGAGCTTTGCGCCGGCACGACGTTCTTCAAGCTGGGCAATGACTTCAAGCATTCGATTGCGCCTTCCAATATCTGGTCTCAGGCGAGCAATTCTGAGCTCGCTGTCAATTTGAGGCACCGAGCGGGGCGACGGATACAACCGCCTTCGAGACCGACAGCACCCAGCTCCTCATGCCATCCCAGTCTGATCAGTACTCGAGGTGATCCGCAATTTGCGAATCGTTCAGAAAACATCAAGGCGCAGTGCAGCGCACCTGTTTCAGCGAACCAGAGATGTTTGGACGATGCAATAGACGAAGCGCCACTGCGGTCCTCAGCGAAATTTGTGCACACGGATAATGCCATCTTCAACGCGCTCACAGCGACGATCCTTAATGCAAAGGCCGGGCTAGACTGGCCTGAGCGGTACCCTACGCATGATGCCTGCGTACGTCGTGCGGCGAGAGCTCGCGCACCAAAAAAACGAGGCGCCTGTAGCGCCTCAGTTGGGAGGTGTCCTATTTGCTGAAGTGAGGCCTCTTGGGTGCCGCCGTCCCTTCATCGGGAGCCCATAGCCGATAGCTCAGGCTCGCGAAAACACTCCACCCCTTTGTTATCGTAGCCGTGTCGGCAACGGCAATTCCTCCCCTTGCGCGGGAGGAGAACTCGTCGAGGGCCCAAACGTTGAGCGTAGCAGGTCCGAAGTTGTAACCTACCAGAGCGCCTGCCGCCCAAATGTCGTAGCGATTGACATTAATTGCGCCACCGTAGAACGAGCTGGATTGGTCGTTTGTGATTTGGCCCGCGTAGTAGCCGACAGGGCCCAAAGTCCAGTTTCCGATAGTCTTCGTCGCAGTAAACTCTGCATGCAGGACATCGCCGCTCTTGTATTTCGTGAGGCTGCTTCGTGTATTTACCTCTTGAAAAATATTTGCCGTCAGGTTCCATCCATCTTTCAGATAAGAAACAACGAATTCTGGCTGAAAGGTCCACCACGGATTTCCTACGCTATCCAGTCCATTCACACCTTTGGTAGTGCCATCCGGCACATAGATGCCTAGTCCCGCTTTGACGAAGAATCCGCTATCGCCTAACTTCCAGCTCAATTCCGCGGGAACGATATACGTGTTGTGCATGCCGGCCTGCTGGATGTTCACCGGCGAGCCGACGTCGGCCATGATAAATGGCTGCACGATAACGGCGTCGTAGGTGCCGCCCAAGAACGTCCAGCCAGGCACCCAAAGAAAACCTGACGCTTCAACGGCGGCGTGAACCGGAGTGGCCCTCCCTCCCAAGTCGGGAGCGCCCGGCCCCACGATGTTCGATTGATACGTGAAAACTTGATTGAACATATAGAGGCCAGGCGGGGGCGCCGACGCCGCGTTGCCGAGCACTACACCTGGCTTTTGTGCCCAACCTGGATAGCCAAATTCGTACGCATGAGCCGACGACAGCGTTGAAATGAGCGCAGCTGCGGCAACACCAGCTGAGATTTTCATGACGTCCCCTTTGCGTCGCAAGAAAAACGTGGCCGTCCCAGGGCCCCAGCACGAGATCGTCCAGAACAGTTGGAGTTTTTGGATCGATCCGACGACGAGAATTATCGCCACGCAGTCCGCGTCGTTTCAACACTAGAATCACACAATTACTCTATTTCACTTGATATGAGCTCGTTGAACCACAGTAATACGATAACTTGCATCTGAAATACTAGAATCTGTATTTCATATCTATAGTAATGCGGGCATCTCCGCCTTCGCAGCGGCGCTGCTTTATGAACCACCGTCGTTGGACCACAAAAGAAGGTTGCACCGGCCTGAGTCTCGGTCCGACAGTGTGCAGGTCAGATTGGGGAAGCAGGCTTTAGATTGATGAGGCAATCTTGGTGAGGCCGAAAACAAGATCTTAGCGATCGATCTGGCCTTTCGGTATTTCAAGCCAATTTCAGCGTGCACCTCGAGCCCTGAGTACTTCGATCCCCTGCCGTGATAGCGCGCGCATAGGCGAAAGCGTTTCGGCACAGCATGTCGGCCGCTATGTCGTCGTCGCCGATCAGACCCTGGTCCTCGCTGACCGTCTTTTCACAAAACCATCCGGCCAGGCGCAAGCGATGGTGCAATTGAGCGATCTCGCCGGCCGAAGCCATGAGCTCCACTCTGAGGTCGCGGTAGTGCGCAATGGTAGTATCCTCTTTGAGGACGATTGCCGCATGGCGATGCGTCTGCTGACTGAAGGCGAATTGAGCATCAATCTGGATAAAGCCGCGAGGCCGCGACCTCCAGCACAGCGCAACTGGCCGTCGGACTAAGCGTGTCTTGATGACTCTCTGGTAAGGCAAAGCTCCGTCGACTCTAGCCTCGGCAAAGCCACGAGCGAAGAATGTTGCTTGCAACCTCGATTTCGAGGCGATCCCCGCAGATATCGACAAGCGGGTGTGCAGGACGCCTCCAAGCTCTCGAGCGCGAGATCGGGCGGCTTTCGGTTTTCTGGCTGCAGAGGACCGCTGGGGCAGGTCGAGCGTGAGCGTAAGAACTACGCAAAATATCATGAGTTCCAAGAAGAACTCTCTCGGACGAATCTTCGCGCATGGAAAGCTGTGCAAGACTGCTACGATTCACCCAGTCAGACTCTTAGTCGAAGGCCGCTCAAACGCTCATGGCGCTCTCTGTTATTCGGAGGTGCTCTCTTTGTTATGAAAGGACCGCCGAGCGACAGTCGCCCTGAGCGACGAGTTCTGCACGAGATTCGAAGTCCTATCGGATCCGCCGAAATCGGGCCGGGGTCACGCCCGTGAAGCGACGGAAAATTCGCGTCAGGTGCTCCTGGTGCGTGAAGCCGCAGGCGAATGCAATATCCGCTATGCTTTTCGTATCATCAGCGAGCAGCATCTTGGCATGCTCGACCCTCAGGTTGAGTACATATTGATAAGGCGACATGCCTGTCGTCGCCTTGAACAAGCGTATGAAGTATACCCTGCTGCGACCGCAGAGCGAGGCGAGCGTCTCCAGTCGGATGTCGGCGTCAAGATTAGCTTCGACGAACTCGCGTATACGCTGCATCTGGCGAAAGGTGAGTCGATGGTGCGACGTCTTTCCGACTTCAGGCGTAGAATTATTGTAGTTGATGGCAATTAGCCGCTTAGCGATCGCGTTCGCAATCGGCTCGATGAATAACTGCGATGCGGGCAATCGACCTGTGATAGTGTCGCCGATCGCGGTGGCGAGATGCTGAAGCACGGCATCCGGCTCACCCAAGAGCGGAGCTACGCCGCATATCAGGTTTTGTGCTGTCTCGGGATGGCAGAAGAGATCCGAACGTAGGTAGATGTGCGTCGAATCCAGTGGCCCAATCAGGTTGGCGTCGCACTCGTAGTCCCCCGGCAAGAAAAAGACTCCTCCCGGGTGAACCTGGCGCGCGAAGGTTTTGCCTCCGATTGTATAAGTGATGTCGACTGGGCCGTCGCGATGCAGAACCATGAGGCCATGGGGAATGGGACGCAGCTTTCCCTCGTAAGGCCGCTCGCGTTGTACCGAGGCAAACGCGGAAGACCAGTTAAGCCCTTCGCTTGAGCCGCGAATGTCAGCCTTGAACTGCTGCAGGATACCGTGCGTGTCCTCGATTCCAAATACCGGTTTCGATGCCATGACTGTCCCGAAGGCAGACCGTTGATCGGGGCCAAGTCAAAGCGAATGGCGATGGAAAGACAAGTGCTTCTGTAAATCCATTGCCGCTGCGATGCAGCAAGTTTGCAGGCGAAACTGCTTGGTGCATCCTATGTAGCCCCCCAAAGGTAGGTCCCGTTGTAGGAGGACTCAGAACAACCAAAGAGATGCACAAAGTAATTTCCTGCGGATTTTCGTATAGTTATCTGACGCGACAACAGGGCGAGCACCGTGTAACGGCAGAACCAGATCGAATTACGATTTGGCCGCGCCACGAAAATGGTTCGACAACGCCGAACACCGAGTTCGCAAAGCGTGGCCTGCCAGCTCGAATGCTACCTCCAATCTCTTCCCCAAGGCCGAATCCTGTCCGGAGCACCGCCTTTAAAGAGGCGACGCATTGGCAGGCCCGCCGAAACGCCCTGATCTTAGGTCTTCGAAAGCCTCCTGGATTTCGGCCTCGGTGTTCATAATGACCGGTCCGTATCCGGCGATCGGCTCGTCAATCGGTTCTCCTGTAAGTACGAGGACCACCGCATCGCTCTCTGCATGTAGAGCGACGCCCGCTCCATCCTTCGAAAGAAGCACCATTTCGGCTTCGCTGGCTGCCCGAGAGCCTGCTAACTTGATGCGACCGGAGACCACGATGACAGCGCTGTTGTGTTTGTCGGGAACATCCAAGGTCACCGAAGCGTCCGCGTTCAATCGAACATCCCATACGTTGATGGAGGTGAAAGTCTTGGCCGGGCCCCTCCTTCCGCCGAACACTCCGGCAATGACCCGCACTTTTCCATCGCTTCCAAGCAGCTCGACTTCAGGGATCTCGGCCGACACGATCGATTGGTACGCCGGACGCGCTCGCTTATCTTTTGCTGGCAAGTTGATCCAGAGCTGGATCATTCGAAAGGGGCCACCCGTCTTCGTGAATTGGGGCGAGTGAAACTCATCATGGATGATGCCGCGGCCGGCGGTCGTCCACTCGACGTCTCCCGGACCGATGATGCCATAGTTGCCCATCGAGTCTCGGTGTGCGACCCCACCGTCGTAAACGATCGTGACCGTTTCGAAGCCTCGATGCGGGTGGGGGCCAATACCGCGCGGGACCGTCCTAGGTTCGAAGTGGTGCGGACCGGCGTATTGGAGGAGCAGGAATGGTGTGATTTGCGTGCCGAGATTCTGATTTTGATAATACAGAAATGAGCGTACGGGAAAACCATCGCCTAGCCAATATGGCTTTGGATTGCTGTAGACTCCAAGAACTCTTTTCATCGAGCCAGTCTCCTGTTGCAGAAAAGCTTAGAAGCCTGCACGGCAAGACCGCGGCACGAATTCTGAAGATTGCAGCTGCAGATGCAGAAGTATTCTCCAGTTCTTCACCGGAGTCGGGGGGACGCGACTCAACGTCGTCTGCGCAAACACTTGGCAGGCAGAAACCGGTAGTAGGCATTCGCATTCTAGAAGAGACAGTTGGCGCTTGGTCACTCATCTTTGGTCCAAGCGCGACAAAGGCCGGTCGGTCGGACTACATCGCCTTGACGATGTTCTCGGTGACCTTCTTGGCGTCGCCGAGCAGCATCATGGTGTTGTCACGGTAGAACAGCGGATTGTCGATGCCGGCGTAGCCGGAGGCCAGCGAGCGCTTGATGAACATCACCGTGCCGGCCTTCCAGACCTGGAGCACCGGCATGCCGTAGATCGGTGAGGTCTTGTCCTCTTCGGCCGCCGGGTTGGTGACGTCGTTGGCACCGATCGCGAAGGCGATATCGGCCTGCGCGAATTCGGAGTTGATGTCTTCGAGCTCGAATACCTCATCATAGGGGACGTTGGCTTCGGCCAGCAGCACGTTCATGTGGCCCGGCATGCGACCCGCGACCGGGTGAATGGCGTACTTCACCTCGACGCCTTCCTTCTTCAGGATGTCGGCCATCTCGTGCAGCGCGTGCTGGGCCTGCGCCACCGCCATGCCGTAGCCGGGCACGATGATGACCTTGGAGGCGTTCTTCATGATGAAGGCGGCATCGTCGGCCGAGCCGAGCTTGGCGGGCTTCTGCTCGCCCGTACCGCCGCCGGCCGCGGCGGTCTCGCCGCCGAAGCCGCCGAGAATGACCGAGATGAAGGACCGGTTCATCGCGTGGCACATGATGTAGGACAGGATCGCGCCCGAGGAGCCGACCAGCGCGCCGGTGATGATCAGCGCGGAGTTGCCGAGCGTGAAGCCGATGCCGGCCGCGGCCCAGCCGGAGTAGGAGTTCAGCATCGAGATCACGACCGGCATGTCGGCGCCGCCGATCGGGATGATCATGAGCACGCCGAGGGCCAGCGCCAGGATGGTGATCATCCAGAAGTCAAATGCACTTCCGGACAGCACCAGGCCGATGATGAAGAACACCAGCGCCACCGCGAGCGCGATGTTGATAATGTGGCGGGCCGGCAGGATGATCGGAGCGCCGCTCATCCTTGCCGACAGCTTGAGGAATGCGATCACCGAGCCGGTGAAGGTCAGCGCGCCGATGGCGACGCCGAGCGACATTTCGACGAGGCTCTGGGTGTGGATATTGCCGGGCGTACCGATATCGAAAGCCTCGGGCGCATAGAACGCGCCGGCGGCGACCAGCACCGCGGCCATGCCGACCAGCGAGTGGAAGGCGGCGACCAGCTCCGGCATCGAGGTCATCGGAACACGGCGGGCGACGACCGCGCCAATCGCGCCGCCGATGGCGATACCGACGATGACGAGCACCCAGGCGAGGCCGTCCGCCGGCGGATGGCTGGCAAGCGTGGTGGCGACCGCGATCGCCATGCCGATCATGCCGAACAGATTGCCCTGGCGCGACGATGCCGGGCTCGACAGCCCGCGTAGCGACAGGATGAACAGCACCCCCGCCACGAGATACAAGAATGCAGAGAGATTGGCGCTCATCTCAGGTCCCCATTGATCCCTTCAGCCCGAGGTGGCCGCTTACTTCGACTTCTTCTTGTACATCGCCAGCATGCGCTGGGTGACAAGGAAGCCGCCAAAAATGTTCACGCAGGCGAAGATGAGCGCAACGAAGCCGAAGCCGCGCGCCCAGCCCGAGCCGCTCGAAACCATGCCGACGCCGACCGCGAGCAGCGCGCCGACCACGATCACCGAGGAGATCGCGTTGGTGACGCTCATCAGCGGCGTGTGCAGCGCCGGCGTCACCGACCAGACCACGAAATAGCCGACGAAAACGGCGAGGACGAAGATCGACAGCCGGAAGATGAAGGGGTCGACGACCTGTGCAGCATGCTCCATGACGGGTCTCCTTAAACCTTCGGCTGGAAGTTCGGGTGGATCACGGCGCCGTCCTTGGTGAGGGCGCTGGCCTTGACGAGCTCGTCGTCCCAGTTCACGGCGAGCTTCTTCTCCTTCTTGTCGATCATGGTCTCGATGAAGGAGAACAGATTGCGGGCATAGAGGCTGGAGGCCGAGGCCGCGACGCGGCCGGCGACGTTAGTGTAGCCGACGATCTTGATGCCATCGAGGTCGACGACCTCGCCGGCCTTGGCGCCCTCGACATTGCCGCCGCGCTCGACAGCAAGATCGACCAGCACCGAACCCGGCCTCATCGATTTGACCATGTCGGCGCTGACGAGCTTCGGCGCCGGCCGGCCTGGAATCAGCGCGGTGGTGATCACGATGTCCTGCTTCTTGATGTGCTCGGCGGTGAGCGCGGCCTGCTTGGCCTGATACTCTTTCGACATTTCCTTGGCGTAGCCGCCGGCGGTCTGCGCGTTCCTGAACTCCTCGTCCTCGACGGCGAGGAATTTTGCACCGAGCGATTCCACCTGCTCCTTGGTCGCGGGCCGGACGTCGGTTGCGGTGACCACCGCGCCGAGGCGGCGCGCGGTCGCGATCGCCTGGAGGCCGGCGACGCCGACGCCCATCACAAACACCTTCGCGGCGGGAACCGTGCCCGCCGCGGTCATCATCATCGGGAAGGCGCGGCCGAACGCCTCGGCGCCCTCGATCACGGCGCGGTAGCCCGCAAGGTTGGCCTGCGAGGACAGCACGTCCATCACCTGCGCGCGGGTGATGCGCGGCATCAATTCCATCGCGAAGGCAGCAACGCCGGCATCGGCCATAGCCCTCAGCGCAACCTCGTTGCCATAGGGATCCATGATGGCGATGACGAGCGCGCCGCGCTTGTACTGCGAAAGCTCGGACGCCTCCGGGCGCTTCACCTTGATGATGATATCCGCGTCCTTGAGCGCATCGGCGCTGACGGTGGCACCGGCGGCGGTGAACTCGGAATCCGGCAGGCCGGACTTCATGCCGGCGCCCGGCTCAATCGCGACTTCGGCGCCCAACGCTTTGAACTTCTTGACCGTATCAGGCGAAGCGGCAACCCGCGGCTCCGACGGATCGATTTCTTTGGCAATCGCAATCTTCATAACTGAGCCATTCATGGTTTTCACAAAACTCGACGTCTACTCCGGGAATTGCTGTCGCGATATCGACCCCAATCCTTGTGAGCGACTGATACGAAATACCCGAGCGATGTACACAGATGCGCGTCCGCAGTTCCTGATCGACTTACGCATCTCTTTGGCCTGATAATGCTCATGCTGCTGGGGCGGCTAGACAAGCGATGATCTTGTTCGGGATTGTCGGACGGATCGAGTGCGGCGGGAATTTTCAAGATTGGCTTTCGGGGCGTTGCCTTTCGGCAACCTACCGAACCACGTGCGGAGCGAGGTAGACACTGAGACACTCTTACGCCACTTATCCAAGCGCGGAGCGAAAGCTCGCTCCGGTTTTGGCGGTGATCTCCTCGAGCATCACCCCGGGAGCGAGTTCAACAAGGGCCATCCCTCCGTTCTTTTTATCAATCGAAAAGACGCCAAGATCCGTGATGACCATGTCGACCACGCTCTTTCCAGTCAGCGGCAGACTGCAGACTTTCAAGAGCTTAGGATCCAGCGCGCCATCTTTGGCCTTCGCCACGTGCTCCATGACGACGACGACCTTTTTGACGCCGGCGACGAGGTCCATAGCCCCACCCATTCCTTTGACCATTTTGCCGGGAATCATCCAGTTCGCTAGGTCGCCGTTCTCTGAAACCTGCATGGCACCGAGGATAGAGAGATCGACATGACCGCCACGAATCATCGCAAAACTGTCAGCACTCGAGAAATAACTCGTCGTCGGCAATTCCGTAATCGTCTGCTTGCCGGCGTTGATGAGATCGGCGTCTTCTTCCCCTGTATACGGAAACGGTCCCATACCGAGCATACCATTCTCGCTCTGAAGCTGAACGCTAAGCCCCGCGGGAATGTAATTCGCCACCAGGGTCGGAATGCCGATACCGAGATTCACATAGAATCCGTCGCCGAGTTCTTTGGCAGCCCGCGCGGCCATTTGTTCGCGGTTCCAGGGCATGATGCTCTCCTAGGCCGCGTGCCGGTCGCGCGTCGTGCGTTGCTCTATACGTTTCCGGATATTCGGCACATGGACTATCCGTTGAACGTAAATGCCAGGCGTAACGACATGGTCGGCATTGATCTCGTCAGAGTCGACAAGATGCTCGACCTCTGCGACCGTTACCTTCGCAGCGGTCGCCATCACCGGATTGAAATTACGCGCCGTCTTCCGGTAGACAAGGTTGCCTTCCGTGTCGCCCTTCCAAGCGTGGACGAGAGCGAGATCAGCAACGATGCCTTGCTCCATCACATAGGTTTCGCCGTTGAATTCGCGCAATTCCTTACCTTCAGCGACGACCGTGCCTACCCCCGTTTTCGTGTAGAACGCCGGAATACCGGCCCCTCCTGCGCGAACACGCTCCGCAAGCGTTCCCTGGGGATTGAATTCAATTTCCAGCTCGCCTGCTAGATACTGCCGTGCGAACGCTTTGTTCTCACCGACATAAGAGGAGATCATCTTCTTGATCTGTCGTGTATCAAGAAGAACACCAAGCCCAACGCCGTCAATGCCCGCGTTGTTCGATACAACGGTCAAACCCTTTACGCCCGAAAGTCGCACTGCCTCGATAAGCACCTCCGGAATGCCACATAGACCGAAGCCACCGGCCATGACAGTCATTCCATCCCGCAACAGTCCGGTGAGGGCACCTACCGCGTCCGAATAGACCTTTTTCATTCTCTGCTCCTGCGGTGCTTTGTTCCCGATCGCCCTTTTTCGTCGATCACAACTTTCTTCGCGCGACCATCTACGCCATGTACTGGCCACCATTGATAGAAATAGTCGAACCCGTGATAAAGCCGGCCTGCTCGGAAGCGAGAAATGCGACCGCACGGCCAATCTCCTCGGGTTCGCCGAGACGTCCCAGGGGGATAAGAGGCAGGATCTTGCTTTTGAGTACCTCCGGCTCGATTGCCGCCACCATCTCCGTGCCGATATATCCAGGACAAATCGCGTTGACGGTGATGCCCTTACCGGCGTTTTCTTGAGCAAGCGCCTTGACGAAGCCGATGTCACCGGCCTTCGCGGCCGAGTAATTCACCTGCCCCATTTGGCCCTTTTGTCCGTTGACCGATGAGATAACGATGATGCGTCCCCAGGAACGTGCCCGCATCCCCTCGATCACCGGGCGCGTCATATTGAAGAGGGAATCCAGATTGGTGCGGATGACATCTGACCATTGCTTCTTCGTCATTTTATGAAGAAAGCCATCACGCGTGATCCCCGCGTTGTTGACCAACACTTCGATCGGGCCGATCTCTGCTTCAACCCTCGCTACTCCGTCCGCGCAGGCATCGTAGTCTCCAACATCCCACCTGAAGACCGCGATGCCCGTCTGTGTATTGAAGTTGCGAGCGATCTCATCGTTGCCTGCATAGCTCGCTGCAACTCTGAAGCCCTGCATTTGGAGGCTCTTTGAGATCGCTGCCCCAATTCCGCGGGTCCCCCCAGTCACTAATGCAACACGCATTCAACCCTCCCATCCGCTGCATCATCGAGAACGGCTCATTCTGTTTCTACTCGGACGTAACGGCCCGGCGCTGGCTCGATTGGCCGAAATCTCGCATTTCCGAATTCCGTCGGAGCCGGCTTGGTGCCGGACCATTGCTTTTTCAGCCATTGGTCCCAATCGGGCCACCAACTGCCAGACCTCTCTTCCGCGTTGGACAGCCATGCCTCGGCTGTCGGCGAGAGCTCTTCATTGACCCAATAGTTGCGCTTGTTGCGTGAAGGGGGATTGATCACCCCGGCAACATGACCGCTTGCCGCCAGCACGAAGCGAGTACGCTTGCCGACTGTCCGCGATGTCGCGTAAGCCGTGCGCCAGGGAACGATGTGGTCTTCGCGAGCGGCGAGCAGATAGGTCGGGACCGCGATGCGCGACAAATCGATACGGACACCACATTGCGTGGTCCTGTTCGGACTTTTGATGTTGTTCTCAAGATACGTATTGCGGATGTACCAGCAGTACATCGGCCCTGGAAGATTTACCGAATCAGAATTCCAGTAGAGTAGATCGAAGGCATCTGGGGTCGCTCCCTTCAAATAGTTATTCACCACATACGACCAAATAAGGTCATTGGCCCTTAACATTGAAAAGACAAGACCGAGCTCCTTGCCGGGCAGCAATCCGCCTTTGCCAATCTTAGCTTCGCATGCCAACACATATGGCTCATCTAATAAGAGGCCCAGATCTCCGGTATCGTCGAAATCAAGCATCGTTGTCAGCAACGTCAGGCTTGCAAGCTTCTCCTCTCCTTGCGCGGCGAGCACCGCCGCAGCGCATCCAAGTATAGTCCCCCCAACACAGAATCCGAGGGCATGAGCCTTCGGACTTCCGGCGATTTCGACCACAACATTGAGGGCTTGAAGCACGCCGAGTTCGACGTAGTCATCCCACGTTAGATGCCCGAGCGCCGAATCCGGATTGCGCCAGGAAATCAGGAACACCGAGTGCCCCTGCCCGAGCAGATAACGAACGAACGAGTTATCCTCAGTGAGGTCAAAAATATAGAACTTGTTGATGCAAGGCGGCACGATCAGGATCGGCACACTGCCGACGGCTTCTGTCGCGGGTGCGTATTGGATAAGTTGGATGAGCTCGTTCTCGAACACGACGTAACCAGGAGTGACCGCGAGATTCCCTCCGACTGTGAATGAACCCTCGTCGGTCGTCGTAATATGACCTTTCTGAATATCCTCGATCAGATTCTTGACGCCATTCATCAGGCTTTCGCCACGGGAGCGTACAGCCTCCCGGATAACCTCGGGATTGGTCGCAGCAAAATTGCTCGGACTGATAGCTTCCGCATAAAGGCGAGCATAGAACCGTAGCTTCATCCTCGTCCGCTGATCGACCGCCGCGTGTTCAACGAGTTCGTGCAGAGAATTTATTCCAACGAGATAGGTCTGCTTGAGCGTCTCAAAGTACGGGATCTCGCTCCACATAGCGTCCTTGAAGCGGGTGTCTGCCTTTCGCTCCGCTGCTGATGGTTTCACTTCGAGACCGAAGCTCGAGAGAACGATGCTTCTCCACATTTCCCACAGATGCTCCGCTGGCAGGAGATACCTTTTCTGTGCATCAGGGAACGGCAAGGCCCCCAAGGAAGGCGCGTCCCTTTCGCGTTGCGCGCTGCCTGAGCATGCTTGATCGAATCGATGGAGTATATCCTCTCCGGTCTCGAGGAAACTCTTGAGCACGCTGACAAGATTGAAGTCGCTTGAACTACGCATGGTGATCTTCTCCTCGCTCAGAGCGCAATCAACGACGCGACGGTCGCGCTAACCGCGTAAATGTTCGTATCGTCTGCCGGCCTGTCCAGTGATTGAACTTTTGAGGCCGACTTACGTAGCACTGCCCCGCTTACGAGGACTCTCCTTTCAAGCGAACTCCTGGGTTCGGGTTGCCAATGAACTCGATGCCAGCCTTTTCGAAAGCGTTCCGTATTTTTTCGATCGTCTCGAAGTGTGCGCCAATGGGGCCATCCTCGAGACCCTCGAGTCTGCGAACCGTGGAAATCGCAACTCCTGACTGCAGCGCGAGCTCATATTGCTGCCAGCCCAAGAGAGACCGCGCTGCCTTGATTTGACGTGTAATCACCAGCATTGGTCCTCCCGCCCGATCGAGAGCCAAGCATCTTCGCTCGCATTCTTGCACGCAGCGCTCACGGGGTCGCAGCCTCATAGTTGAGCGCGAAATCTGCTGGAGGGACCGGTCCCCAAACGTAGAACGCATCTTCGCCAGGGTGATCTTCCGCGTTCCAATCATAGTTAGCGGGAATGTAGTCGATATCGGATGAGTACTCCGAATAACTTCCCCACGGATCCCGAACGTAGTGAAAGTAATTCGATCCCAACACGTGGCGGCCGAGCCCCCATCCCGCCGAGAACCCTTTGTCGGCCATCTGCATGGCGCCCATGCCGATCTGATGGATGGACTCGACATCCCAGCTTAGGTGGTGCAATCCCGGACCAGTAGACTTGGCCAGGGCAATAAGATGATGGTCGCTACCGTGAATCCCGTGCATGAACGCGATCCCGTCGCCTGATCGATCCGACAGTCTCAAGCCGAGTACCGATCCATAAAACTGGATCGTGCGCGAAACGTCGGATGCGAAGATCAGGATATGCGCCAAGCGTCGCGGTCTGACTGGCGAGACTGTGGAACGTTTTGGGGCATTCTGCACGCCGACGAGACCTTGCTCGTTGAAGCAAGCGGGCTTCTCATTAGGGGAGGTCTTTTCCCCGACTCTGATCTCGATCAGAAGCCCATCTGGATCCCGAAACCAGATCCCATCGGATTCGAAGCCGGCCGGAGGATCGAGTTGGCGAACATTGTTTAACCTCAGACGTTCGCGAAACCTCGGAAGATCGTCGGCGAATGCACCAAAGGATAAATAAGAAAGCTTCTTCCGTGAGCCTTCGGTGACGATGCCCCAGCAGTGCGAAGCACCGTGAGTTCTCACCGCCAGACCGGCTCCTTCGGTGCGGACATCAAGACCAAATGACGAGTAGAAGCGCTCGGCATCCTTTAGCGCAGGAACAGTCAGACTGAAATGATCGATCGAATGGACTCCGAGTTCTCCGGCTCGCCGTGTTGGCTGGACATAACTTTTGATCTGGGTCATGTTTCCTCACTGCCGTATTTGCTACCGGCCGGCTTCCTCGGCGACGGGATTTCGCAATACGCCGATTTTTTCGATTTCGACTTCGCAGATGTCGCCTGGTTTCATCCACAACGGCGGCTTGCGCGCCACTCCGACGCCGGAAGGGGTTCCTGTGACAATCAAATCTCCCGGCTCCAGCGTCATCGCTTCGCTGATGATTGATATCTGGGTTGCGACGTCAAATACCATCGAGTCGATTGCTGCACTCTGAACGATCGCTCCATTGAGGCGCGTTTCCAGTTTTAGTCCTGAGCAACCGGGCGGCAGTTCGTCCGCAGTTACGAAAATGGGGCCGAATGCGCCAGTACTGTCGAAATTCTTACCGATCGTCCATTGCGGCGTTTTGTTTTGGTAGTCGCGGATCGACGCGTCATTGAATATCGAGTACCCGGCGACATAGTCGAGCGCCTCTCGCTGCGGGATATGACGGCCGTATCGGCCGATGATTGCAACAAGCTCTCCCTCGTAATCCAGTTGCTCCGAGGCAGATGGACGCACGATCGGGTCACCGTGGGCGATGAGACTCGAATTCACACGTGTGAATAAGGCTGGATAGTCCGGCTGATCGAAGCCGCTCTCGCTGGTATGGTCGAGATAGTTCAGCCCGACGCAAATGATCTTTCCTGGGTTTCCGATCGGCGGGAGGTGCCGGACCAACGACATGTCGATCGCAGGGCCATTGAGCAGTCGGTTAAAGCCCGCTGATAAGCACGCATGACCTGCTTCGATCAGCTTGTTGAGGTCGCCCGGATATTCAGGGTCGCCGGAGTAACGTCCGACAAATCTTCCGGCGCCGGCGTCCACAGCCAGGCCTCGCCGTCCATTCAAAGCAACTGACACGAAGCGCATCGTTTTGTCTCCGGTTTGTCTCGAGATCAATCACGTTAACCGTTGCAACACCCGCTGCGTCGGGAGCAAGCGCACCTGGTAACGTTGGGTAATCTCTCCCCATACGCCTCTCGGCATAAACAGCATGGTAAAGACGGCGAGTCCGCCGAGGATAACCAAATAGAGGCTGCCGAACTGCGACAGGTAGAAGGTGAGCGCCCACAGGATCAGAACGCCAAGTATCGGGCCCTCGATCGTACGCACCCCGCCGATCACCACGACGAAAATCACGTAGGCCGTCCAATCCGTGACGCTGAAGGCGGCATCAGGCGAGAGTCGCGCCTTCTGCAAATAAACAAGCGCTCCGACCATGCCGGTGGCAAACGCAATAGCAATCCAGAGAAAATAGCGGATGCGGCCGGTACGGACACCGACGCTGCGTGCTGCTGCGGCATTGTCTCGACTGGCCGCGAGCGCAAGCCCCATGGGAGAACGTACAAAGAAATAGATGCCTACCGTTATCCCGATGGCGAGTAGAAGAGCAGACCAATACATCAGCACGTCCCGTGCAGCTGCGGGGCGCAAGCCAAACAGGAATTGAACCGTCTTCAATCCGATCATCTGCGACAGTTCGTTCGGCGCGATCGAGATGCCGGTACCTCCTCCAAGGAGCTTAAACTGAGCACAGACAAGGCGGAGAGCCTCCGCCGCCACCCAGCTGCCGATTGCGAAGTACGGTCCTTCGAGACGAAACAGCAACGGCCCCAATATCGCGGCCAATACGGCTGCGATAGCCCCAGAGAGGATCACCGCGGTCAACGGATCCATTCCCACGATCAGGATCGCGCCAAACAATGAGTAAGCGCCCACACCGACAAATGCCTGCTGACCCACTGAAACCAATCCGCCCCAACCGGCCAACAAATTCCACAATTGCGCGAGCGAAAGTACTGTGAAGACGAAGATCAGATCCTGGATCAGATTTCGCGGTGCAATTGCTGGCAATGCGCAAAGCGCGACCAGGAGGACGACAGCAAGGATTGCGGCCATCGTAGATTGCCGAGTGCCGACCTGAACACGCCACACAGGAGAACAAGTCATAGTCCCTTCGGACATAGCTGGAGCTTGAACGCTTGCAAGAGTCATTGCCGCCTCGACGGAAAAAGTCCCCGCGGGCGCATTACCAGAACCGCGAGGAACGCCAAATGCCCTGCCAGAATCTGCCATTCCGGATTGATGCGTGCCCCGATAGCCTGTGCAAGGCCGAGTACAATGCCGCCCGCGAGCGTACCCCATAGACTGCCAAGACCGCCGATGATGACCGACTCAAACGCATATAGAAGTCGTGCTGGACCGATCGACGGATCGAAATTCGCGCGGATACCAAAGGTCACGGCGGCGATGACGGAAATCGACAAGGATAAGCCGACGGCGACGGCGTATACCGTACGCTCGTCAATGCCCATTAGTTGAGCGACTATTGGATTGTCGGCGGTCGCACGAAACGCTCGGCCAAGCGACGTGCGATAGAAGATCAATTCCAAGAGCGCGACCGCGGCAATTGCGCTGAAGAGAGCTGTGAGTGGCGCGAGACCGATATTCAGGTCCGGCCCCAAAGCAATCGAAGCGGATTCGAACGCGCCTCCCTGAAGCCGATGGCTATCAGCGCCGTAGGCGAGCAGCAGCCCATTCTGAATGATTATGGAGAGACCGAACGAGACCAGCAGCGGCGGAAGTATATCGTCCCCGAGCACGCGCTCCAGCACAAGGCGCTGCAGAAGGAAGCCAACAGCGAACATTACGATAATGATGAGAGAAGCGGCTAAGATCAAAGGCAAACCGAGCGCATTGGTTAGGGCCAGCATGAGATAGGCGGCAAGTACAATCAGATCGCCGTGGGCGAGGTTTACCAGTCGCATGATTCCGAACATCAACGACAATCCAAGCGCAAACAGTGCATAGACGCCGCCGAGGAGTACGCCTTCGATGATCGTCTCAATGCCGTTCATCTTCACCTCACATCCCGAAGTAGGCTGCCCGGATCGCGTCGTTGTCTGTTTGGGATGATCGGCCTTGTAGCGTCACCCGACCCTCTTGTAGGCAGTAGAACCGGTCCGTAGAACGTAGGGCGCGGGCGACGTCCTGCTCAACCACCACAACTGCGGTGCCGCTTTCGCGAATCTTCGGCAGCATTCGGTAGATATGCTCGACGACTATGGGAGCGAGCCCAAGGCTGATCTCGTCGCATAACAGAACGGACGGATTTGACATTAGCGCGCGGCCTATTGCGACCATCTGCTGCTGGCCGCCGGAGAGAACGGTCACGGCACTGCGGCGGCGTTCGTGCAAGACTGGAAACATCTTGTAGACTGCTTCCACATTCCAGGGGGTCGTCCGCTCGCCGCCATAGGCCCCGATCAGTAAATTCTCTTCGACGGAGAGCGAGGGAAACAGATGCCGCCCCTCTGGTACCAACGCGAGCCCAAGTCTGACGACACTGGCTGCAGAGCTGTCGCCGATGGCGCGGCCGACGAAATGGATGGTATCGGGACGGTTGCGCACCAGACCAGCCATTGATTTCAACAACGTCGACTTGCCTGCGCCATTGGCCCCGATCACCGCAACAGCTTCGCCCTTACGCACTTCAAAATCGACACCGAACAGCGCCTGAAAATCGCCGTAAAATGCATCGAGCGCTGCGGCTGTGACGAGCGCGCTCATGCAGGTACTCCCATATAAATGGCGTGAACCTCTCGAGAGCGCATCACCTCAGATGGATGGCCAAGCGCGACAATTTTACCGAAGTTCAGCACGACGAGGCGCTGCACTACGGCAACTAGTGCATGGACCACGTGCTCGATCCAAATGATGGTGACACCTTGTTGATGGATTGTGCGTATCGTCTCGACCAGCTCGTGACACTCGGCGTCCGTGAGGCCGCCACCAATTTCATCCAGTAACAACACGCGCGGGTGCGTGGCGAGCGCCCGAGCCAACTCCAATCGCTTGCGATCGAGGAGCGGCAAGGCACCGGCCAAACGATTTGCCTTGCCTTCGAGGCCCGTTAGGACAAGGATCCGCCCACAATGCTGAACGGCCGCGGCTTCAGGCATGTTGGCGCCGAACAATGCGGCGACCGAAAGATTCTCAAACACCGAGAGATGGTCGAAAGGCTGTGGGATCTGGAACGATCGTCCGATGCCGACGCGACAGCGATCCTGGGGCGAAAGATGTGTAATCTCGTTACCGTCGAGAATAATGCGACCTGAATCCGGCCGCACCATTCCGGTGACGAGGTTAAATAGGGTCGACTTGCCCGCGCCGTTGGGACCGATCACGCCCAGCGCGTCGCCCTCGGAGATTCGCAAATCGATGTTATCGGCGACCACGATTGCCCCGAACCGTTTGGAGACGGTGTTGAGTTCAAGCATGAATATTCCCGAACGAGCCGGCTCTCAGCTAAGAGCTTGCATTTCGCCACCGAGCGGTATCTGAGACGCGTGTCTGTTCTCGGTAATGACCATGTCGTACTTATCGCCCTTAAGGCGCCACTGGCCACCGACCAGTGGTGTCTTGGCGATGTTCTTGGCAGCGAACGACGGCACTCTGTCGGATCCGAACTCGATCCGACCAACGATCGTATCGAGCTTAGTCGCGCCGATCGCTTTTGAAATCGCTGCGCCGTCGCCCGAATCATCGGATCTCTTGATCGCGTCTACGGCTACCTCAAAAAGCGAGTGCACGAAGCCTATGAACTGGGTCCACTGCTTGCCCGAAGCCTGTTCGTAGCCTCTCGCAAGCTCTGCCGCGCTTGTGCCGTTCAAGCTGGATTTGTAGGGGTGCGTTGGCGTCCACCAAACTTCGGTAGAGATGTTGTTGCCACTCTTACCCAGTGCCTGTACCGCAGTCGGGAACAGGAGCGCCTTAGCGACGGATACGACCTTCGGTTTGAAGCTCTTTTGACGCGCCTGGTTCCAGAAGGTGGTGAAATCCGGTGGGATAATTACGCCGGTGACGATTTCCACGTCTGCATTGCGAAAAGCCGCAATCTGTGAACTGAAATCATCCGTGAGATTCTGAAAGCGACCGGAATCGGTGAACTTGTACCCCTGTTTGGCGAGCACCGGCGGGAAACCGATCTTTGGGTCACCCCATGCATTGCCGTCGGCATCATTCGGAAAGAGCGCCCCCACCATCTTGTTCGTCGAGACTTGGCTCCACATCCCCGTAAATACGTCGATGACGTCCTCGAGGCCCCAGAAGTAGTGATACGTGTAGTCGAACGGCTTCCAGCTCTTCGGGTCTGCTGGATTCGCCTGGCGACCAATGAAATTGGTCTGCCAAGGCGCGAGGCTTGAGATGCAGGGGATCTGCTCTAGCTCGCATTGCGTCGCAACGGGGTTTACGGTTTCTGGCGTAGCCCCGACCACCATGAGAGAAACGTCGTCACGGGTTATCAACTCTTTGGCCATTTCCGCAGCGCGGTTTGGATTAGACTGGCTATCCTTGACGACGATCTCGATTTGACGTGTTTGTGAGCCGACCTTGATGCCGTCCTTGAGCGACTTTCGGAATTCTGTAAGTACGAACTCATCGGCTTCCGCAAATCCGGCTAATGGTCCACTCTTAGGTGAGACGTAGCCGATTTTGATGGGCTTTGCGGCTTGAACTGCTGAGCTGAACCCAGTCAATGTCCCGCCGATGGCTGTGCCGACAAGACCCTGCAAAACTCGGCGTCGATTCGGACGCGGTACTTTGCGTCCGTTTGCGGCATTTCCTCTGTCTTTGTTCATGATCGATCCTCCCTGTCGCCGCTGCGGCGGCGCCACATCTGTTGACACGTGTGAACGTCTTTCATCATGAAAATGGACTCCTGGACCGCAATTCGGCGGCTTAGGCATCTTGCCTCTGCCCTGATTTTCGAATGGCGTGGATGGATGATCCGTAGAGTCCTACCCTGTGCTCAAGCGATTCCGACGGCCTCTGGCCCATCAGTGACTTCTGTTCGCCGGCCGAGCACCCTCCCGAACACCTCGACCAGCACGTCAGACGCATTCGGAATCGCTTCTTTTGCCCGCCACGCCACGTACAGGTCGGGCCGGACCACGACGCAACCGTCTTCATCGACTTCACTCAATCGGTACCAGTCTGCATAGATATCGAGCGCATCGCACCCTGCGGGACCGATGCTGACCACATCGACTTCTAGTCCGTAAGCCGCTTCGACGGCGACCGCTGCATCCTTCCAGCACCCGCCGCCGATACCAGTTAGCAGCGTGAAGCGGCCCTTGCCTGCAAGGTCCAGTGTAGACTTCCGCTTGCCTCGCTGTTCGACCCACGCATGCGGAAGGTGTGCGCCCGGCCAAGTCGTGGGATGGTAGTGAAGTTCATGGTCGCGTAGGAATGGCGGCTCAGGCGAAGCATCTGATACTATGGCTGACGAAGCATAGCGCTGGTTCATCTCGACGCCGTGGCAATTGAACTCATAACTCTTGTTCGCAATCGCCTGGTAGATGCTGCGCCGTCGATTCTTGCCTTCTGGCGTCGGCGCCTTGCGCGCCTCTATAGTCTCTCGCGCCTTCAAGGGATCAGAAGATGATAGAAGACCGAGCGCCTCGAAAATCAGCCCTGTATCCCTGATGCTCTTATTGGCGCGCTTGACGACTTGCCTACCCACGGGCTGCCGCTCAGCGGAGTACGTATCGAGCAACGTGGGCGATGCCCGGTTCTCGAGCACTAGCTTCAGCTTCCAGCACAGATTGTAGGCGTCCTGGATCGAGGTATTGGAACCGAGCCCATTAGTCGGCGGATGGCGGTGCACAGCATCACCCATGCAGAAGACCCGTCCCGCCGCGTAGTTGCTGGCGTACATTTCGTTTACTGTCCAGGTCGAGGTCGAGCGAATGGTGACTTCCAAGCTCTCATCACCGACCAGGTTACGGACGATTTGCACTGCATCGTCCGTGCTGATCTTGGGGGCTCCTCGTTCCATGTCGTAACCCCAGATGAACAGCCATTCGTTCCAAGGACGTACCATGCGCACGACGCCAGCCCCGACGCCCATACGCGCTCCAGGCTGCAGGACCCAGTAAAGTACACTTGGACGGTGGGCTACGTACTTGGTCAAATCGACTTGAGCCACAATGTTCATGCTGCCAGAGAGTCCCATTTGACCCTCCATCGGCAAGCCGACAACTTCGGCGACACGACTACGCGCGCCGTCGGCGCCGATTAGATATTTGGCGCGGATCTGGTAGCTCTCGCCAGATAGCCGATCGGTGATCGTCGCCGTGACGTGATCGGAATTCTGGACCAGATCAACGAATTCACTATTGAATCTGATCGCAGTTCCGCGCTGGCCGGCAGCTTCCAGCAGAATAGGCTCGAGAAGATTTTGCGGCACATCACACATGCTGGTGGGACTCGCCAGCTCGTATTCGGCGCGGCGCGTCGGGTGGTTACCCCACGAATAGAGGCGGCCAAATTCCTCGCCGGCAAGGCTGTCGCAGAAAACATTGTTAGCCATTAAATTCTGTGGCGTTCCCTGAGCGATGACCTTCTGCTCGACGCCCAGCTCACGGAGGACCTCCATCGCTCGCTGATTAGTGATATGAGCGCGCGGCGTATCAGCCAGCCATCCGAATTTAGTCACGAGTAGGTGCTTTACGCCATACATGCCAAGCAACGCGGCTGAGGTCGCACCGGCCGGACCACTGCCGACTACGAGAACGTCAGTCTCGATCAAAGGTTTGCTTGAAGTGTTCATGTCGTCCTCTGTTTGGTGGCTTGGTCACCCTGCTTTCCGAGTCGCGGTGGGCCCTCACTCCGGCCCAATCGGTGACGGTACGAAAGATAATCGGCTCGGCACGCATCCATGATGTCGACACCAAGTTGGATCAGCCAGGCGTCCCGACGCGGCATCGTCCGAGCATGGTGAACTTCATTGCGCCTCGCGACGACTGACCGCATCAACGAGCATAGAGACGCCAGCGACATCTGAAAGCAGGACGACTCCCGCACCGACGCGCATCTCCATGTCCTCCCATTCAGGAAATCCGTGTCGAGCGGCACGGCCGTTCCCGAACCGAACACCGCGCTATTGTTGCGAGCAGTAAGCACACGTGGCCGAGCCTTGTTTCAGACGGCTCGAATGCGAGGGGCGCGCAGGCGCTATGGCCATGCCATCGATGCTCATGACGTTTTCTCCCAATTTCTTGTAGGTGGAAGTTAGCGACGGCTCCGACTTCCGGCCTGCACGAAATCAACTGGAAACTGCACGAAATTGAAAAAATCATATCCGATCGAGTCCCGGTCCCGATCTGTCTCCGCGTAGATCCGATTGCGGGCCGGGGTCACGCCTTGCAACGCTGCAACATTGGCGTCCGACGCTCTCGTGCTTGAAACCGCAGGCGAGTGCAATGTCCGCTATGGTTTTCGTTAGCATCGGGATCGCGCATCTTGGCATCCGCGCCTCTCTGATAGCGCACAGTTCAATATACCTGCTGTGCCCTTGAAAGGTAGGCGAGCATCTCCATCGAATGAGGGGTCACGCGTCGCTTCTAAAACTTGCGTGCGGGCCGCATCTAACCTACGATTTGGGTGCTCGAGAGCGATGAGCCGCTTTGGCGAGCGCAGCCGCAATCAGCTCGATACCAACTGAGCAACCGACAATTTACCCGTCATGGTGCCGCCGATTGCGTCGCGAGATGCTGGAGCACAGCATCTGTCTCGCCCAACAGGGCGAGCTCTGCCGCCTAGTAAACTTTGACTCGCAGCAGAGATCGAAGCTAAGGTCGAGGCTCGTCGAATTCACACGCCAAATTAGAGTCATCGCTCATTGGCGGTCCGCCCCAGCAACTGTTTGATTTCCAAACAGTTGATCGGCGATAGTCAAGCCGAATGACGTGCGGTTGAGCCGCTGATGCTGACCGAACTTCTCGAACATGATCATCACCAGGAGGCTCGGGCCAGCCTAACCGAGCGATGGCATGGAACGGGGCCGCCGCCTGGCTGATCTTCTCGCAGTCGCGGCAGGAGAACTTCTCCCGGAACGTCTCGATCACCTTCCAATGGCGCGGCACCACTTCCAGCGTCCGCGTCACGTCCTCGCGCGAAGGCGATTGCTGCCGCAGCATTCACACGCGGTCGGCCCGTCGATGACCACCCGGTCCCGGGGAGGTGGTCGGGGAAGGTCGGGCGCTCGGCGCGCTTGCGGATAACTTCCCGCACCCTCGCCGGTCTTGGCCGCGGCCTATTCCGCCGCCAGCTCGTCCTCGGTGGCGTCGGCTTCCAGCCCTTCGAGTGCCAATGCCAACTGCTCGATCAGCCGCGCCGAACGCTCCGACGGTTGCCCTTAGATCTGATGGTTTAACTTGGCGATCTGCAGCTTCTGCTGAGCCATCAGCGCTTCGTCTTCCGACGCTTTCGCGGGCGACCGCGAGCTCGGCAGCGATCTCCAAACTTCGCGCGCTCGACCGCGAGTGCCTCTTTCAAAGCGACAATGTCATCCGGATCACTTGCCGGAGCGATACGGTTCAGGACAGTCCGCTGAAGCTCGACTGATGCGGGAGCGCCTCGCGCCGAGGTCGCCGAAGTACCTTTCTGGTGATCGGCGGCCTCGCGCCGAGACCGCCGAAGTACCCATCTCGCGATCCTCAGTCCTCAAAACATTATTTGTTGGTCAACCAAGGATAGCGGGCGGTGTCCTCGTCGCCGTAGTCAGGGTCGAGATAGATGAACAGGCGCTGGATCTTGAAATCACGAATCTCGAACACATCACACCAGCGACCGGCATGGGTGAGGCCGGCGCGCCACTCGCGCCCGTTCGTGGTTCGGCCAGAGCTGGTGCCCTCCACCACGACAACGTCGCCCTGGTGGATATAATTGAAATTGGCATAGTCGTGCTTAACCGCCGCGATAATTTCCCCGACCGACGCGAACACATTCTTGACTGCCTGGACACCATCGACGACCCCAAACTTCGGGAAATATAACTGAGCGTCATCAGCGAAAAGTTCGAAGATGTCATCGCCCCGGTCGAGACGCTTGAGATACTCCAGCGCCACCGATTTACGTTGCTCGTCCGTCATCGTCTGCGTTGTTACCGCCATCACTACCTCCTGGTAAATTGAGAATACTACCTCAGCTGAATTCGCAACCCAGGCGCCGACTATTTCTACGCCTGCGGCACTTTCGATTTCCCAGCGTACGGAGCAAGGGACGTCGCTAACGTGCTGTATGCATCCTGATCGGCGTCTTGCGACCAACCTTCCCCGTTACGATCATGACATCTCAGTATTTGGGACGAATGTCGCGACGTTGCGGACTCGGAGATCATTTATGGATCAAAGGTCTCTTAGGTACGGGCGCTTCGTCTGGACCCCAAAGCCGAAAGCTGAGGGTTGCGAGCGCAGTGAATCCCTTCGCAATGCCAGATACGTCCACAGGGCCACCGGCAGTTGCTCCCGACGCGCGGGCGGAGACCTCTTGTGTCGCCCACACGCTAAAATTTGCGGGTCCGAAATTGTAGCCTACAAGGCCGCCGACCGACCATATGTCGTATCTGTTCGCGTTTTGAATCAAGTTGCCGTAGTAGGCGCTGGACTTGTCATTGCTGACTTGCCCGACATAGTAACCTACGGGTCCGAAGGTCCAGTTGCCTATGGTCTTGGTGGCCGTAAAGTCCGCGTGCAGGATGTTGCCCGTCCTATAACCAGTGATCCTATTTGCGGTATTGAATTCTCCGTAGATGGCTGCGGACAGGTTCCAACCATCCTTCAAATACGATACGATCGCTTCCGGCTGGAACGTCCAATACGGCTTTCCGATGTTTCCTGTGCCTCCAGGACCGGTAATTGTCCCATCAGGCACAAACATCCCGAGACCGGTCTTAACTTGAAAGCCAGTATCCGCGATCTTCCAGCTTAGTTCCGCCGGGACTATATATGTGTTGTACATCCCGGAAGCCTGTGCATTCAACGGACTGCCTGCGCTTTGCGTAACGAACGGCACTACTACAACCGCATCGTACGTAGCTCCCAGAACCGTCCATCCTGGCACGAACAGGAATCCCTGAACGTCGACCGCTGCCTGGAAGCCGGTTTTGTTTCCAATCACCCCGGTCACAGGTCCAACGATATTAGATTGGTATGTGAAAAATTGGTTGAACATGTAGATTCCTTCCGGAGGAACCCCTGCGCTTGCTCCAATAAAAATTCCACTCTTTTGTTGGCTGGGCGACGCTTCGTATCCGTTCGCGGCGCTCAAGCTCATCGAGATACTCGCAACTACAATCAGGGCCTTCCTAACTCTCATTTCCAGTCCCCCTTGTTAAGACTTCCAACCAGTACAGAGCTTAGCGCTCGAACCGCGCTCACTCGCTTGCTGGCGTCGTCGACGCGACATCGTCTGAAAGAGAGGTCGGGCCCGCGCCGCTACCTTCATGACTTCAGCTAAATGAAAGGACAACTTTGAAACGACCGCCGCGTTGTGATTTCGGCAGCGCGTGGCAACTAGGCATGTCTTATAGTTAGCTAACGCACTAAGAACGTTGGCTCGCACCGGTTGTTGAGAGGAATCGTTCGGCTACTGTGAGTACTGTGTCGAACCCGGTCCCTAGAGGAGTATGCACGCTGGGTTCGAGGCACTCGCTGATCGATCTTTCCCCAGCGACCGGACACGTCGATCGGGGGCGCTAGTGCCATGGCAGCGATACCGACACTAGCTTCACCGAATTGCCGCGGCCGGCTGCGAAGCCAGGGCGCGCTGAGAAAAACACGCTTACCTTCTAGCCATTGTCTCGGAGAGCGCACTCTGTCGAGGTAGCAGCAAGGGAGACAATCAGCGACCGCAACAAGCAACACGAGTGGCGTTGGCCGAAGGACTGGCCCACGTTCGCACACCCGACGATATTCCAGACGATAATCCGGGTAGCCAATCCTGCTGCCATGGGAGCATACTTTGCTATGCTGTCATGCATCAACCTGTCGTGTCAGCTCCCGCTTACTTCAACAAGCGCCACCTATTGCCGATCCCTCCGATCGCAATCACGTCTGTCAGTGACAGGCTCCTCGGCCTTCGTTTTTGCACACAAAGCCAACAAATTTTGCTTGATCGCCAGGAGCGCGCGCGAGGTGGCTTCCAGCTCTTCTTCATGTACGTCTCTCAGTACCGCGCCATCGAAAGTCTCAACATTCTTTCGAATCCCCTCCAACAATTGCAGTGCCTGTTTAGTCAAATAGACCCGGTTAACCCGGCGATCGGCCGGATCGATTTGTCGAATGACAAAGCCTGCCGCCTCAAGACGATCAATCAATGTTCCAAGGGCGACCTTTCCCAGATCGAGACCGTTGGCGAGTCGGGTCTGCGGCAAGCCATCGTTGCGCGCTATAAATTCAAGCACCCACCATTGCGAGCGCGTAATTCCAAGAGGTGCCAGGGCCCGGTCGAACATAAGCCGTCGCAGCCGGGAGACATCATGGATGAGGCTTCCGAGGCGGAAATCAAACTCCGATTGATCGACCATGGAGGAGCAGGATGGCCTGGAACGGCAATGACAGGATGTGCTACGAGCTTGCATTTCGGCCGACACCGCGGGCGTGAGGACCAATGATTTCGGTGAGATGTTCGGCGACTGCTGTGCGGTATCGAGTTTTCGTCATGAGCAATCGCGTTGCAGAGTTGTTCTAGTCGCCCGCCGGGTAGTATCGCAGCGATCGACCGATGATGTCGGCGGTTCGGCGGAACAATGTCCAAACACCTCGAGCCCGTCCGAATCGTTCGACGTTGCTTCCTTTGGTCGCGCAGCACCCTTCGTCGGGATGGAATAGCTTCTTTACAGAATCGTGCGGAACCAAAACGGGCTGTCGGGGTCGGTCGGCGTGCCAAACATTGACCAGAGCAGTTGCAAGCGGCTCGTTGAGGATCGTCACGCGCGGGTCGATGAACATCGGTTTGCCCTGGAGCCCGACCGGGAGCTCAGTACCACGCAGCATTCGCTTGTGCTCACCGAGATGAGGTGATTCCTGCACCTTCGTCTCGGTCGTTCCCTCACGCGAGGCGTGGTTGACCCTATCGATCGGCATGGAGACACCGCGCACGTCTGACGGCTGGACACACTTCTGGCGCGTGGCAGTACATTTCTGTATGGCGATGGTCACACGCGAGTGCTTGCCGAGGCGCCGCTGAATTCAACGTGAGATCAATGAATCGCACACCAGCATGCGCCAGAGCTGCGTACTCCGCCCGGCACTCAGCGAATTGTGCGTGCCGCTTAAGCAATGGTGGCTTCTTCGGCATCGGCGCTCAAGCTCTCCAAGTACTCCGGCCCTAAGTTGCGTTCTCGCTGTACGATGCGCCGTGCCTCCCAACCTTGGGCAGGCCCGTCTTGCGCCACGCCTCAGGCGTGACGAACGCAACGCGCCACTTCGGCGGCTCTTTGCAAAATCTGTTCGTGTACTCGTCGAGCGAGAGCACGCACCAATGACCGTCGCGGTAAGTCTTGTCACTTGGCGTGTCTTGTTCGAGCGCAACGCCCACGCCGATGCAAATCACACCCTGCTTCATGAAGCCGTTACACGATGCGCAAACGGCGCGATCATTGCGCCGCGCGGTCGCACTTCGAGGCTTCTCGCAGTACCAGCAGGTCTTGGCCTCTGCCTTGGCAACCCTAATCACGCTCGCTCTCCAACTTCGCGGTAAAGCAGCCCGATCGGTCCATCGGCCAGAACGTTCAAAGGTTCCTCTCCCTGTCGCGGGACCGCTCCATATAGTCCACGGCCATTTTTGGGAGAGAATAGACAACGAGCGCAACGTTCATCCTGCACGAAATATGTAAATTTCTGCACGAAATTGAAAAAACAGAGCAGCGGGGAGATCGATACGCCAGGAGGGCCCGGGAGCGACGCCGATAAAGCGCAGGCGCGAATGGAGACCTCCGCAAGACTGCGGGTCTCGTCCGCCAGCACATTGAAGGGAGCGACGAATACCAGGCACGTGCTGCGTCACTAGAATATGATTCATCGACTTGATTGTGAAGGCGGCCTTCTGGGACGTAGCGAGAGCTTGAATTCACGGCCACTGCTATGCGCACGATCTATTGCGAGCACGTGAATGACTCTAGATCATGGACGGATCGCAATTTCGTTGAGACTCGGACCCGAGGCGGGTCGCCTCCTTGGGCAGGCCTCAATCCCGCCGGCGCCTTCAGTGAGTTCTTCTTTGCTTCGAAAGCCCTTCTCTCGCTTCGGAGCCACTCGGACTGGGCGCATTTTTCACAGAGTCATTCCATCGAAATGCGTCACTTGAGGCCCAACGTGCTTTTGTCGTGCAACTCCGTGTCGCTCGAGATCGGCTTAGGAATGGAACGCCAAGAAACGAAGCGCCCGTCGTAAGAGCGCTCCGCATAATCGTCTGCGAATGGGCAGCGGCGTCCTTCAGGTGGGCACGTGCGCGTATCGCACCTGAAATGACGCCGAACTTTCTCAGTCCAGCACGGTTACTTTCCCGCCCGGATTTTCGGTGACTGCAAAGGTTGTGAAATATTCGATCTCCGGATACATGCCGTAACGTTCGAGGATCCCGTCGAGCCATGGGCCTTGGTAGAATGCCTTGGCGTCGGCGAGCGTCTCCCACTGGTAGACGCCGCCCGCGGTTCCGGTCTCGCTCCAGATGAACTGCTTGCGTATCAGTCCCTTCGCCTCCCCGAAACTCTTGGAAATCTTCTTGAAGTGCGCTTTGCAATCCTCGCGCCCAATGTGCGAGGGTAATCGGTAACGCACGATTGCTGTAATCATCATCTGCTCCGTTGTATCGTCGCGAGTGATTTGGTTGCCGCGCCTCAGAAACCAAGCTCCGGCGGTTCGCCCGAATACTCGTAGGCTTTAATCGGCCTACCTTGGGAGATCGCTTCCAGCTCGCGATCGAACAGACGCCGCATCCGAACGATGCAGACATCCGTGCGGCCGAGATGTTCAAGGCTACGATCCGCGATTGCTCCCTGGCCACCCTGGGCCACCGCGTCCTCGATCAATAGGAAGCGCGGATGATCGCGGAAATCCTCGAGAACCGCCCTGCCGTCAAGAATATCGTGGGCGATGTCCGATATCTTACGCGCCGATTTAATCCGCTCATCGTTAGCAGCACGCGCCTCTTCGAACGCAGCACGATCTTCTTCGGGTATGCGCACAAACTGCGTCATGAACAATATGTGGTTCTCGTCGTCCGTCGGCACGAGCGTCAGATAAGAGTCACGCCAACCGCCGAATGTCAGACCACTGAACGGTGGAATGATGATTCGCATCGTATTTGGAAATAGATATAGCGTCGAGCGGCGCTTGCCGTTGCCTACGCTGCTATATCGCACCATGCCAAATGGCATTTCTTCCGCGGATGTTTCTGGCACCTTGATCTCATCACGGCCAAGCATTTGATGCGAACCACTCGGACTGTGCACGAACGACAGATGCGCTTCGTCCGCTTGATTTTCGTAAGTCTGAAACCAATTACAGGGAAACTCTTCCACTATGTTGTCGATCACTCCCTCGCCTTCAAATTCTGGAAATGGCGGGAACGCTGGCGGTTCGCCGTCGCCAAAGTAGGCGTAAATCAACCCCATGTGCTCTCGTGTCGGGTAAGCGGCAACACGCACTCCCGATGCCGCCCCTGAAGGCGACTCCCCTGGTCGCTCCACGCATGCTCCGCTGCCGTCGAATGTCCAGCCATGATAGAAACAACGTATGCAATCACCACGCACCCAACCCGTCGACAATTGTGTGTTGCGATGCGCACAACGGTGGTCGACTACGAAAGCCCGACCGGACTCACCGCGATACAGAGTGAACTTTTCACCCATGATCAATATCGGTCGCGCCGTTCCGCGCGCCAGGCTCTTCGACATGTAAACGGGCTGCCAGAATTTGCGCAAGAAACGTCCACCGACCGTATCGGGTCCCGCGAGCGCGTAATCCATGCCCTTGCTTTTGAGCTGTGTCGTTCGTCCATCCATCGCCGTCCTCCTATTGCTGATCATATCCTCGCTATCAAGCGGGATCGATCGTGCCGCTGCTCGCAAAGTTATAGGAACCAGCACTGGCGTCGAATAGATCGAAATCGCTGCGATTTACGCAATGACTTATATTGTAACGGATATGAATTTGATTTCTCAGGAGAGGCGGAGTGCAAGCCTATTTACTTGTCGCGGGCCTCTTGCGCTTTTGAGCGCCCGGTCCCGGCGTTGGGTTCTGAGCCGTCGCCGTCTTCAGGCAATTTATGAAGAGGTTTTCGGCGCTCCCGCTTTTATTCGAGCGCAGTCTTGCTACACAGACGGCCCATGGCGACAATTCGTCTGCCACCGGAAGACAGCGCACCATATTAGTTTCGCGATCGAGCCACCGGGCCAGCGCTGTGGGAAGCGCTGTTAGCATTCCCGCATCACGTACCAACGAAAGGAAATAATGCAATTCGAGTGCTTCGACGAAAACCGGATTGCGGCTTTGCGAATGCATTAGCAAGTTGCGCTCGACCGCCCGCCGCGTGGATGTCTCAATCGGCATCAGAACCCAACGTTCTCGCGCAAGGTCAGCCCAGTCGAGCATTCGTCGACGCGTGAATGGATGACCCGGCGCCGCCACCACAACCACCTGCTCATTGTAGAGCACCTCGACCAACAGTTCCTCGTTACCAAATTGCCTTACGTCAAAATGGGTGACGATCAGATCGCATTTGCCGCTCGTCAGGTCCGCAATCAGCCCGTCGGCGAAGTTGCTGCGGATTCGGATTGTCAATTTTGGCGCCTGCTCTGTCGCGAGCTTGATCGCCTCCACGAGAGCCGTTGGCGAGAATGCACCCATCATTCCGACCGTCAGGGTACCGCCGACTCCCCGTGATAAAGCATCGAAATCCGATTCAGCGCGATCGAACTGCGCCATGATCTGCTGTGCGTGCCAGATTAGGGACTGCCCGACCGCTGTCGGCGTGATACGCCTGGTAGTGCGCTCGAACAACCTTGCGCCGAGGAGCTCTTCGATCTCGGTCAGACCACGAGAGATCGCCGACTGCGATGTATGTAGAGCATTTGCGCTACGGCTTACGCTCAACTCGCGCCCGACCGCCTCTATCAGCCGCAGATGCCGCACCGTCAACTTTTGTTTGAACTTCACGAGGGCCTCCTCTCACTCGGCAACACAGAACTTTAGCACGATGGCCAGACCTTACTATCCATATCGCGTTTGATATAAATCCTTGCGAGAATCTCAAAGTCACGGGCGTTCCCCTCTGGGCGACGGCTCTATAAGTTTCATGCTTGCCGAAGAGTCGCGGCAGCGCATGCGCTGCCAAGCGATATGCGCAGCGGCTGTTCAACTCGACACAATGTGTGGACGCACACGAGAATAGAAACGCAACACCAGACCTTCGGGGGTACGGCCATGGCGACTGCGGAAGTTGTCAACGTCTCGGCATTGATCGACCGAAAAGTGAGCGGCTATCAATGGTGGTTGTTCGCGATCTGCTTCCTGATTTCGCTGATCGACGGCCTCGACTCGCAGATCATGAGCGTGACAGGCCCGATGATCGCTCGCGGATTGAAGCTGTCGCCCGGCGCGTTAGGGCCACTTCTATCGGCATCGCAATGGGGGGCGCTGATCGGCGCTTTTGGGATCGGCTTCTTTTCCGATCGCTGGGGACGCCGGCGGATGTTGCTCGTTTGCGGCCTTCTGTTCAGTACGGCAACGCTCGCGACGGCGTGGGCGGAGAGCTTCAGCACTCTATTAACATTGCGCATCGTTACTGGCCTCGGCATCGGCGGTGCGGTGCCCTGCTATCTTGCACTGGCCGCTGAATACGCGCCCGAGCGCAATCGAGCGGGCGTCGTTGCTGTCGTCCTTGGCGCCGTTCCCTGCGGCGGCATTCTCGCTGGCCTGCTCGGTGCTGGGTTGCTCAGTAGTTTCGATTGGCAGACGGTCTACAAGGTCTGCGGCGCGCTCTCGCTTCTTATCAGTCTTTTGCTATATGCCTCGTTGCCGGAATCCCTTAGCTTCATGATTACTCGCGGTTTCGATGTCGACAAGATCCGTGCTGTTCTGCAGAAGCTCGCGCCGAACCGAGGCTATGAAGCGACAACTCGATTCGTGATCAACGAGGAGATTAAGCGTGACGCCCCGGTCCGGCATCTTTTTACGGAACGGCGCGCCCCGATGACAGGCCTGCTGTGGATTGCCTTCTTCATCAATTATCTTGTGCTAGTCGGAACTCTGGTGTGGACGCCCATGCTACTGAAGCAAGCTGGCATGTCGATCGCCGAGGGATCGCTTGCGCTGACATTCAACAATATCGGCGGCATCATCGGCATTGTCGTCGCCGGACAATTGTTCGATCGATTTCGCTCGTCGCTATTTTGGCTGCTGTCCGGAATGTTCCTGGGCGGAGCGCTGGCGACCGCGCTCATCGGCTATTCGGTACCGAGCTTCATCGAGGTCTGCATCATGTCGACGCTTGCCGGCCTGCTGATCCCGGCCGGGTTGAGCGGTCTTTACGGCGTATCGGCCCTTATCTATCCGACGTTCATGCGGTCCACAGGCATCGGTTGGAGTTCAGGTTTCGGCCGCGTCGGAAGCTCCATGGGCCCAGTGCTGGTCGGTTTGATGTTCGCCGCCGGCTGGTCCACGCCTCTAACGACACTCTCGCTGGGCCTGATCGCACTCGCCAATGTGGTTTGTGTATGGCTGATGAGCATTCTAATTAAGCGGCGGTCCGCCGCGGCAGCGGCCTCCCCAGCGGAGTAAAGCAACCTCGGTCATGGTCTAATAAGCTTAGGATCGACAGTCGTGACGGTAGCCGCGAATCCCATCGAAACCGTGATTGCTGAAGTCCGTCCGGAAGCGACCGACATTCTCTCCTTCGAACTTCGGCCGCGAGCGGGTACAATCTTGCCACCGTTCACGGCGGGTGCGCATGTGGAAGTTTATCTTCCCGATCTGCAGATCCGCAGCTATTCGCTGTTAAACGACCAGAATGAGCGCGACCGCTACGTCATCGCCGTACGCCGCGATGCAAACGGTCGAGGCGGTTCGCGCTATATGCACGATCGCCTGGGAAAGGGCGACGCGCTCACGATCAGCGCGCCGCGGAACCATTTTCCCTTGGTGGAAGACGCACATCATACTGTGTTCATCATTGGCGGGATCGGAGTCACACCGATCCTGTCAATGGTCCGGCGGCTGGAACAGATCGGCCGATCCTGGGAGATGCACTTCGGCGCGCGCAGCCCGGCTCACGCAGCCTTCTACGACTATCTAAGAGCGTTCAACTCGACAACGTCCAGCCGCGTCCGCTTTTATTTTGATGGAGGCGTCCGCGACGACATGCTTGATGTCGGCTCGCTGATCGCGCCGCTCCCTTCAGATACGCATCTCTATTGTTGCGGACCCTTAGGCATGATGGACGTGTTCCGCGGCGCGACCGCCGCGCGGCCGGCAAAAACCGTGCATTTCGAATACTTCGCTGGCGCCGCGGTCGGCGAGCCTTCCGGCGGCTTCGACGTCGAATTAGCGCAGTCTGGCAAGACGCTTACCGTGAGACCCGGGAAGACGATCCTTGAGGCCATGATCGAGGCCGGTTTGGACGCGCCCTATTCCTGCCGTGAGGGAGTTTGCGGCAGTTGCGAGACTCGTGTCCTGGCCGGCATACCCGACCATCGCGATCTTGTGCTAACTGCGTCCGAACGCGCACGCGGAGAAACCATGATGATATGCTGCTCGGGCAGTCTCAGCTCGAAGCTGGTTATCGATCTGTGATGTGCGAGTACAAACGCCTTTCGCGTTTTGTGCTATGTGTAGGGACGGCATCTTCATCCCATCGATTAAGACCGCGTCGATACGATGACGTGGCCACAATGTGCTCGCCTACAAGAACATCGCCGGTCCTGACGAGTTCAAGCCCATGCGATTCCAAGCTTTGATGGTGCGACGCTCGGTAGGAGAATGACACGCCCGCCGAGCTCGCGGCATCGCAAACAAGGATGCATCTGATGAATACCATTCGCATTTTTGTGCCGATAGACAGGATGGATGCCACGGCATGGTTCTATTCCGACGGCCTCGGCCTCAGAGAAGTTGAACGGGCTGGAGATAAGCGAGTTTTTCTTTCGGGCGAGGGGCAACTAGTTGAACTAGTCTCTCTTCTGGCCCCCCTTCTGGAATCGCGGACATATGTCAGGTTTCATGTTCACGGACTTGATGAATGCCTCAGGTATCTCGTATCGCAGGGTCATCTATCGCGCGAGAGCCTGGCAGAACCATGGTCTCATAGGCGGCAAATTGAAGTCAGCGACCCGGCCGGTAATATAATCACGCTGTTGGATGCTGCCGGCTAGTCTCCGAGGACCCCGGCATGTTCCGGGTCAGCAGTGAGGCCCAAGGACTATCGGTTTACAAGCCTGGCATTTCCCGCAATGCGCACTCGACACACGTCGTCGAAACGACGACGTAACCGTTGATCCAGGTATTCACCACACGCTTAAGCCACGCGTTGAAGCGATCGTGAACCGTGGTGAGCAGGCTCCCCCTCTGGAGAGACCGTCAGCTTGGACTGCCAACTAGGAGGGACTTACTTTGCCACCAAGACCGAGCGGACTTTCCACCGAGAGGCTGTCTATAGAACTCCGCGAAGTGATAGCCAATTCCAACGGCGAACTCAGCGGGTGAGATTCACCGTTATGTTCTTCGTCTGTGTGAAACTGTCGAGCATCGCCGCGAGCGAAAACTCGCGGCCCAAGCCGCTCTGTTTGTAGCCGCCATAGGAATGACCTGGAAGCTGTCCGCCTCCTTGGTTGATCTGTACCCAGCCCGCTTCGATGTCTCTCGCGGCTCTTAGCGCCTTGCCGATATCGTGGGTCCACACATAGGCGGCAAGCCCGTAATGCGTGTCGTTGGCCATCTTGATGACCTCTTGTTCGTCTCTCCACGGGATCGCGACCAGTACAGGTCCAAAGATTTCCTCGCGCGCCAAGCGCCATGCATTGGTGCCTTGGCCAAAAATGGTCGGCCTTAAGAAATAGCCTCGGGGTAGCGACGTGTCATTCTCAGGCAGTCCTCCGCACAAGAGCTGGGATCCGCTCTGCTTCAATCCATCTTCGATGTAGTTGCAAACTCGGGCGAATTGCCGCTCGTTGATGATCGCGCCTATATCAGTCTCCTCGGCCAGGGGATCGCCGACACGGAGTTTGGAAGACGCTTCGACGAGTCGCTCCAGAACGCTGTCGTAGATATCCCGGTGCAGGAATAAGCGGGAGCCAGCAGTGCAAGATTGGCTTTGTCGACTGAAGCGCATCGCGGCAATAATGCCTTCGACAACCCATTCGTCCGTAGCGTCCGGAAAGACGATCGAGGGGCTCTTTCCACCTAGTTCGAGCGAGACCGGCAAGATGCGCTTGGCTGCGGCTTCCATGACCAATTTGCCGACCGCCGTTGACCCGGTGAATGAAAGCTTGGCGACCAGCGGATGGTTGAGCAGCGGCGCTCCGCATTCCTGCCCGGTCCCGCTTAGCACGTTCAGCGTTCCCGGAGGAAGAAATTGAGAACAGATTTCTGCAAGGGTCATCACAGCAAGCGGGGCATCTTCGGCCGTCTTCATGACCATGGTGTTTCCGGCGCAGAGCGCTGGAGCAATCTTAACCGCCGCCAAAAGGAATGGTGCGTTCCAGGGAATCACGGCGGCCACAACGCCCAACGGTTCGCGCTGGGTAAAGCTGAGAAGATCATGGCTAAGAGGTAGGGTTTCGCCTTTAAGTTCGGACGCAAGCCCTCCAAAATAGCGAAAGATCCCAGCCGAGCTTTTCACTTCCGGCCGGGCCTGCGTTCTGAGGGCGTTTCCCGTCTCTTCGGCGATCTGTCGAGCAAGTCTTTCCTGGTCGGATTCGATCTTATCGGCGATGGCAAGAAGGAGACGACCGCGTTCGGCCGCCGATGTTCTTCGCCAAGAATCGAAGGCGGCAAGCGCCTTCGCGACCGCTAGATCGACATCCTCGACCCCTCCGCGCGGAACAGTCGCGATGATCTGCCGCCGACCTGGATTCTCGACCGTGAGCACCTCCCCCGTGCGCGCCGGGAGCCACTCGCCACCGATAAGCATGAGTTGTCGTCGGATCTTCTTGTCGTCAAGCGAACTGTTCAAATTTTCCTCCGTTACGATCTGCCCGTCGCCCATCGAATTCAATGCCGCGGCAACTCAAGGAGCTCCCCTCCGCATCAGGAATATCGCACCATCTCGATGACCAAATCGGCGAATACTCGTCCACCGATGCTGATGTGATCACGCATCACCCGAGCTGCGGTCTCGCCGTCCCCCTTCATAATTGCGCTTACGATGTCACTATGGTCCTTGAAGGACTGGAGAATCCGTCCCGGTCTTTGGAAGGGATATCTGCGGTAGACGCGCAGTCGCCCTCGAATATCCTTGACGCTGGCTTCCAGGTAGTGATTACCGGATCCCCGATATATCAGCTCGTGAAATTCCTTGTTCAGAGCGTCGTACTGACCAAAGTCTTCGTTCCGAACGAACTCTTCGCTACGATCATGTATCTTGCTTAGCTCATCACGATCGTCCGCCGACATGCGAGAGGCGGCAAGCTTGGCCGCCACGCTTTCGAGCTCGGTCATGACCTCAAACATCGAGATCACTTGGTCGACACTCAAGAGCGTCACGACGGCTCCACGACGCTGCCGCAGTTCCACCAGGCCTGCCGACGAAAGCTGAATGAGGGCCTCGCGGACGGGCGTCTTGGAAACGCCAAAGCGCTCAGACAGCGGCTGCTCCTCCAGACGCGCCCCCGGCAAGAGCGCTCCGGATTCGATCTCGCCACGTATCCACGTCCTGATCTCGTCGGTCCGATACTGCTTCTTAGCCTGCAATCCGCGCCCCTGGTCTTCGCCGTGGTGGCCACTTCGTGGAGTATTTACATATTTTTTTTCGTTTGACAAAGATATTATGCCCATGAAATAAAATATCATGAGCGAACAAAGGGCGCATGGTCCGGCCGGTCACCCAACACTGCAGATCGAGGACGCGGTCGCGCGCATCCGCCTGAATCGCCCCGATCAGCACAATCGTTTCGAGCCAGCGGACATCGAGACAATGGCGGTGATGTTGCGCGAGTTGTCCGCTCGAAGAGCCGTTCGGGTCGTAGTGATCACCGCGCGTGGACCTAGTTTCAGTTCCGGATTTGATCTGCAAACGCTGTCGAGCGACCGTGCTCGCGAATCCACGGCAGCTTTCGCATCGCTCTGCGATACGCTCGAAGCGCTCCCCATCCCAACGATCTGCGGCCTCAATGGCAATGTCTACGGTGGCGCTACCGACTTTGCGCTGGCGTGTGACATTCGAATTGCAGTGGAAGGAGCATGTCTCACTATGTCCCCTGCGCGACTGGGTATCGAGTACTACCATTCAGGCTTGAGGCGATATGTAGAGCGGCTCGGACTATCCGAGGCGACACGCCTTTTCCTAACGGGCGATCAAATCAACAGCGCCGAAATGCTTCGGATCGGCTTCCTCAACGAAATCACCGCGGCCGATGCTCTTGAACCCCGTTTGAGCGCGATCGCGCTGATGCTTGCGCAAAGGTCTCCAGTCTCTTTGCGGGGACTAAAAGCGTCGCTGAACGCCATCGCGCGCGGCACAGGTGACGCGGGCGCCATCAATGTCAGATTCTTTGATAGTCTCACGTCGTCAAGCGCGCAGGAAGGACTACGGGCCTGGATAGAGCGCCGTCTACCGAGATTTGCCGACCCGTGAATCAAGGAAACGATGACCTGCCGAAACGAACACCATCTCGGTTCGAGTTGACGCGATTCGAAAGTTAATGAATCCAGTTTGGCGCGACCATGAACCTCTTTCATCTTATCCGCAAAAGCATTCCTGCCGTCGACAGCCCATTTATCGAAGACCTCGACAATCGATCTTTGACCTATGGGGATATGCTCACGCGGTCGGGACAGATGGCCAATGTTCTGACTGCGCGCGGCTTGAAGCCGGGAGATCGCGTCGCTGTTCAAGTCGACAAAAGCATCGACAATTTGATGCTCTACCTCGGTGCCCTTCGAGCCGGCGTGATCTATCTCCCATTGAACACCGCATATACGCCTACTGAACTCGACTATTTCGTCAGCGACGCAAAGCCTGCGCTCATCGTCTGCGACCCTAAGAGGCGCGATACCATCGTCGAGATGGCGCACCGCAACGGCATTTCTTGGGTCGAGACGTTGGACGCAAGAGGCAAGGGCACTCTTTCTGAAGCTGCTGCAGATCTCGGGCCCGACTTCGCTGATATTGAGCGTTCCAAAGGTGATCTTGCTGCCATCCTTTATACATCTGGGACAACCGGCCGATCAAAAGGGGCCATGCTCACTCACGGCAATCTGTCGTCGAATGCGCGGACCCTCAAGGAATATTGGCGTTTCACGAGCAAAGACGTTCTGATCCACGCATTGCCAATATTCCACACGCACGGCTTGTTTGTGGCTTGCAACACGCTGATGATGGCAGGCGGATCAATGATCTTCATGCAGAAGTTCGATGCGGACAGGATTATCGACCTTCTTCCGAGGGCCACCTCGATGATGGCCGTTCCAACCTTCTACACGCGGTTGCTCAACAATGCGGCTCTGACGAAGGAGGCTTGCTCCGGTTTTCGGCTTTTCACCTCTGGATCGGCCCCCCTGCTTTCGGAAACCCACCTTGAGTTCAAAAGACGAACTGGTCACGCCATACTCGAACGATACGGAATGACCGAAACCAACATAACTACATCGAATCCCTACGAAGGAGAGCGCATCGCCGGCACGGTCGGAGTTCCATTGCCGGACATAGATCTACGCATCGTCGATCCCGACAGCGGGCGTCAGCTGCCGCATGGAGAGGCGGGAATAATCGAAGTCCGCGGTCCATGCGTGTTTTCGGGGTACTGGGGCCTGCCAGAGAAGACCAAGGCCGAATTTCGTCCTGATGGTTTCTTTGTTACAGGCGATATCGGCCGCTTCGATGCGAAGGGCTATCTCACAATCGTTGGCCGAGCCAAAGATCTGATCATCAGCGGTGGCTTCAATGTCTATCCCGCAGAAGTCGAAGCAGAAATCGACGCTCTGGCAGGAGTCGTGGAATCTGCCGTAATTGGCTGTCCTCACCCCGATTTCGGTGAAAGCGTTACCGCGATTGTAATACGCCAATTGGATTGCACGTTGACCGAGGAAGACGTCCTGAATCATCTGCAAGGCCGCTTGGCAAAGTTCAAAGTGCCTAAGAAAGTGATCTTTGTGAGCGAGTTGCCGCGCAACACAATGGGTAAGGTTCAGAAGAATATCCTTCGCGAACAAAACAAGGATCTGTATCAGTGAGCATCTTACGATGGTCGTTCGGCTCGCCGATCCTCTCCAATCAAGGCGAGCTGCGGGGCGCGAACAGCTCGATTTGATCCGGAAAGACGAGCAGCTCTCTACTTATAGTCGGGTCCCTAGAACCCTGTGTTCGGCACGGCCAAACAATGGAAACGAAGGTTAGTCGGCCACATGCAGCGGGCCTGATATCTTGCTTTAAGGCAAAGGCCAGTCCGGGCTTAAGCTGGACATTCGGCAAGGGAACATTGAACCATGAGCGAGCTTCTCGACTATTTCGGCAAGGTTGCATTGATTACCGGCGGCAGCACGGGAATTGGTCGGGCGACGGCGCTGGGGTTCGCGCGACAAGGTGCAAAAGTTGTGGTTGGTGACCTCAGTGAACAGGGTGAAGAGACGGTTGCAGCAATCAAAGGGGCTGGTGGCGAGGCCTTGTTCGTCAAAGTAGATGTTTCAAAAGAAGATGATGTGAAAGCGTTGGTCGAGGCAACACTTGGCAGCTACGGACGCCTGGATTGTGCGTTCAATAACGCGGGCGTGCTTCCACCGACGCTTCCGCTTGCGGAAGTAGACGAAGCGACATTCGACAAAGTGATCGCGGTGGATCTTAAAGGTGTCTTCCTCTGCATGAAGCACGAGATCCTGCACATGTCCAAACACGGAGGCGGCGCCATCGTAAATACCGCGTCCATCGCAGGAGTAATCGCCGATCCCGGAATGGCGCCCTATGTGGCCGCCAAGCATGCAGTCATTGGACTGACCAAAGCGGCCGCAGTGGATCATGCCAAAGACGACATTCGTGTAAATGCCTTGGCGCCTGGCTTGGTCGAGACCGGGATGACCCGGAGATGGTTGGATGATCCTGTTATGCGCAAAAAGGTGCTTTCAGGACCTTTGTTCGAACGTGCGGGCAAGCCGGAAGAGATCTCGGGTATGGTGCTGTTTCTGTGTTCGCCCATGTCATCCTTCACGACCGGACAGACTTTCATCGTTGATGCGGGACAGACCACCAGATAACCGGCATCGCTTCACCAAAGCCCTCTATTTTTTAGGTCAATCTGCTTTCACCACCTGCTCGCGCCCGGCCTTCGTGGCGTTTGCCCACCAAGCCAATTCATCCAGCATGGACTTCAAGGAAGGCTGCAAGACCGCATCGACCTCGGACATCGGTGCATTCTGCCCAATCGGCGACACCTTGAGAAATTCGCCGCCTGACAGATGCACGGCGTGGCGCAACGGCACCATTTGGAGCTCGACCGCGATGTTGCGCAGATGTTCTACTGCACGCGCGCCCCCGACCCCGCCATAGCCCATGGCGGCCATCGGCTTTCGATTCCACTCTTTGTAGGCTTGATCGAGCGCATTCTTGAGCGCTCCTGTGATCGAGCGGTTATACTCCGCCACGACGAAAATATATCCATCGAAATCCGCGAGCTTGCGCTGCCATTTTACGGCGCGTTCATCCGACGAAGGCAGCCACAGGTTGGACGCCGCCTCGTTGAAAAACGGAAGATCGTAATCACGCAGATCAACTAGCTCGAAAGTCATCTCATCCCGCCTCTGAGCTTGTTCGAGCAGCCATTGTGCCGGCTTGTCGGCGAACCGCGTGTTGCGGGTTGAGCCGATGATGATAGCAATCTTGGGTTTGGTCACGAGATGGCCTTTCCTACGGATGTCAGAATCCGCCCGCGATGCATTGGGTTGCAGCAATCAATTCGCAGTCATTCTTCGAGCGCAGGTCTCGAGCGAAATCGACGCTGACTCCACCCAAACTATGACAAACTAGACCGCAATAACAGGCGCAGCCGCACTCCGTTGTTCGAAGCAGTCGAACTCCGAGTTAGACTGCTTCCCGCCGCGCCGCCCTCTTCTCGTCGCTCAACCGTTTTAGAGTATCGGGCATTTCACACGCGGATTGTCGACGCTCGTAATAGCGACCTGACGGCCACCCCCGCCGCAACGATTTCAGAGCCGGTTCGAACAGAGGTCCGCCGACGGCGTCCAGGCTAAATCAATACCTTGGTCTTTTATGAGACGCCTGGTTTCAGCAACGAGATCTGCAGTTGAAGTGTTGATTAGCTGATCAGCATCGGTCGGTCCTGTCAGCGCCGACCACTCGCACGCCGATCCAATAAGCCTCCAGGTCTCGTACCTGAGGGATAATCATGAACTTGAGACCATCATCACAAGACGGAGCCGAGAATGGGGTTTACCGCTGGCATCCAACTCATCGCAGACTCTCCAAATCGAAACTCGCGGACCTCAGAACGGTGTTATGAGGCGCAGAACAGCTTGGTAGCCTTGGGGCCGGTTTTCGACGCCGAATTCCTTGAAGACGTTGGCGATGACTTTTGCACTCGAGCTAGACCAAACGAGCCCGGGTCCGATGCCGAACGCGCGCTGTCGTGACCCGGGCAGCGCGGTCCCATCGATTTCGGTGTTGGTGATTTGCTGAAAGCCATAGCCGGTAATCCCAGCCCGCCATTGATCGGACAGCGCATATGATGCAGATAGGCTGAAGGCTGCTTGCTGGCCTGGCTGCGCTGATCGTGTCCCAGACGACCTCGCGAGATCACGGTTCTCGCCGCTCCAGTCGTAGATCAGGCGGCCACTGACTTCCCAAAGTTCGGTCGTGCGCCACGTAAAGGCGTAATAGGGCGAGATTTGCCAGATATTCTGCCCAACATTTGAAGGGCGATCGCGATTATAAGAGCCCGTCGGGGCTACGATCTGCAACCCAAAGCGCATCGAGAACGGCCGCCCGAGTAGAGAAAGCTGACTCCATTGTATCTGGGGGTCGAACGTGACGTCTCCGACGCTCGTATTTGTGCTATCGGAGCCGGCGAAATCGTTATGAAGGTAAACAAGCGGAATGACCGCATCGAACCCAAGATTGCCGCCGAGCAGCTTCAATTCAGAAACGTAAATCGGGTGGATATTGATGCCCGCGATTGTCTGCTGGTTTCGGCCCGGCACCTTTCCGCCTTGGGTATCATTGAGTCGCCAAGCCTGATAGCCGCTGCCGACCGTCTCAAATGTAAAACCGGGGCCGCCATCGCCGTCGAGGAAACTAAAGGTGCCAAGACCCATGGAGGGCTGCGGGATGGCCGACTGGGCACGACCGACGTTAGGCGTGCTCACTATTGCGCCCGCGAGCCACAGACCCGTCAGGATATGAAGCGCGGATCGACGAGCGGCGCAGGCGCTGTCGGTGACAGGAACCGCCAACGTGATCATCGACCGGTTCGACCTGCGCGCCATCTGACAGTTGTCCTGTCCACCCATCCAACCACTGCAGCGCGTAGCGGTCTACCAGCGCGCTGCATCGAAGGCTGTACTACTCTCACGCGCCTTGAGGCGACGAAAGGCTATCAAAAAAGAACGCAGAGTTCGCTTTAACGAAACAGCCACCCCTTGCTACCCGAAGGAAGCGGAGCAGTCAGTAATCGCCGCGCGCCGTTATTTTTCGTGCCGAGAGCTCCTCCAGATCGAGCTCCTCCTCGAATTGGTGAAGGAGACTATCGTGGACCAATCCCTCTTGGAAAAGATCGAGAAGCTCCTTTCGGGCTGCCGTGACAGCTGAAAGTACGGCTCGCGCATGCTCTCCTCCAACATGGTCATTCCTATTGGAGTTGGCGCCTTGATCGCGGGCGACCTTGGCGCGCCATTCGTACTGCGCAATGATACGGTCAGCGTGCGCACCATTCAGGTTATGGCTGTGATCGCGGACGGCCCGAAGCTCGGCTTCCGCGATTCTCAGGCGTAAATCGCTCTCAGTCAACGTCGGCGCCTGTTCGAGCACAAAGTCGCGACCCGCAATGGCCCTCGCAAGCGGTGTGAGGGTTCCGCCAAGGACAAAGATCGTTCCGGCGATCACGCCAAAGGTCACGATCAGAACGAAGTCTCGTCCCGGGAGGTCAGCGGGTAAGCCCAGTGCCGCGGCGAGACTTACAACGCCCCGCATGCCGGCCCAGCTCATGAGCGCGGGAATGGTCGCAGGTGGATACGGATCGCGCCGCCTGAGCGACGGAACGAGCGCGCGGGGAATGTAAGTGGCTGGAAAAATCCACGCCGCGCGGGACAGAATGAGTGCAGCCAGAATTGCCGCAATCGCCGGAAGAAGGTCGACGATCGTCCTCCACTGACCGCCGGCGCGCTCAACCACGCCACGCAGGGACAAGCCTATGATGATGAAAAGGAGTGATTCCATCACGAACTCGGCCACGTCCCAGACCGCCCGCGCTTGCGTGCGCGCGGCAGCAGACCATGTCCTATGCTGATGGCGGCCAAGAATGAGGCCGCAAGCAACCGTTGACAGGACTCCTGATGCTCCGGCGGCCTCGGCGATGATATAAGACGCCCAGGCCAACAGAAAAGTCCAGATGACCGTCAGACGAGCATCGGCGAGAAGGCGAGCTATGGACGCTGACAGGTACCCAAGCATGAGTCCGATGCCGATTCCGGCCATGGCCACATACAGAAATGTCATGCTCGCTTGCCCTATCCCGAACGTGCCGGTCATCGCGGCTGTGACAGCAAGCTGAAGCAGGACCAGGCCGGATGCATCGTTGACGAGACTTTCTCCTTCAAGCAGAACGACAACGCGCCGCGGGAGCGGGAACCGCTTCAAGACGGCCTTGGCCGCAACCGCATCGGGCGGTGAAAGGATCGCGCCAAGAGCGAAGCAGACAGACCAAGGCAATTCAGGCTTCAGCCAATGCGCTACAACTGCAACAACGACTGTTGTTAGCACGACAGCGCCCGTCGCCAGTTGGAAGATGATCCTGAGGTTCGCGCGGAAATCGGTCCAGACGGTAAAATAAGCGCTGGCGAGCAGAAGCGGCGGAAGAAAAAGGACCATAACAAGGTCCGGATCAAACTCGATGCCAGGAAGCCCTGGAACGAGCGCGATGGCGATGCCGCCGGTCATCAAGACCGACGCACGCGGAAGCCTCAGCCGCGACGCAAGGGTCTCCAGCACGACAGCGATCATCAGCAGGACGAGAAGGATCTCGAAGCGCGACTGAGGCGTCATCGTGCACGAACTCTTGCGTCATCCAGCAGGCACCGCCTCGGCAAAAACGATCTTCTGGCCGATGACCGGCTTGGGCCAGCCAAAAAGAGCCTACTGAGGAGAGCCTTTTGATCGTCCTCTTGGCTGTCCCTGGATGTGCGGACGACCGCCCAGGCGGCCACAAGTTAGCCGGTTTAAAGCCAGCGAAGAGCCAGGCGGTTTCGAATTCGGTGTTTCATCACAGCGAACAGTCGCGCCCTCCTTGTGTCACGTAGTGGGCCAATAGCCATTGCGAACGAGCCGATTACCCTTGAAAAGTTCATGCATCTCGTTTGCCGTTGTCAGCGATCCTCCAGTCTGGCATTTCGCCGTCGACCGGCAGGCCGAGACCGCAAAGGATCAAATCCCACTTCGCCGCCGAGGAGTATACATCGATGAGTGGAATGCAGTTTGGGATCTTCACCGTTGGCGATGTCACCAACGACCCGCTCACCGGACGTACGCTGAGCGAGCACGAACGGATCAAGGCTACGGTGGAGATCGCCAAGAAGGCTGATGAGGTTGGCCTTGACGTGTTCGCCACCGGCGAGCACCACAACCCGCCGTTCGTTCCTTCCTCGCCCACCACGCTACTCGCATTCATTGCCGCGCAGACCAAAAACCTCTTGCTCTCGACGTCCACGACGCTGATCACGACCAACGACCCCGTCAAGATCGCCGAGGATTTCGCCGTGCTGCAGCACCTCGCGGACGGCAGGGTCGACATCATGCTTGGGCGCGGCAACACCGGGCCGGTATATCCGTGGTTTGGCAAGGACATCCGCGCCGCGATCGCGCTCACCGTTGAGAACTACGCGCTACTGCGGTCCCTTTGGGACAATGAGGTCGTGAACTGGGAGGGCAAGTTCCGTACGCACCTGCAAGGATTCACGCTCGCGCCGCGGCCGCTAAATGGCGTGCCGCCGTTCGTCTGGCATGCGTCCATCCGCTCGCCCGAGATTGCCGAGTTGGCCGCATATTATGCCGACGGCTTCTTCGCCAACCATATCTTCTGGCCGCCATCGCACACACAAAGAATGGTGCAACGTTACCGCGAACGCTTTGCGCACTACGGCCACGGAACGCCGGAGCAGGCGATCGTAGGTCTCGGCGGTCAGGTCTTCATGCGGCCAAACAGCCAGGATGCCATTCGCGAGTTCCGCCCGTACTTCGATAACGCGCCGGTGTACGGCCATGGCCCGTCTCTGGAGGACTTCATGTCTCAGACCCCATTAACTGTCGGTTCTCCGCAAGAGGTCATCGATCGCACGCTGAGTTTTCGCGATTACGTTGGCCATTATCAGCGACAACTCTTCTTAGTCGACCACGCTGGCCTGCCGCTCAAGACCGTGCTCGAGCAGCTCGATCTGCTCGGTGGGGAGGTCGTCCCGGTGCTGCGCAAGGAGTTCGCGATCGGCCGTCCCGCCGACGTACCTGGCGCCCCCACGCACATCTCGCTAGTGGCCGCCAAGGAAAAGCGCGCCGCGGAGAAAGAGGGATCGTCGGCGCTCAAGGTCGAGCTTCCCGAGGCGGAGGGGCGCTCATGACTACTATCGCAGTGGTGGCTGGCGGACTGCGTGAGCCGTCCTCGACGCGGCTATTGGCAGACCGGCTGGCGGGAGCCGTGCGCGCGAACCTACCCGCTGCCGAGCTGAAGGTGTTCGAGTTGCGCAAGTACGGCCGATCGGTCATGGACATGATGCTGACCGGCTTTGCGACGTCCGATCTGGAGCAAGTGTTCGAAACCCTTGCCGACGCGGACGCGCTGATCGCTGTGACGCCGGCGTTCAATGCGTCCTTCAGTGGGCTGTTCAAGTCTTTTTTCGACGTGCTTCCCGAAGGGACGCTAAAGGATATGCCTGTGCTCATCGGCGCCACCGGCGGCACCGAGCGCCATTCTCTGGTGCTGGAACATGCGTTGCGGCCGATGTTCTCCTACTTGCATACGATGGTTTCCCCGACCGCCGTTTACGCCGCAACCGACGACTTCGGAGGAGCGGGCTCGTTGACTCTGAGCGGGCGCATCGAAAAGGCGGCGGCAGAGTTCGTGCGATTGATCGTTTCATGTGGCGCACGACAGCGGTTCGTCGAAGGCGCTGATGATCTGAACGAGATGCAACGCCTCCTCCGTGGGCTCGATGATCCACATGCGATCTCTGAACGGGACCTTTAACAATAGGCAATCGAAAGGAGATACCACCATCCGTCGCGCTTTGGTCCTGACGCCCCCGGGCCACGAGCGGCTGGGGCGCGACATGGCCCAACGTCTCAGGGAACATTTGCAGGATTGTTTGCCGGCGCGGTCATGCACACGCCCGTCGGCGTGACCGAAGAGGCCCTCAAGTGCGCATCCGACTTGAAACGGATGGCATCATTGCGGCGGGTGGCGGATCGACCATCGGACTTGGAAAAGCCCTCCCGCTGCACACTGGCCTTTCTCAAACCGCCATTCCCACGACTTACGCCGGCTCCGAAATGACGCCGATCCCGGTCAAATCCAGGACGGCGTGAAGACAACGCAGTCCGATCCCGAAATCTTGCCCAAGACGTCGAACAGCCCACTTGTGGTCGCGCGGATCGCGTCGGCTGCCATCAGCGCCCTTTTTTCCCGCCTCTGACTTTCGGCAAAGATTCAAGCGAAAGGATTCGATGTTTCCTTCCTTGCGAGGCTTTACGCTTGCTGAAGAATTTCGGCATGTCCAAGCCAGCCGTGAAGGCGAGCAAATTTGTGGAGACTTGAAAGATCACTGTAGCGGGGCAGCAACCGACTCAGCCGCTGCAAACCGGAATATATATAATCCTGCGGTTTATATTGACTTTTTCTTCCTGTCGGCGCATTCTTCAAGATTGCTTTGAGTCGATGTGTGATCGCTTGCCGGGTTCACTGCACGGGAATCCTGGTAGCTAGAGAAGACGGACCTGTTAGGCAGCATTCCATGGCATCCCGGGTCGGGCTTTCGCCTGTTGGCCGACGAACAATGGCTTCAATTCTGACCGACCGATTGCGGCAAGACCTTCTGACAGGCGTGCTTCAGCCGGGCGCCCGTTTGACTGTGAAAGAACTTAGCGATCGGTATGAAGCTGGCGCGATTCCATTACGTGAGGCGCTGTCACGGCTTTCTTCAACCGGGCTCATCACGGCCGAGGACCAGCGAGGGTTCCGCGTAACCGAGATTTCGGAGGAGGAGGTATTAGACATCCAAACACAGCGCGCGGAGCTAGAGTGTGCTGCGCTGCGAAAGTCCGTCGAGACGGGTTCTCTCCAGTGGGAATCCGACCTGCTCGCCATCCATCATCAACTAGCGCACATCCAGTCGAAGCTGGATGGAGGGCCATTGGCCAGCAACCCGGAATGGGAAGCGCAGCACTGCAAGTTCCACTTGCAGTTGGTCAGCGCCTGCGGATCGAAATGGCTGCTGCGCTTCATACGGACCCTGATTGATCACAGCTCCCGCTACCGCCAGATCGGCGCATACGCCATCTTAAGTTCTGAGGTTCGACGTGATATCGCAGGGGAGCACAAGGCCATCCTCGATGCTGCGCTCGCCCGCGACGCTGATCTTGCTTGCGCGTTACTGCGATCGCACTACCGCGCGACCACGCGAGCAGTGGTCGACTTTATCGAGAGGACACGGGGAAAATGATTGACCCTAACTCCTTATGTCACGCTATCCCATCGTTTGTTTCGCGCGGGGACCGCCCCAGATAAACATCGGCGAGTCGACTATCGGAATCAAACTTGCGCCATTCTTCGTCACCGACTTCCAGCACGATTTTGCCAAGAGACATAACGTAAGCTCTGTTGGTTGCCTCGATTGCGATGCGCACGTTCTGCTCCACCAGCAAGATGCCGAGCCCCGTCGAGCGCAGGCGCTGAAAGATCGTGAAAATCTCCTTGACGATTCGCGGCGCAAGACCCGTCGATGGCTCGTCCAGAATCAGAAAATCTGGCTGCAGCAGCAGCGCGCGAGCCGTAGCCACCATTTGCTGTTGGCCGCCGCTGAGCAGGCCAACCGGCGTGTGGAGCCGGTCTCGCACCAATGGAAATAGGTCGCAAATGTCGTCCCAAGAGAAGCGTCGCTTCGCTGCGCGTGAATTCCCCTCGGCCTGAGCTATACGAAGATTGTCGCGAATCGACATGGGCCCGAACAGTCTTCGGTTCTCAAGCAGTGCGGCTAGGCCGACGGATGGCCGCATGTGCGCAGGGAGCGGCGTGATGTCTACATCATCTTTTAGGATACGCCCCGAGTTCGCCCGGTTGAAGCCCATCAACGTCCTGACAAGAGTAGTTTTGCCGGCTCCGTTAACGCCTACTAGAGCGACTGATTCGCCGGGAGCGATGAACAGTGAGACACCCTGCAGAATCTGTTGTAGGCCATAGCCGGACCGGATTGAATCCAATCGAAGCATCACTAGATCCCCAAATAGACCTCGTGGACTCGGCGGTCATTCTTGACCTCCGCCACCGTACCACTGGTTAGGATCTCTCCAAAGTTAAGCACATATATATGGTCCACCACATTCATGAGGTCCATGTCGTGCGAGACCAAGAAGATTGACATGCCGTCTGAGTTAAGTTGGGCAATCCACTCCCTAAGATGTTCGATTTCCTCGACGTTGAGTCCAGACGACGGCTCGTCCAGCATCATGATCCGCGGCTGGCCGACGTTGGCGCGCGCGATCTCAAGGATGCGCCGCTGACCGCCGGTCAGTTTTTTTGCCGGCGTGCACTTGAACGCTTCAAGCCCAAAGCGACGGCACTCTGTCTCGGCCATCTCCAACATCTGTCGCTTCTGGCGCGCTGAGTGTGGGGTGCCAAACATGTCCCCAAGCATCGAGCTATTCGTCAGCTTAGAGGTGCCAACCATGATGTTCTCGAGAACAGTCATTTCCTCGAAGACCTTTGGGGTCTGGAACGTGCGCACCATGCCACGCCGGCATCGCTCTTGGATGGAGAGAGCAGTGATGTCTGCACCGTAGAGTTCGACACGACCGACTTGGGGCCGCATGAAGCCCGAGGCGACGTTGAACAATGTCGTCTTGCCTGAGCCGTTCGGGCCTATCAGCCCGGTTATGGATTTGCTCGCGATCTCGATGCTCACCTCACGCAGAATACGGAAGCCGCCGATCGCGAGCGATACTCCCGCGATGCGCAGATCAGGCGAACCATTTTGGACATGGACGTCCTGTAGCATCGCAACCTCAGTTCCTTCTGCCGATGACCTGCTGCACTGTGCCGGCTATGCCGCCCGGCATCAGAGTAACCACGAGGACCAGCGCGAGACCGAACAACACTTGGTGAATATGTCCGAAGGCGCCGAGGTAGTGAGGTGCGAGAGTGATAAAGAGCGCGCCGATAACCAGTCCCGCAAGGTACTGCGCGCCACCGAGCACCGGGATCAACAAGAACGTGATGCTCTTGACTATATCGAAGGAGTGGACGCTCACGAATGACGTGTAATGTGCGAACAGGCTACCGGCGAGGCTGCCGAAGATCGCGCTTAACACGAAGACGCGCACCTTTAGCCCGCGATTGTCCACGCTGAGGCTCGCAGCAGCGTCGGCGTCATTGCGCATTCCCTGCAGCATCAGGCCGGTGCGGCTGTTGATCAGATTGGATGCAATCCACAGGCATGCGGCGAGCACCGCCACGGTGAGATAGTAGAAGGAGATCGGGGTGTTAAGTGCATTGCCGGCGATTACGATTGTCGGTATCCCGCCAATCCCCAGTTCGCCACCAGTAATGCCTACCCACTCGAAGAACAACGAATGACCAATGATGCCGAGGGCGATGGTGGCAAGTGTAAGAAAATACCCCTGCAGACGCAGGATTGGCCAACCGAGTAGAAGGGCTATCGTCGCCGACAGCAGGGCACCGCCGGCGATGTCGACAAGCCAGTGCACACCATAGTGGATCGAAAGATAAGCCGTCGTGTAGGCGCCGACCCCATAGAACAGCGCCTGGCCGGCGTTGATGATACCGCAAGTCCGAAGCAGCAAGCCGACGCCGAGACCAGCGATTGAGTAAATGCACGTAAAGACGAGGATGTCGACGATCTCGCGGTCGAATAGCTGCGGCAGGACGAGCGCCAAGATAGCGGCTATAGTAAGGACAGGCCTGATTACGAGACGCATCGTTCAGCTCCTACGCAGACCACGGCCGAGCATTCCGTTCGGGAGGAAGATCATGATGAGGATCAGCATCGCGAATGTAATCGCGTCCTTGTAGGCCGAAGAAACCGAGACAATGGCGAGAGACTCCAAGAGGCCGATCGTGATGCCTCCGACAGCCGCACCGATCGGGTTGGTCAGCCCACCCAGAATCGCTGCCGCGAAGCCCTTGAGCGTCAGGATTAGCCCGATCTGGTGGTCGACGGGCAGAACAGTTGAGATCAACACGCCCGCAATGGCGCCGAGGAGGCCGCCCAATGTGAACGTAAGCGTGCGCATCAGCGACACATTGACGCCGATGCTCATCGCCCCCTCGTCGTCGATGGAAGCGGCCATCATTCGCATGCCCAGCATGGTGTGTCGGTAGAATAGTCGGACCGCGACGATCGCCAGGCTTGATAAACCCATCAGCCAGAGCGCTTGGCTTTGCAGGACAGCGTCTAGAATGATCCACACCTCGATGGGTTCATAGGCCGGGAGACTGAAGCTACCGGAGCCAGCGAACTGGAGAACAAGAGCCGCGAGCGTGATTGCCAATCCTAGGGTCAGGAGAAGGTATGAATCGTGCGCAGCATTGCGTATTCGCATGTGCCGGACAAAGGCCAGATCGACTACTAGTCCGATGACCATACCGCTGGCGATGCCGGCAAGAGCGGCAACCGGATAAGGCCATCCTGCCGCGGAGACGGCCAAAGAGGCGAATATTGCTGCAATGATGCTGAACTCGCCCTGCATCGCATTGATGACTCCGCTGCCCTTGTAGATCGCGGCGATGCCAAGACCTATCAGAGCATAGACGACACCGTTCATGATTCCCGCGATGATAGATTGAATCAGCAGGCCCAGCGTCACGATACACCTTCGTCGTACGAGTGTCGTTTTCCGGAAGCGACCAGGAGTGTTCGCGTTCCGCCAATGATTCTGACGTCTGCCGACCGCGGACGCCGGACCTTAGTGGATGGATGCCCCTGTCACATCGTGACTGGCCAAGGTAATGCTGTGGGCACCTAGAGCTGTCTCAGTCGGCGATGCGATAGTCCATGCGCGTGAATTTGCCGTTGACGACACGCGAGAACACGTAATCCGACAGCTTGAGGCCAGTCATGTCGGGCGCCAAGAAGTTATAGTCGGCGTTGACCCCTTCGAATTTGCCGCGAACAGCCTCGCATAGCTTGCCTTTGGCCGGCTCGGGACCGGTGCTCGCGAGGCCCCTGACAAGGACGTTTAGCGCGTCCCAGCCCCATGCCTCGATCGCTTTCGGCGGTTTGCCGTATTCCTGATGGAACAGCTTCACAAACTCCGTCTGACGCGGCAGCGGGTCTTCGGCAACGAGGTATTCGGGAAAAATGACATCGCTGACATTGGATCCCATCGCCTCGACAATATGATAGGGTGATTGCCCAAGCACCGAAAGGATCGGCTGCTTGATCTGCAAAGCGCGAAGGTTGCGTACTGGAGTGCCGGTAACACCGACAACGAAGAAACCGTCCGGATTCATCGCACGCAGCTTTGCCGCCTGTGTGGTTGTGTCCGTCGCGGCGATCTCGAACGTTTCGCTGCCGGCGATTTCGACGCCATATTGACCGGCGAATTTTTGTAGTTCGGTGAAGACGATGCGGCCGTAGCCTGCGTCGTAGAGTGCTGCCATCCTCTTTAGCCCTTTGTCCTTGGCGTAGGATAGGAGCGCACGCGCGTTCAATTCCTGTGATGGCGCGATGTGGAGCACGCACTTTCGTTCCTTCTCCACTGCCGGGCCAAGACCGGAGAATGCGATCTGCACCATCTGTAGAGAGTCGGTGATCGCGCCGATGGCCACCGAAGACCCGGTTTGGCTGGCACCGAGTAGCGCGACGACTTTGTCGGTATAGATAAGCTTGTTCGCCTTAGTGATAGCGGTATCCGGATTGGTGCCGTCATCCTCGTGAATGATCTGAACTAGTCGCCCGTTGACGCCGCCCCGGGCATTGATGTGCTTCGCAGCCAGAAGAACGCCGTTCAGTTCTGAACGGCCAATCGACGCCCCACCGCCCGTCAGAGGGAGGATGACTCCAATCTTGATCGGGATACCCTTGATTTCCTCCGCCTGAGCCTGGGTAAACGCGACCACGCCCGCCAGAAGAACGGCAGCGCAGACTTGAAATCCATTTGACATCACGTCGTTACCTCCCCCTTTCATTGCGCGTTGCCTGTTGATGTATGGCAGTCCTCTTAGGCTACTTATCAATCTGCTCGCGGCTTACGATGGGATTGCGGACAACGCCGATCCCCTCGACCTCCACTTCGACTATGTCGCCAGGCTTCAGAAAACGCGGCGGCTTCATTGCCAGACCGACGCCACCTGGCGTTCCGGTTGCAATGACGTCGCCAGGTTGCAGGGTCACTGTATCGGTGATGTAACTGATAATTCTCGGGATCGTGTGGATCAGGTCCCGTGTGTTGGCGTCCTGAACCGTCTCGCCGTTGACGCGCGCCGTGACTCGCAAGTTATTGACGTCGGCAATCTCGTCCGTTGTTACGACGACCGGCCCGATTGGACCGGACCGATCGGCGTTTTTGCCCAGCGTGAATTGACGCGTCTCCAGCTGCTTGGCGCGGGCGCTCAGATCATTGAAAACCGTGTAACCTGCGACAGCTTGCATGGCATTCTGTTCGGTAGCAGCCCAGATAGGCCTGCCTATGATGACGGCGAGCTCAACTTCCCAGTCGAGGCCATCCTCTTTAGGAGGTACCGGAACGGGAGTACCATCCACTACGAGTGTCGACTCCCAACGACCAAACACCATTGGGAACTTCGGCTGCTCAATACCCGCGACATCGAGAGATTCGACGGCATGGTCGCGATAATTGATGCCGACGCAGAAAATGCGCGAGGTGCGGGGGACCGGAGGAGCGAATTCGACGTTCGAGGCTTCGAAGATCTCCCCATCTGCGGGGATCTTTCCGACGGCGAGCTCCTTGTAGAATGCATCGACTGGTCCGAGCGACCGGATCAGAGAACCATCCTGGCGCGCAATACAGCGCTGCCCGTCCTTTAGAAACCCAACATAGCGCATGATTTGCCTCGTGTTATCCAGACTCTTGCACTGAAGCGGAGGCGACAGACCTCCTTTCGGGGCAGGTAAGTAAAAAGAAAACCGCCGATTGATGGCTAAGCCAGATCGACGCGGTCTGCGCTTGCCTCCGAACTTCCAACTGACTGCAGGCGCGCGCAGCGGACCTGTGCAGATGACGCCTTTCGTTATCTCCCCTGCGTGTCGGCGCAGCGCCGTTCTCGTGTGCCCGCAAACCTACGCATCATGGCGCGGCCCGTCAACAGAAAGATATATAATCCGTTACTTTATATTGAAAGTCCAAACCAAGGGATAGCGGCCTTTTGGCCCCTTTTCATGTGATGGCGGCGCAACGAGGCCACGCCGCAGCGGGTTTTCCATTCCTCCGCTGAAATTCCCATAACGCTCCGGGATCCGCGATCGGTCCGCGCTTGATGAAGTTTATATATTTTCACCGGATGGGACACTGCTGCCCTTGGCTGCCAAGTTTGCCATGACCACGAGAGTGGATCCGAACAAGGGTCGCCGGCGCGTCCGCGCGTAAGCGTGAGGAGCGAGAACTGAAAATTGAGAAGCAGCCGATCGAACTTGCTGCGCTTGGCGGCTGCGTTTCCCTTTGTCCCCGCTTGCCTGAATACGCGAGCTTCGGGTAGAGGCGGTCGTTCCTTGATGCTCCTGCGCCGCAAACCTGCCCCTAAGAGCCCGGTAGAGGCGCGTCTTTGGTATCGATAGGCTGCTTCACGATAGCGATCGGGCGCCCCCCACCCGCAAACGACTTTGGCCCGCTCCGCAACGCCGAGAGCCGCCGCCGCAGTTTCTTGGTTTCAAGGAGCTTCCCTTCGCTTCGCCCCTCGGCCTGCACAAACTTCGTAGGGTTCATCCATCGAAATGGACCACTTGAGGCTCCAACATCCCTTGTCGTAATCGAACGTAGAACCCAACGTTCTCGCGCAAGGTCACCCCGGTCGAGCATTCGTCGTCCCGTGAATGGATGCCCGGCGCCGATACCACAACCACCTGTTCATTGTGTAGCGCATCGACCAACAGTTCCTTGTGATCGCCGGAATTCATCTATCACCCGTGATGGGTTCGTTCTCGAGCCGCCACTCAGGGTCGGAGTGCAAGCAACCATTGTAGACCACCGATGATGCTAGATACCAAGGAGGGCCTTGCCCACGGTCTCGTCCTTTTGCAGTTCTGCCGCAGTTCCTTGGCCGACCAGCTCGCCATTTTTGAGCACGTACCCGTAGTCGGCAAACCGCAATGTCAGGTGAGTATTTTGCTCCACCATCAACACGCTCACTCCACTGGCGATGATCCGAGGAAGGGCGCTGAACAACTCTTGGGTCAACAATGGAGAAAGCCCGAGCGACGGCTCATCAAGCATGAGCAACTTCGGTGCGGTCATGAGCGCACGACCGAAGCAGACCATTTGCTGTTCGCCGCCACTCATTGTGATAACGGCTTGGCCGAGCCGTTCGCCGAGGCGCGGAAATAGCGAAAGGATGAACTCCAGCCTGTCCTTCGCGCCTTTTGCCGCGCGTTTAGGATAAGCACCCATCAAGAGGTTTTCTCGCACGGTCATGTCGCCGAACAAACGGCGTCCTTCCGGCACCAAAGCGATTCCCGCTTCGACCAATTGCCAGGTGGGCAACCCGAGTAGGGAGCGGCCCTCCAGGCTGACCTGCGCACCAGACCGGGTGGGCACCAATCCCATAAGGGCTTTGAGCAAGGTCGACTTACCAGCGCCGTTGGAGCCTAAGATCACCACGATCCGGCTCCGGTCTAACCTGAGCGCCACATCGCGCAGAGCCATGTGCTGGCCGTAGAATACAGAAAGCGAACGAACTTCAAGCATTCTCGGTCCCCAGATAGGCACTGCGGACGGCGGCATCGACTAGCACCTGCTGCGGAGCACCTTCCGCGATCTTTACACCAGCGTTCATCACCACACAGCGGTCGCATAAATTGGAAATTGCCGACATTACGTGCTCGATCATAATGATCGTGCTGCCCTTCTGATTGAGGCTGCGAATAAGCTGAATGCCCGTATGTAACTCGGCAGTGCTGAGCCCGGCGAGCCATTCGTCGAGCAACAAGAGTTTTGGCTGAGCGACAATTGCGCGCGCAAGTTCCAGTCTCTTTTGGTCGATATAAGTAAGCTCGGAGGCTGGCCTGTCGAGCGAACTCTCTAACTCGACCCGAGTTAGGCACTCTTGCACGCGTCTTTCCATCTCGCGAAATCCAAGCCGGTGCGCGACAAACGCAATGCCGGCCAATACATTTTCCCGCACCGTCAAATGCTGAACAACCCGAACCAGTTGAAACGTTCGTCCAATGCCCGCGTGGAAAACTGCATGGGCAGCCATCCCGCTGATGTCCGTGCCGTCAAGGGCAATGCGTCCTCCGTCCGGCCGCAAAGCCCCCGAAATCAAGTTCATTGCAGTCGTTTTTCCGGAACCGTTGGGACCTATCAAGCCAAGTATCTCGCCACGGTTGACGGAAAAGGTGACAGAATTGACTGCCCGCAGCCCGCCGAATCTTCTGCTTACGCGATCAAGCTCAAGTAAAGGCGCTTTCAACGGACGGCCTCCAGCTCAGACCTTGGCATTAGGCGCGCGAGCAGCAGTCTGCCGCGACGCGCCACGAAACCATAGATGCCGTCGGGCAATAGATAAACAATGATCATGAAAATGATACCAATCAGCAGGGTGTAGTGATTGGGAAACTTTGTGCCCAGCAGTTCAAACAAGATGGTCATCGGGATTACGCCGATCAGAGGACCGAAGAGCGATTGTGTTCCACCCAATAGAGCCATGATCAAGATCTGAAATGAGACCGCGGAATTGAAGGCGATCGTCGGATCCACATATGTCCAGCGCGGAGCCATGACGGCACCAGTCAGGGTGATGAATACTGAGCTGGCGACGAAAAGCGCCAGTTTGGTCCTGGTGGTATTCACTCCGAAATGTCCAGCCATGACTTGATCGCCACCAATGAGGCGCAATGCGAAACCGACCCGCGAGCGGTTGAGCGCGATGCCCACCGTAAATATGATCCCCACCATTGCTAGAAGCTGCCAGAAGATTTGGCTCTGGCTGGTCTCGAGAAACACATAACGTCCGACTGAATGGGTGACCTTGATCTCGTACCAGTTGACGAGTTGCCGAACCAATTCGGTCACACCGAAGGTGAAGATGACGAAATAGACGCCGGCAAGCCGCAACGTCGCCATCCCGATCAAAAGCGACAATCCGCCTCCAATTGCAGCCGCAACCAAGAGGACGATCGGCCAAGACATGGACTCGCCCAGAACAGCCACTGTGTACGCCCCGATACCATATAGGGCCGCACTAGCGAGAGAAATGTACCTCGTAGGACCACAAAACAGCCCCCAAGCCGTTGCCATGACGATATAGCTCAGCGCGTTGATGGCGAAGGACAGGTGATAATCTCCGATAAAAAGCGGGAGAAGAGCCACCAACGCGCAGCATGCAACCACCCATCCGTAAGCCAAAGCAGAGAATGCTTTATTCATGTCGAGCTCCAGAGGCCGCGCGGGTAGAACATCAGGGTCAGGATGAACACGGCGTACACAACAGCAATCGTAAGACTTGGATCAAGGAAGGCTGTAACGAACACTTCGACGAGACCAAGCAGCAAACCAATCAGCAGCGCACCGGCAATATGCCAACGCCAGCGATAATCACGACAATCAACGCCTTCATCGTGAACGTCACGCCAAGCTGCGCGGAAAAAGTGATAAAGGTGCTGAACAGTACGCCGCCAAGCGCGGCAACTGCACCGCCCAATGCGAAAGCGAGAGCCGAGGCACGTACAATATCGACGCCGACGAGGGATGCCCCGACTTCATCGGATGCCACTGAGCGCAACGCAGTACCGCTCCGCGTCCGCGTCAAGAAAAACCAAAGCACAGTACCAATCACCAATGAGCAAAATAACGCTATGAGGCGATTAGCTGCCATGACCGCACCGAATATGGCAACCGGTACGCTCAGGTATGTATAACTGGTGAAGTTGCCACCGAACAGGACAAGCAGTAGCCCCTGGATCGCGAACGAGAGTCCAAAGGTGAAGAGAATCGAATCCGTCTCGAGCGCACCGGCGTCCGGCGCTCGCTGGACAAGCGGCACCAACATTCCGCGGTAGATGCTCCAAGAAAGTCCAAAGATCGCCGGCGCGACCAACGTTCCAGTGATGAGCGGGCTCAGCTGGAAATGATTGAACAGCACGAAAGCCACGAAGCAGCCAACGACGATCATCTCGCCGTAGGCGAGGTTCATGATGCGAGCGACACCGTATTGCAATGTTAAGCCCATTGCAGTGATGGCGTAGATCGCACCGAGCGAAATGCCGGACAGGACGGCGTTCAGTAACATGGGAACTCCCATATCCGGCTAACCAGCAGGTCATAGATTGGGCGCTAAGCCTCAGTTGGACTTCCGCCACACCGGCTTTGGAAAGACCATTTCGGTCGCACCGGAATTTCCATCGTGAGCTAACCCGGCTAGTTCGCCGTTTTGCCACTGGCCGACCTTAGGCGCGTTGGTCATTTGTTGCCCGGCGAACGACACTTCGCCAAGAATCGTCTTGAATGTTCCTTCCTTCAGGCGGGTGGCAATACGTTTCTGATCGAGACCGACCTCAGCAATGACCTGCTCGAGCGCCTGTAGGGCAGCATACATCGTGAAGCTGCCAGAACGGTCAGGTTCTTGGCCGGTCACTTCCTTGTGGCGTGCGATATAGGATTTGGCATCGTCGCTTTTGGGATCGATGCCGCCGAGCGTCATTACGCCTTCAACAGCGCTGCCAAAGCGATTGCGATAGAGCGGGAACGCCCCACCGATTCCAATATAGAAGACGCTCGGATTGTAATCGAGCAGTTGCGCTTCTTCGGTAAGCGCAATCGTATCCGGCGGATAAGAGAAGGCAACGAAGACCTTCACGTCCTTCGCCTTCATCTCATTCACGATGGGCGCGAAATCCTGTGTCCCTGCAGGATAGGTCTTGTCGAACTTTATCTCGAACCCATTTTTCTTCGCCGCTGCACGAAAGCCGGCAGCAAGATCAATGCCGAAGCCATCGCCGACAGAAACCATAGCCACACCGGCATCAATTTTTCCAGCTTCTCTTAACCGCTTGAGTTGCTCCACCAATGCGTCGGCGTACGAGGCGCTTGTACCCGAGAGCCAAAAGCTGAGCGGCCAACGCTTCGCCAGCTCTGGGGCCCTGTCGGTGATGGCGGTTGGCGTGATCAGAAGACGCTCGGAGCGAGCGTAGAGTGGCGCGACAGCGAGGTTGATAGCTGTGCCCCAAGGAGCCAGCATTAGATCGACTTTGTCCTGCGTTAGAAGCCGTTCGGTGGCACGTACCGCCTCCTCCGAACTGGACCGATCATCATGTTCGATTAGCTCGATCGCTATCCGTTTGCCTGCAACGTTCAGCCCGCCGCGATCATTGAGCTCTTTTATCCAGAGCTTGTAGTTGGGCACCTGGGTCGTCATTGCCCCGCCCGAGTTGGGACCAGTCTTGGAAATGACGTAACCAATACGAACCTTCTCCTGCGCGACAGCAGCGAAACTGCCTGCGATCATCAGGCTTCCAACTATCGTAGCTGTCTGCGCCCTTCGCAGCATCGATCGCATCATCTTCCTCCTCGGTTACACTCTCATTTCGTTCGCATACGCCGGCGAGCGGCATTTTCAGTCGGAACGCCGACCCCTCGTCATGAAGTTTCCTTGGATTTCTCGGCTGGTCGCCGCCGGCACTTATATGTTCGGTCCGCGAGCGCCGACCAGAGGTGTCCGCTTTACGCTGAGGCTGAACCTACCAGGACCACTCGCCAGGTAGAGAACCAGGCCGCCAATGATCGCGACATTCTTGAAGAGATGTATCACCTGCCCAGCTTGAGCTTCGGGCGGATACGTCCAAAAGCTATGTCCGATCCACGTCGCCATAACCACAAACACAGCAAGCCCGATCGCCGTGAATCTTGGTATGAAGCCCGTCAAGAGCAACACGGTCCCACCGATCTCGGCAAGCAGCGCAAGCGCGGAAAGCACCTCCGGAAACGGCAACCCCTTCGCGGCGATCAACGGCGCTAAACCGATTGGATTCCCGAGTTTTCGGGTCGCACCGAACAGAAATAGTGCCGCAAGGCAGATTCTCGCGATCAGCAATGCAACATCATTAGAACGGACATATGGCTCGCGCTGCATATCGACGTCTCTGAGAGGGAAACCATGAGATGAACATGACTTTAGCCAGGAGCGAAGAGCGCCTGAACCGATCTACTTCTCCGCCGGAATGATCGGCAGCAGCAAGTGAGATGGATGGTCAGCGGTGTGGTAGACCTTGTGAACAACCGTCTTGCTTCGGCAGATGTGATACGGAGCGTACTCTACGTTCGTCATGGCACAGACGCCCGTCGGAACATCCATGCTCATGATTTCGAGGCAGATTCGGTGCCCCTTGTTGAACTGATTGGCAGTCGACAAGATTTCAATCTTGTACTCGTTGATCTCCCCTGGCACCACGGGCTTTCGCGCCTCCCTCGTCAACTTGTGGAATGGCGCCCATGGTTTTGATCTCGCCTCATCCAGCGCTCGATAGGATGCCTTCAGCCAGCCTCGCGTAAGTTCCCGCTCCTTCAGGTCGGTCGGGACGTCACGTTCTCCCTCTCTGGCCGTCACAACGGACACGTCCGGGCCCACGTCCTTCAGGACCACGATCCAGTTCGTGTCATCGTCGTCGATTGCGGCGTAGAGCGTCAGACTAATCGGACCGGCAACGAGAAGATCCTCGGGCAACGGGTCCGTCATGTAGCGCAACTTCTGAATCTTCCTCGTCTTAGTGAGAGGCATTTGCACGAACGAGTCCGGCTCATTGTCAGCATTGCTGGTGTGGCTAGAGGGCTCGGGCGCCTCCTCAGTTAAACGCTCCCAACCGCTCAAAAACATCTTCTTCCATTGCGTCTCAGGCAACGGCCAGTCGGCCCCGGTCCGCCACTTGTTGGCTCCCATGACCCAATACTTGACAGCGGGCTCGTCCATGATGCCCGTCTGCTTTCCCTTCAGCCAATGGTCGAACCAGCGGATAATTTCATCGTGGTACGAATGGAATGGACGCTCAACATGCGCCGGGCCGGTGAAAATCAACTTCTTCGGCGCGTTGCAGTTCTGGAAATAGTGCTGCGCCCCCTGCCAATGCATCTTGTACGTGTAAGCATAAGCACCGGACCCCGTGTAAAACGGAATCTGGATCTTCTTGAACTTTTCCTCAGCCTTCGTCAGTGTCGCCTCATCTTCGTAAGGATCGACCATCACCTGATACATCAAGCCTGAACGCTGCCCTTTTTGGGTAAGAATGTTGTAGAGGTTGGCGTACATCTTGTAATCGGGGTTCGCCATTGCCTCCTTCCACCACGTCTCGTGGGGTTCGGGCAGCACTTGGGGGATTCCTCTACTTTCGTGAACGCAACTGAAAACGTCCAAGAGATACGGCATTGTCTGGATCACCCCTCCCGGATGAAAATCACGGAAGCCCCAGATCTCCCCGTATGCCGAGCACGCATCGTAAGGAAAGATCGCCTTCAGATTTGGATGCTGCTGCGCCGCCGATCGCCACTGCTCACCGGCGAAAGCCGAAATTCCGATCATCCCGACGCTGCCATCACACCAAGGCTGGGCGACGATCCATTCTATGAGATCATAATGATCCCATTCCTCCTGCATAAATTCGCCTTCCGATTTCCCGACACCACGAGATTGGGCGATCACATGCACATAGCCGTTCTTGAGCAGCCGCCGCGTGTCGCCGGCCTCAATCGGGCCAAACCACAATGAGGAGTGCGCAGGCTGCGGTGGAATGACGTCAGCCATGCCGGGATGCTGCATATCCTTGTTATGCAAGGCACAGGCGTAGAGGACCGGGTATTTTCCAGATTCCGCGGGACGAAACACGTCGACAGCCAACCTGGCGCCGTCCCGCATTGGCACCATGACGTCGAGGTCTTGGACGATTTGGTTCTGCGCTCTATCCTCGGTCAATTGCACCTCCCACTGTTCCTGAATGTTTGAACAGCACACCGCGGGACTAGTAGTCCCAACGCGAGCCTTCGTTATGCCGCGTTCTTACTGGGAGAGTGAATCGTTGGAAAATGAATGTTATCGCTCCGACGCATCAATGCCGTTTATGCATCGGGCTGTTCTCTCATTGAGGACTGGCGAAGCTAAGTGGACGGGTCATGGCGTCCGCTTCGGCTCGGTCGGATGGCAGGCACCGCGCTTGCGATCTTACGTTCCTGATAACCGGAAAGGCGGCAGGTAGATCGGCCCGTCAGAGATTCAGAGCCTCTTCTTTCAGCAGGCCTCGCACCCAAGTGACGGCATAAACCCCAGCCAGATGTGGTGGGCTTTGAATGCCCTCGACTAACGGCGGGATATCTATCGGACACGGCAGGATTTTGAGCGGCCAATGCTTGATATATTGCTGTGCTAGACGCGTATGGACCGTCGCGATGCGCTTCGTGCCGACAATCAATTCCGGCATGAGTGTGAAATTGGGTGCGGTGACATCGATCTGCCGCCGCCTTCCAGACTGCCTGATGTGACGTTCCTCAAAGGAAAGATGATCCACATCATACATGAACGGCTTTACAGCTATGTGCCTCATACTGAAGTACCCCTCCAGAGACAATGTTAGGGGAGCAGCGTCAGCATCAACAATGCAACAATACTTTTCCGAGAACAACGGCATGAACGGGAGATCCTCCGAAGCGTATGCTTCTGGAATGATCAAGATGTCGATTTCTCCACGCTCCAGCTGCTCCAAGAATCGAGTGCCCATCACCGGCAGTATTTCCACCTGCAATCCAGGTGCTTCTCGACTGATCCTTCGCAACACGCTTGGCAGGAGTACGCTCGCGACGAAGTCAGAAGCCACGATGCGCATTTCATGAGATAATTTCGAAATGTCTAACTGGGGTCTCGCTGATATAACCGTCTGCACACGGATAATCACCTCGCGAACAGACCCAGATAATTGTTCCGCAAACGGCGTAAGCTGCATTTGACGACCAACTTTGACAAGCAACTCATCACCAAAATAGACGCGCAAGCGAGCCAGTGCAGCACTCATCGCGGACTGGGTCACGTACAATCTTTCGGCCGCGCGCGTAACGCTTCGCTCCGTCAACAACGCATCAAGGCTCACCAATTGATTTAAGTCCAGATTGCGAAAATGCATCGGAGCCTCTCAGCTGGGTTACAATTTACTTTAGGTCATATGTTCAGATACGGTTTCCCGCCCGCCCCGTTATACGAAAGGATGGAGGCATTCTCCTATTTCCTTGCAATCCACGGATGTCGATCGACGCTTGCGGGATCCCCTTCTTCCAAATTCAAGGCCAAACACGCGGCGCAAACAGCTCAATCTCATCTGAGAAGTCGCGCACTTTAACGGATCCAATCGCCTCGAATTCATCGAGGTTAGCTGCGAACTCTCTGGTGGCTAAGACCTCGCGGCCAATCTCCTTTGCCACCGCCTGCAATCTGCTTGCGAGATTTACTGCTGGACCCACGACAGTAAAGTCGAGACGGTCGATGCCGCCCACATTGCCGTAGGCCACCTGCCCAAAGTGTAAAGCCACTCGGAATGCGAGCGATCGACCAGAAGCGCCAAGCTTCTCACGCGCATCCAACAGTGCAGAGTAGGCCCGTCTGCGCCCCATATCAGGACTCTCACCATTACATGGGGGAAAAATGGAAAGCAGGCCGTCGCCTATGAACTTCAGAACCTCTCCCGAGTGCTTGGAAACTGCATCGGATAGGGCACCGAAATAGTCGTCTAAGAGCGCAACTATCTTGTCGATCGGCTCGACGTTGCTCATTCTGGTGAATCCGGCGACATCCGCGAACATCATCGGAGTTTCTAGAGTGGTGTGAAAACCCCGACGAACATGACCGTCCAAAACGCGACTGGCCTGTTCGCGACCGATATAGGTCGCCAAGAGCTCCCGGGTTTGCCTTCGTAACACCATAGGCTCGAGGGCAATGGCAAGACCCTGCGCGGCGTCCTCAAGAGCGGCGACATGCGAGATCTTCCATCCTGATTCGCGGTCGGTCGAAAAGCTCACGGCGTGCAAACTGCCATCACTAAAACGCATCGGAATCGCAAGGTAGTCCGTCTCGCCGCTTTCCTTCAAAGCGGCCAGCATGCGATGATCGCGAGGTTGAATTCGATCGAGGCGTCTGCGGAAAGGACGTTCGGTTCGATAGATCACGTCAAAAGGGCTGCCGGCGAACCCTGGAGTCTCGCTGATGTCGTGAGGGACCTCGTATTTCTCGATGCTCCCGGAGCGCCGGGACCATAGAAGCCCAGTAGCCCAGGAGACGGGGCTCAATACGCGCGGAGACAGCCGTACTCGGGACAGCGGGATACCGCTCGCCAACAGGTGATCAATGACGCCGGACAACAGCGCTTCTGGTCTCTGAAGATAGCGACCCTCTTCGATCAACCACTCTCTCGTTGAGTCATGCCGCACGCTGGATCTCTACTGAGCCTTCGCCATGTCGATCAAACGATCGCGGGATTAGTCACGGCTAAACTCTCGATTGCTGAACGGCTTGGCGCAGTACTTCAGCACTCCGCTGGAGCGCCTTTGCCTCGCCATCGTCCATATCAGGATCGAAGGTGCGAATGATCCCCCGCCGCCCCAACATCGTGGGAAGCGACAAAGTCGTACCGTAGTTTGGGTGATAGGAGCCCACTGGGAGCACCAGCCTTTCGTCGCGGAGAATGACATTTGCGAGCCGAGCGGTCACAAGCCCGATCCCGAGTTGGCTGGCCCCACTGCCTTCGATAATGGTTATGTTGGCATATCGGACCTCCCGTTCGATGCGTTGTTTGAAGTCGGAGAAGTCGGGATTGCTTTTTCCTTCAAATAATTTTCGGATAGGCGCCCCGCCGATGCGAGCGGAGGACCACAGAAACACCTGCGAAATCCCGTGTTCGCCGACGACTTGCGCCTCGACCGCCGATGGATGCACGCCGAACTGCTCCGCAAGATGGAATCGGAAGCGTTGAGTATCGAGAAAGGTGCCGGCGCTCAGTACGCGTTCATGCCCCGCTGTCTCTCGCGCGAGATCGGCAAGCGCATCTGGTGGATCCGTCACGATGAGCAGAATAGCGTCTGCAGCCGCCTTCAGGATTTTCGGTATCAAATCACGGTAGATTTCTGCATTTGCGGACAGAAGGCGCAAGCGCCCCTTGGGATCGTTCCTGTCCGTTGCACCGCCAGTCCTTTCGTTGATCCCTGCGGTCACGATCACAAGGTCGGCGCCTTGAAGATCGGGATACTCACCGGCCAAGAGCTTCACGGGTCTAATGAGGGCTGCACCATACTGGATGTCCGTAACGGTGCCTTCGGCTCGCGCCCGGTCCCTATTGACGACCACGATCTCCTGTGCGCTGCTGGAAGTCACCAAGGCCAGTAAGCAAGCCCTACCCACTCCTCCAATGCCAACGAGACCAACCTTCATGAGAACCTCCGACCTTCGGTCACTTTGGTCTGCGATCGGGCTGGATCATGGACCCTTCTTAGTCAGCCCGTTCGTCTTATGATTTGGGCCCAAGACATCAGCGATTGCAAGAGTTCGGAGACCATGGATCTTGTCGGCTCGTCGTGGAGACGCCCGTCCTCGGAAAATCGAGACGTCGCCTGACCGATCATCACTTCGGGCTTATTGACAGGAAAGGCGTTAAGGTAGACTAGCATCTGCCTCAACTGATACTGGGCCCTGGAGGTCCCAAGAATTCCCCCGCTCACTCCCATAATCGCCACCGGCATGCCGTTGAACGGTTGAAGGGGACCCCGCGAAGCCCAATCGATCGCGTTCTTCAGCGCTCCCGGAATCGAATAATTGTATTCGGGAGATACGAATAGGACCGCGTCCGCTGCCGCCACTTGCGATCGGAAGCGTGCGACCGCCGCAGGATAACCGACTTCCCGGATATCTTCGTTGTAATGAGGCAGGTCGCCGATTTCGGCTTGGGAAATTGTCATTCCAGCCGGCGCCAATTCACATGCCGCTCGGAGAGCTGCGGAATTGTAGGATTTCCTGCGCAAGCTCCCGGAAATGCCGAGCACGTTGAGTTTCTTGCTTTCGGCCATAACTTTGTGCTCCTACTACAGCATGGCAGCCCGCGACAGGTCCTATTGATGTTTATCTGCCGTGGCGGCGACTTTTCTTCGCCGGCCCCTTCGCCACGCCGCCGCAAAGTGTCGTATCAGGTGGTCCGTGGAATGGGCGTGGGCTGATAGGCAAGCAGGCTCCACTGACCGTCTTGTCGGATCCAGATCGCGAGCGAGCGATTGTCCAATTGCCTTTCGGAGCCGGCGACCGCAACTCGCGCGACCATCCGTCCCACGACCATCGCCATGTCACCGAACACGCGTATTTCCTCTTCGGGCCTCGCTATTGCGAAGTACTTGAAATGACCCGATTCGACGTGGCCCAGATACTGCTCCTTCGTGTCGCGTTGACCGTTAGAATGCGTGTATACGAGCTTATCGGAGAGCAACTGATCGAGCGTGGCGACGTCGTTGTTCAACATTGCCTTGTAGCGACGATCTTCAAGTGTCTTAATCTCCGTAGTCGCTGTAGGAGCCTGCATATGAGTTCTCGTCCCTTTCAGAGCGTTCGACCGGCATCGAGTTTGAGCTGGCTTCCCGTCATGTGAGGCAATGAATCACCGAGCACGAACGCGGCGTATCGTCCCAACTCGTCCGCTTCCACGACCGACCCGAGCGGCAGCGATTGGGCAGCCTTTTCCAAATATCCCGGCATGTTGCGGGTCGCCTCGGTGGAGGTGGTCCCCGGAACTAGCGTGTTTACACGGATTCGGTGCGGAGCCAGCTCAATCGCGAGGGCATGCATCATGGCATGCACCCCTCCTTTGCTTGCCGCATAGCCCATAAGGCCGGGAACCGGCCTGAGGGCAGCCGATGACCCCGTAGCCAGGATCGATCCGCCTGCACCTTGCCTTACCAGAATCCTTGCCGCCGCAGCGACGGTGAGGAACGTGCCCGTCAAATTGACTTCGATGGTCCTCTTCCAATTATCCAAGCTCAAGTCGATGGCCGGCGTCTGGTCGCCTATTATGCCGGCATTCGCCACCGCGGCGTCGACTTTACCGAACGAGCGTTGCGTCACCTCGAACAGGTTAGAGACGCTTTCTGGATTTGAAATATCTGCATAGACCGCCGTCGCCTTCGCTCCACGCCGCCGGATTTCTTCTGTCGTGGACTCAAGTTTTTCCAGCATTAAGCCAGCAGCAACGACCGTCGCTCCGTCGGCAGCGCATGCGAGCGAAACAGCCCTTCCGATCCCGGATTCCGCGCCGGTAACGACGACGACTTTCCCGTAGAGAGCCATATTTGCCACTCGATTCGATAATCGACGAGTCTTGCGCGCTAATCGTTGAGCATGGCGCCGGAGTCGATCTTCAACTCACCTAACCGATTAGGATCCCAAGCCCCGCGACAAAGATGCCTGCTACGACTTCTGGAGGGCCTCCCACGGAGCGAAGTGGGAATGGTGTTCCAACCAGGCACGCGGCGGCACAGTCCCCCATCGGTTGACGAGCTTCACGTTGGATAGGTCGGGCGGACAATCCACCACTCGCGGCTGGAAATCGGCACCATCATGCATGATCTCCATCTCCGAAGAGCATTCGACGAGAAAGCCGGCAGGGTCAACGTAGTACGTGAACAGATTGTCGCCGGCTCCATGTCGGCCCGGCCCCCATACCATTGAGCGATCGACTGCATCGAGAAGGTCACCTAGTCTCATGAAATCGGTGAATTGCGCAAACTCCCACGCAAAGTGATGCAGCCCCGGTTCTCCGCTCTTCGCGATCCCAACCGTGTGGTGACGCCCGTCCGCCGCGCGGAGCCAAATCAATTCGTTGTTGACCGTACGCTCTGATAGCTTGAGACCAATCGCCTTGCTGAGCTCTGTGTAGATCGTCCACGGGTCACGCGCAGCCAGATTCACATGGCAAATTCCTTTCGGATGAATGCCCGGCCCGGGATATCTACGCCGTTGCGTCTCGGGCATTGGCGTGTGAACCTCGATGACGTGCCCTTCTGACGTGGCAAATGTCACGGAGCGTGAAATGCAGTCGAGCGACGGCTGCTCGCTCAATACACGCAATCCAGCTTCGCGAATCTTGACCGCGGCCCGATCGACTGACCCAGCGTCCGGCGCCTCCAGTCCGACGCACCGCGCCGCGTTTTGAGTCGCCTGGTAGAGGACGAGCTCGGCGTGCTTTGAACCGGAGCTCAATATGGCTTTGGCATCGCTGCGCTCGACCAGCTGGAGCCCCGTGATATCGATTGCATCCTTTACACAGGCATCTAGATCCTGCACGTTCAAGGACATGTAACTCTGGCGCACCACGAGTGGGGTCACGGAAGTCCTCCCTAGATTTAATTAGACTTGATTAGGCCGCGATGGATGCTTGCGGCTCGTCCTTAATTGGATTGCGCAGAATGCCGATACCCTCGATCTCGATCTCGCAGACATCACCATCTTTCATGAACAAAGGCGGCTTGCGCGCGAAGCCGACTCCGGCAGGAGTGCCGGTTACGATCACGTCACCAGCCTCCAGGGTGAATACCTCGCTGGCGAAAAAGACCAGGTCGGCAACGCTGAAGACGAGATCATGCGTATCGGCAGACTGGACGACTTGACCGTTCAATCGCGTTTCTAGGCGAAGGCCAGCGGCGCCCCTGGGCAATTCGTCCGCCGTCACGAATTCAGGCCCGAAGGCACCTGTCCCGTCGAAGTTCTTGCCGACCGTCCATTGAGGCGATTTGAACTGATAGTCCCTGATAGATGCGTCATTGAAGATCGAATAGCCGGCAACGTGGTCGTGCGCGTTCGCGCGGGATATCCGTCGACCTCCCCTTCCGATGACAGCAACGAGCTCGCCCTCGAAGTCGAGCTGTTCGGACTCCGAAGGGCGAAGGATGGCTTCATCATGTCCGACGAGGCTCGAAGCGAAGCGGGGGAAAAATGGCGGATAATCCGGAACGTTCTTGTAAGGACTTTCCGCGGCATGATCGACGTAGTTCAGACCTACGCAGATGATCTTGGGCGGGCGCGAAATCGGCGGAAGGAAGCGAAGGCCGGCTGGATCGAGCGCCTTTCCTGCCGAATTGGCCACCGCAGCCAACGCGCCCGGCCCCTCAGCCAAGAGCTCGAGTAGGCTTTTTGAGCCGAGATCCAACAGGTCGCCACCCTTGCGGACGGCCAAACCTTCTCTTTCATCTTTTCGGTAGCTGACAAACCGCACGCCTAGTCTCCTCGGAATGACGTGCCGGCCGATTTGCCAGCGGGAGAACCTAGCGTCAAGCTGAGGCATTACATCCTCGGGCTCGACGTGCGAACCCCGTGTTCGGCGACGGCGAACACCAAGATGTCTCCGGTCAGTACGAATCCCTTGTAATGTCGGCGAGCGGACAGCTCGCGCAATCGCATTGACCGGATTGAGGTTTAAACGTCCCGGTTGGAACTGGTTACATATGCGAATTCCGTACGTGCTTTCGCCGCAGATCCACGATGGAGCGAGAACGATGTTGCAAGTGCCCGCCGCATTTGGACTTCGATCGTCCTCGTGACACCTGCGATAGACGGACGGCCACGAGCCAGAGCTTGCATCCTGCTCGGTTTCCTCCTGCTCGGCACCATGTTCAGCGGAACGACCGCCGCGCTTGCGCAACAGACGACCGTGAAGGAGACGGTGGCACCTGCACTCAAGTCATTGCGTTACGATGAAGACTATCGTTACTTGAGTGACCCGACGAAACGCAGTGATCCATGGGATGCGATCAAGTACATTCCGCTTGGCTTCCCGAGCTGGTTTTTGAGCCTGGGCGGTGAAGTGCGAGAGCGCTTCGAGAGCTATTCTGCAGGAAATTTCGGTGTTCCAGGGAAAACCGGCGATAGCTACCTGTTGCATCGCGTACTTTTGCATGCAGACCTGCACGCTGGTGACAGCGTTCGCGGATTTGTGCAGCTTGGAAGTCATCTTGCTCCGGGAAAAGATCTTGCTGCGCCGCCCTATTTCGATGTTTCTGACGTGCAGCAGGCGTTTTTCGATATTCGGCTTCCTGTGACTGGAAATGCGAATATTGATCCAGATGTGCGGATTGGTCGTCAGGAACTGGCGTTTGGCGCACAGCGCCTGGTCTCGATAAGGGACGCCCCCAACGTCCGCCGAGCTTTCGATGGTTTCCGCATCGGCGGCTCGATCGCTGATGTTCGGCTGGACGCGTTTGTCACACGGCCGGTCTTGCTGCACGCCGGAGCTTTCGACGACTACTCCAGTCCCTCGCAAGCGTTCTGGGGCCTGTACACCACGGTGCCAAAAGGCGTGATCCCCAACTCTGGGCTAGACCTCTACTACCTCGGATTCGAGAATAGAAATGCACTGTTTAGCGCGGGAGCGGGCGTAGAGCAGCGACACGCCATCGGCGCACGCGTTTTCGGCGGCGCCGCCCCATGGGACTGGGATTGGGAAGCGCTTGGGCAATTCGGAAGCTTTGGCCAACAGGAAATCCGCGCTTGGGGCTTTTCGACAGATACGGGCTATACGTCAGCTGTCGGCAGTTGGAAGGCTCGGAGTGGCTTCAAGGCGACGGTCGGCAGTGGGGACAGCAATCCGCAAGATGGCAAGCTTGGCACTTACGGCGGATTTTTTCCAAAGCTCGCTTATTTTAATCAAGCCGGTTTGATCGGCGCCTCCAATGTTGCCGACTTGCAGCCGTCGCTCACTCTCAGGCCGACCGATCAACTGAAGATAACGATGGCCTGCGACTTCATCTGGAGACAAACAATCAAAGATGCCGTCTACACGTCCGTGGGAATTCCGATTGCCGGGACGGCAGGAGTTCCGGGACAATACAGCAGCACGCAGTATTCCATCGACCTCTTCTGGCAAGCAGACCGTCACGTCTCGATCAATGCCGGATACGTCTACGTGGACGTAAGCAGGTCCCTCCTAAAGGTTGGCGGCCATAACTCGAGCTTCAGCTACATCTCAGCTGCGTATTCGTTTTAGACGTCGAGATGCTGTATCGACGTGCTGAAGCAAGACTCCCGATTTCGTCAGCACTGGATTGATCTCCCCCAGCGTGGGCAGCAGCACGCCCAAGGCGGAAAGCGGGCCAGCAAGCTAATCCAACCAGGTCCCGCCGCTGGATCGCTGGGCAAGCCCTCTGGGCTCCTTGATGTTGCAACTTTAAGAGACCCCTCAGAATTCAACATCCGGTCTGGGAATTCCGACGCATCGTCCTTGTCGTTATAGAGGATTGCTCCACCCCAGCGCTCCACTCCAAAGCATCTTAGATCGAGCGCAAGAGCGTGCTTGGGCTAGAAAACGACAAACTCGCTGGCTTTTGCGCGGCAAGATTGCGCTGCGACTTAGTCCAAGTAATTGCAAGCCGCTGAGCTTGGGTCCGCTCGCGTCAGCGAGCTGGGCTGCAGGAGCGCTCATCTTTGAAAGAGCGGCTGCAGGACTTCCCGTGATATCACAAGGCGCACGAGCTCCGTTGTGTTCCGCACCGCAAGCTTTCTGATCAGATTACTCCGGTAGGTCTCCACCGTGCGCGCACTTAACCCAAGGATCCGGGCGATCTCTTTCGTGTTTTTTCCACTTGTTAGATGCGACAGCACTTCGCCCTCTCGATGTGTAAGGCGTGGCCGTCCCCGAAATTGCATCTTATTCACGTAGGGCCGGCGTACGCCTAAAACCCCAACGACTGCCCGCACCAGATCTTCAGGTGCAACGGGTTTCTTGAAAACGTCCGCCGCTCCATGCCGCAGCGCCCTCACCGCCGTTGGGATATCCGCGCGCTCCATGACGATGATGATGGGCACCGTGCATCCGCCACTTCTGAGGCGTGCAAGCAGGTCGACGGCAGATCCTGCTTCGCCCGCCAGGTCGGCTACGATACAGCCTGCTTGAGCGTTTCGTACTCCGACCTGGAGACCGGATGGTTCGTCACAGCGCGCGACCAGCAGGCCAGCGCCTGAAAGAATGTCGAACAATTCGTGGTGGTTGCCGCTTCGGTCGACGTACAGCAGCACGCTCGAACCATCGGCACTGCGTGAACTCGACATCACTCGCACATCCGTACTTGTTTGTGTTCCCAGACGCGCCGTGGCTCACAACGGGAATGCAGACTTCGATGATAGGCCAACTGGCATAGATGCCCGGAACACTCGAAGTGCTCGCCGATGTTGATCATGCTCAGCTTGTCCGTCAGCCAGTGCTCCCTGAACGAAGGCTTCGCTTTGTGGAAATTGACCTACCCACCAAACGCCCTGCGTACCACCATAGCCGAGATCTCGGCATTTCCGGTCCCAAGCTGTGAGAGGCTGGCACAAGGAGTGCAGATCTCGAAGTGCGGCCCCGACTGAATTTAAGATCAGCGATCCTTGTCGACCTGTGCGCGAAGTTGCGGCTCCGAGCGCCAGTATTATTTCCCGATTAGATGCGCCACTTTCGACGGGTTTATTTTTGAATATAGCGATAGTTTCATCGCGCTTGCGTGTCAGGTCCACTGGTAGAGAGATCAACTATATCCTCTTCCAGTCAAATTTTTGCTCTTGGCCCGACCTTCCCTCGGTGGGGCTCATGCCCACAAGGCCTCTGTCCCGGTATTTTCTCCAATCAAGCCTCACGGGTGTTTTCCTCGCGGTTGCAGGGAGGCAGCTTTCCTCTCATCCAACACTCGCGAACTTCGAAACGTAAACAAGTCACGTTAACAGAACTCCGCGTTCAGCTAAATGGAACGGTGCGTAGCGCAGGCGACAGCGTTGAGGACCGACAGCGCACGACGAAGCGTTAAAGTTGCGGGCTAACGCAAGCAGAGACCAAGGCGAGGGAAACGGCCTTTCGGGAAGGCCGCAACGTCAACGCGGACCTCCTATAGGTCAATGACCAGTTTGTCGCCGCGGCACCCCGAACAGCAGATCATCATCGTTCGACCGGTCGCGCGTTCGTCCGCTGTAAGTACCAGGTCGCGATGATCGGGCGTACCAGCGGGGGACGCGAGTTTCGCAGGCTCCGCACACCCCTTCCTTGCACGAGTGGGGAGCATCCAGCCCGAGAGCGTGCAACGTGTCCAGAATACTCCTGCCAGGAGCGACTAGGAGCGTTCTACCCGATCTGGCAAGTTGGACCTCAAACCCGTGTGAAGCTTCTTCTCGCGGCTCCGCACCGAAGTATTCCGTGTGATCTGTTGCGCCGGCCACTTCGATGTCGCTTCGCGAAAGTCCCTCATCATCTTGATGGGCCCGCAGCAGTACAGATGGGCGCCTGAGTCCGCCCTCTCGACGATTGAAGATATGCCTATCTTCCGGGAATTGCTCTCTCCGAAATAGAAGTTGACGGTTGCATTGTCCACACGCGAGAGTCTCTTGATATCTTCGTAGAAGGCGGCATGTCCATGTGTCTTCGCGCAGTAGTGAAGTTCCCAAGATCGAGCTAGACACTTCAGGCGCTGCACCATCGCCCAAATCGGTGTTATGCCAATCCCGCCGGCGATAAACACGACGTGCTTCGCGTCCTCGACCAGTGGAAAACTGTTCCTTGGAGAACTGATGATCAGTTCGCTACCCGGTGCGATGCAATCGTGCATGTAGACCGATCCGCCGCGGCTTTGTTCGTCTCTTCGGACGGCAACGACGTAGCGGTGCTTGTCGCACTGGTCGTTCAGAAGAGAGTAGCTGCGGGTCATCGACCCAGGCAGATGAACATTGATATGGGCCCCCGCGGTAAACGAGGGTAGCTCGTCTCCCGACGCGGGGCGCAGCTCGAATGAAGCGACGTCTAGTGCTTCGATCCAGATGTTGCTGACCCTTACTTTGAGGTGCGCCGACGCTGCAGTCACGATCGTTGCCTATCATTAACTATTCGACGCGCTTACACAGCGGTGTTCGCGAGCTTCACAGAGCCGCTTCGTAAGGTGACCGGCGCCAAACTGAGATCTCGGGCCATGACCGCCCCGGTCACGCTCATGATTTGCGAATCTAGCCCATCACCCAGCGAGATAAGGAAGCAGACCGTGAATATCCATAGCTGATACCGGCTTATCCCCCTATCCACCAGTGCACCGCGTTCAGACTGCTCATGGCATCTCGTCTCCCTATGCCGCTTTCCAGAGGCCCCGCCTTCGACGTACGCTGCCGCGACTTCGGTACCGGTCAGGTCGCTCTCTCCAGTATAGGTCCCCTTCTCCCTTGATCTAGCTCCTCACGGTTTGACATTTGCGTACCTATTCATATCTGGCGTGATATGGATTTGCGTCCGACCTTTTGGTGATAGATTCGATGCTCCTGTCCAATGGGTGAATGCTGGGAAGTTCAGACAGAGACTGACGATCAGGCACTTGCGGTTGATAGAGGGGGTGGGGCGCGAGCTGAGTATGAGCCGCTGTGCGCAGGTGCTGCATACTTCACAATCCGCAATTTCTTGCGGTCTCAGCGAAATAGAAGACCTGCTGGGCGCGCGCCTATTCGATCGTACGACGCGACGAATTGTACCGACATCGCTAGGACAGATTTTGATCTGGCATTCCGATCAGATACTGGGACAGCTTGCTCGCGCTGAGGCAGACTTCGATGCCCTGTCTCGCGGGGTGCGCGGCTTCCTCGCGTTTGTATGGAGGGCCTGGCAGACCCTCACTCGCAAAGTCCAAAGGACGTAAACAAGCCTTGCTAACAGAACCTAGGGGAGGAGAGAACTCAGAAGACTTGATTTGTGCACGTGAAGCGTCTCGGTCGCTTCGCTATCGTCCGGCCTCCGAAGCTCACGCCACGTCGCTCGCAATGGCGACGTCCTCGTTGGCTGGAGCGTCGACGCACTTCACGCGTCAGATGTCGAGTACCAGTTTGCCGCCAACGCAGCCCGAAACAAATTATCGTCGTTCGACCGCTCGCGCCTTCGTCAGCCGCAAGAACCAGATCGCGATGGTCGGGCTGCCGAGGACTGCGCCGGCAGGCCAACTACTGTTCACTTGAGAGGAATGGTTCCGAGGCCTTGTCCGTCCTTACGACGACGGACAGACCTGGAAGCAATCGTTCGAGATGCTGTTGATCGGGGTCGATCGAAATCCGAATCGACAGGCGTTGCGCGACTTTCGTAAAGTTTCCCGTCGCATTGTCAGGCTTTAGGATGCTGAATTCGGCCGCGGTCGCGCCCGAGTAGTCTTGAATGCGTCCATGATAGACGACATTTGGAATAGCATCGACTTTGAAAGTTACCGGCTGCCCAACCTCCATATTGTAAAGTTGGGTTTCCTTGAAATTCGCAACTACCCATTTCGTATCGGGAACGATCGACATCAGTTGCGTGCCTGCAGTCACGTATTGACCGATTTGCACTCCAACTTCGCCTAGTTTACCATTCCGCGGCGCGATGATGCGCGTGTTCTCGACGTCGATCTCGGCCAGTCGATGGGTTGCCTGCGCACTATCGATCGCCGCCTCAATCGACGAGCGGTTTACGATGATCGTGGCCAAGTCCTGGTGAGCTACATCAACCGCTGCCTGCGCCTGGGCGACGGCGGCTCGCGCAGCGGAAAGCGTCGAATTAGCCGCATCGAGCGATGCCTGCGTGGCCACGCCTCGTCCCTCAAGACTGCTAGTGCGGTCAAAGTTGGCTTGTGCCGTGTCAAGCGCGACCTTCGCACTCGCGACCAGGGCCTCGCTTGCACGAATCTTGGCTTCCGCCGATCGCTTGTTCTGTTCCGATACGGCCAGGCCGGCCCTCTGCTGTGCAAGATCGGCTTCGGCTTGTAGCAGCCTTTGGCTCAGTATACGATCATCGATCTGGACCAGCAGATCACCTTTCTTGACCCGTTGATAATCAAGAACCGGTACTTGGGTCACATAACCCGAGACCCGCGGACTGATTATAGTAACCTGACCGCGGATATAGGCATCTTCCGTCACGACGACTTGCGTCCGAAAGGGCGGTAATTGCCATGCGTGAAGTAGTAATAGCACGCCAAAGACAGCGATTAGCGATACAAGTATCGTTTTTATCCATTTTTCCATGTGCTTACGAATTACTCGACACCCGCGCGTCGTTGGTCACCGTTGTTGATTCCACCCGTGACGGCCGATATCCCAAAATGATCCCCAGCACGAGGATTCCTAAGGTCCCCGCAGCACAAAGCGCTATGAGTAGAAATGCGTCGTTGTAAGCGAGCACTGTCGCTTGTTGCGATTGGCGCCGCGCCACATTGGCCACAGCTTCCGCACTCCTAAGGCGATCATCCGGTAGCACCCCGCGATAGACATTATTAATCCGATCGAGTTGCTGAGCGACGATGGGATTTGATTGCAGAACCGGCTCAATTAGCCGACTCGAATGAACTCTCTCTCGAACCACTACGAAACTGCCGAATGCGGCGCTTCCCGCGAGCGCTCCCAGGTTCTGCGACAGCAGAAAAACGGCCACGAAACTGGACATCGTCATCGGACCGCTGCTCTGAGCAAGCGCCGTCCCTGCCGACAAGGCCGGAGGAAGGAAAAGGATCCCACCGAGCGCGATCAGAGCTTGGCTCAGATACATGTTTTCCGGACGCGTCAGGACTGTTGAATGAGAATCTACGTAGGCCCCCGAACTAATTAAGGCGAGTGCGAGCGCGGGGAGCAACGCCGTACGCTTGGCCTCCATAATCGCACCACACAGGAGTCCGCCAAGTATCGTGGCTCCTATTATTGCAACGTAAAGAGACCTACTCTGTTCGCCCAGTAGGCCGAACGATCGGAATAGGCCGTACGCTCCCGCCGTTTGTTCCGACAGGACGAAGCGAAAGAGAACTAAAGTTACCGCGAATCGCAAGACGATTGGGTGAGTGAGCCATTGGAGATCGATCAGTGGCCTTGATCGGTGAAGCTCAATGAGCAGCGCTGCGCATATCGAAGCAATGGCAACTGCGGAGCATACTCCAATCCAGCGGACCTCAAACCACCAGTAGTTCGTGCCTTGGACCAGAACGATAGCAATCAAACCAAAGCCGATGGCGAGTAAGGGATAGCTAACGAAATCCCAGACCTCGAGCACGTTCTCACGAGCGATAGGCGTGAGATGGAGCGCTAATACGGCGGCGAGCGAACATAGCGCCAACCCGAGCTCCATGGTACTGAGCGCTTTCCACTGGCCGTAATCCAGCAGCGACGTCGAGATCAGTCTCGTGAAGGTACTACCGATCGTTGAACAAGTGAGGGATAGACTTATCGCCCAAGTTGGTTTCAGCGCAGGCGGAAATGCTTCCATCATGTAGAGCATGCCTAGCGTGGACATCGGTGCAGCCGCAATGCCCGCGAAGAACCTCAGTATGACAGCCGTCCTGAGGTCAACCACATAAACATGCAACAACGCTGCAGCCGAGAAACTGACGATGCTCACGACGGTAAACATCCTTAGCCCAAACTGATTGCGTATCTTGACAAGCAGAATGGACAGACTGACATTAGGAGCCATGTAGGCTGCATTCAGCCATGTCGCTTCTGATATCGAAGCGCCGAACGCGCCAGCAATCTGCGGTATGTTGACCGAAGTCATGTTCATACCAAACCCTTGCGTCATCCACACCAGCACGGAGGCGCAGAAATACGACGCGGTTAGATAGAATGGTCTTCCCGATGAGGGCCCGAAAAGCCGCAAAGACATTAACGTCTTAACTCCCTCGTTGCGCTTTGCCGCAACCGCTGTTTGGGCTCGGCTTTCTGATGCTCGAGGAAGACCCGGCGCGCAGAGGCACATAGATCGGCTGGATTCTTGCTTCCGCGCACCGCCAAGCGGCCGCTTCTTTGTCTAGCGGAAACGATAGCGCCGCATGGACGATTTAACAGCAGCGCCGTCGCGAACACCGCGTTCGCTTCGCTAGGACAACACTGGCCGAGATGACGCGATAACGGACATTGCGTATTTAGGCTCGATCGCGCGCGACGATAGATCGGTCTAGCAGGGTATTGAAGAACTGAGTTCGCAAACGAAGGCTGAATCGTCGCCATCGTGGATGTAGAAGGCAACGAGCCTGCCCACGGTGCACATCATGTCCCATCCGCGACCACAGAACAGATCATTCTAGCCGTGCCCTTCCCATGAGATCTCGGCGCAGGCCGATCTGTCGGCGTTGCCGTAGCGCACATCCAGGAAGCCTTGGGGAGCTCCAAAGGTTCTTTCACCATCGGACTTGCCCCGGAAGGTGAGATGCGGCCCGGAGCAAGCCATGCGCCTCGTATAGCCGCACTGCCTTCCCGCTCACCCCTAACTGGCGAGCAGCTTCGGCAGAGCGGAGATAAGATCACAAGTCCGCCAAAGCGCGTCCTTCCTCGAATGATTCGTTCTATCAAGGCCTTCCCAAGGGCCGGTGCAAGAGGTAACCGCCAGGAGGCCGATCGCGTCCCCCGATTGCCGCTGCTTTTCTGATCAAAATCGTGCAATAACCCCATAGTTTAACAACAGGTCTTGAGCGAAAACGAAGGCTTCTCTCACACGAGATCACACTCGTGACTGTAGACAACCACCACCACGGACTAGGCGCCACTTGTTGTCGCAAGCGTTCGGCGCTGATACTCTCGGGGTGAACAAGCCATCATTCTTTTGAAGGCGGTGCTGAAAGCGCTCTCAGATTCATATCCAAGCGAATACGCGATCACCGCGACATTTTCATTCGAGCTACGAAGCCGATTGCTGGCGACAAGCATTCGCCAGCGGGTAAGGTATTCGATCGGCGACGTGCCGACGAGTTGCCGAAATTTCTGCGCGAAGGTCGACCGCGACATGCCCGTCAGATGACAGAGTTGTTCCAGGGTCCAATTACGTGCTGGATCAGAATGCATGGCATTCATAGCCGCACCTATCTTCGGATGTGACAGGGCAAAAAACCATCCGACACCGACGCTCGTCGGCGACGCCAAGTAGAGTCGCAATACCTGCACCAGCATGATGTGCGCAAGATGCTCCGCTACGAGTATGCCGCCCGGCTGTCGACTGCGCACTTCCGACGCCAACAAATCGAGCGACCAGCGCAGCACCGATGCCTGATTAGAGGCTTCCCTCACCTTAACGATCGGGGGCAGTGCACCGAATAACACGTTGGCGTAATCATCTGAGAAAGCGAAGCGCCCCCCGACGAGGAAGAATTCGCCACCTCCATTACACGTCGCAATGCCGTTTTCAGCGGCTTTGTAGATCGGGCGCGAGTCAACCGGATCGAGGGATGGATCGGCTGTGAGATAAAACGACCGTCCTCGTGTTAGCAGAAAGCAATCACCATGTTCGAGGTGAATGATTTCGTTGTGGCCGTCCACGGAGACCCAGCATGATCCGCGCACGACAGCATTGAACTTGATGCCTTCGTGCGATGGGAAGCTCAGCGACCAGTTACCGCCCGCATCAAGGCCGGCGGAAACGTACGTGCGTGGTCTCAGCAGGGAGAGGATGGCGGAAAGAGAGTCAAACATACGATCCGGACGATCACGAAAGAAGATCGGATTTTAGCGCATGGAGTGCACGATTTCCATGCGGTAGTCGTTCCCGCTACGCGGATCGTCCGCCAACTATGTGCTCGCGAGGATTGAGATGTCTTACAAACAGGCCCCCCTCGGTTCAGGTTTTGGACCACGGACAACCACTAGGGACGTACTTGAGGATAATGACTTGACGGGAAAAGTTGCCATCGTGACCGGTGGTCACTCCGGCCTTGGCTTGGAGACAACGCGCGCGCTCGTGGCAGCCGGCGCTCACGTTCTTGTCGGCGCCCGGCGACCTGCGGCTGCCCGAGATGCGTTGGCCGACCTCCCAACCATCGAGATCGACGAACTGGATCTTTCAGATCTAGATAGCGTCCGGCGTTTTGCGAAGCGCTTTGTCAATTCGCGTCGACACGCCGACATTGTGATCAACAATGCCGGCGTAATGGCATGCCCCGAAACTCGCGTTGGCCCGGGTTGGGAAGCCCAGTTCGCGACTAATCATCTGGGTCACTACGCGCTGGTGAACGGACTATGGCCGGCGATTACCGGCGGCGCAGGTGCACGGGTTGTTGCGGTATCCTCTGCCGGTCATCACATTTCGGGTATTCGTTGGGATGACGTGCAGTTCGCTAACGGTTACGACAAGTGGCAAGCTTATGGACAGGCTAAAACCGCAAACGCGCTCTTCGCGCTGCATCTTGATGCGCTTGGTAAGAGCGAAGGTGTACGCGCGTTCTCATTGGATCCAGGTAAGATCTTCACGCCCTGCAACGACATCTGACGAAGGAAGAGATGGTCGCTCGCGGATGGATCGACACGAACGGTAATCCTGCTGATCCGACGTTTAAGACGCCGCAACAAGGAGCGGCAACTCAGGTATGGGCCGCGACGTCTCCGCAACTGAAGGACCTGGGTGGCCTATACTGTCAGAATTGCGATGTCGCTCCTCCAGCCGAGGGAGATAAAGCCACTTTCGAAGGTGTGCGCAGCTACGCGAGAGATCCGGACCAAGCCGCCCGCCTCTGGGCGCTCTCGGCCGAACTCACCGGCATTAATGCGTTCGGCGACAACGGATAAGGCGCTTTCGCGGACCGTCTCTTATCTCCCTATATCTATCCTCGTATCGATACCGACGGAGCGGCTTGGCGTCGAACCAAGCCGACCGCTCTTAGAGGTCGTACGCCGTCGCGTCGCGCAAAGAAAATAGAATCCGAACGGCGCTCAAAGCGCCTATGTGGCGGCCGATGTGCCAATGGTCTTCGTGCCACACTCAACGCTATTGTCTCTCACCGAGAGCTTAGGTCTCCGGCGCGTCGCACGCCGGAAATATGCCGAGACTTCTAATGTTGGCTCGCCTCGTCAACAGCTTCGCACGGCGCACCCCGTCGCAAACTTCCAGACGGCGCTTGCAAACGGAGTGGCAAAGCAAGTCGAAGCGGTAGGCGCGCCCCCTCCTATTTGGTTGTATCAGATGCCTCCTTCAATTCTTCTATGGCTTCGTGCGCCGATCTGAACGCCTCGGCGCCGGCGGGAATACCGCAGTAGACGGTCGCATGGAGAAGGATCTCCATTATCTCTTCCTTGCTCACACCGTTTCTCACAGCGCCGCGGACATGCGACTTCAGTTCCGTGGGGCGGCCCAAGGCCGTCAGAATCGCCAAGTTCAGCATCGAACGCGTCCGTCGATCCAGACCGTCGCGCGCCCACACGGCCCCCCAACACCACTCCGTGGCCATCCGCTGAAACGCCATCATGAACGCGTCCGATCTAGCGAGAGATCGGTCGACTTCGTATGCACCAATCACTGCACGTCGGACCTCAAGTCCGCGTTCGAATAGTGTCGTACTCGATCGATCGCTCATGTACGATTCCTTTCTGACGTCAGATCATCTGTTGGAGGTCGGTTATCGCGTGAAGCGCCCCCGATCATTCGCGAGCACTCCACACCTGGTGGACGACGGTGATGTGGCCTTTCATCGCGAAGTTCGAGACTATCAGCCTCGAAGTTGAACCGGTCCGTTCTGCAGCGAGGATTGCAAGGCCGCTTCAAGCACACGGACGACCGGATGCACCTCCGCCGCGGACGCCAGCGGCGTCCGACCTTCGAGAACCGCCGACGCGAATTCACGGTACTGCCGATCGAACGACTCGTCCCGCAAGCGGGCGCGGTGATTTCGCTCGGGGCCAAGTCGCCCCCGAGGGCGGATCCATTCCCTTCAGATTGCGATGAGATTGCCTATCGGAGATCGTCCTCGTACAGCTATTCGGCAGTAGCAGTTCCGACCGATGTCGTCGTTCAGAACCGCTTTATCTCGATTCCATATTTCCTCAGCGCGTAGCCAATCTGGCGCGGCGTTAGTCCGAGCAGGCGCGCTGCTTTTGCCTGCACCCAGCCAGATTTTTCCATGGCCGCAATGACACGTTCGCGATCGGCCATCTTCGCGCCACTAACGAGAACGGTGCCGGGAGGCCCCAGTGAGGCCAGTTCGCCGCCGACAGGCTGGGTCGCTTCAGCTAGCGGAATGATGGACTTTGCGGGCACCGGTGGCATGGGTGCGGGCTGGTCTGGCCTCTCGTCCGACGAGCTTTTCCACAGCATCGCGGAAAGGCACTGGCCGTGGCAGCATGCAAAGTCACTTCTCACGATCGATGATCCGGCGCACAGCGTCGCTGTCCGCTCGATGCAGTTTTCGAGTTCGCGGACATTTCCCGGAAAGCCGCAGTTCATCAGTACATCCATCGCACTCGCCTCCAACGTCAGAGTACGGTCGTTCTCGTTATTGAAATTTCTGAGGAACTCCCTGGCAAGCAGCGGAATATCACTGCGTCTTTCGCGCAGCGGCGGCAACAGTAAGGGAACTACGCTGATGCGATAGTAAAGGTCCGCGCGGAACTCGCTCCTTGCGACGGCCTCTTCAAGGTTCTTGTTGGTCGCAGCTATCACTCGAACATCGACCTTAATAGTCTGGTTGCTGCCGACGCGCTCAAACTCCTGCTCTTGCAGAACGCGCAGCAACTTCGCTTGGAACGGAGCTGAGATCTCGCCGATCTCGTCAAGAAACAGCGTTCCTTTGTCAGCAAGTTCGAAGCGCCCCTTGCGCGAGCTGAACGCACCGGTAAAGGCGCCTTTCTCATGACCGAACAATTCGGATTCCAGGACGGTCTCAGGAAGCGCCGCGCAATTCAGCTTAACGAACGGGCGCCTGGCGCGGGACGATGATTCGTGAATGGCCTTGGCTACGAGTTCCTTTCCGGTACCGGATTCGCCACGCAGCAGAACCGTGCTGTTCGATCTGGCTACAACCGCAATCTTCTCGAGCAGCCCGCGCAGCGCCGGACTGTCGCCAATGATCCCATGGACGTGTAGCTTCTTGCGCTCCCGAGCGGGTTGCCTCAGCTCTAGTACTTGCTTTTGTAGCCGGTCTTTCTCCGCCATCAGTCGTTCGCGATCGCAGGCGAACAGGCGATGTAACTTCACTGTTTGTCCCACCAGGTTGGCGATCATGGCGAGCAGTCGCGCATCGTAGTCGAGCCGGAGACTCGACCTATCGTCCCGGATACGGTCGACCGTCAGCGTACCCACGACCTTCGGATCAATGCGAATCGGAACCCCGATGAACGACACTGGCATATCATCAGAGGCGCCGAGCACTTCCCGGTCGGCAGCGCTGAATACCGGCTCCGCGGCCACGTTCTCGGCGACAAGAGGCCTGTCCGTCGCGATGATCTCGTCGATTGCCTTCCGCGGCAGTCGCATCCGGTAACGTTCGTCGCTGCCTTCGCTCCAGCCGGCGCCCACTGTAATGTCCGGCATGCCGTCGTCGTCGAACAGTGAGACGATGCCGTGTCGCATCTGCACAAACGATTGCAGAAGACCAACAACGTTGGCCAACGTGACTTCGAGCCGACAAGGAGCGGTGAGTATTTTCGATATTTCGAAGATGCCGGTCAGCGCGCTCTCACGCAACGGCTCCCCCGAGAGCTTACCCTCCGGCTCAGGTTGCGAGGCAGGTCTTTCGAGTGAGGAAGGGATATCCAGCATGAGGCGGTCTCCGTTGTCTTGATCATCCTCCCTGGTGCCTTGTCCTGGTTGGCGAGCTTCGTTTTGCATGTCACTCTCGATCTAACGCCAAGTGTTGACGAGATGACATAGAACCGTAACACCTTTTCATGGCACGACGGTAAACTTACGGTGTGCCTTCATTTCATTTTTGCGGATTGCGTGCGCGTCGTCAGCGGAGAACATAAGTACCGCTGCTGCAGCTCAAGTCAGCTGGCCGGCCGATTCACAGATGTTGCCCACCATTGATCGGCACCTCGGCCCCCGTGACATAGCTCGCCGCATCCGAGCACAGGAAGAAGATGACCTTGGCCACTTCATCCGGGGTTCCCACTCTGCGAAGCGGGATACTTGGCACGAGACGCGCTTCTGTGTCGGGCGATAACATGTCCGTCCTGATTTCGCCGGGCGCGATCGCATTCACGCGAATGCCATGCGGCGCATAATCGTGGGCCATTTCGCGTGTGAGGCTCGCAAGCGCAGCTTTCGACGTCGCATAGGCACTGCCGGCAAACGGGTGCACCCGCGAGCCCGCAATCGAAGTCACATTCACGATCGATCCTGACGCGGCTCTTAGCTCGTCAAACAAACCCTGCGCCAGCAGGATCGGGGCCACCAGGTTGAGATGGAACACCCTCATCCAGGTCTCGATTGACGTCGTCAACGACGTCAATCGATCGCCCGCGGGCGTTTTCGGTGAGACACCGGCATTATTCACTAGCGCGTGCAAAGGTGCACCGGCCAAGCGTTTCTTGACCTCAGTGATCGCGCGCGGCAGCATTCGATGATTGCTGAGGTCGATCTGGACATGATCTTCGTTCCCTGCCTCCCAGGGGCATCGCTCGCCGTCGAACGGTTGACGCGCGCAAGAAATGATGCGCCAGCCCGCCTGCGAGAACAGCTTGGCGGTAGCATGCCCAATTCCGCGCGATGCTCCGGTGAGCAACATCGCCTTCTGTTCTCCGCGATGAACACGGGGTTTATCGGCCTGAAAGGGGCAACCCAAATGTGTTTCGGGCACCGGGCCTTTGATCAGATCGTCATTTGGCAGATCCAGACCCACGCCCGCCTCCTCTCCTGCTGCGCGCCGCACGCGTAGCAGGATTTGGGCCACTGCGATGCATGTAAATCCGCTTCCGTTTTGCGTCCTAATGTCGCGCACGCGGAATGCTTGGCGGGTTCAAGACGCGGTGCGTGTGCTTTGTGACAGCGATGGTGCATCAGCTACGTAATGTCGCGAGCACACTCGCCTGCGTCAACACAAGGCTACGAGCCGCGCTCTCTTTCCTGATCGCACAACCGGAAAAGCCAAAAGATGGCCAGCGCCTCTCGCCGAGGCAACGATCGATCAGGATAGCGGCCGTGGCCAGTAGCCGCCTCAACTGAAAAGCTGACGTTACCAGCTTCGTACGTTAGTTTCGTCGGCGACTGATGCTGACTTCATGGCGCCCTGCTCTGCTGTGTCCAGCACTGGCACATCGCCGGGCAGATTGATTCCGGACCACGACCTGGCGTACTGACTCTTTCCTCAAAATAGTGGATCTCGAGAGCGCCCGTCCGCACCAGCGAGTGCCGACCGCCAAGACTCGCCGGCTGAACGGAGACCCTTTCGATATATTCATCCGCGATCGACCACCGATTAGCTTCGACTTGCGGATCCGCCCCGGGGCGACGACGTAGACGTGTTCCACCTCTTTAACGCGGCGGCGGCAAGTTAAGGGTCATTGTTGTCGACGTCGAACTTCAGCGGAATATATTCGGCTGCCGCGTCGGTCTGTTCTCCGGTGGAAGTTCCCGGCAGAGCATCACTTTGGGCAGACAATTGCCGCCCCGAAAAGATCTGCCAATACTGCTGGATGCAAAAAGCGGCAATCAGATCGATCAGGCGGGCTATGGCTTTCATGAAGTCACGAGCTCTTGCGAGGTTTGTTCAATCACGATCAAGCGGCTCGGATCGTTCAAATCGAATTCTATAACGCGTGGGGCAAAGAGACGCGCATAGCGCGTGAAGGCGCTCGTCGGGGGAAAACGGATCACGGTGTCGCAGCGCGCAAGGAGATACATGTCGATGAGGGCGGAAAAGCCGCCCTCGGCTCCGAGCGCGGCGTTGTGCAATGGGCCGGTCTGAGGTGCCTGGAACCTTTTTGGGATCGTGAAAACATCAGGAAATATAGTCGAAACCTTCTCAAGGACGAGCGCGCTGTCCGTGCACAGGAAAGCCCTCACGGGTTTTGCGTGGGGTAACCCCCTAGCCTTATCAATGGCATTACAGACCTGTCGCAAGGCGCGCTCCGGGTCAGCCCAGTAGGGAGCATGCCCCATAATGTCCTCGCCGTTGCCATGCCGGACATGGATGCCGATTACGCTGCACGATTCAAAGTGCTCGCGGTAGATAGCATCAATCCGAGCCTGAATTTCAGGTCGTGGCTTGATGCTCCGAAAGATTTCTCGTTCGGCCTCCTGATCGCAGCGCCACATCAGGCAAGCGTCACACACAACCGTGTTAGCGTCACTATCTTTCTGACTTTGGAATAGTTGGTCGAGTTCGTCGCGTTCCCGGAAAATCTGCTCGTCCGGGCGATAGACGCAATCGATGGAAGGCTTGTTCCACCATGCGGGGAAGAATGGTCCCGGAAATGAACACTGATTGATCTCGTCGTCGCAAATCACCCGCACGCCAGCAATGCCTTGAACCGGTTTGAAGAAGACTGGAAAGGCATTGGTGAATGGCTCATCGAGATAACAAGATCCCCGCCAATCAATGGCTAGCGTCCGTCCTGTCTGCTTTGCAAAACGCCAGGCTGCCGCCAGTGACCACAAGCAATCGCCGAACCCCGTACGTCGTCGGGAAACTACAAACCGGTCATTCCTCGAACCGCTAGCCATCTGCATTGCCTCTTCCCGGGCTCCTGTTTGGACAAGAGACGTCATTGCAGACATCTCACTCATCTCGTCCGACGCCATGGCCTGAAATCGCGGTGCCGGCGAGCTGCGTCGGTAGAACTTCATAGCAGCGCTATCCCTGGTGAGCCGCGTTCTTTCAACAGTTTGCGTATTTTCTTCAGCGGTGTTGCGTCGACGTGCCCGATTTCAGTCGGATGCCAGATGCCACCCTGTGCGTCGGATGGCCTGGCTCCCTTACATGCAGCCGATAGCAGCGAACGTACGATAGCCCTCAAGCCATGCAGCTGCTGCTCTGGCGGGTTGAGTAGCCTCGAGCTATCGCAAAAGAGCATCGTGAGAAGGCATCAATTCACTTTGGCGTTTTGGCGGAATTTCATGTCAACGCAGCAGGCGGCGGCGAAACAGGACCGTCGACACGAAGAAGGGCAACACCGCGTACAAGCAAAGCGCACCGACATGCAGCACAGCGTCGCCGGCGCCGCGCTCAAGCATCACCGGGCGAATGAGGTCGACCGAATGTGCGAGCGGCAACAAGCCGGCGAAGTGCTGAAATGAGCTGGGCAGTTGGCTTGCCGGAAAGACCGCGCCACACAGAAACACCATGGGCGTAAGAATGAGCGACTGGTAAAACACGAAGTAATCGTAAGTTGGCGCAAGAGCTATGACGACCATTGCCAGGCTGGCGAAGACAAGGCCAGTAAGGGCGACTGTTGGTATCGCACAGAAAATGGACGTCCAGGATGCATAACCCAGCGTGGCAGCGACAATCCCGATTGCTGTCCCGGCCAGAACGGACTTACTAGCCGCCCACACCAGTTCACCTAGAACGATATCGCCAAGCGTGAGCTGTGTGAACAGGATTGCCTCCCAGGTGCGCTTGGCATCCATGCGAGCAAAGGCCGCATATAGGGTTTCAAAGGTCGCGGATGTCATGGCGCTGATCGCGACCATACCCGCCGCCAGAAAAGCGATGTACGAAGTCCCCTCAACCCGTCCCACGATGAGTCCGAGGCCAAAGCCGAGACCAAACAGATTGGTTATCGGATCTGCGAGATTGCCGAGAAGCGATGCAAGCGCGACTTTCCTCCATGCCAGAAAATTTCGACGCCATACCGCGATCCAGTTGTATGCGTTAGCGGGCATAACCGCCGCATAAGCTTCACCCATCGCTCATTTCTCCATCTCGCGCCCGGTCAACCGCAAAAACACGTCCTCGAGATTGGGCGGGCGCTGCAGGACGCGAAGGTCCGCTCGCCCCCGCAGGTGCACGCGGACCTGCTCCGGGTATGGCGCATAGCAAAAAAGCGTTTCTCCACTCACTTCGATGTGCCCCGCATAAGGCCTGATCAGCTCACGGAGCTGAAGTGGATCACCGCCATAGATTTCGATCACGTTGCAGCCGATATGCTCGTCGATCAAGGCGTCGGGCTTGCCTTCGGCGATCTTGCATCCACTCTCAAGCACGCACAGCCGGTCGCATAGGCGTTCGGCCTCTTCCATGAAGTGAGTGGTCAAGAGGATCGTCTTGCCACGCGCAAGCAGAACTCGCAGGCGTTCCCAAATCAGGTGGCGTGCATGCGGATCCAGACCAGTTGTAGGCTCGTCCATCACGAGTAGATGTGGATCATTAATCAGGGCACGCGCGAGTGTCAGCCGCCTCTTCATGCCACCGGACAACTCGGAGACGCGCACGTCCGCCTTGCTTTCGAGGCGCGCAAACTCGAGCAGCGATGGCGCGACCGCCTCGATCTTGCGAGCGCTCATGCCGAAATAGCGGCCAAACACAAGCAGATTCTCTCGCACGGTGAACTCGAGTTCAAGGTTATCGAACTGCGGCACCACGCCGATGCGCACACGCGCCACACGAGAGCGGGCAGGCACAGGCTCATTGAGGACCGTAATCTTGCCTGCGTCCGGCGAAATCATGCCGAGGAGCATACGCACAATCGTGCTCTTGCCAGCTCCATTTGGCCCAAGCAGGCCGAAGCATTCTCCGCGCGCAACCGAGAACGACAGTTCATTGACGATGACCTTGTCGCCAAATGACTTTTTCACGCCGGCAAGGTCGATCGCTACCGTGGACATGTTCATCTTAGGCTGACAGAAGTCGTTCCGCAGACGATGGCTTCTTGACGACCGTTTTGGTCCAGAGCAGGCCGTCGCACCACACATGCTCGACACGCCCCCATTGGCAGGCCGCGGCAGCATCCGGGAAGAATCCCCGTCCGTGCAGGTTGGCGCTCGTGTTGCAGAGCAGCGGAATCCCCGTGAGTTGCTCAAATTCGACGAGAAGCGCGGCGACTTTGTGCGGAGAGTTGCGGGAGATTGTCTGCAGCCGCGCCGAGCCGTCAAGATGGACGACAGCGGGGACCTTGTCGCGCCATTCCGCCCGGGTCTGGTGATCGAACAGCATGTAAGGATCTGGCGTACCTGGGCTAAAGATCTCTGGCGCCCTATCCTCCAGACAGATCGGCGCCACCGGCCGGAAGTGCTCGCGACGCTTGATGTCGTTGAGATGATCCTTCATTGCCGGGGAGGTCGGCGCTGCAAGAATGCTTCTGCCGCCCAAAGCCCGCGGCCCAAGCTCGGCGCGCCCGGAAAGGAAGATGACCGGCTTGTCCTCGGCGAGAATCGCCGCAAGTTCACGCAGACTGCACGGCGCCGCCTCCCAATCCGGCGGAAGCTCGCTGTCCTGCAGGGCCGGACCACTGTAGACTGACCATTCCAATGGCCCGAAGCCATTTTGCGCCGCCATCGCGCCGCAAGCAGCGCCGATTGCCGAGCCACTGTCATTCGGAAACGGCGGCACCCAAACATCGTCGAACAATCCCGTCGCACGAAGCGCGCTGTTCCACTTGATATTGAGACCGCAACCTCCGGCGATACATAGATTTCGCGCTCCCGGAAGCGACGAGTGTCGCAGCAGAACCATCGCCATTTCCTTGACAAGAAGACCTTCCACGAACACATGAAACGACGCAAGGACGTCCTCCGCTCGCTTGCCCGTCAGGCGCAATGCGCTTGCCTCGAAGAAGTCGTGCATAGCTGCAAGAGACGATTCCGCATTGTTGATGTCCGCGCGGTAGCGACGAGCCTGCTCCGTGTCAGCGGCGAAGCGCTTTTCATAGAGCTCCTGAAACACTGCCACGATGCTTTCGTCGACAGAGCCAAGCGCGATGTAAGCCATCAGCTTGCCGGCGATGCCCAAATCCCAACTGGAGCGGTTCGGCTGCCTGTAAGGGCCGAAGTGAAGGCCCGCGGCAGCATAGGCATGGCCGATCATCGGAAACAGCGATGCAATGAGCCGTGCCCCCCGAGGTTCGACATAGTAAAGACGTGGAAAGATGCAGCCGTCCCATACCAGACAGAACGCGGGTTTTCCCGCGCTGGCAAATGGACTGGTGCTATATGCTGACGCGACGTGGCCCGTGACGTGCGGGTAGCTCTTATATGGAAACACCTTGCCTCCGAGGATCAGGCCAAAGCCGTCGACGGAATCAAGAAGGCCCTCAGCATGGCGCTCGACATATGGCGCCCCTTTCAGCGCGATCGGCACAGCTCCACTTAGGACCTGGAACTGCGACTCAATCTCCCCATCCCAGCCGTCGATGACGAACTGATCGATATCCCGCGGATCCAGGCCATGCTCCGCCAAGGCGAGCACGACTGCATCGAGATTCTCGACGGCTTGATAGCGTGGACCGTTGCCGCACTTCTCTTGCTCGGTGCAAAAGACAAGCCGCCCGTCCTCCACGACAGCGATTGCCCCGTCATGTGTTAACTTGATGCCGCAGATGCGCATACGACCCCCTGGTCTAGTGACCGACGTTTGATTGTTCTGACGAGTGACCCGGCTTCCGGAACCGGACGATCAAGCAGTCTTCGTTGACCGACTCGGTGTGGCAGTGCAGACGCTCGACCTCCGATAGGCTCTCGTTGAAGAGAGCGATCACCGTTTCGGCACCCGCAGCATGACCCCATCGTTGACATGTGGCATCACGTGCGGACCCGAAAATCAGAGCTCCATTTGGCGCAAGCATACTCACCAGGTTGCGGATAGCCGCATGCATCTCGACAATGTCGTTGAGGTAGTAGAGAACCTCGGCCACGACGATCAAATCGAACTGCTCAGTGGTCGAGAACCGCTGAATGTCGCAGTTTACCCACGTGATATGTGACCACTTCCGGGTCCGTAGTCGCGCTCGCTCGATCGCCTGCGGCATGACATCGACCACGGTGAGTCGTTCGCATAGCGGCGCCAGCATGTCCGTGAACGCACCGGCTGCACATCCCACTTCGAGGGCATACGCGACATCTCCATTGCAACGCGACATCCGGAGCATTTGCGCGTATCGCTCCTGCTCGAAAGAACTACTGTCGAGGCGCCATGGATCGTCGACAGCCAACTCTCGCTCTAATAGCTGATGGTTTGCGTCCAGGATCATGAGCCAATCACCTACTTGCAGGCAGTCGAACGATCGCGACCGCAAACACTCTTCGTTGCCGTCAGGCTCGATGGACGGTGCGAAAACCCCGCCTTACGAATTGTTCCAGACATTCCCCATTTACTTGCAGCACTTCGTCCAGTGTTCGGATGCAGGATGACAGACTGTTTTTCCCCTTCGGCCGGCACATTGGCGACCTTGCGCGATAGCCAATCGCTGTTGCTCAATGTACAAAGCGCATAGGCCTTCAAAGGAAGTAAGAGAAAGATATTGATCGGTGTGTGGAGCGAGAAGCCGAGAAACCGCAGTTCGCGAGCACGAAGGGCTGCCACACTGCACCGGACCATTGTCATTGCTGCAATCGTCAATCCCGTCCACCAGGGCACAGAGCCGACGATTAGGAGCTGTGCGAGCGCAGCCAGTGATGAAAGGGCGAGAAGCAACGGGCCGAGATTTTGCCCGATAACGTCTAGCGTCAGATAGCCATCGAGCTCTGGCAGCAGGCGTAATGCAAGGAACGTGTCCCGGAAGGTACTGCGGGCCCAGCGGAGTTGCTGACGTAGATATGGCCCGAGGCTGTCCGGGACGACCGTTGCTGCGATCGCGTCCGAGACGTATTCGGTGCGAAATCCCGCCTTGAGCATGAGGATCGTTAGATGGCGATCCTCGCCGAAATCGCTCGGCTTCCCACGAAAGAATTGCGCTTCGTATTGATCAAGAAGCAAGGCGAGCGCGGAGCGACGATACATGGCACATGGGCCGCAGCAGCACATGACGGCACCGAAACGCGCCTGCGCCGCGCGCTCTTCGTTGCACGCCAACCAGTATTCCATATCGATCAGCCTGGTCAGCCAGGTTTGGCTGCGATTGCTCGCTATCAACTGACCCATGGCCGCACCGATTTGCGGGTCATGCATCTTCGATACCAGCTTCGTGACAACGTCAGCGGCAAGTATCGTATCCGAGTCGACGTTGAGCACCAGGTCCCCGGATGAGCTGCGTATTGCAGCGATCTGCGCCTTGCGTTTTCCAACGTTGTTTGCCAGCAAGATGATGCTGAACCTCGGATCGTTCGCATAGATTTTGTGTACAGGCGCGACAAGGTCGCGATTTGCAGATCCGTCGTCGACCACATAGACCTGTAGCTTTCCGGTGTAGTCTTGACTCGCAAGCGACTCCAGACATTCGGCGAGCGTGATTGGATCCTCGTTGAAGCATGGCACGATGACGTCTACACTGGGAAGGACCGCCTCCGATCGTCCCAGGTTGTCCTGCAGCGACGAGTTAATCGCCGGCTGGGCATAAAGCGCTTGCGCGCTCTTGTAGATCGTCGAGAGCAGCGCATAAGACGAAACAGCGACAGCACTGGTTGTAGCGAGCAGGTCCATAGGGTGTCAGTTTTTTTCAGTGAAGTTGAGGGAGTGGACGGATTACAAACCCGCGCCGTTGTAGTGCCGGGATCAGATGTGACAGCGCCTTCGTGGTCTGATCACGCAGCGTGGCATCAGTGCACGGTCGCTCCTCATCAGGAGGATATCCGTCGTGCAGGAGCACAATTGCACCCGGGCGAACGCTCGCCAGTACTGAATTCACAATTCTATCAACCCCGGGGCGGGACCAATCTCTCGGATCGACCGACCAGTGCACAGCTGTGAGACCAGAGCTCGCTGACACAGCGAGCACCTCTTGTGTCCACTTGCCGTAAGGTGCTCGCATGTGCCTGGGTGAGGCCTGCGGGCACGCCGAACGGATCGCCTCGCTCGCCATCAGCACTTCATCGCGTACCTCCGCTGGTCCGCATCTGGATAGATCCGGATGCGTCATCGTGTGGTTCGCAACCTCGTGCCCTTCCGCGACCATTCGTCGAATGAGTTCAGGTTGTTCGGTCGCGTACGTGCCGATCACGAAGAACGTCGCCGGAATCCGATGTTGCGCCAGCACATCGAGCACCTCTGGCGTGCAAAATGGATTTGGCCCATCATCAAAGGTCAAATAGACGGGGCGACTTCCGCTCACGTCAGCGTAGTCGCAACGGACAGCAGATAAGGTGAAAGGCTCTTTCACAACTCAGGCCCGTTCCGATCGATGATCGTCCCGGCCGGCCACTCGCTTATCGCGCGTCCAACCGGGAAAACCACCACGATCACGTCTTCGATGCGGATCGGCGACAAATTGGGATAGACATCCGGATGCGTGGAGCGGACGCGAATGCCAGACATAAGGGTGGCGAGCCCCCGCCTTTCGACCAGTCGGGTCATATGCTTCTCAAGCGCAGGCCGAACCGTACCAAAGCCGAATGGCACCCCAAGCTCATGCAGTATCGGATACGTCACGCGCATTGCGTGGCTGATTCCCAGCCCTTCGAGATCCGGGCGCACCGCATACAAGCCCAGTTCGGCAACGAGTAGATCGACCCCACCAATCTTGATGAAGCGGCGTAGTAGCCCGACATGAGCAGCTACCCCGCGCGCGTCGTAGCCGATAATGCGGACCTCAGGCCTCGCCCCGGCCCAACTTCGGTTGCGCTCAAATGGCTGCGCATTGAACGCACCGGTCGGCCCGTAACTCTTGCGGAAGAAATCGGCGAGTTCGGCATGATCGGTGAGCTGCAATTCGCTTTCCCAGCGACGTCTCCACTGCACTTGAGCGCGTGCAGAAGGAGCTTCCGCGGCCCCGGATACGGCAATGTTCATGGCGGGTTTCCTTGCGCCGGTGGAATCAAGAGCGGAGATGGTCACGTGAACTCGCTAGTCACCGAAGCGCTGATCATCACTGAAATGCGCTGCCATGCCTTGGAGTTCGGCACCCCGCGCCCACAGCGCCCCGTTCGCCTTCGCTTGCGACGAAGCGATCGCATGGTTCGCGCTCGTCATCCGGCCAATGCCCTGCGCGAGATATCCTGGAAGAAGCCGACGAGGTGATCGGACCAGCCAGAACCTGTCTGCACCACGGAGCTTTTCCGCCTCGTCTAGCATCGCTGTCGACGTTTTGAGGTCTGAGGGCTGGCCTTCGATGCGCGGGGCCTCATCGATGGCGCACCGGAGTGGCATCAGATCAAACTGGTTTTTATGCATCTTCGACGCGCCCTGAATGCGGTGGACAGGCGAGCCATTTGGGAGAGAGCCGCCTGAATTACTTGGCATCCGCAATCTGCGCCTGCCGCTATTTCGGAACACTAGAATGCAGCTGAACGCGCTCTCAAGTGTACGCGGGTAAACCTCCAATATGGAAACGGATGGAGCACGCATACCAAGGTTTATGGAGATCTGCCTGGCATCTCGATCGAGCGAGCTTCGCACCGAGAAGAAGCGACGCGGCTCACACGGCGCGCCCATGGCCGGCCTCGAAACGCATGCGGCGACTGCTCGCACGTCCAGGCGTTTTTCTCTGAGCCCGCGTGAACGAGCGGCAGCCATCGTGGTATGCCTGATTAGTTTTCCAAACTGATGTTTGCTATCCAACATCCCGCAATTTGGTAAAATCGATTGTTCAGATGGAACACATCCACAGGATGGATAGACTCACAACATGCGGTTCAAGGGACTTGATCTAAACCTTCTCGTTGCGCTCGATGCTCTGATGACGGAGCGCAACCTCACAGCGGCGGCGCGCAAAATTCACCTGAGCCAGCCCGCTATGAGCGCTGCGATCGCGCGGCTGCGCACCTATTTCCGCGATGAACTATTTACCATGAGGGGTCGCGAGCTCGTCCCGACACCTGGCGCGGAGACGCTTGCAGGTCCGGTTCGCGAGGCCCTGCTGCACATCCAACTCTCGATCATATCGCGGGACGCGTTCGACCCGACTCAGTCGAGCCGACGCTTCAGGTTCATTCTCTCCGATTTCATGACGATCGTCTTTTTTCGCAAAATTGTGGACCGTATTGCACAGGAAGCTCCCGCGGTGCGCTTCGAATTGCTGCCATTTTCCGATGAGCCCGATGAGCTGCTCCGCCGGGGCGAGGTCGACTTTCTCATTCTGCCGGAACTGTTCATGTCGAGCGCGCACCCTAAGGCGACGCTGTTCGACGAGACCCTCGTATGCGTGGGATGCCGCGCGAACAAGCAGCTATCGCGGCAGCTTACGTTCGAGAAATACATTTCGATGGGGCACGTTACGGCCAAGTTCGGACGGGCGCTCAGACCAAACCTCGAAGAATGGTATCTGCTTGAGCACGGCGTCAAGAGACGCATTGAGATCGTTGTGCAGGGCTTTAGCCTGATTCCGCCCATATTGTTAGACACAGGCCGCATTGGCACAATGCCCTTACGACTCGCCAGACACTTCGAAAAGCGGATGCCACTGCGGATCGTCGAACCACCGCTCCCCCTGCCCACATTCACCGAGGCTGTGCAGTGGCCTGCGTTCCACAATACCGACCCGGCGAGTATTTGGATGCGGCGGATATTGCTGGAGGAAGCATCCAACATGGCATCTGGGCATCAGGAGCCTCCAACTCGCAGGCGCTGCTAGTCTCACCATAAGCCGCTCTCGGCACGTTCCAAAAACGCTAACAATCCTTCGACGTGCTCGGCCGCTTTCGTCACTTCAACGTCTCTGGGGCGAAGCTGCCAGAGACGGCGATCGGTTGCGAAGACTTGCCGAGTGGTGAGCGTGGTGACCTCGCAGGTGAGGTTTGATGCGCTTGAACTGCAAACAGGCGACGCCCGGCACTATCGCGGCAGAACACGCCTCCTCCAGTACGATAATGTTTGGCTTGCCCGATAAAATCGCTTGAACCACACACTGCGTCAGGTTGTAGGTTGGCCGCCGTGACTAACGCTGCGCTACGCCGCCGTCGCCTGGGCGCTTTGGCGAACTCACGGCGCTGGCCGAACACTGGGTTGATCTGCCATTAACCAACTGACCGGGTCCTGTTGCGTGGCTCGCCGGAAGCGGCGAGACCGATCAGCTTCGGGACTCCTGACGGTTTCCGGCCGCTGCTGGTCGGCCTACCGCCTTGCTCTCCATTGTTGCGGTCATTGCACGAGCGTCTTTTCGCGATCGCACGATGGAAACGATGTCCATTCGGGCGAGCCAATAGGACCTCTCCAGACGCAGCCGTCACTGCTCGTTATATGCGTCGCAATTGCGTTCGTGCCGGATAAGAAGACATGCGTTTCAAAGGCCTGGATCTAAATCTTCTCGTCGCTCTGGATGCTCTGATGACTGAGCGCAACCTCAGCGCAGCGGCACGCAAGATTAACCTCAGTCAGCCGGCCATGAGCGCAGCCGTTGCCCGGCTGCGCTCCTATTTCCGTGATGAGCTGTTTGGGATGAGGGGCCGGGAACTTGTCCCGACCTCACGCGCGGAAGGACTCGCAGCTCCAGTGCGCGAGGCTCTAACGCAGATTGAGCTCTCAATTATTGCGCGGGACGTGTTCGACCCAGCTCGATCGAACCGGCGATTCAGGATCGGCCTTTCTGATTTTATAACCGTCGTATTCTTTCGAAATGTCGTGGAGCGCGTCGCGCGAGAAGCGCCCTCCGTTAGCTTCGAACTGGTGGCGCTCACCGATGAGCACGATGAGCTTCTCCGCCGCGGCGAACTCGATTTTGTTATCTTGCCGGAATTATTCATGTCCAGCGCGCACCCCAGGGCGGCCCTATTCGAGGAGAGACTCGTCTGCGTAGGTTGCTGCACGAACAGCCAACTACTACGGCGGCTTACATTTGATCGGTATATGTCGATGGGCCACGTGGCGGTTAAGCTCGGAGGTTCGCGCAAGACGCCGGTCGAGGAATCCTTTCTACTCGATCTCGGTCTCAATCGGCGCATCGACATTCTCGTGCAGAGCTTCAGCATGATCCCGCCACTGCTGGTAGGCACGAACCGCATAGGGACGATGCCATTAGGGCTCGTAAAGCATTTCCAAGGAACGATGCCTCTTCGGATTGCCGAGCTTCCGCAGCCATTCCCCGCCTTCACTGAGGCGGTCCAATGGCCTGTGCTTCACAATAGCGACCCGGAAAGCCTGTGGATGCGAGAGATATTGTTGCAGGAGGCTACCCGCATGGCAGCTGGACAAGAGCCCTCCATCATCTGCACTTCGGAACGAGCGGATGCTGCCGGAGATTTCGCACGATCCGTCTAACAGATAGAATGTGCGCTCCCCTCCTCGACATCACTCGGATCGATCAACGCCTTGCCAGGCCAGCCGTTGTCGTAAGGACGTTCGCAAGATCTGCGAACCTCATATCCCAACGAATGTCTCAACGCACAAAATTTAGGCTCGCCTCACTGGAATTCATGGTCGCTCTATAAAGATCGCCGCAGCGGACGGCTATCACGACGACGTTGTGTAGGTCTTCCGCACGTTGGCATGAGGCTCCACGTGCGAGCGGCGGCTCGGACTGTTGGCCTGGTTTTAGAGACAGGGACGTACGTTGCACCAGGCCGCCGGGCGCACCTGCCTCGATACAGCAGGATCGGCGCTGGGATGTCGTCGTCAACTCTCCGAATCAGTAGTGGCTCCCGATGAGCGGAGATGCTTCGGCTTCTTAGGAGTCGTACCACCACGCACAGTGAGCGTGGTGGTCATCGATCATGCACATGACCACGATCTCTTGCGCTGTCGAAGCAAGCATCGCGCACGCGTGTTGCCCTGTCGCATCACCCGGGAGTACATCGCATCTTCGTCGCTCCGCGCCGCGGGTCTGACTTCTTTTGGCCTTATCGCAGCCAAACGTCTTGACGACGTGCGCTGCCATGACGCAATGACAAACAAGGAGCTGAACGTTGGAGCAATGCAGCGGCGTGTTCGATCCGGAAGAGCTTTCCGTCCTGGGAAGCCTTTATGATAGTGCGGTCACCGCGCTACCCCCATCGATGCAAAATCCGGAAAATCGCACAGCAATCGCCAAACTCATCCTGGAGCGTACAGCGGCTGGCGAGGCTCAACTGGCATGCCTGACGAACTTGTTGATCACCATTTCTCCTCAGGGTTGATCCCCCGCCATTCTGAGGATAGTCACCACTCTCGCGCTGGAATGGAAGACGATCCGGCTAGAGCTTTGAAATAGCTTGAATCACACGTGACGTCAGGTTGTAGGCTTTGAAATTGAACAACATGAGCAAAGCTACACCACGAAGGCGTCGATGGCGCATTGGCGAACTTGCAGAGGCGACCGGAGTAACGGTACGCACGCTGCACCATTATGAACACACCGGGCTCCTAGCAGCTTCAGAGCGTACTGACGGCGGCCACCGGATGTACGACCGCGAAAGCGTGCAACGGGTTCACCAGATTCGGGCGCTACGTGAGCTTGGCTTTTCCCTTGTCGAGATCCGTAAAGCTATGGAGGGCACGACCTCACTCACCGACCTTCTGCGCAAACATCTAGAGCGGATAGAACTTCAAGTCGCTCGAGCGACTCTGTTGCGAGATCGTTTGCGCAACATGACCATCGACAGTGAGATCCAGGTAAGTGTGGATGAGCTGCCTGCCACCCTAAATGCCATGTCGCGGGTCGAGACGCGTAGTCAGACGTCCCGATGCACCTGCAAGTTAGCTGCAGATCGCGAGGAGCGGTGGCGGCGGATCCGCGACGACCTGCGTGATTGTATGGATCGGGGCGAGCATCCTTGCGGCGAGCGGGCGAAGGCTGTCGCAGTTGCAGCACGCTTGCTGATCAGCGAAATCGCCGGCGCCGATTCACGCGTTTCGATGATCCTGAAGGTACTTGCCCGATTAAGCGCCCCCCGTAGTCTGGCTGGTTGGGATCCCTGCCTCATGCAATATCTCGATCTCGCCCTTGGCGGGTTGGAGGATCAGCCGTACTGACGTCCTCATGACCGGCTCCGCACGGCATTGCCGATCGGCCCTGGCAATCTGAAAACACAATGACGCTTGGTTGATCGGCGACTCTGATGCGGGCCGACAGTTTTATGGACTCAAACGGACAGTCGTCATGACCTCGCCGATCGGCGCTGCCTGACGCATTGATCGAGGCTCCCTTCAAAAGGGGCTTGAACCGCACGTAACGTCAAATTGTAGGTTCTACCGTGGTCGCAATCTGGCCGACATAACGCAAGCTTCGCTTGGCAGGCAGCCTCGACGTGCAGGCACCTCTGATCACAGCTGCTGTCGGTTCACTTCAGGCGAGCATTGGGGCTCTACAATGTTAAATGGACGTTGCGCTTCTGCTGCGAGTGTAGCGCTTCTCTTCTGCGCCCTCGCCTCGGTTGCGCGCGGCTCCGACGTCAATATTGCCGTGGCTGGCCCAATGAGTGGAAGCAGCGCTGCGTTCGGTGCGCAAATGCGCGATGGTGCGGCTGCTGCGATCGAGGCGTTGAACGCTTCTGGCCTACTTCTCGATACCAAGGTGATATTGAGTGTCGCCGACGACGCTTGCGACCCGAAGCAAGCTGTCGCAGTCGCGAATAAGCTCACAACAGAGCGGGTCCGGCTAGTCGTTGGCCATTTTTGTTCTTCTTCGTCGATCCCGGCCTCCGAGATCTACGCCGAAGCAGGGATCATTCAGGTGTCACCAGGCTCGTCAAATCCTCAGCTAACAGAACGCGGCCTTGAGACTGTCTTTCGGATCTGCGGCCGCGACGATCAACAGGGCACCGTTGCCGCTGAGTACATTCACCGGAACTACCCTAACGACAAGATCGCAGTGCTCGACGACAAGAGCACCGCAGGCAAGGGTATCGCCGACGTGGTAGAAGCACAGCTTCAGAGATTCGGTGAACAAGTCATTCGGCGAAGCTATGTAGCCGGTGAAAAGGATTACAGGGCGCTGGTCTCAAGAATGAAGAAGGATCGGGTGCGCGTCGCCTATATTGGCGGCTATCATACCGAAATCGGATTATTTGTACGCCAGGCGTCAGAAGCAAGAGCGGGACTCATCGTCATGGCGAGCGATCCGTTGATGACCTCTGAATTCTGGGCCATTACAGGCAGCGCTGGAAATGGCACGTTGTTTACCTTCATGCCGGACCCCGCCAGGAATGCCAATGCGGCCGGCGTGGTGGCCGCACTCAAAGCTTCCAACCTGTCCGCTGAAGGCTACACGCTTTACGCCTATGCAGCCGTGCAAGCATGGGCAGAGGCGGTGAACCGGACCGGCTCTTTCAATGCTGCGCGCGTCGCCAACGCACTTCGTTCACGGCCGATCGATACCGTGATTGGCCCAGTCCGGTTCGATACAAAGGGAGACAATGCGGCTCCTGGTTTTCTGGTTTACCGCTGGCAAGACGGCCGTGTTGAAACTGTCGAGCAGAACTGATTGGCATCAACGCCGTCTCTCCAAATCCAAAGTGACACGGATGATGAGACGCACTCAGCTCGTTGGAGCAGCGATACTCGCAAGCTCTCTTATACTTGCATCTTTCGGAGCGTTTTTCGCATTCGTTGCAGCGGTCGCAGAGTTACCCGATGTCGACCTGAGCGAGACGCTACGTCCGATGATAGACAAATAGCAGCCGTGCCGAGCTGATCTGGCTCGCAGGCACAGGACCTCTGAAGCGGCTAACGATGCTTCTGGTCGAGCACATGCTTGGTGTGGAGGCGCTTCGCCAACGTCCATCAAAGTAACGGCCGGACCCCCATTTGCGCATTCTCGTGACCCACTCACATGGTGCAAGCTCAGATCCACGCACCAGATGGAGCCTGACGCTCGATTGGCCTGCCAACTTCTCAGACGGGAAGCCACAGGCGCTCATGGTTGAGGGTCGTCCGGTACACACCATTATGGAGAAACTCGGCGATATCTGACCGCCAGGTGCTCCTATTTGGGGGCGAGCTTTGGATTAGGAGTGTTTGCGAACCGCTTTATCAACTCATCCGCAGCCGAACGCTCTTCGTCCGCTTCGATCTCGCGGGCCTTTTCAATGAAGGCCCGCGATTGCTCAGGGTCATCCTGCATCTGCGGGAGGCCGGAGCTGGTGGATAGTCGCCGACGAGACTCCATGGCCTTCGGCTTATGGGGATCGAGGATTTTTTCTGGCACCTTCGTGACATCTGGAGTCCAATTTACAGGTATTTGCCAGCGGTCACTGCTGCGACCTTTCTGTCTTCTCAATCATGGCCGGTCATCGCTGCACCAAGAGGGCAGGAAAAAAACTAACTGACCCGCGTTCGATGTAAGAGATGAGATTCGTGCGCGATCCACGAACTGGATGCATCCCATCAACACTTTCGATTTTACCAATTTCGGCCAAATACCCATAAGTCGATCGCCGGTTTCCGGAAAGCACATCTCACGAATGTCGTGTGAGCAATGGACCCTTTTTGCTTTCAGCATAGTCACAGGCCAATTGAAGGTTCTCGTGGCTGCATCGCCAACGACACCCATCAATCTTTGGAATCGACGCACGTGCGGCGCAAATGCGGTTGGATGGCTAATCGCAACGTCTGGCGCGCAATCTATCGCGCTGGCGCCTCCCCCTTTGCAATCATACTAAGGCCCTGCAAGAAGATCGACTCTCACGCACACTGCTTGGCCAAGGTAAATGCGTGCGCTGCATAGAATTCGGGCAGGCGAACTGCCCTCCACGCCGGTGCGGGCTGGACTTTTTGCCATGACCAGGCGGGCAGCATCGACGATGCGTCGCTGTCGCGGCCTTCAAACAAGGCAGTGCAGTCAGCTATCCGACCACGCTAAGCGCAAGCCACATATCCTCCGGCCAGGACGAGGCACTGATGTCGATCGGTGTGACGAGACCAGCCTCGCGATCTTACTGCCCACCCCTGCACGTCGTGTGATCGTGGAGTCTCACTCTGCTCGCGTCCCCAGTCTTCGTCGGCGGGCGGCCCCCACACCGACTTCCTACAGACTGACGCCACCCCATCTCATTCTATGCGCCGGCGCTCTTCGACCATATCCCGGCGCGGTTATCCCTTATCAGAACTCCTTACATCACCATCGGAACGAGGCGTGGACGTGCGCGATCTGCCGGTCTTGTCTCTCAGCGCGCCCACCTTCCAGGAGCCCATCCGCGCCCTCACCGTGCCAGGCAGCGCCTGGCAACCGATGCAGAGAGAAACCGCAGACGTATGTGGCGGAAGTTATTTCTGGGTTGCCTGGTATGGGCTGGGGCATTTTTTTCTGGCATGATGAGGAGGCCGGTCTGGACCGGCTAACGGCGCACCTCAGCAACAGCTTCGTCCAGCGCCAAGCGCTCTGTATGGGGCTCTGCCTGTCGAGGCCTCCGGTTACGTCTGGATCGCTATGTCAGGCGGCAAGCAATCCCGCAGCAGTTCGGGCCGCACTTCTCGACTTGCCGTCATCAGCGGTGTCCCCGCTGGCTGGAGTCACTGCCACTGCCCGACGCACTGGACCGGCTCGACGGTCCAACCAAATGACGGGGCATCTTCAACGCGTTCGCAGCGTTCTATACCTTCCATTCCACCTTTGCGGTCCTTTCGCGGCACATGCCTGCCACCCTCTCCGTTCGGCGACCGTGCGTGCGCACTTTGCCTTGCGCAGCAGCCATTCGTTCTATCGCCAGCCTGCCGTCTCGCGAACGGGAAAGCACGACAAACCGTTACTCAGCCGCTGCCTGCATTTAACTACTTTGGAGCAACACCGTGGAACTTGACCCGCGATCAGAGGACCTCGAGGATCGCATCGACCTGCAACTCGACATCGTGGCCGCCCTCATACGCGAAGAAGGCAACGAGCTCGAAGCGATCCGACTGCTAAACGCACTCACAAACCAAATGATTACGGCGGAACTGGAGCTCGGCCAGCTCGGCGATACGAGAACCGGGGGCAGCACCGGCGACCAGCAAACGAGGCAACTGTCGCGAGACCGTGGCGTTTACTACCCAGAAGACCTTCAGGTTTTGGGACGCCTTCTCGATCAGGCCGTGGCGGCATTGCCGGCAGAGCTGCGAACTCCCGCCAACCAAATGAAGATTGCGAAACTAATTCTGTCACGTGCAGCAGCCGACCGAGATTTCATTTAGCTTTTTCTGCAGTTGATGGCGCGGTTATCGAACGTCTATCGCTGGGCTGACTGCTACGGCCGTACGCACCAGGGATCGGCGACTTGACGTCTATGGGCTCACCGGCCAATAAGCGCGCCGGTACCGCTGGCTTTTCCATATCACAACTGTTCGCCACCATGCTCGAAACGGAGCCCGCCGAGAGCAGGAGGCCGCGCAGGATCGAGCAAAGGACGACGGCCCGCGGACACATGTCAGAAAGCAAACAAGCAGTGTCCGGAAAACGCCTCGCGCTTCCAGAAATGCTTCCTTGCTTGAGACTGCGAAACGAGCGGAACGATCCATTTTCATCATGTTCGGATTTAGTCGTGATTGGCATGGTGCCGATCGTCGATTATTGACCGATACCGAGCAACAAGAGGACTGCGGCAACAATCCGCGCGAACAACGCAAGCTCGTTTCAACCGTTTCAGAATTATTCGAATGCGCCTGGCAATACGACATTCGGGGTCATCGGAACTACAACAAACATCTATAAATTCATTGAAGCATCGAGAGCAGCTCGATGTCCGAGCGTACTGCGGCTCTGATGTCTTACTTGCTGGGACAAACCACAGACTCTCGGTTGGCTTTTGCGAAGGTACTTCCTTGTATCAGGACGTCGTGGAGTGTTGAGATGGATCAGTTGTTATCCGAGCAAGTGCAGATGCAAGATGCTATCGTGAGCGTCGCATTTGATAAGGCATGGCGCTTTGTTGAGAAGGATCCGTTGCTGGCGCATAATCGCAAGACGATCCTCCATAGCCGGTTGTGCACTTTCCTAGAGTCTTCGATAAGGAAGGGCGAACGGAATACTTTGAATCTGGCAAACGAGGCGATACGCAGCTTGCGGGCTGAACTGGCGCCGTCGACCGAGCAATAAGGCGCTTGGGGACCTTACGCGGCGGGAAAACAACCGGGGCAGAGCGTGGTGGAGCTGACCTTCCTCCACTCATGTTCAGCCCCGCTGAAGACGAGCACGTTCGCGACGACTGTGGCCTATGCAGCTCTTCTGGTGACCCCAGACCAGTAACCTGGAACCCAGAGCAAGTCGGCGACGAGACGGGACAGCCGCGCTAATATTCGCTGGCGCCAGAAAAAGGCCATACCTGTTTATCGCCTGACCTTTGGCTTGGCACGAGCTTGCGCAACTTCAAGCAAGAGCCTCATCAAGCGCAGCCGCAGCGGCTTCTTGACATCCGTCGATCGAGGTCGAGGTTGAGGAACATCGTGCTAAGCTTGTGATTAGTCTGAGCCAAAGCGATCCAGGCCTGTGATCGATCATCGCCGCATCGCTCACGATTGCAAGCGGCAGCACGACCGTCCTGCCGGAAGAATGAGCTTGAGCGCACGAGAGGCGTCCTCGATCAGCGGTTTTCATTTGCCGAACTCTCTGAATAACGAGCATGCACGGGACGTGTTGGCGCAGCCTGGCCTTGTCGCTAGTCAGCGACAGCGGGAGCCAAACAGCTCGCAGCATTGCGTCCCGTCACAGGCCATCACGAACGGATCGTATTCAAAGAAGCATCTGCGCGAAGCGCGCCAGTATCAGGCCCCAGCATTTCGGTCGAGCCAGTGCATGGCACGTTGCGCGCTCCACAATCTGACGCGGCGTGCGATTGGCTCCACTTCTTTCCAAGACATGTTGTGCGGCAGTTACAGCAATTCGCGATCATATTGTTAAACGCACGGCGCCGGGGGGACATCGAAAGGAACGAACTCGAATGAAGACTTTTCTGATTCTGACCGCAAGCCTCGGCGCACTCAGTGTGGCCGCTCCCGCATTCGGCACGGACTTGGCCGGGCAGCCCGTCAAGGTTAAGGCGCCACCGCTGCCGGTCGCAGCCCCGATTATCGACTGGTCCGGCTACTATATCGGTGTCAATGGCGGTTGGGGAACGAGCCACAATTGCTGGGATTTCAATGGCGTCACTCCCGAGGGCTGCCATAATTCGACTGGCGGGACCATTGGCGGCCAGATTGGCTATCGTTGGCACATCTTCAACATGGTCTACGGCATCGAAGGTCAGGGCAACTGGGCCGACTTCAGCGGCTCCAATGTCAGCACCGCCTTTCCGGCAAACACCGTTGGCACCACGACAGATGCGTTCGGTCTACTCACGGGGCATATCGGCTACGCGTTCAATGCCATCCTACTTTATGGAAAGGGTGGTGCTGCGGTGACCAGCAACACCTATCACCTCAACTCGGTAGCTTCTCGCACCGAGCTTGGCAACAGCAATGATGTGCGTTGGGGTGGCGTGCTGGGCGCCGGTGCCGAAGTCAGCCTCACGCCGAACTGGTCAGCTGGCGTCGAGTATAACCACTTGTTCATGCAGCGCAGCAACATAAGCTTTCCAGCGTTTCTCGGCACTGACCGCGCCCACCAGGACGTCGATCTCATCACGGCACGGCTCAATTACAAGTTTGGCTCGCCCTTTGCCAAATAGAGACCTCCACGCGGTTGCGTGAATCGGAACCCCGACCACCGGTCGGGGTTCTTTCCTTGGCTGCTCCTCCTCTCGCTGCCGACCCCCAGATCCCAGTTCCGAAGCACCAGGTGCGAGCTCGTCTGAGCAATGGATCCACCGGCTGGATGCTGTGTTGCCGAGATGCCCGCAACACACTGGGGGACCAGGTCAGTCGATTCGAAAATTCATCGATCTCATGAAGTCCCACAACCTCACGCAGCGTGAGATAGCGGACTTGCCCCGAGGAGCGTCGTGTCTGCGAGCTCGCTGAAGGTGCCATGCTCAACATGCCAGAAGCTGGAAGCCAACGATTTGGCAGTGGGCGCCCGTTCCTCAAAATTCAAAGAACATTGAGGCGAATAGCCATAGCGACCGCTTGAATTCGGCTGGTCGCACCCAGCTTCCGCATCGTATTCTTGACATGAAAGTTGACTGTATTCTCGCTGATTCCCAGGATCATTCCGATTTCCCATGACGATTTCCCCTCCGCCACCCACCGCATGCAACTGATCTCTCGCTTCGATAATGCCACTTTTCTTTCGCAACCATCATCATTGCACGGACGAGCGATCTCGCTATAAGCGGTGTGAAAGAGACAGGCCAGCGCGTTGAGATGGCCGATGCGGTCCTGAGGATCAGCATCGTCGAACGCAGATGCAAACGACACCACAGATATCCGCCCCAACGGGCCAAACAACGGCACGCTCATGCCGTGCTTCAGCCCCGCCTCTCTCGCCTCGTCCAGTACGCGTCTCTCGTCCGGTTGAAGTTGATAGTGGTCGGCGAGTTGATCCCACAAAAAAGGGCGCGAAAGCATCGGCGTTCGCCGGACCACCGGATCGATAGTGTGGTACTTGCGTTTGAAGTATCGGTCGCACCAGTCTGGCGGCCACTTCACAGCCACAGTCGGAGGTGGATACTCCGCCAGCCGAAGTGGCTCAATGAAGTTGAGAGCGCCGTACGCGACTTCACTGAAGCCTTCCTTGGTGGCACAGCCTACAAGAAGCTCAAACAGCGCTTTGAGCGAATGTGTCTGGTTCGCGCATTCTGTGAAACTAAAGAGGTCCATGATGGGCGCTTCAGTACGACGATCGAGCTCCCCGTCGTAGTGTTCGATTGCGCTTGTTTCAGACGGAGCCAAATTCCAGTCCATGAGCTGAAGTCGAGGGTTAGTTATTCGTGCAGTCTGAGCGCTCGCGCTGTGCCGGGCGCCATTCGTTGCCCTGCCGCCGAATGCGCCGGCATGATCGCATCAAACACCCGAGATAGCGCCATCATCTCTGCTCCGAGGCTGAGCGGAAGTGATCGGTCCAGTTCGCCGATAGCGCACTGGCCCAATCGGAGATCGTTGCCCGTCATCCGTGTTGAAGGACGGTGCCATCGATCCGAACCCAACAGTGTCCCCTTTGATGATGCCGGCAGTGATGGAAGGTCCGCGGGTCCTGGACTGTGCTGTCGACAAGAACCACACAGCTCCAGCGGCTAGAGGCTCGGCTCTGTTGAGCTTGCATGGCGAGAAACCGCACTCGCGTTCGAACGACGCTTTGGTTTGTCTCGAGGCCGAGCACGACGAGATCCTGGGCTTTGATCTGCGCGATACAGCTAAGCTTGAGCGGCTTGCCGGCGCGGGACCCGAGGAGCGCCCTGTCAGCATCCATTCTCTGCTTAGGGACGAAGAGAACAACAGAGTCATGTCTTTTCCCGATCTTGCGAATTGCCATCGCTAACCGTTCGCCGATCCTCCGCCGTGCGACGGCGCCGGTGACGCGATCGGTGAGCAACACGGGACAGTCGAGGCAGAAGCCATACTCCTCGCATCCTTGTGCGGCGTCTCACCGAATCCGTCCGGCAGGCTTGGCACAAACGAGCCGAACGTGCAGAAACGGGCCACGTCAAAGGCGCAACGAGAGATACTCGTAGCCGCGCGATCTGCTTGATGCGGAGGACACTTTGCATGCGCTTCTCCAGCAGGGAGAGGACCCGCGCCAGACTAGCAAGTGTCATACCAACTGTTGATTTCACCAAAATCAAACGTCGCAGAAAGGGCTTCGAACGCGCACGGTTGGGTGCGAGGTAGGTGCGTCGAAGCATTTCTGACATGCGGAGGAAAGGCGACAGCACCATTGCGAGGCGCGGCACGAGGTGAGTACACCAAGAAATGCAGCTCACATGGGCGACCCCCTCGAGTGGCGCCTCCTCACGGCCTAACCGCAGCCCTATTCCAGCCAGTCAAGTACCAACTTCGGCAATTGATGAGACGGTCCACACATGGCACTCGATAAGAACTGACTGCACCTCCGGCCAGCGATCCCCGCGAAGCGCTTAGATCCGTCCCCAAGCAGAAACACAATTAGACCGCACCTGATGCACGAATCATGATGGGCTCGGTGGAAAACGGCGAAGATCGCCGCCAAGATCGGTGAAGCATGGCTTCTCTGCTCTTCGCGATCATCTCACTGCTGTATGCGAGCGTTGGCCAGGCTGGTGGCACTGCATTCCTCTCGCTAATGGCATTTTTTGGTATGTCATCGACAGAGATGCGCCCGACGGCGCTTGGTCTCAACATTGTCGTCGCGGCTTATTCTACGTGGCTCTTCAACCGCAACAAGGTCGTTGACTGGGCAATCCTGCGCCCGCTTCTCTTTTCGTCGATGCCAGCGTCGCTTGCCGGTGGCTTGATTGTGCTCGAGGACCACATGTACAAGACGCTCACCGGGCTCGTTCTTCTTCTGGCGAGCGCAGTGATGATTATGCAGCGGGGACGCGCTGCCGATCGTGTTTGCGAAACTCCGCTCACGGCGAGCGTGAGCATTGGCGCGGCTCTTGGCCTGGTTTCCGGTCTGACCGGCGTGGGCGGCGGAGTGTTCCTCGCGCCGACGCTCATCACACTGAATTTGGCATCACCGAAGCAGACCGTCGCGATATCGCCCCCTTTTATTCTGGCAAATTCCACAGTCGGCTTCGTTGGAGCTCTTTTCAGCGGCCAATTTCCCTCTCCGGATTTGGCTCTTTACGCTATCTCCGCGCTGGCGGGTGCGGTCGCTGGAACGGTAGTCAGCCTGAACTGCCTGAACCCGGCAGGCATCAGATTTATCCTCGTGGCGGTTCTGCTCGTTGCCGGCATCCAGTTGGTTCTCGCTTGAAAGTCTCAACTCCCATCCTTCGCGGGATTGGCAGGAGTTCCAGCATAGTCAGATCGGGGTGCAACATGATGGAGGCCGCAGCTTAAGTCTGGTCCGCGCGCCTTGCCTAACTCTGAAAGCCGCCAACGCGACCACAAAAGCTGTAGGGTCGAGCGACGATGGGGCGGATCACCTCGTGCATCCCAGCTGATCGTCATGAGCCGAGCGGTCCTTGCCTAGTCACATCCGTTTGCGCTTCCCATTTGGCGTGAGGGTCAATGTTGTCGGCGCGCGCGGATGAGGCGTACCTCATCTCGTCTATGGCTTGCGCGGCACTTTAATCTAGCGCGCAGTAACTGCAGGAAGAAGAGCACCTAGTGTCCCGAGTCACAAGTTCGCAATCGTAGATTCGCAGTAGATTCGCATCGCTGTGCCAAGAGGGAGGCAAACAGCGACGGAGCATCTGATGGCGGTCCAGCAACTTGCCCCCCTGACATTGAGCGATGAGGAGCGTGCCGAGCTGGAGTCGCTGACAACGCGGCGGAAGACGGCGCAGGCGCTGGCTTTGAGAGCCCGGATTGTGCTGACCTGCGCAGAGGGAGGTCAGAACACGGAAGTGGCGGCCAAGCTGGGCCTGGACCGGCAGACGGTGGGCAAGTGGCGGCGCCGCTTTGTGGAGCGGCGCGTGGACGGGCTGCACGAAAGCCGCGCTCCGGGGGCACCGCGCACGATTGACGATGCCCGCATTGAAGCGGTGATCGTCAGGACGCTGGAGAACTGCCCCGAGAATGCCACCCATTGGAGCTCCCGCGGCATGGCGTAGGCCAGCGGCCTGTCAGTGTCGACGGTGCAACGTATCTGGAGGGCCTTCGGGCTCCGCCGCACCGGCTGGAGACGTTCAAGCTCTCGACCGATCCGAACTTCGTGGCCAAAGTACGCGGTGTCGTGGGCCTTTACGTCTCGCCGCCGGCGCACGCCATCGTTCTGTGTGTGGACGAGAAGTCTCAAATCCAGGCGCTGGATCGCAGTCAGCCGATGTTGCCGATGCGTCCCGGCCAGCCGGCTCGAAGGAGCCATGACTACAAAAGGCACGGCACCACATCGCTGTTCGCCGCCCTCGACATTGCGACCGGACGGGTCATCGGCAAGTGCTATGGACGCCACCGTGCCGCCGAGTTCCGCAAGTTCCTCGACGAGATCGAGGCCGCCGTGCCGCGCGAACTTGACGTCCATCTCGTCATGGATAACTACGCCACCCACAAGACCCCGCTGATCCGGAAATGGCTGACCAAAAGGCCGCGTTGGCATGTGCACCTGACCCCGACCAGTGCGTCATGGCTCAATCAGGTCGAGCGCTTCTTCGCGCTCCTTACCGATAAGAAGATCAGGCGCGGCGTCTATCGCAGCGTCGCAGCCCTTAGGGCTGACATCACCTCGTTCATCGAGCGGCACAACGGTCGATCCCAAACCGTTCCGATGGACTAAATCCGCCGATGACATCCTTGCTTCCATCGAGCGCTTCTGCCGACACAATGTTCCGGCAGAACACAACGCGATATTGCGAACTTCTGGTTCAGGACACTAGTGGGAGACGATCGGCCAAGCTCTCGCTAGCCTGCGGATCGCGCCAGGGGCGCATTCGACTTCCTCAAGAGTGGTAAGGGGCTGGAAGATCTACTTCAATGTAGAACTGCAACGCCGCGCAATCTCATTTCCCGCGCGTGTGTCGGTTACGTTCTCATGGAGAATGTCAGGGAAAGATGATGTGCTGAGCGCCAGAAAGTCGCAGGCAATTCGAGATGACATGGATGCGAAGGCGCGGCAATGAGCCCCTCGGCCACGAAGCTGGGGTTTCCATCCAGGCACAGCGGTCAAGACACACAGGAACGGCACGGCCGCCTCGTTTGAGGCCGCCCGCGCCGCTTTCGAGCGACCGTGGAAGGAGCTCGAGCCGACTCTGACCGAGGCAAATTACGACGCTTGGCGCGACGATCGCGATGCCACGGCGTGGAAATACCGGATGTGGGGTGAGCATTGCCGGATGCCGGCGCAGACCCGGGATGGCCGTTCGCACTGCTTCTGCGGCGCCGAGATCACCAACACCACGGTCACCGACCACATCCGCACCGCGCACCGGGGATCGGCGCATGAAGATGACCGCGGATCGGCCGTATGCGAAGCCGGAAGCCGCAGCGCGCCGGCTACTCGAGATCTGCCGAGAGGTGCAGCCGGTCCAGGATGGGCGACTGCACATCGAGAAGATCAACTATCCCTTCCTGTTCCGCGACAAGGGCAGCCCCGCCGAATATCGGGCCGGCCTGGATCTGCTGGTCGAGCGCAAAATCCTCTTCATGCATGAGAGCGGAACCTACGTCCGGATTCTCAACGGAGCGGACTCGCTTTTAGCCTGACCGCGCATAAATCTCTGGCATGGCTAAACAATTCGAGTTCTGCAAGCCGGAAGCCAGGAAGGTTGTGCCAGCCGGCAAGGATTGGATCCACGAGGTCAAGTACGATGGCTAGCCGTCCGACAAGCCGAGCAAATGATCCATAAACGGATCAGGACCCCGGCTGATGATCTGTGGAGGTCGCACGGCTGCGCCTCGCTAGAGTTGGCGGGCGTCGACGCCCTCGCCCGGAAACTTCTCGCCCTCCAAATCGAGCCGGTGGACCTCGTGTTCCAGAACCGAGGTAACATCGATGTAGGCATCGAGCGTGCTTGACGCCTCTTGCGCAGTTTTTCGTTATAGAGCGAATCCTTCCGCCGAAAAGCACCGTTTGAGGGCGGCTAGGCTCCGGCGGTGTCCGCCTCAACACGGGCACGCATCCGAAGCCCTAGCCGCGCCAGCCCCGGCTGGGGTTTCTTCGTGCACCGGACAGCCAGGTGGTAGACTATCAAGCTAAGATTGATTGGGGAGCCTTCGCTGCGCTTCTCTATTTCCTTTGGAAGCTGCCGTTCTGAAGCGTGAAGACGATTAGCGAATCGGCCGTCCTGGTGTCGAAGCAACCAAACGCCTATTCGCAATTGCAGATCGAGCGACAACATTTTGAACAGTTCATGGCGTATAATCTTTTAAAGCTAGCATTGCAGGCTCGGGAAATGGCTACTGGTTGCGACCCGGCCGCAAGAGAGTTTCTATCGACGCTCGCAAATAGGTTTGAAGAAGAAGCGGCCGGTCAAACTGCCAAGCAAAGGACGGTGCCATTCTGGCCGATCGTATCCGCACTGTGCATTGCGCTCTTGAATATACTGCTGGTCACATACAGCGAGCGCGACTATCTACCGCCGAAACCGCCGCCGTCCCCGGGCGCCTACAAACTTCCGACGCCGTATAGGATCTATCCAGATGGCTTTGTCTATTCGGCGCCCATCCCCCAGCAATTCGAGGCTTATGCCGACGATGACAACGACACGCAGTCATCGCCGGTTGTGCTATATGAGGATGATAAGCCGCTCGCATGGCCTCATGCCCGCGGCTATTTGGTTTCCGAGCATGGTCTGGGACGCTACTCGCTGCAACCTGGCCATGTCTTCTTCTCCAGCAGCGACAACAGCGACCCACGTTCAAACGGCCGGTCCTACTGGCTTGTGCTACCGAGCAAATCCGACGAGCGGGCGCCTTAGCGTAGCTCTTTAATCCATCACCTAGTCAAGCCTCGCATTCAGCTCGCGCGCGGGCACAAAAAAAGCCCCGCAACCCTTTCGGGCTGCGGGGTGGAGGTCCAAGGGAGGAGTGATGCGTGCGCATCGCCCCGGGGTCTGCCGGCGCCGAGGAGGACCGGCAGTTATCTACAGCGCAGGCATGCGCTGCGCAGGAAAGCTGCCCGCTGACGGGACGGTCTGCAGTAATCTCGCGTCAAAAAGCGCATATCGCGCACAAAGGCAGCTTGCCATGCGACATCCTTCCTGCTCGCCGGTCTATCCCGCGAGGTGATCGGCGGTCGCGAGGCCCGGTTCGGATTCGCCTCTGTTGCCGGGCCTCGCTTCTTCGATCCACCGTCAGATGTAGAAAAACAGGACCGCCGTCGCGATCGCGAACAGCACTGAGCCTATCCAGACATTCCGGCCCCAGTCATCGGGGGCGAACACGCGGATGACACAGATGATGCCGAGAACCGTGACGATCGCGCCGAGATGAAGGATGGGCTCGCCCTCTATCCGTGTCGTGTGTAGCCACCACCACCTCGGCCGGTGATGATGCAGACCCCGCTCGCGAACACGAAAATCGAAATGGCGGCCTGCAATCGCATGCGCTGAAAGCCGTTCTTCCTGACCTCGCGCGCAATGTAGAGGCCAAACATGAAGCACGCGAAGAGGAGCAAAACGAACAGCGTTCCGAACGTCCCTTCGAGGGATCATGACATCAGCATTTCAATGCGTCCCCTTTTCTGCGCCAGCCCTCATCGACTTCATGTCGTGGACCAGTCCGGCCAAAATGTCCGGATTGCTCGCCGTCTCGCTCGACAACCGCGAGTACGCTATCGACTCCAAGAGTTTGCCTTGCGCCTCTCGGATACCTGCGGCTCATCGCGGGTCATGGTCTCGCAGAGCATTCTCTGCTTCTGCCTGGTCGACCTCTTCGACGTCGAACGGATAAAGGATGCGCATCTTGCGCAGGATCGAACGAAGGTTCATCGAGTCCTCCGTGACAACACCCCTTCGATCTTGCCCGACAAGAGATCGACCTTGGCCTTCGTGTCCGTCAGGTTTGCAGAGCGGACTGAATGCTGTTGCGAGCTCAGTGACGATCCCGGTATTGACTCGCACCGCTTCGGCCTGCGAACCGACGACCGTGACAAGATCCTTCAGCCTCTCGATATTGCTCTCGTGATAGAACTCGATCCGCTGGTTCACCATCTCGAAGGCCTGCGCTTGAGCCTTGATGGCTTCGGCGAGCTAGCGCGCGCTTTCGTCGAAATACGAAAGTCTCGCCAGAACGATCGTCTTGCGAACCTTGCGCGGACAGCAGGTCGTAGTCCCGATGGGCTGCAAAAAAACAGATTCCGGTATCCGGATGATTTGGTATTCGACGCGCTTGCGCGAGACGATAAACCCAGGTCCATTTTCGGAGAGGAGGCTCGACTGACGTGACACCTGCCGTCCGTTCCGCGAGAGCGAAACACGCTGCCAGATCATACTCGATGCACCAAGTCCGCAGAGATCCGCGAGGTGGGTTTCCGGATCTTGAGTAAATTGGAGCGCGCCCTCCGAGAACACCGCATCCGGCTCGCCGAGCCAATTCTGAGCCCCGGCAATGCTGGTGAAAAACTTGAGCCCGTCGCTCTCAAACTGTTTGGCGCGCTCAGCCATGGCGGGCGTCTCGACGACGGCCCAGCGCACTTCGGGCGAGGTTGATTTCGCCCGGAAATAGTGGATGCCGCAGCTTCCGCCGAAATCCAGGACGGATCTGAAATTCGCCATTTCAGGCCATGGCGCGATCGGCTGATCCAAAAGACGCTTCGTCTTTTGAACGATCAAATCAACGAGTTCCGGGTTTTCGTATCCCGTAATCGTCTCCGATGGCGGCAATTGCCAAAGGATGCGGTTTCCAATCTTCTTCAAAATTCTCATGAGTTTCAGGCTACACCCTCACCCAGGGCGTGATCAACCGCTGCTAGAGCCATAATGGCGTGCAACTGGAGCCCGCGGGAGTGGTTGATCCCCCGACCTGCCCCTTACGAAGGGGCTGCTCTACAGTGCGCTACGCGGGCATTGTGCCGGCGGCAGGATTTGAACCAGCGACCTTCGTCGTTACCATGCGCTGCGCCACGCCGGCGAGGAAATTGACAAACGGCCGGGATTATCCCGGCCAACAACGTCCGCTGCCTGAATAGATATGCGCGATCTGGCAGGGATCGATAGCTGCAAAGGCGATTTTAAAAAGAAAACAACCCAGTTGATGAAGCAGAATAGAAACTATTGCAGATAGTGTCTCGTCCGATGCATCTGGCCGGGATTCGCTTTGCCATCAGCAAGACGTCCAAATTCGTTGTGAGTTGATGAGCTGCATTAGACAGCGACGAGACGCCGCTGAAGCAAGGCGCCCCGACGCACTTCGCCGGGGGGCTGAAAGTGCGCTGGGGTCGCCCCAACATCATCAGTACATCCGTGATGATGCTTGTGGCAATGAGACAACCAGCGTGGCGGAATTGAGGCTCATGCGTTCGATACTAGGGATCAATACTTGTTTTCGTCAGCTGCGCCAAAAGACTTGAATCGCACGTCGCGTCACGTTTTGCTATTGCGCTCCTCGCGCTCTCATCTAGCGACCAACTTAACTTCCGTGGCACGCCGGCCTTTGATGGGAGGCATCCGTTAAACTCTGTGAGCAACCAAAACGGCTTTTGCTTGAAAAAGGCGGTTTGAAGATCCAGCGGCAAGCTCAGCTGGCTCCTGGTGAGACCTACAGGTCCATGTTTTCGTCGCAAAAATGACTGGCCGTCAGCGAATGCGAGACGACGTGCCCTCGGATGAGCGATTGATCGTTCGCGCAGGCTCGTCGGGTTCGTCTAGCCGCTTTGACCTGCTCGCAGGAGAACATTCATACCTAAACGTCCCGATAATCGCCAACGAGCGGCTCTCACTCCCTGCACTGCCCCTAAGCTGCGTTGGCAGTAACATCGAAAACGGGACCAGATCTCAGAAACCACTAGGCGGGTTTGACATAACGCAAAGACACAAGAGAGGGCATCGGTCAGCTTCATGCTGTTTGAGCATGGGAAAGTGAAGTCTTGCAGATCTCCCTTCTAAACAAGTATTGCGATGTTCGCCTGCCTTGGTACACCATCTATCCAACCGTACCGGATTTCTCCGCGATGGTCGGTGCCAAAACTTGTGAGACATGGCTGAGGCGGCTGCCGCCCGACGAGCCCGTATCGCTCTACATCCACGTTCCGTTCTGTCGCTCTATATGTTGGTATTGCGGCTTCCCTACAAGCCTTACTCGCGGCGAGCGACCGGTCCGCAATTACTTGGCAGCAGTGCGGGACGAGATAGGCTTGGTCGCAGAGCAAGTGCCGCGCGCTCTGCCGGTGAGCGACGTGCATTTCGGCGGCGGGACGCCGACCACCATTGCACCGAGCGATTTTCTGGCCTTGATGGAACTTCTGCGCCACTGCTTTGCATTCAGCAAATCAGCTACCATCGCCATAGAAATCGATCCGCGTGGGGTCACGGCCGAGATGGTGGAAACGTTGGAAGCGGCGGGGATCAACCGCGCGAGCATCGGCGTGCAAAGCTTCGACCCCGTGGTCCAAAGGGCGGTCAACCGAGTCCAGAGCGAGGAGCTCACAGCTTCGGTCGTCGAAAGTCTACGCCAGCATGGCATAAGCCGCATCAATTTCGACCTTCTCTTCGGACTGCCACATCAGACGGTGCGGTCCTGCGTGGACTCCGCGCGGACAGCTCTGGCCATGCGGCCAGACCGGCTTGCGGTTTTCGGCTATGCTCACGTCCCCTCCTATATGAAGCGTCAGCGCCAGATCGATGAGACGGCGCTGCCGGATAATGTCGCCCGCGCTGAGCAAGCCGCGGCTATTGCAGATACGCTGGTCTCGGCCGGCTACCGCCAGATCGGGCTCGACCATTTCGCCCTGCCCAATGACGAGCTCGCGCTGGCCCAGAAAGCTGGTCGGCTGCGCCGCAACTCTCTGGGCTATTCGGCTGATACCTGCAAAACCGTAATCGGCTTAGGTCCGTCAGCCATCGGCCGTCTGCGTGACGGTTACGTCCAGAACGAGATCGCAACCGCCTCCTATCACCAACACATTCAGGCTGGCCGTCTGGCAACCTCAAAAGGCTACTGTCTCACCGCCGAAGATCGCCTCCGCGCCGCAATCATCGAGCGTCTGATGTGCGATTTGCAGGTCGACGTACCAGCAATCTGTGCTGCTCACGGATTTGATCCGATGCCTCTTCTCGATTCGGCCGACCGCCTGGGAATGCTTGCCGAAGACGGGATAGTGGAGATTGAAGAGGGATTCATTCGGGTCAAGCAGGAGCACCGGTTTGTCATTCGCGCTGTTGCTGCCGCGTTCGACACTTATCTCGACCGTACCCCCTATTAACTCAGCCACGCATGTGAGCAGATCCCAAACCTCTAAGCTCTTGGCGAGGGAGCGATCCGAAGAAGCGCCTCGGGCAGACAGGCCAGATTTCGAGGATGCGGCGGCGGTGTGATGACACGACCGTTCAGATATGGTCTCAAAACTGTCGAAGGCTGATTAAAAAGGGAGCTGATTGTAAGGAGAGGCGCAGCGCGCTCCGCCGTTCAGAGCCACGCCTCGATCATGCGGAAAGTGCTCTGCCCCACCTCCCCTTGAGTGCTCTATGATCGTGACGGCTTCAGCGACATGCCGCTGGAGACGCCGGCGCCCGCACAAGCTTCGGGTATTTTACGGCTGGAGCCAGCTTTGCGAAGCTACGGCCCGCCTCCTCGAGCACAGTTGGAGACTCGACCACGCCTGCAGCGTCTCAGACCTCAAGGCTCGGCTGTCTTCGGTCCGGCGATCACTGGCGCGCCTCCGACGGAAATAGGTCCCTGTGGTTTGGACCGCCCGAAGCGTTTCCTGGCGGCGCTCGAAACAGCCCGGGCTGACGACAAAGGAGGCTCGGAAGCAGCAGAAGGGACAGCTGTTAAACTCTGCAGCGAATCGATCCGCGAAGTCAGCATGGTGATCTGATCCAGGATCCCTTTGAGGTCATCCCGCTGGGCATTGATCCGGCTGTTGAGTACTGCGATCTCATCGCCAGTTTTCTGCTGTGCCCACTTTATCTCAAACAAGGATGCCCTGTCCTCCAGTGACAGGCTCATCGTTGAAGCGACGTCCTGGGCTTCCGGCGCCTCGACAAACTCTTCAAGGTCAGCCCAAAGCCAGGCGCCAGCAGCACACGAGCCAACGAGGACAAGCGGGAGCACCAAAACCGGGAGAATCCGTCTTGACGGCCCGTGCAAGGGCGGCCGCAAGTCTGAAGCGGCCGCTTGATCAATCAAGTCCATTGTCCCTCGCTCAAGATCCCATTCCACCAGGCTTGTTTTGTCGACGCGATAGCCTGCGATGCTCACGCGCTCCAGGAGCTGCCAGCGTCGACAATAATCAATCTTGGCGAGCTTGCCGTCGGCTGCCCTGCTCCTATGAAACGCTACTTCTTGAGCAACGCAACGCGACAATTTGCGCGTTCTCCATGATAGCGTCACCAGCGAGCAATGGTACTCATCTTCGCCGGCGATGGCGCTTTTCTCATCATTCAGAAGAACTTTGCAGATTTTCTTATCGTGCCACGGCACGAATGCAAACCGTCAACTGATTCTGCAGTGTGTTCGATGGAGCCCCGCCTCACGCCTTGCCGAGACCAGCAACTTCATCCGGGAAGCGCCACGTGAGCGCCACGGCTGATCGGCCGAGCCGCAATGGCCGATTGGACCGGCAAGCACTGCACCTGGTCAACTACCAATTCCGGCAGATTGTTCGAGATGATGGGCTCGTGGCAAGCGAGACCAACGAACGCCGCGCTCGTCAAGGATTCGGATGCAAGACAGGTTGTGCCGCGCTGACGGCAGCCAGCAACGGCTCGCCGATATCCGCCGAAGCCGCTCGATGGCTGATTCCTCCGGCCTCGTGGGCCATCACGTTGGATGTTCTGCTGTGGTTGCCGCGCGCGCAAATTCAAAGGCTCTTCGGCCTTCAAGCCTGGCGATTGTATCGTGTTTCGCTGACAACGATCCCAACGAAGCGCTTCGTGAAGCCAAGCCTCTTGCACGGCGAGCCTTGCTTCCCGGCAGCTGCTGTTTCGTCCAGAAAGCCGCCTTCGATGCAAATGCGCGACACCGCCAGGCTCGCCTGACTCGCAGTGAGCAGGGTGGACATTCGCAATGTTTTGGTGGCCAGGACAGCAAGCCCCCGCGCGCTCGTCGTGAGCATTTGCCGAGCCTGCGCTCTCAGCTGGCTCTCGGCGCACCGGCGTCATGCACAAGCAAAGTTTCGGACCAGATCATCATCGCGCCACGAGCTGAGAGGTTCAGGAAGCCTTGGTGGTTCTCTTCGGATGGATCGAGTTCTGGCTCGTCCCCCTTGCCCTCGGACGCGAAAACGCCGGGAGCTCACTCTGGGCCAATCAGGCCGCAGTTCAATCTATTCATGGCCGGCAGACATGGACCCGAAGTACGCCATGCGTGATTGCCTTCTTGCGACGACCTCGCCTCGGACATACTCGGCTACGGCAGCACTTTCTTTCAATTTCAGGCCAAGGGGAAAGCAATCTGGGCTTGTTGTCGCGCTTTCGCTAGCGGTTTGTCTGGTCGGCAATTCCGTACTGGCACAAACCGCGAGCGGACTCGATCCTAGTAACCACCCTGTGGATCAGGCCAGCAAAAGAGGAAAGACTTCCGATCGGGCCGCAAAGCTCCGGATCGACCTGATCCGTCAGACAATCCGCCCTTCTGCCCCGCCGCCAGCAGCAGGTCCCGGAGTGCCTTTCGTGAAGCGCGGCAATGCGGACAAGGCTACTCAGACGAGACGGCAAAAGACGATAGATCCCTTCGAAAGGTACAACAATCTGCGTGAAAAAGGGATGTGGCTCAACATACCTGGCCCTGCGGACACGATTGATCAGGACACGGACGGCGTTAGATCGGCGCTGGCAGATGTCGGCATTGGCTACATCGGCTGGACACACAACAGCTTTGCAAACAACCAGCTGCCGAATGCAGCCAGAAGCACTATCGCAAACCAGCTCTATATGGGCCAGAATCCGACCTTCGCGTCGGCAAACTTCATGATCGTCACCTACGATCTCAGCCGGTTTGGCATTGCCGACGGACAGATTGTCGTAGGAGCCGAGCAGCAATACTGGACGTGGGAGCGCCCGGGACCAGATCGAGTGGGAATCAATACGCTCGCCTACTACCAGACTTTCTTCGACAGGACGCTAGAACTCAAACTTGGCTACCTCAGAAACCAAAATGAGTTCACCGGCACATTGTTCGGAGGAATTACAGGATCGAACATGTCTGCCTTGTTCCAGGCAGGGATGAGCACCAATGCTGCGCCGACGCCGGCGGTCAACTTGAAGTACAATTTTGACGATCGCTTGTACAACAAGGTCTCCGTCCAGCGCTCAATCAGCCCAGATGGTGCCTATGCCCACATAACCGAGAATCCCACCGGCTTGAACTGGAGCACGGCCAATGCGGGCATCCTTCTCGTTGAAGAAGCCGGCTACAAGAGCAAGGCTGCTCCCGGCGTAGCCGACACGTGGCTGCGGGCGGGCGTTGGTTTGAACAGTAGCCGCTACACGAATTTGGCGGACCCCAAGCAACAAAGGGAGAGTGGGAATAATTTTCACTACATCGCTGCGGACAGGCAGCTCTGGCAGATTGACGCGAGTGGGACGCCGTCTCGCGGCATCTATGGCGGCTTCTCCATCATGGGAGCTCCGCCTGACCTCAACAGGATCAGCCAATATTACGAGCTTCGTCTTTATGCGAAAGGGCCTTTTGATAGCCGGCCCAGTGATCTGATTGCAATCGTTGCTAGCAACACGAGCTGGAGCAAATTTGCGGTGGATGCTGCCCTGGCTAAAGGCCAGCTTGTGCATCGTGATACCACGGCAATCACCGGAACATATACCGCCCATCTTGCTCCGGGAATATATGCAGGCGTGGGACTATCATACATTCATAACCCCACAAGCATCACGCACACGCCCCAAACTGAACACGCGCTCAATCTGCTGGTATCTACGTTGATATTCTTCTGATCATGGCAGACGCCATTCTGATTCCGCCATCTCGTGACGCATGGGACCTGAGCTTCGCGAACTTGTTGAGGAGACCGGCTGCATCTGCGCGAGATGAGCCCATCTAGGGGTGCGCCAGCTGTAAGAGCTTATGGACAAAAGATCTCGTTGGACCCCAAGCAAGGCGAGGCGGAGTGTTCAGGAGAAGCTGGTCCCGAACGCGGTCATTTCCCAGGTTAGTCACCGCGATAACTCTCCGCTGCGGAACCATAGCCAAGTCAGGTTCTCGAAAGCTTGCTCGACTAGGCAGACCTGTTCAGGTGATCCTGGAGTGAGGTTAGCGTGGACCCGCAAGATTTTGACCCGTTTAACGTGCCAGATTGGTCGCAGGTGCAGCACGACGTGCCGCAAGAGCCGCAGACGAGCCAGGCCGGACAAGACGGCTTTGAGCAGCACTTGGCTGAGGCAAAGCAGGCCGAACCCGCTCCCGTTGGCGATCGAGGCTTCTATCCCCATCTATCTACAGAAGACCGGGGCCTTATCGACAAGGCGATTGCTCACTATGTGGATCAGAAGAATCCGCAACCGAATACGGTCAGGCTTTATACTCAGGCACTTCGTCGACTGGCGAATGATCTCCGCGCCCGTGGCCAAACGACTGATCTAAGGAACCACCAGTCCCTGGTTAATCACCTAGATACCTACTTTCCAAATGACGCCCTCATGAAGACAGGCGTAAGCGTCCTTCGTGCGTATCATGATTCCGGTCATTTGGTTTGTCGCGGGCGACCGCGCGCGCTCCCCTCAGCGAAAGACGCATCTAACGATGGCCGGCAATCCCCGGATGAGGCGATCGATCCACGGGCCCAGAGCAATCTCCTGGCAAGTGAGGAGCTCCCCATCAATCATGAACATGACACAGCTCAATCGAGAGCAGCGAAAAGACAGAGGACGCTGAACGATCTGGAAGAAGTTCTGGTATATCGGAAACCGACCGCAAGCGCCGCTTCAGGAGGAAGTGGCGGAGCAATGCCGATCGCCTCAACGGGCGTCATAGTCCGGGGGCAGTGGGACAGGCGACCTCTTTATCCGGAGGATGCTGCCGATATCTTCAGGCTTGAGGAGGCGCTTATTGCGGGCGGGACGGCCTCCGTTACGGCGAAGCAGCATGCAGGTTCTCTTATCGGCTATAGCCGTTGGCTCTTCGCAAAAAATAAACCAAGCATTGTTGCTCGGCTAGACGGCAAATCGCTGAGCGATGGCAGTGACGTGCGCGAGTTCAGCGGTGCCTCTAGTAGCAACAGACTCATTAAAGCATTAGAGCATCTGCGGACCTTTCGGTCGACGGGGGGCGTCGTGCCCATCGTGCGTCCGGGGCGTACTCGCGCTAAGCTCAATCCTTCCCCTCAGAACGTGGCGCTCATCAATCCCGAAGGCACTTTACTGACAGAACCGACACGCATCGACAGCGCCGCTGCGCAGCACCGCGCGTCGTACGAAGCTAGTCGGCAAGAGGAGCATCAGGAGGGACACGACAATCAACCTGTCCCGTCGGCTCTCCTCGAAGGACAGGTCGCGGTCGATCCAGAGCAGCTTCCTCAGGAGCAGCTTCGGCGCCTGCGCGACCATCTTGATGACCAAGCTATCCCCTTGCCAGTTTCCCTGCCTTCAGAGGAGCTTCAGCAGCTGGAAAAGGAGTTGCGTAACGAGCTTCACCGGCAATCGGAGGATCCCCCTGACCCCTCGTTTTCCTTTGATACAGAAGAGTTTATCATTGATCCAGAGCAGTTCTCTCCAGCGGAGTTTTGGCGACTGCTCGAGGATGAAGACGCACAGGAGCTTACCGAGGGGCGAGATGATCAACCCGCCAACTCGGCTTTCATCCAGGAGCAAGTCGCATCCGATTCGGAGCAGCTCCCTCAGGCAGATCTTCGGCGAGTACTGGATCATCTCGATGATCAACCCAGCGACTCGCCCGTCTCCGTCCCTCCAGAGGAGCTGCGGCAACTGGAAAAGGACTTGCACGACGCGCTTCACGGACTAAGGGATGATCACTTCGCTCCTCCTGTTTCCATTGATCCAGAAGAATTTACTTTCGAGCCAGAGCAGTTTTCTCCAGGGGAGCTTCGGCGACTGCTTGATGATGAATAACCAGAGGCGAGACGTCCGCTTTCGTGCAAGGGCACATCGCTTTCGGCGCAGAGCAGAGTTCGCAGGAGCGACCGTCGGGGATGCCGCGATGTTATTGCCCTGCCCGAGCCATCGTCGAGGCCAACCGTCTACTTGACGCCCATTTCTTGGCGAGGGTCGATCCGCCCCACATGGCATCGGGGTTGTTTGTTGTACCGAGTAGAGGCGGGTTCTCCCATTGGCAGGCTCTTCTGCCATGGGTGATCGATTAGCGGTTGTGGTGCGAGATAGCCGTGGACGAAGCTAGTCTTCGTGGCTTTAACGGACCGATGTCGCCTCAAACTCTGGCGATCATGGGAAGCCTGTCCCGACCATCAAGACTCAGAACGGCAACCGGAAAAGCCTCCCTCCTCGTTGTGGCCGCCTGCTCTTGTGATTTGGTTTCTCTGGGGATTCGTGGTTTTTGCCGCTGGGTCCGTACTTAGCGCCTCCGGATCAGGCTGTTGGCAGCGATAATTGGGGAATTCTGAAAACAGGCGTGCTCGTTCCTCCCTGTGCGTTATCAGTAAACGTGATGGTACCAGCTAACGTGAGCATCGGCTATTCAAGTGCGGTATCATGATAAACTTCTGAGAACGCTTCGGCCCCGGCTTAAATCATGGCAGCGAACGGTCCGACGCGCTCATGTTTCAGCACCACGAATACGGCACAGCGAACTAATGATGAAGCGACACAATGAGGCAAACGATGCGCGCAGGAGGCCGTTTGTCATTCAATTTGACAGCTGCCGGATGTTGTCTCACATGCGGATCTTGCAGGGCAGCGTACCTCTATATCCACACTTCCGTGTCGAATGGGTCGTTTGGCCCGATCGGGTTCACGCCGCGCTCTTTTGAGAGACTGTCGCTTCGAAATTTTTTGAGCCAGGCTCGGGCCTGATGTACGGACAGCGGAGAGGTTGCCGCTTGAGAAAACTGACTGAGCCAACATCGCCGTCGAAATCAGGCGTGTATTCACGCCCCACCTCTGCGATCTGCATCGATTGGGTGCATCGCCGGTCAAGCGCGGCCTGATAGAACGTCTCACGCGAGCTGCCCGCCGAGCATTTGGAATTGCAGCCAACTTGCTTCTTCACCGAGGTTCGGGATAAACGCGAACGCGCTGGCGTCCTTCGCTTTCCACCAACTCGCCTCTATATGGCATTCCGCGGATTTCGAAATAGGTCGGCCGCCCGGGCTGGGGCATGATGCCCTCGCCTTCCAAAACGCGCACGAGGTAAGGCGGCAGGAACCGCTCCCTATGCTCCCAGCCGCCCCGGATAAGATGGCCAAGATCGACTGCACCTTCCCCGGTTTGCCTTGCGCTTACGATTGGCCGTGGACGATGCAGCGGCCGGGATGGCCCGGCTTCGTTCATCCCAGCGGCGCGCGGGTGATGGATCAGGCGAATATCTCTGCGACCGCCCGGTCCAAATGTCGCCGAATAGCGCTCCCCATTGATTGCAAACTGACTTGGCTCGAACTGGTTTGGCAGCAGATTGATGTTGCCCAATACATCGATCAGCACGTCTGAAGCCGCCTGGGAGCCGTGGCGCCAGTTGGCGCCAACGATTGCTCCAATGTCCCGCAGCTCCGAAGCCGCCCCCGGCTGTCCTGCGAACGGCGAGGCGGCCGCAAATTCAGGTGCTGGCGCGGAGCGCGCATCGTCACGCAAGTCGTGGGGTGTGGGTGGATCCAGATCAACGAAGGACTCGAGACCGCCGTAGATGTTTGACCATCGAGGCCTCACGGACGAAGGCGATGCGGGTTCTTGCATCTGTTGCCCAAGCCATGCCCAGGCTCCCTGGCTCGGGGTGGCTGGAGTGGCAGGAAGCTCGAGCGGGGGCTGAGCTTGCGCAGCCCAGTGCGGCGCCGGCGCTGGTGAGGCAGGTTCATGGATTTGGTCGCCGAGCCAATCCCAGGCTCCCGCGCTCGGCGTCGCAGGCGTTGCGGGAAGCAGCTGGGACGAGCCGGCCCGCCATCCGCTTTGCGGCGCCGGCATCGATGAGCCAGATCCGTGCATTTGCTCTCCAAGCCATTCCCAAGCTCCCGCGCTCGGCGTGGCAGGCGTTGCGGGAAGCTCCTGTGGCGAGCGGGCCTGACGAGCAGCTTCCGCAGAAGGCTGACCCGGGTCCTCAGGAGGGGGCAATCCCAGTGCCCTGTTCGCCTCAAGGATTTGCTGGTAGAGCCCAAGCCTGACCAGATCAGCGTTGATCTTGCTGTCCCCGGTCTCGTGCTTGTACTCCTCGACGTCCTGAGCGAGCCCAGGGGTGGAAAGTCGGCCGGCGATCGGCTGTCTATCATGCGTCTGCAGCCACTCACTCAGCCTGAACATGCGGCGAGTTTGCCTGTCGATCGTCTTTGGGTCGATCCTGTCTGTCGCCTTTTCCGCCGCCGCCCACATGCGAATGAGGGTTGCGTCCTCAGCATGAGGAGCCAGCCGGCGGACATCGGCTGCCAACGTGTTTCCGGCACCGACTTCACGAAGCTTCTTCAGGGCCGCCTTGATGCGCCTGCCGCGGTCCTTTGCGTAGGTGTCGACGTCCTCATCGAGCTCAGCTTCTAGCTGGTGGTTTTCCACATCGGGATTTACCAGCTGCGCGTTTTCCAATTCCCGACGAATTCGATCGGCAATTGAGGGCCTGCCGGCGTCGCTCAGGCGCGCGCTCAAATGGCGCAAATCGGCTGCCGCATTCTTGATAGTGCCATCGCTGAGATTACCCGCCGCCTTGTTTCGGAAATCTTCAATGAGCTCCTCATCGGCCGAATTGACCCCGCGCGTCCGGCCCGGCTGCCTGGCATAATCAATTCGTACATTCGTCGAAAAGACGTCAGATTCTCCCGCGTCACGCGACGACTTTCCGCCAAGGGCCTTGCCGATTCCCGACTTGAAGCGTGACCATAATCCACGGCTTTTTCCGCTCTTGGCCGAGGCGGCAGACTCTGCGTCCGGAAAGCTGTAACGTGCGCTGCTGAACAGATCATCTCGCAAACTAGACTGCGGCACTTGCGCCGAAGTGGGAAGCTGGAAGCTGGCAATGTCTACGCTCCGTCGCGTGCCGCCTAGCGCACTCTCCCTGAAAGCGGAGTGCGGCGGCACCCGCATCGAACCGCCGAAATCCTCCCGCCGGACTGCTCGACCACCTCCTGCGGGAGACCGCTCAGGCGAAGCTGACTTGCTTTGATCAGACGGATCGAGATTCAAGTCCTGCAGCCGCCCTTCAAAGTCACCCTGCTCGCTTGGGCTGCCCGTTCGCTGCCCACTCCGCCCCTGAAGGGCGGCGTACTCTCGCATCCAGGCTCCTGAATCGAAGAATGGGTCAACCGGATCCATCCTGCCCTCCTCATGTTTGCATAGACCCTGCAGCAATCCGTACGGTCTGGATTACGGCCAAATAGCAGCTCGTTCAGCAAGAGTCAGATTCTTGATTGTTGTAGCCGCAACCTTTCGAAAAGCTGACGAGATCAGGATATTACTGGGCGCGAGAGTGGCCTGGGATCGGCACTCGCCTGACTAGGGACGGGGTCGCTCCAATTTTGCCGCACCTCTTCGCCGGCCTCCAGTTCGAGCTGACGAATTCCTCGACGGACGGAACAATGGATCGCCTGTCGATCGTGCGCCGAATTCAAGCATCGCCGCCCGAACATTTAGCTGCCTCGTCAAACCGAGCTGGCTGGCTGCGGCAGCGCCTCCGCGACCGATGATTTCACCGCTGCGCGCCTTGGTCTCCTCGACAACTTTTCGACCGAGGAGCTCTCGTCGCGAAGCGCCTTCGACTGGACGTAGATACGCCCTCGAAATTTTCGTCACTCGGCAAGACCGAAAGACCCTCATCGACGGCAGCGCATTGCCAAAGCGCGAAAGCACCTTGGCAGCGATGGCCGAGCCTTCACGATCGATCTTTGGGTACCGCCGCGGAGCAATAATGGATATCGCTGCGGCGGTTTGGGAGCCTCATAGTTCGAGGCCACGCTCTGCGAGCACACGTTGCATGACCTCGCCTTTGATCTCGCCAGCGATCTCGTTTCGGACTTGGGCTCCGAGCACCCGCTCGGCATCCGCATCGCCTAGAAGACCATGCTCGACCAGTCGCTGAGTCAAGCGGGTTTGAAACTCGTCGCCCATGGCGTCGAGCACCCGGTCTCCCATCGCGGCATGTTCGTCTGGAGCGATGCGCCTCAGCACCGTCTCCCAGGGTTGCCAGCGGCTTGCCATGTAGTCGGTGAACTGGCTTGCTTCCCGCTCCCGGACCAGGTCGAGCGCCTCCGTCGCATCATCCTCGCTGACGTGAGAGACCTCTAGGAAGCGCATATCAGGGGCGAGATGATAGAGCTCCAACGGCTCGCGCAGCCGATGTTGATAGGCCAGATAGACTTCGATGTCGTCTACGTTCGGGTTGCCGCTCGCGAGCGAGTTGATCCTGTCGCGCGCGATCTCGTCCAACGCCTCCAAGCGGAAGGCGACACGGCCGCGCTGGATCAGATCGCCAAGCCGATCGTCATATACCCCGTCCTTGACGTCAGCGTTGATGCGCGCGGTCTGCATACCATTCCAGTGCAAGGTGACCCGATCCTCGCAGCTCGTGTTGGCCTCGGAAGCCTGTGCAAAGAACTGCTCGCGCAACGTCGGATTGGCGGCCGCCTGCCGTAGATCGTCAGCCACTGCTTGCCGAAACCCGTTATTGCCGTAGTTCACGCTGCCTCGTAGCCTCTCCAGGAACTGTGCGTAGTCTTGGGCGCCGGGCTCATCCGCAAAGTGCTCCCATTCGGCCAGCGTGGCCGGGTCGTCTGCGAGCCAGTGTGCGGCAGCTTCATGCAGGGATTGCTGCGCAAGCTGCGGTGGCGCTTCAGCCGCCGCCAGATGAGCGAGGATGTCGTCCGGCAGCGCGTTATCCTCCAATTCGAGGCTCTCCAGATGCGGGTAGTGAAGGCTATTATTCGGCACAAGAGCATCTAAAAGACCTTCAGGCAGGCTGGTCAGCCGGTTACCGCTGACATTGAGTGATTGGAGCGTGCTCGGAAGTGGGTCGGGGAGGTTGGCCAATTGATTGCCGCTGACATTGAGTTCAACGAGCCACGAGGGGAGGGACACCGGGAGGTCGGTCAACTGATTGCCACTGACCGCAAGCGAGGTGAGCCCGCTCGGGAGAGCGTCCGGCAGGCTGATGAGCCGGTTGTCGTTTACGTTCAGGATCTCGAGCCCGGCTGGAAGGTTTGCCGGCAGACTGGTCAAGCTGTTGTCAGCGACCTCTAGCTCAGAGAGGGTCGCCGGAAGATCGTCCGGCAAACTGGTCAAGCGATTATGGCTAATGAGAAGACGCTGGAGACCGGGTGGGAACGCGGCAGGCAGGCTGCTTAGCTCGTTGTGCCTGGCGCGCAGTTCCAGCAACCTTGGCGGAAGGGCGGCGGGCAGAGCGGTCAGTGAGAGCGAGGACAAATCCAGCGAGCGCGAGCCTGTGTTATCCGAATTCCTGATTCGTCTGCGCCCCTGTCGCCTATTCTCGGCTTCGCACTGCCCTTCTTCGGCAACCCAATTGTCCAGGATCTGTGCGCGCGCGGAGGCTGGGGTCCGATACCCTGTCAACGTTTCGACCAAATTCGCGACGGCACGATTGAAGCCGCCGAGGTAGCTTTCCTGCTCCACCTCTTCAAATGCGCCCGGGGAGGAAGCCGCGCTCCGCTGTGCGTATCCTGTGTCCATCAATCTCTCCATCGGTCAGAACTAACGAGTACACCTCCGCTTCCCAAGGCCGCGAAGCAGCTAGGTCCGCAGAGCAAATGATCATTCGAAGGCGTGTGCGCGTGGTCCGCGACTGCCGTCCAGCACCTCTTCGACACAGGCCGATACGAGCCTAACCTGGACAATAGATCGATACTGCTGCCCGCAGTCTGCCATCTCGCAGGCCAGACAAGTCCGGAGTACCGTCAACGGTGGCAGCCTTCGCCCTTAGCAGGCCCACCTGTCGATCAGCTGACGAGTGTCGCTGCAAAAACACCCAGATCGTTGGGTTCCCCACCAACGGCAAATACCAGCGCGGCAGCGATTGTCTTGGCACGAGAGAGGACCGACGCGGACGTTGGGCGTTGGAGAGCGTGCGCTCTTGCTTCGCAGGTAGTTGGAGAAAGGCACCGCCGCCACGCGTGGGCTTTATACTTGAGCCGCTGCTGGGTGGTTATGCGCGGAAACGCGTCAGCGGAAAATATCTTACGGTCAGCGGATCGGCCGATCAAATCCTGCACCCAGGGTCATGCCAGCTTCGTTGCCATCGATGCCACTTACGGCGACAGTCTGTCAGCTTATCGAAAGCTACTGGTCCTAGAGCATTGTCACCGTGGGCTGAGTCTGCGCTCAATTTCGTGAGGAGGGTGGGATGGATCCAATTGAGACAGGACATATTCAGAGCAACGGTGGCATCCCTTCTGTATCTTCCGGACAGCAGGACGGGCAAGACGAAGACGCGGCGCAGTGGAACGCGGTCGTGACAGGCTCCGCAGCAAACTCCAGAGATTCCGCCCATATTGAGGGCGAGCGAGATGAGGTGCTTGAGAATTGGGCTGCTGAACCGGAGGTAGGCCCGCTCGAGGATCGGGAAGAAGCGGTGCGCCGAGTGAATACTCTGGGTGAGACCACTACACTGGATCTTGGATCGCTGTCCCTTACAAGCCTGCCAAGACTTCCGAGCATTATCGTTGCGCTTGATGTGCCCTTCAATCGGTTGACCACTCTGCCCGATAGCCTGCCTGCTTCGCTCCGGCGTCTTGACGTTAGGGGCAATCAGCTGACCACCCTGCCCGAACTCCCGACCGAGCTCAGAGGCCTCGACGCGAGCTCAAACCGGCTGAGGAGCCTGCCTGGGGTCCTACCTGCTGAGCTCGAGCATCTCGACCTCAACCACAATCAGCTGCAGGAACTGCCCGAGGTGCTCCCTGCTTCGCTGCAGTTTCTCCGCGCCAGCCACAATCAGTTGGCGAATCTGCCGGAGACCCTTCCCGCCACCCTCCAGTTTCTCGACGTCAGCGAAAACCAACTGACGCGTCTGCCGCGGCACCTCCCTGCTTCGCTGGACTTTCTCGACGTCGGCCAAAACCAATTGACGAGCCTACCGGACGACCTGCTGACGCAATTGGTCGCTCCTGGCAGCATAGTTCTGACCGACAATCCTCTGCCCGAGCAGGTGCTCGCGAACCTGGATACAATCCTAAGCGCCGAGGACTATGCCGGTCCAACCGTCTACCATTCGCACAATGACGAAAGTGAATTGTCCGAGACAGACGATGAACAGCCCGATGCTCTCATTGAAACGGTCGCAAACTGGCTCCGGGGAAATCCACAGGAGGGTGATCGAGAGGTGCTGGCCGCTTGGCAGAGCGTCGCTGAAGAGCCGGGCGCCCGGGAATACGCGCTCTTCCTTGGCAAACTGTTCGAGTCCGCGAACTCTGGCAACGAAGAATTCCGGCAGTCAGTGGCCAATGATCTGCGCCAAGTGGCGCAAAACCCGGAATTGCGTAAGCGCTACTTCCAACTGGCCCTGGACGCCAACGAGAGCTGCGAGGATCGCAGAACTTTGACCTGGAACGGCATGCAGACCGCACGCCTCATCGCAGAGGTCGAGAACGGCGCCTATAACAACAAGGCCCGCCTTCCCGATCTCATCGATCTGGGGCGGGTCATGTTCCGCCTGGACGCGCTGGACAGAATTGCGCGCGAGAAGGTTCACGCGCTAGGCTCGGGCAACAACGTCGAAGACATCGACGCCATTGAGGTCTCTCTTGCTTATCAAAATAAGCTCCGCGAGCGGCTGGGACTGCAACACGTCGCCCCGAACATGCGCTTCTTTGAGGTTTCCGGTGTGACCGACGCTGACGTTGACAGTGCAGAGACATCCGTGCGCAACCGAGAGGCGGCGGAATTCGCCGACTATTTGGCGATGGACTGGCAACCCTGGGACGACGTTGTGAGTCGCATCGCACCCGAAGACCACACCAGGGCGCACGACCAGCTCCTTGCTGCAATGGGCACGGAGTTCCACAGCCGGCTACAGCAACAGCTCACCGACAAAGGTTTGATCGGGGTCGAAGCTGACCTTGTCGAGGATGCCAAGATAGAGTTGGGCGCCGCAGTTCGCAAAGAGATCGCCCGTGAGATCAAGGGGGCTCTCAGAGATAAGGTGCTCAATGAGCACGGCCTCACCCTATGAAGCGGCCTTTGCAGTATTAGAGCAGCTTCCGGCCCGGTCACTCCTGGGTCGTCCTCAACCCGGATGGTTGTCTCAGCTCACCGGTGTATGCCAGGCGGGCAGCTCTGATCGTCTCTTACCCTGGATGCAGGCGAACGGCGGCGAAATGGCAATCAGCTAGTTCCTATCGGATTCCTGGGAGTTGCCACCATCGTATTGATCGCCTGGCTTGCAGCGATAGTTTGGGCGAGTTGGAGTTTGATCACGAGGATTCTACGGTAAGCACCAAGAGGCCGGAGGAGGATTTCGCAGGCCTTTCCGTCCATTTCATTATCCGGATGTATGAGTTCATTCGTGATCCGGTGGCGACGGATGCGACAGCGGGCACAGGGCTTGTTGGAATTCCGGCGAGGCATCGCGCCGACAGTCTGCTTGCTGAGATCAACCGCAGTGGACTTGTAGGCCTATCGATTGGCCGCCCTTGTAGGTGAAAGGCCAGCCGAGCTGATGGCGGCCTGAACACATTCCGGCAGGTTCGGTTTCTTTCGGTCGAAGCCGCTGGAGCCATCAGACGTACAGTAACAGACGTCGCTTGACCAAGTTCGGAGCTGGGCGAACGTGTTCCACCGCCGCATCTAGCTTTGACTTCGACCTGACGAAAAGCGGCAATCATTCCATTCCTGGGTGCACTCATTCCACGCAAAGTGGCGCTTTGCACGAGATGAAGTACCTATTGTCGGCAGCTGCTGCCCTCAAGCCCTATTGGGCTCTTGTCCGTCGGTCGCGCCCCCGAGAGGTCGGCGTGGAAAATACATCCGACCAAGATAAAGGGACATGCGCACTGGAGCAGCGCTTCTTCAGGAGCGTCAAAGCTTTGCTAAGCTTCCGCTACCCTGGCCAGGAATCTCTGCACTTCCAGCTTCAGACGATTGCTATCCTCAGCTAGGGACCTGGCAGCGGAAAGCACCTGCGTTGACGCGGTGCCCGTCTGATCCGCACCTCGATTGACTTCGGCGATATTTGTGGCGACCTGGGTCGTACCAATTGCCGCCTGCTGCACATTCCGGGCAATCTCTTGGTTTGCAGCGCCTTGTTCTTCCACAGCAGACGCGATGGCCGAGCAACTTTCTGAGATTCGGCCAATAACGCTGGTGACTTCTTTGATGCTTGCCACTGATTCCTTGGTGGATGACTGAATTCCACAAATCTGATCACTTATCTCCTTCGTCGCCTTCGCGGTCTGGTCCGCTAACATTTTCACTTCTGATGCAACGACTGCGAACTCTCGCCCAGCGTCTCCGGCGCGGGCTGCCTCGATTGTCGCGTTCAAGGCCAGAAGATTTGTTTGAGATGCAATTGTGTTGATGAATTGGATGACGTCACCGACCTTGCCGGCGGCCTCAGAGAGAGACAGAACGCGCTTGTCAGCGCTCGCGGCTATTCGAACGGCTTCACTCGCAATACGAGCTGACTCCTGCACTTGCCGGCCAATCTCATTTACGGAAATCGACATTTCTTCTGTGGCCGATGCAACGGACTGAACGTTCGCGGACGCCTGTTCGGAGACCGAGGCTACAGCGGTCGAGAGTCGCTGTGTGGATTCGGCAGTGTTTGCCAGTGAGCGAGCCGACGCCTCCAGTTCTGTGGACGCCGAGGAAACGGTTTCGACAATTTCCCCGATGGCCGCGTCGAACGCATCTGCAAGCCTGCGCATGTCGGACTTTCGTTGCTCAGCAGCGATACGATCATGAGCTAGTTTGGCTTGGGTTTCCGCCTCCGCCTTCTCGGCCGACTTCACCTTGAACCTTTCGACCGCATTCGCAATTTCCCCAATTTCGTCCTTGCGACCAAGACCGTGGAGCACAACATCGAAATTGCCCCCGGCCAACTCGAGCATCGATGCTGTCAGATTCCGGATCGGGCCGCTAATGCTGCGCGAGGTAAGCACCGCGAGGATGAAACCCAGCAGCAAACTGAGAGCGCCAAGGATCAAGGCTATCATCACGCCCAATCCAAGGTTATCTTCCGCCTTTAGCGCAGTGGCTTTCGAAGCCTTCTCGTAATCAATCGCGAGCGGCTCTGAGAGTTCGTCAACCCGACCACCGGCGGCGAGTGCGGCACTTACGGCCGATTTCGCCGCGGGCGTATCTAGCGCGCTATTTCTTCCTCTAAATTCCTTCAGCCCGAGCGCCTTCGTTTCATCGTCCTCGACAGCTTTTTTGAGATCCAGCACTCGCACCCGGCGCCCCAAGTCCTTGGTGTCGGCAGCGAGATCCTCAAGCCGTGCAAATGTTCGCCTATAGGTATCTGCGGCCTTCTCCCAATGCGACGGATCATCGGTTGCCAAGGCCATCCATACATGCATCCGAGCTTCAAATACTTGCTTTTCGATGCGCTCATCTCCGGCTACGTGGTCTTTTTGGCGAACCACAGTCGCCAACGATCCGTTCGCGCTCCGGGAGGTATGGATCGAGTAACCGACATTGCAACGGACATCAGAAGAAGCGATCCAAACCCAGCTATCAATCGACCGGTGATTTTGATGTTTGCAAACACTTGTTGTGGCTCTCTGCTAAAGGGTGGTCGTCTTACCTCGAATGTACTTCAGCGATCCCATCGTAAAACGAGGACCGTCAGCTCTAAAGGCTGGCAGATTTCCGTTTGGCGAGAGCAAGCTCTCGCTCGATTAGATCGAGATCGGCTTCCAGCCTGGCCCTAGCTGATGAATCGGCAATCTTGTGTATGGCCGCTCGTATCTGGCGATGGTTCTCCTCCAGCGTGGCAATCGCACGCGCGATCGTGAGCTTGGCATTGGCGCGGGCGGCTTTGAGCCGCTGATTTGCACCTCGACCGGAATCACATGCTATTGCGATCGGCGCTAATGGCGCGTCACGCTTAGCAATCGCCATCGTTTGCATTGGCTCAGTGCGCCGCATGGGCGCACCAGGTCGACGAAATTTCACGACATTGAGCATTTTGAACCTCGACCAAAGTGCCTCAAAAATACGAGCGCGCAGTCATGCGAATGGTTCTGCGGATAACTCGACATACATGCGCAGCGGCTTCGTGTTCGCTCTGGTTGTAAGTCGGCCGCAGTTAACAAACTTCTTTAAATGCAGGTCGTCCGCTTTGCGCGCATCAACGACTGACCGCGTACATCGTTTTAAATTGCAGGGTCCACTGGCAACACAAACGTTGAATTACCGCGCCAGCCACCTGAGCTACGCAGAAAATCTTCGTAGCGGACGGACAAAACGCCCTCAAAACGCATTACAGTATCTCCGAGCATGTACCGCGTGGATTCGAGCGGTTAATCCAACCACCGACGACCCCGCAAAAAATTATTCCGACAGGCAGTCGACGAAGGCAGGAGTTGACTGAGATCCGACGGCCGGGCTGCCCCTCATGGTCGGTGCCCGCGCCGCATACCGCGCGGCATCCAACCCTATGTCTCTCGATATGACTTCTTACTGCGGGAAGCTTGGCGTTTCGTCATCCAATGATGAGACGGTGCAAGCAGACGTGTAGGCAATGGGGCACTTGTACATAACGGACGGAAATGTCCCGTGGATCGCTGCGCACCGGTCTCGCGGATGCAAAGCAGTTGTTTTGACGGGTTGCTGGCCGGAATCGCCCCACAGGGCCGAGAGCTGCGCCGTCCTCTATTGGGTTCCTACTCTGGTCCGCCGGATCACCGCAGATACTGATCTGCAAATAGAATGCGGGCGGACGGCGCGACAGGCGAATGCGACGCCCTGGGATCAATGTGACCTTCTGTTGGGCAGGGCTAGCGGCGGCAACGATGATTGTCGCCGTCAAGCCGCGGAGGAGGTGCGCAGGCTGGAGGAGAGTTTGAACCGATCATGGGCTTCCACTTAATGACGAGTTCGCACCGATTGCGTTTCACGTCTTGACCGCGGTCGCTCCCTAGATTGGTCGAGCTGTTTCGTAAAGGCGTGAGGTCCAGGCTCCGCAACTTTTCGGGCAAATAGAGTTGCGCTGCCGAAAGCCATCGCCACTGCGGGCCGGCCGCACCGCATGCGCATAGGGCTGCAACTCCCACAACAGGCGGGTTGTACTCATGCACGATGTCCGAAATGCTCTTCTGCCCGATCCTTAAGGACGGATATTCGCTGACTGATCGTCTCGCTTGTTTTTGGGTCATGCATTCCAGTACCCGACGAGGGCATAATCGAGATCCAATTTCTGATTCACGGTGCATGTCCCGTCGTCGCCAAACTGCCAAAAGCGCCAGAGCTCGAAAAACGATTGTCTAAAGGCGACATCGCCGCGCTGGGTGACGCTTCGGCACACGATGCTCTGAGGCAATTGGCGATAAACTGGTGTTTCATAGGATCCGACTCCCCGCAAACGAATTGCCTCGACATAACCATTAGAGCTGCATCCGGGACGTGGACCAGCGCCTTGCCAAGCACCTCCTACAACACGGCTGTCGTGCCAGCGCCAGCATCCACCCGCTCCAACAGCGAAACGTCCGAGACTTTGCTGGGTCGGCCGGTGAGCAGGGGGGCTTCGTCAGCGGCGGGCCGGCGCTGTGACTTGCATTGATCCGTGAACGAGCGGGGCCGAATTCCCTTCAGATCGCGACATTGCGCTTTCTGTTTCGCTACGAAGACGGAAGACTTTCCGAGCTTCTAAACAAAATTAAGAAGACGCCGCTCGCGTTCCTCGCTGCGCACATTACCGAGCATTGCCCTTCGCTGGATCCTTGAGAGTATTCGCACCGGTCCCATTAAAGACGTCCGTGTGCAAAACCCGACAGCAAATTTCGATTGAGCCGATCTGAAATCGCAAAGAGATGATGGTCTGAACCAAGCTCGCGCGTCCTGGCATGTCCATTGCTAGGAAGTGCCTGTTACATCATGCGACTGACTGGACGCAAAGGCCGAGTCAGACCCGACTTGCCGTCCAAACCAAGTCTCTAGCATAGAAGCGGCTCTGTTAACTGCCGCTCCGCCAACGGAGCCAGGTCATGTTGATCGACACATCCAAAATCTTCGACTCCATTCGCATCAATAAGCAGGAAGCGCAGGAGCGCCAGACCACTGCGCTATGCGAATGGCCTGGCTGCCAGAACAAGGCTACCCATCCCGCGCCCAAGGGCCGCGGCAATGCGCGCGACTATTGGCACTTTTGCATCGAGCATGTTCGCAAATACAATCAGTCCTACAATTTCTTCTCGGGAATGGATGCGGAAGCGGTTGCGCGCTACCAGAGGGACGCGCTGACCGGCCATCGTCCGACGTGGAAGATGGGCGAGAGCATCAGCGCACACAAAATGACCGGCAGCACTGCCAATTTCGAGGACGACTGGTATGCCCTCTGCACGCTCGTCGAGCTGAACGGACGCGCCGGTACCCGCCACCGCGCGAAGGCCAAGCCTGAGGCGCGCAAGATTTTCAATGTCGAGGGCAACGCGTTGCAGGTGATGGGCCTGAATGCCAATGCGACGCTCGGCGATATCAAGGCGAAGTACAGGGCGTTGGTCAAGCAGCACCATCCCGATGCCAATGGCGGCGACCGCTCCACGGAGGATCGCCTGGTCGAGATCATCAAGGCCTACCAGTACCTGAAGACCGTGGTGCGCTAGAGCTAGCCCGAACATCTCAGCAGGCCTCACGGCGCATCGGAAGTGGAGGACGGAACCATCCAGAGCTTTGCTCTGGCTATGCGGGCAGTTTGATTTCCCTGGCTAACGCTTTCGGGCGACCATGGCGGACAATCGACACGATGACCGGTTCGTTTCGTTCCGCGCAGCGGTCAGGAAGAAGGGCCCGGAAAAAGGGATGCGGCAAGATCCTGCGCACGTGGCGGCTGCATCGGCCCAGCGGTGAGCTCGTGGAAATGCCAAACGGCTCCTTCCACTCCTGACGGCTGAATCGCTACTACCGCCGGTTCCACCTTCGAAGCTCCAACAGGAGTTGCGCACGATCGATCCCTCCGTTGTTCGAGAAGCAACACGAAATTACGAACCTATCCGGGGACACTCGTTGGCTCTATGGAAAGGGTTTCGGCGCAGAAGCGACCCATCCAGGCCTATTCGCTCGGTGGCGCCGGATCAACGATCGATCACGAGAGCCGATGGATCGCGGCGCTCACGGCCAGTTCTGACATAGCCAGGAGCTGTAGCGCCCCGCGCCACCGACCTATCTCAAGGGCTCTGCCGATCGCAGCGAGGCAAGGCAGGCATCGTGAACTTGATCGCCTTCCACACCGTGCATCGCGTTCATCAAGCACTGGGCTATCGCACGCAGTTGCGCGTTTCCCTGTTCGTGAGTAACCGTCTGGTGAGGCTTTCGATGACCCACAAATATGATGCCCAGCGCGTTGTCGGTGGCAGCCCACGCCGTCGTCATATCCGCACTCCCCCGTCGTTCATCAGACGATCGCCGTCGTCTCGTCACCGTTGCTTTGTCTTCCATCGATATGGTTCTCTTGGCAGCCAATCTGTGGCGCCTCCGAAGAACACGCTCAGCGACCATCTCGCAGCTTCGCCATCTGTCAGTTGATGGGAGTGAGGCTCGCGGGCTGAGGGGTTGGCCCCGGCGCCGAAGGATCTGTATTCGGCATAATAGCTTGTCCTCAACGTATCGGTCTTGCCGGGCGTCCATTCGCGCCACCCTTCCCCGATCACGGGGGCATCTATCTTCGCCGACAGGAAGACCACTGTGGCGTAGGGGCGCCAAGGGCGGCCAAGTGCGATATAGCCCGCAGCGGGGTCGGCAGTTAGCCTGCAATGATCAAAAACATAGCCACTGTCCTCATCCGGCGCTGCCTTGCTCTGAGCAGTATAGATGACCGCTTGATTTGCGATGCCGTGCAACTCACATTGCCGGAACCAGGCCTTGGCGTTGCCAAATATGAAATCGACATGCCCTTCGATGTAGCAGTTCGAGAAGTATTGTCGTGACATTCTGCCGTTTGGTCCCTTGCCGGCAAATAGCGTGTCCTGGGCACCGAGCAGGCGGACGCGCGTAACGACGTCCCTGTCTCCGGTAACGGACAGCGCTACCGCCTGCGAGGGGGGATTGGCCGGATTGAGGGCGTAGTCGTTCTGGATGGTCAGATTCTCGAGCCGAAAGTCATCGCCAGCGGCATCCAGCGTCGCCGAACGGGCGGTTCCTCCTACATTGATCGCGCCGTCGCCATACACAATGACCGTATCCTCCGGCTTCCTGCCAGTCCCTTCGATATGAATACCGGATTTGGAGATTTTGACCTTCTCGCGATAGACGCCCGGCGCGATCCGGACATTTCCGCCTTCCGCCGGCAACGCGTCGATGGCTTGCTGCACGGAGTGATAGTCTGCATTTCCGGCATGCGACACGAATAGTGGCTCAGCGTACGCTGCCGGGATGCAGAAACATCCGGCCAGAAGCGCAGCGGAAGGCACGAAAATTCGCATGTGATCTCACTCTTCGTTGAGTTCGCGACACGCTCGACGCAGTCGATATGAGATACCGCCGCGGGATAGCCGCCGTGCATGGTCAAACACATTTTCCTCGCCAGCCCAGAATCCCCACGTGACTCTCGCAATTGCGGTCCTGCAAACCCGGCGGCGGCCCGCAACGAAGTACCGGACATGAGGCTGAGGTTCTGCAAGACCAGCGATTTAGGCCGGCCGATGCCGAACTCACCAGCCGGGTTCGGCGCCGGGTGTCGTACTTAGCGATTGCCCTCGCGGAATGCTATGGCACATGCCTCCGATCCGCGCAGCGGTTCTGTGGCTCGTCCCGGCAGCGGCGGCGACACGTCAGAGGGACTTGCGGTCACCTTCGCGTGTTCGAGTTGCCAAGTCGCGGAATTGGCAAATCGGACATCCTCGAGTGCAACGTCGAGGGCATGCCGCTCGTCTACGCCGCGCATCAGCAGCACACCATTGTCGCCACGCACATGGCGCAGAACGATCTGCCGATAGACCGGAATTCTCGTGCCTTGCGCGCGCGGATCATATTTTGCATCGAACGCCACCGGCCACCGGTTGCCCCTCAGGCACACGTTCTCATAAGTCACGCGCTCGACCAGACCGCCTCGACTGACATCGCTCTTGATGCGCAGGCCCGACGTCGTACCGTCCAGCGTGAGATTACGCACCAGTATGTCGCTAACTCCGGAATTCACCTCGCTGCCGATAGACATGCCGTGCCCCCAGCCGAAATAATTATCAAGGATGGAGATATGGCTGCTTGAGCCATTGTCGCCGGCCTTGATTGCAACGTTGTCGTCTCCCGTGCGGATGAAGCTGTGGGTGATGGTCACATCCTGGCTCGCGCCGGGGTCGATGCCGTCGGTATTGCGCGCATCCGCCGGTGAATCGATGGTGAGGCCCCAGAAAGTGGCACCTTCGACCCGGTTCATCGCGACATGGAAATTGGGGGCATTGCGCAAGGTGATACCAGAGAACGTGATGTCCTGCGCATGATCGATCTGGATCAAGCGCGGGGCGTTCTGGTTGCCGCCCTCAGCTTGCGCGCGGCGGGCCAGCTGCCACCAGGTTTCGGCCCCGCCGCCCATCATTGCGCCGCCCTGACCATCGATGATGCCCTCGCCGTAGATGCCGCCGCCACGCGTTTTGGAAAAGCTGATGAATGGCCGGCAACCGTCGCCCTTACCCATGATGCGACCACATTGTCCCCGGCCCTTGTCGTAAGCAGCTGGTTCGGGGATGGCGATCAGCGCCGCACCGCGTCCGATCCATAAGGTCACGCCCGATTTCATCTCGAGTGGACCTGAGTGAAACTCGCCGCGCCCGAGATAAACTGCAGCGCCAGCCGGGCAATGTTCAATGGCGTCCTGTAGGCTAACTGTATCGTTCTGGCCGGAAGGCACAGGGCGATCGCAGACCGTATGAGGTGCAACAGGTTCGGTGATAGTCCGGCGGTCTTGCGCTTTTGCGGCGGGGCAGACAACCATGGAGGCGAGTATGGACAATAGGGCCCAGTTGCGAAAACGCTTTGTCATCGACGTGCTCGTGCTTTGTCACACGCATCCTTGCCGCGTGCCTTGTCTGCTATTGAGCGCTGGCTCGATCGAGCCGCCGCGCGCGTCACTGGCCCGCGCAAGATGACATTTATAAGACGCAGCAGAGGCCTCGACTGTGCGATCGCGCCGTAGCACCTTGCCTATGCACGAAAAAGACGAAGCGTTGTGCGATAGACCAAATCCAAACATTGAGATCGAGCGCTCGCGGGGTTAGGGACATGGACTGTTCATCGCCGCTGGCGCTAAACATTGTCGAAGGCGATCCGCTGCGCTTCGATTGAGCCCCGGCTACTTGGCCGCTGCCAGATCGCAAGGGGTCGAAACATCCAGCACTCCCAACCACAGTCGAAAATGCGGCCGATATTCGCGCCAGCTGGCGCTCGCTCAGCAAGTGATGCAGGCGAACCCGGTTCGCCGAAACGCAAGGCGATACGTTCGATACAAGCTAAATGCTTGCAGGTTTTCCCGGGAGTTTAAGCGGTCGCGATAGCGAGTTCAGGGCGTCTGCGACAATGGCTCGTGTTCTCTAATAGTTGCTGGGAAACCGGCGTGGCGGTTGATCCGCCGCTGAGGATGCCGGCTCATCTTCAAGCAATCGGCGAAGCTCTCCTGGCGGCATCGGCTCCTCGTTGAATATAAACGCATCTGGATCAGCCGAAACAGGCAAATTGCCGAGCGGCTGATCCGGCCCGGACGGCACGGGCTCATCATCCAGCAGTCCACGGAGCTCGCCTGGTGAGAATGGCAGGTACTCGAAATCGAGTGCCGCGGTATCGGCCTGAAGCGGCAAGTGGCCGGCGAACTGGTCCACTCCGCCCGGTGGATCATAGATCAGTCGAGCAAACTCCCCTGGAGAAAGCGGCAGGGAATCGGAACTGAATACATTTTGATCTATTGAGCTTGAGTGCCGGTCGAATAGCTGATCTGGCAGCGGTGGTGTGGATTCGTCATCCAGCAGTCGCCAAAGCTTCCCAGGAGAAAGGGGGGCTCGAGCGATAACAGAAGCTTCTGCACCTAGCGAGCATGCGACCTCCTGCGCGAGTTGATCCGGCCCAGACGGCGTGGGTTCAATATCCAACAACCGCGACAGCTCCCCCGGAGAAAGCGGCAGGGGCGCGAAAGTAAAGGCGTCTGGATCTGCCGGCGCTGTGAGCTCATCGGCGAGCGGATCCGGATCCAACAGCGCAGACTCATTAGCTAGCAACTGGGAAGGCTCCGCGGGAGCAACCTGCCGGGTATTCAAGGTGAGCTCCCCTGGATCGACGGAGACCGGCGAATGCACTGATTGACGGTCCAGTGTTCGCCTGCGTTTCGCCGGGCGCTCCATGAGATCCTCTGGATCCGAAGTGAATTCTTCCCGATCGGTGGAAGGCGACAGGAGGTTGGATTGATCATCCCACCCGCCCTCAATTTGGTCGCGAAGCTCCTGTTCCTGCCTCAGAAGTTCGGGATTCTCGGCCATGACGGACGGCTCGACGCGATCATCATCATCGAGGAGCCGCCAAAGCGCCTCCGGGATGAGATCCGATCTTGGCGAGCCGGCGGCGGCGCTGCTTTTGGCCTGGTCAGGGCCGTCTGATGCGGAAGACACTTGCTCCGAACCGTCCAAGCCCCCTCGATGCTCACGCAGCGCCCAGAGCGAACCCGTCATTCTCTTCCAGTTCTTCGGGAAGGCTTCCTTAACATAGTCGTACAGCGCATCATCGCTTGTTCCAGCAAGCGTCTCGCCCCGCATCCCGAGACTGTTCGACAGCTTGCGAAGCATCGTGTCATGATGCTGGACGGTCGCCGGCGCCCAGTGCTTGCTCTTGATACCTTCGTCTATGACGCTTTCGATAAGCGGCGCACCAACTTCAGTTGGAGCAACACGTGTGCGGCCAGTACTCATCGAAGTCGCGGCACGCGCGCGCCTGACCCTGACTGCAGGTGAACCTCCGCGCTGTTCTTGAAGTGCCCGCAAAGCCATACCTACGTGCTTATTCTCCTTGAACACGGTGTCAGAGAGCTGATTTAGTGTATTATCATCACTGGCTTCGAGCGACTGGCCGCGCTCGCCGAGGTAATTCGCCACCTTGTAAAGCATTTGAGCATACTTCTCGGCCGTCAACGGCGACAGTTTTCGGCGAGCACTGACGCCGCTCATGATCTCGTGAATGTAATTAAAATCCGCGCGCGACACATTCGGCGGCGGTTTGCGGCCGGGGCGCCGGGCAAGGCCAGCGGAATCGGCCGCGCGCGCCGCATCTAATTGCTGCTCGAAGGCGTCTTCTGCCGCCTGGTTCGGTTGATCGTCTGGAACGGCGTGCTGTACCGATGGCGGAGGTGCTGCATTGGATATGGCGAAATTGTGCGAGTCCATGCCAGCCTCCCGTCCAGGATCACTGGGTTAGCCCGTATTCGGAGAAGCTTTCGAGAAGCTGACGAGGCTACGGCCGGCACCGGATCGCATTCGCACCGGGAACCCTCTTCCTGGTTCTCACGAATTTAGGTGACTGCCGTTCCTGCCCTCCTGATCGCATCGTGATCGTTTGCGGACATAGTCAGCCAGTTCTCGTCATCCTCCATGCGATGCCGGATGAGGCATGGTCGGCTTCCGCGGTCAGCTCCGCCGGTGACCCGCATGCCTTACCCTACTGCCATAGCCGACCATCGTGTCATTGAAGCGCCCCTCGCCGTTCAGACACGTCTTGCGGTAATTTGAAACGCCTTAAGACGGACAAAAAGACCGAACCGGCTGGCTCAAGGTGGAGAGCTTTGACATTCCCTTCAGAACCTCTACGTGAGCAGCCCCCGAAACAAGACGCTCTAGCCAAAGACGCGGCGATACGTCTCATATGTGGTGCTACTCTGCGCGCATCCCCTGGCCAACGCACCGCGGTCAACCAAAAAGCCGAGCCTATCGACAGGGCCGCACCCAGTTGTCCGGTTCGCCCGCCGGGCTCTCAACCCCATGCGTCTCGAGATCTTCACCAACTCCGCGACGAAACGTTTCGCCGCTAACGTGCGCGGCGGCAGCTTTCAGCGGTCCCATGATCGACTCGAAAACGCCACAGCAGCATTCTGATCAACAGGATCATTGACGCTCCGCGATTTGGGCGGTCGTGCGTTACGTATTGAATTGTTTGCCGCAGAGTTGCGCTGGCGTTCATCGATCGGCGATGAGACCGCTCGACGCTCAAGCCTCCGCTCCAGATCCGCCAATCCTGCCTTACATTCGGCGACAATCGATTGGGCGCGAAGCAGCTTGACCTTGAGCTCGTCCTGTTGCCTGAGTATTTTCTCAGGATCGTCCTGCATCAGCTCATTGACCATCTGCAAAGCACCGATTGAAGGCCGCCGCTTAGCTCCACGAACCCAGGCTCGGCATCTCGCAGATGCGCGCGCTTGAGCCACCGGCCAAAAGTGACGCAAACAATCGCGCTGCTGAGGTATAAGGCCTTTACCCTGGTGTGCACCATCTTGTTGAGGACCGCCATTCGTCGCGAGCCCTTTACAAGACAAGCGGATTCTGGCCGGCAAACCGAAGCGCGATCCGAATATGGCAGAGTTCGCGACGCAGGCGCGCGGTTTGGAAAGCGCATCAGGAGACCTTTGCCGTCGATCAGGCGGGCAACTTTCATCTGAACACCTGGATTGGGTGCCGAACGAGCATCATGGTCACAAGTGGTTTCGTCACATATTCAAGCAACCGGCATGCCAATGCCTCTTGAGCGCTTTTACGAAGAAACGATGTCGGTTTTCCCGCAGCACGTAGTTGCAGGCGGTGCTGTTGTCGGGTTTGAAACAAACGACGTCTTGAACGATACAGCCAAAGCCGCAACCACGACGGTGATAGCAGCGCTCACTATAGCAGCGGTCAATATAGAGAGAAGATTTTGCGGACGTCGGCCAGAATGCTCTCACCATTTTTGAGCGGTGCGTTGTTCTGTGAGAACATGCTATCGCTGGCCATGGCGCCGACGATGCGAACACGACCGCAGCGATAAGATCGTGTCAGCGAGGGCAAAGGATAGCTGAAGCGCAATCCGGGGCAGCGTGTTCATGAGGAAGACAGCAGAAAAAGCTGATTGGGCTTTCGCTCAGTTACGTGCTCGGCCTGAAAACTGACCTCGGCGCAGTTGGTATCTGGATTGGCCTATCGATCGGCAAGGCCGTCTACGCGGCCCTCCTTGTACTGCGCTCGCAGCTTTTGGCGGACAGAGCTCCCATCGCAAGCACGAATGATGCTTCAGCCTGAGCCTTGAGCCATCGATCGCGCCTTCGCGCTAAGCACGTCGAGGCGACGCCGAATCTCGCTCCAACGAACTTAAGTTTACTCCTCGGAAGACAAATGCTTGAAGGCCGAGCGCGATCGACCAATCGCTTGATCTTGCGACAAGTTGACAATTGCCCTTCCGGCGCTACCGCGCTGCCCGACATGGCCGGGTACAGCGGGGTTGGGACCCGGACTAGGGCCGAGGTCGGCATCACCACTGAGGACGACATCAAGTGTCGATCGGCGAGGCGATCATCGCCGCGCGTTTGGAGACGGCACCAACATAGTGGTCTTGTTTGGGTGATTGTCGACAAACCGTTGACCGACTGGGGCTATCGTAGTCGAATCAACGGACTAACACACGGTTACAGAGATTCCCGTTCTTCACTTCTGGAGGGGAGGCGGTACTTCGGGGCGTTGTCGCCATGGTGCCAATGGGATTGTCGAAGCACGGCAAGGAGCCGCCCTACTCATGGCGTTCGCTCTGCGGAACACAGCTGTTGTTCAACAAAGGCCGACGGAGATCGTCGACCGAGGAAGCTCATCCGGATCGATACCGCGTTGATCCGCGCGCATTTTCTAATGAAGCTCTGGCAGGACTGGATCGAGTTCTTCCTGCTCGAGCGTCTTGGCTCCATCTTCCGCCAGGTACGCTGCCAGAGCCGCGATACCGGAGTCTGGTGGACATCGAGCGGGTGCCGATTTTTTGAACGGCACTTGTCCCAAGCGCTCGGCAACTTCGACGCTCATGAGGTGGGGACGGATCGGTCGATCGACGGCGCGCTCGATGGTGTGGAAGATCCAGGTGCCGTCCGGATCGATGTCCGACCAATGAAAGATCGGCGTCTGTTCGGATACCAATCCTGCGATCGTCCGCAGCGCCTGCTGGGTGGCAAGCGAGGGGTACCCGCCGACATACATGGTCGTTCCTAATCGGCCGGGGTCCGCCTCGGCGATGTGCCGGTTGAAGCTTGCGAAGTTTTCGATCGTCAGAACGTAGGCCGGCGGCTCCCGGAAGCGGACGCGATCTGCTTCCTTGGGAGCGATTCCGAGATAATGCGGAGATATGCTGGAAAGATCGGCTCCGTCGAGGTCGATCTTGCCCGCGATCAGCAGCGGCGGCGCGAAGCGCTCCAGTCCGATCGCTCGCAGTGCCTCGCGGGGGCGGGCGCCAGGCGGAAAGTCCATTATGCCGCTCAAAAGCCGGACCACGGCACCCTCGATGCGCTCGAGTATCTTGCTGTGCCCCACCGTACGTCGCGAGAAAGTTTTGTAGTCGACGTCCAGATGCTTGTTATCGAGGATCGCCTGGGCGAGAACGAATGCGTGGCGCAGCGTGTCGACGTCGGACGAAGCGAATCCGTGCCACGTCTTACCCCGCGCCCACACCTCTGCGATTTGAGAACCGCTGTTCTTCAGGGACTCGTGCAGCGCCACTCCGGCTACAAGCCGCGCGGCGGCGTCCTCCGCGATCCGTGACGCCGGGGTGCGGCCGAGATATCGGTATAAGATCTCCGCCGAGTCCAACCGCACGTGTGCCACTTGATCTCGCTTGGCGCCGCGCCCCCAGCCAATGGAGACCGAGCCGGCACTTTCGGCTTTCCTGATCTGCTTCAGGAAAGCGTCCGCCGCGACTACCGACGAGAAAGCGGCATAGTCGGGGTGGGCGATTGGGCTTGCGGCCCCGGCCTCGAAGCGATCGAGCAGGTCGTTCAGCAGGCCGATCGCGTCCGTGAAACGTCGCGCCATAGCTACTCGGCCGCCAGACGGGTGGCGAGCTCATCTTCGGACATCAGGTCCGGATCGATGGCCATCAGCTCGCGCTTGGCCTTCTCCTTCAGTTCCACCACTGTGGCCCTGGACTGTTCGCCGATGCGGTCCACCTCCACGATTGTGTCCATGTGCTCGAGCACGGCGACCCGCTTCTCGAACGGCGCCGCGATCACGAACTGGAGGCCGAGGTTTTTGTAAAAGCTCATCATCTGCCGCTGGTTCTTGCCGTCCATCTTGGAGAAGGCCTCGTCGAACATGGCCAGGGCGAAGCCGGCGGGCTTGCCGGCACGACGCTCCGCGCTGCCGTAGACGGCGGCCAGCGAAGCGCCGATGGCGACGTAGATGGGCACCTGCTGTTCGGCGCCGGATCCGGTGCCGCGCCGCTGCTCCCAGCGGGTTGATCGACCCGTAGCTACATCCTCCATGTGAATCTCGAAGGTGTAGAAGTTGCGGTAGTCCTCGAACTGGGTGAAGTCCTTGACTGGATCCTCGAGCAATGCCTCGAGCGCAAGGATCGTATCCTTGTGCGGGAAGTCATCGGGCACGTCGCCCCGGAACAGCATATCGAGCGCCTCCGGGGACGTCTTGGCGATCTCGATGATCTTCAGGATCGGCTGGAATTCCACGACCTGGGTGCGGTGGAATGAATATCGCTCGTTATGGAAGGGATGTGCGTAGAGGCTACGGTTCAACGATTGCAGCTCCCGCTCCATCTTGCCGATCCGGGCCGTGAGCGCGTTGATGAACTCGCCGCGCAGCAGGGTGGAGGCCTTTTCCGCCGCTTCCCGCGCCTGCCGTTCGTACTGGCGCAGCTCGTTGGACTCGATATCCGCGATGAGCTGCTCCATCCAGGGCTTCACCTCCCGCAGCGGCTCGCTCTCCGCGCCGACTTGCGAGCTCATCCCGAACTGGTCGAAGTAATCGTAAAGGAGCTCGCGGACCCGCCGCTCGATCCGGAGGCGTTCGGCGTCCGAGGCGTCCGCATCCTTCAGCGCCCTGTCCGCGATGGCGCGGTGCTTCTCCGCGAAGCCCTTCTGGGCTGCGGCATCGAGGCGCTGGCGGTAGACGATCCTGCCCTTCGCCGCGGAGTAGAGCGGGAAGGTCTTGCGATAGATCGACCGGGCGACCCGCAGGTTGAGCTCGGAGCCGGGCACGTTCTCGCCCTCTCCGAGCCTCCTCTCTGCCGATCTGACCTCACCGTCATGCTCGCCGAACGCCTTCTGCTGGATCTTTCGCTCATCGAGCCTCTTGTCCTTCAACTTCTGCTGGGCCCTTTTCTTGTCGCGAAGTCCACCGTCGCCCGCGCCGTCGAGTGCTTCGAGCCTCGCCTGGGCTTCGGCGACCTCGGTCTGCGCGGCCGCGAAGGCTGCGGCGCAAGCCTTCAGATCGTCACGTCCCTCGCAGATGGTCTTCAGCGCGGCAAAGGCCTGCTCCGCGGCTTGGGCTTCCTTGCTCTTGTCGGCCAGGGTCCGATCCAGTTCCTCGGCCTGATCCTGCAGGGAGCGCAGGGCGTTCGCCTGGGCCGCCTTTCCGATCTTGTGCTGCGCGGCTTCGATCCAGCGATGGGTCCTGACGAGTCCGTCGTCGTAGAGGCCGTCCTTCATGATGGCCCGGCCGGGCCTGTTGAACTGGTCGAGCGTGTCCGCGAGGCGGACCGTACCGTAGCGGCGCATGATGAAGGCCATCGCGTCCGGATCCTGGCTCCGGAAGATCGAGGGGAAAGTGCCGCGCTCCGGCTTGGCCCTGAACTGCTCGAGCTTGTTTAGGCTCACTAGTGATGCATGGCGAAACTCGCGGCGACCTTCCTTGAAGATTGCCGTGGCGGCGCTGATATCCGCCCTGTCCACGAACACGGCTTCCCGGTCGCGGCCGAGGAGCGCCTCGGCGGCTCCGACCCACTCGGGTTCGGCGACTTCGATGATGTCGCAGAGCACGCGCGGGACCATTCCCCTCTGCCGCAGCCTGCGGCAGAGCAGCTCGGTGTCGTCGCCGAGATAGGCCCGTGCGCCTCCGGCGGCGTGCTGTCGGATCCGTTCGAGCACCTCGTCGCGCCGGCCTCGGAGCCCGGAAAGCTCCGCGATGATCGTTTGACGCGCTTCGTCGATCTTCGGCAGCCATTTCTCGCCGCTTGCCGCGAAGGACTTCTCGGCCGCGGAGAGCTCGTCGGAGACGCGCCCGATGTCGACGCCGGCGGTGGCGCTCAGAAGACGCTCAAGCGTAGGAACGAAGTCCTCGAAACCGTCCGCGCACATCGCGCGGAGCGGCTCCAGGCGACCGATGTTCTCCGTGCGAGCCTTGAAGTCCGCCGAGGCGCGGTGCGCCGCCTGCCCGGCCACATCGGCGGTCTGCTGCAGGGACTTTCTGCCGGTCTTGGCATCGTGCTCGGCGATTGCGGCCGTGAGGCGTTCGATCTCGTTATCGATAACCTTGACGTCCTCGTCGATGAATTCGAGCTCTTTTGCTGCGGCATCCCGGCGCGCCATCTCGGCACGCCGCTTGGTCTTGAAGTCCAGGTTTGTCGCGCGCGCCGCGAGCCAAGTCGCGCGTTTTGCGATCCACTCCTCCCTGAACTTGGTCTCGAGCGCCTCTTCCAGTGCGGCGAGAACCCCTCGAAGCGCCCTGAGGGCTTCGAGCCTGAGGCGCATCTTTCGGATGGTTTCGCTGATGTTGCGGTAGGTCTGGATCGACTCGCGCAGCTCCTTGATGCCGATCGGACTGTCCTCGAGGATGTAGTTCCGCACGAACTGCGTGGCCGTCTGGTTGTGGTCGAGCGTCATCGCGTTGACGATTGATTTCTGCAGGGCGCTGGCGTTCTGCTCGCCATAGGGCGAATGCGGCAGAAGATGGCGCATGTACTCGCGGACGTAGTCGCTCGCCCGGTCGCGATGATTGACGAAGTTGCCTTCGCCGACCGCAGCGACGATCCGGGCGCGCACGTCCTCCCACTGCGCCGGGAATTGCGACTTTCCTCGCTGCTCGATGAAATCCTTGGAGCTCAGAACGGTCCCGACGGCGACGAACAGCGCCAGCACGGTCTCCCTGCTGTCGGACTTGCGCGCCTCAAGCGCCATGCCGATCGTGACCGGCGGTCGATCGCCTTCCTTGTCTTCGAACCCTAGCGCGACGTAGGTGCGCGCCTCGTCGCGCCGGCGCTGGTCTTCGCCGAGCGTCCCAAGACAGTAATCGACGACGCTGCGCTTCGAGCCGCTGCGCGCTTTTCCGCTGTCGCCGGCGACCGCGTTCAGGCGCAAGAACCGCCGGCTGGCGCCGGTGAGAACGACCTGTGCCATGTCGAGGATCGTCGATTTGCCGGACCGGTTCTCGCCCAGCACCCCGACGTGTCCTGTCACGTCGATGTCGGCGACGTCGAACAGGTGCCAGTTCACCATCGTCAGGTGTCGTAGCTCCATCATGCCTCGTCTCCTGCGGGCTGCGGAAACCGCGCCTCCTCGCTACGGACGTAGCGCTCAAGCCGTTGGAGGGCATCGCCGCCACTGATCAGCTTGATCATCGGGCGGATCCTGATCTCGCAGTCCTGCTGCTCATCGTCAAAATCACCGATCTCGACCAAACTGCGTTGGGCCGCCTCGCGCAGGATGTCCCGAAAGCGGCCGGGCGAGATCGCGCCTCCGCCGCCGTGTTGCGCCATCTCGCGGTAGCGATCGAACAGGTCGTTCAAAGTGGCCACTACGACGGCCCGGTCCTCGACCGCTCCGACGTTCACCTCCTGCTGCCAGTATGCCGCCAGCACCAGCACAACAATGGTTTCGTCGAGCTTCATTCGAGGCAGCGGCACGTCCTCGTCCATGGCGACGATGCCGGCCCACTGCGCCTCCGGATCGCGATGGACGCGGTATCCGCAACTATCGAAGAAGCCGTCGACCACGTCGCGGAAGCGGCCATCCATGATCGTGTTGTAGACTGTCCCGGTCCGGGGATCTCCCGCGAACACGAACTGCCGCCGTAGCAGGAAGTGCAGCGCTTTGCGGAGGTCGGCTGCCTTTTCCGCGCCGAAGGAGCGCTCGACGTTTTCGATCTCACTGAGCATGGGCTGCCTCTGGTTTCCGGAGGGGGCCGGATCGCCTGACCACGAAGTTCGCACACCGAAGCCATTCGCTGTCGTGGGGCGGCGTGTCTGGGCGCGGCTCCAGATCGAACCCGGCCGCGACCTGCGCCGGGACCTCGCCCGTCAACGCATATCGGCGGGCGCAATCGAAGGCGAGAAAGTCGTCCACGGTATCGATTTCCATGAAGCGGGCTTCCCTGGTCGCGAATGGCGGCACCTGGCCCTCCAGGAATCGTCTGACATCCTCGGGGCGGGGCGCGATGCGAGCGATGTACTCGAGGCGGAGCTTCTTCCGCAGTTCGTACAGCGGGTCCGACGGCGGCTCGGCGAGCTCCCTTGCCTCGACGGGACGGCGCGGCTGCCTGGCCGGCGCCTGATGGTGCTCCGACCAGGGGGACCGCAGCGGCTCGATGCTCCATTCGATAGTCGCCTTGTGGTGTCTGCCGTCCCGCAGTAGGGCATCCAGGCGCCGCACCAGGTCGCCGGCCCGGCCGACGAGTCCCTGCCCGCCCCGCTCGGCGTACTTAATGGTGTTGCGGACCCGGGCTTCGAGCTGCCTGCGGAAGGCCTCGATCCTATCGAACATCTCCCCGATCTGATCGAAGATGCTTTCGATGGCCAGCAGGTCGTCGGCCGCGGCCATTCGGCCATCCTCGAGGTCGGCTGCCATGCTGGAAGCTGTGTACTCCTCGGCGAGGACCTGCATGGTTTCCGGGGTGTAGGAGATCCTCCGCGCGAGATCGACGATGGCGTCGCGGAAGCGGTACGGATGGTTGACGGTGAGGATGGACTCGAAATCCTTCAGCAGGAGCTGGTCGACGAACTCCTCGAAAAAGGCTTCCAGCCGGGTAGCGACTGTTTTCGACTCCATGACGGTCCGTCGGACGCGCTTTAGGTCGGCCAGAATGGCCCGCAGGCTCTTAGTGAACTGGTCGGCCTGATTGCGCGCCTCGCGGACGGCGAGCGCGGCTTCGCGCTGCTTGCGGTCGGTGATCTCGGGCCTCAGTTTTTCGACGGCCTCCAGGTTGAGGCGGATTTGCACGATCAAGCCACCGAATCGCTGCGAGAGATCCTTGTTGAGGCTCGCGAGCCGTTGGATCACGAGCAGCGGTCCCATAGCCATGTCCACGGTAACGCGAAGCCCGTATTCCTCCTCTTCAAGCCATCCCCAGGCGAGCAGCCGGGCGTACAGTTGTCGGGCAAGACCGAGCGCCTTGTCGCCCTTCTCGGACGCGAGCGCGACGTCGGCCTTCCGGATCCGGCGGCGTCCCGCCGAGATCATTTCCGGCAGGCTGCCGAAATCATCGCCTTCGCTCCACAGGGCGGGGTTGGCGCGCATGACGTCGTAGATGGCATGGACGACCTGCTGAGGGGTCGGAAACGACGGCGCGCCTGAAAAGAAGCGTTCATGGAGGTCGAGCAGACAGGCCGCGTACAGGTGCTTGTGATCGCGCGAGAAGGCCAAAAACGCGTCGTCATGCAAATGGCGGAACAAGGACAATCGCTATCACTCCCTGAATCGGCATCATCCAAAAAGGGATGCAGCTTGCCGCTCCGGCACTCAGAATCTGCCGAGTGGATACCTCAGTCGAGATGTATCGCAAGGCTGCTGCAACTGGAAGAATCTGTTCACTGTATGTTCGTTATAGCTTGGCAAAGCGTTGCTGTCGAGGTGTAGCTCTCGCCATTACCAGTTGGCGTATTGGTCTCCCTGTTGTTCCTCAAGGGCTCGTCGATCGCGTTCCGCAGCGCCTTTGCTTCGTTGACAAGAAGCAAAAGAACGTGCAGCCACGAGATCAACGTCAAAGGCGAACGTAACGCCGAAAGCACCATGGACTTCCTGCATGACGTCCGCAGCCGCGTCATCGGCCAGCCTGAGATTTCAACGGACGGCTTCCATCCCTACCACGGAGCGATCCGCAATGCCTTCGGCCCGGACGCCTCTCATGGCGTGATCGTAAAGACCTACTCGGTAACGCATCTGGTGAAGGAAGCGCAGGGCCGCTACTCGCCCGCCGCCGTAGTAGTGGTAAGCCGTGACGTAATATCAGGCAATCCCGATCAGTACGTTTCAGCCAGCTATGTTGAGCGTCAGAACCTTTCGCTGCGCATGGCTTCGCGCCGGTTCACCCGCCTCACCAACGGCTTTAGCAAGAAGCTGGACAACCACGTTGCGGCGGTCGCGCTGTACGTCGCGCACTACAATCTGTGCCGCGTCCATGAGGCCCTGCGCACGACGCCAGTTAAGGCGCTAGGCGTGGCTGACAAGGCATGGAGCGTTGCCCAGCTTGTTGACGCCGCACTCTCCGTGGAGCCTGCACTGCCCACTAAGACGCCGCCAGATCGTCGCCGGAAGTTCACGGTCATTCAGGGAGGGAGGCAGGGGTGAGTCATAAAGACTCACTAAAAATCCTTGCTGAATCAATGATTCTGATACTCTGCCATCCAAGGAGATTCGGAATGGCAGACCCAACTTACAATTTGAACGGCGGCTTTAAGCCGACAATGAAAAGGTTCGCTGATCTCAGCGGGCCTGATTTTTTCCCCACCCCACCGTGGGCAACGTTTGCTCTGATCGACAATGAAAAATTCACCGGCGAGATTTGGGAAAGCGCGTGTGGTGATGGGACGATGTCCCGGGTGCTAGAGCAGACCGGGCAGCCCGTTCGCAGTTCTGATTTATACGATCGCGGCTATGGCGAGATCGGCTTTGACTTTCTTGAGCCGAAATGGTCAGCCGACAACATCGTAACCAATCCGCCTTACAACTGCGCTGAGGGCTTTGTCGCCAGCGGCGTCAAGCATTCGAACCGCAAGTTCGCACTGCTGTTGCGGCTTGCCTTCTTAGAGGGCGCGAACCGCGCAAATACGATCTTCGCAAAGATACCGCCCGCTCGGGTCTGGGTTTTCAGCGAACGTATTACTTTCTATCCTAGCGGCGTGGAGCCCAAGGGCAGCGGAACGACGGCTTATGCATGGTTTGTTTGGGATAAAGAAGCGCCGGGCAGAACCGAACTGAAATGGTTCAAACCCGGCTATAAGGCGAAGTTCTCCTAGCTAGGCTGCAACCTCGCGCCCCGGCAGCGCCAAGCCGCCGGGGATGGCGACAAGCTTGCCTTCGTAGATGGCGTTTCCGGGCGACGCTTTATGTGAGGTGATGTTGCGCACCTGCTGCTCCCATAACGCCTCGCCTGGCCGGGTCGGTGATGGCGCAAGGTCTTCGGCTGAAAGCGTTAGGTAGTTCGGAGTTTCTTCAATCAACTCTTTAATGGTCGCACGACCTGTAGCTCGATCGGTAAGAACTTTGATGGCCGCTTCGGCAACTTCAGCTTCGGTAACTCGGGACATATTCCCTACCTCCATTCTGGTGGAGTCCAGAGATAGGTTCGCGCAATGGTAGTTGGAGTCAGTATAACTACGGTGTGTAATTTCAGTGGCCTACTTTGAAATCCCGAGTAGCCTATTTCGGCCAGTACCCCAGCCTCGCTGTGCCATGAGTCTTGAGCACGATGTGCAGCCACGTTTCAGGCGGCGAGGCAGGCGGGCTCGGCTTTCGCCGCGACATGCGTCTAGTCCTAGGGCGTTGGGGCTGCTGCGTCTTCCGGCGCTGGATCCGCTTGCTTTAGGCGCTCTAGGTAGCCGCGTGCGCGCGAAATCACCGCCTCGACCACCGTGTCCAGGACGGGATCGCCGCCGGCTGGCATGGCTTCGACCTCGGCCTTGGCCGCCATTGCATGGTGCGTCACGGCCTGAGCAATCTCGGAGACGCGCCGGATCGTCTGCGCTGGAGAGAGCTTGCAGTCAATGGCGAAGCGCTCCCAGTGATCGCGTCCGAGCTGGTCAGCCTGTTTCTGCCCGCCGATCTTCTGCGCCATGTTGCGGGTGATCTTCGGATATGGCGCCGCACAGACGATGTCGTAGCCTGGCGCCATGGCGGCGCCGCGCGCCGATAGCATCAGCGAGTAATTTTTGGCGTGGGAATCCGTGTTCCACACCATCGGATTGAAGATGGCGAGATCGACGAAGCGGGCCGTGTCCTGTGCTGTCATGTGGCGCTGGGTCAGGCCGATCATGTCGGCCAATGATGGTCCTTTTAGGCCTCTATCGTTGTTCTGGTGCTTGGCAGCTGGCGGCCGGCCGAAGGCTTGGCAGAAGTCCTCCTGATGCAGCCGCCGCCACCTCTTGCCGTCACGGCGGCGGTCATAGCGCTCAACCAGCAGATAGCTACGCTCGCCTGCCGTCCCGGTCGTCACCTTTGGAGTCGGGATTCCGATCATGCGCGCGAGCGTCAGGCAGAATGCCTCGTTCTGGACGGCGCCAGGCAAGAGCTCGCCATCGGGCTTGATGATGTGGGTCGATGGCGCGCCGTCGATCGGTATGTACAGGGTGTCGCCATCCAGAGCGACGGCAAGCTTCGTCTGCACACCGGCAAGCGACATCGACACGCCATCTTCGCCGACGAGGAAGGGCCTGTGGGGTAGCTCATTGAGGATGCGCTCGAGCGAGGCCTTGTCGGGGATCTCTCGCCCTTTGCCGGCGATCAGCCCGGTGCCGGGTTGTCCGACGGAGAGCGCGCCGGCGATGTCGCGGCCCATCTCGGCAGGAAGACCGATGATATCGTCCCGGCGACTTGCCGAGCATATGACCTACGGTCCCGAGAGTTGCGTTCTCCGGCAGCAGATTTGCCGCCCATGGCAGAATTGCCGAGGCATCGTGCGACGCCCGCGAGAGCGGCATGGTGAGCGACACAGGGAAGGCGCCGGTCAGCCCGCGCCAGGATTCGGCATAGGTGAAGGCTGACGCTTCGTCGGCGGCCGTGATCCAGCCGACCTCTCGCGTCTCAAAGTAGACCGGAAGACGGTCCATGAGGCTCCTTCTCGTCGCTGTCGGGAATGTCCGGTGTCTTGGAAGTGTTCGCGCGGCGGGCTTGGGCATCCTTGAGAACATCCTCGATGCGCAGCCCGAGCACGTTTGCCACGTGCAGGCTGCGCCCGAGCTGACAGGTGCTTTTTCCGGCCTCGAGGTCGACGATGAAGCGCTTTCCTGTCCCGCTCACCATGGCCAGCTCGTCCTGCCGGAGGCCTTGGCGTTTGCGTTCTTCCTGGATGAGACGACCGAATGCTGCAGCGAGCTCGGCGGCTTGGCGTGCGACACCGGTCTCGCCCGGAGCCTCGGTTCCGCCCGAGGGGGGAGTGCCCTTTGGAGGCGTGTTCTAGTTCTCTCGTCGTAAAGTTACCGATCGGGAACTCTTCGCTCAGTTCCGGTGGAAGGAGCACAAAAGTTACCGAGCGGGAACATTTCCCTGAAAGCGCGCCTGAGCGGCCCGGAAAGCGGGTCCTTAGCGTCCGCTCGGTCTCGAGCGGCGCTGCCGGCCCCACAACGATCCCAGCAATCTTGTGCGGCTCACTAACCGGCAGCGCATGGGCGATATAGGGGACGATCTCGCTGCGGCGAAACGCCGTCAAAACAAGAGGCTAGGTGATCGGGCGTGCCCATGATTGCCAGCCGGACCAAATGGCGGAGGCTTCCTCCTGTCCGTACGCGAGTTCAACTCAGCACCGCCGACGAGCAGCATCGACAGCGCAGCTGCGCCCAACAACTTCTTCTATTGATAGTCGACTTGGTCCTCGAGGCCGGCACAGCCATCAGACGCCTTGAAGTCGAAGCAGCAAAAGACTACTCTGTTAGACAAATTTCATTTTTGTTCAACAACGGATAGAGTTTTATGGCAAAAGGATCGGCGAGCAAGCCCACGCCCCTCCGGGCGAAACGGAGAAGAGCTGCATCCAAGGGTGGCTCGGTACTGATAAAAACCCTTAAGCGAGAGCTGGGGACCAGCGGGCTTATCGCGAGCAAGGCGCGATTTGAAGCGGTCATGCTGGCGGCGGAACGATCTGGCCTTTTGAGTGAAAAAGGCAGCCGCATCGGTGGCCGGGTTAGTCCGGCCTTGGTCCGGCAGGCCAAGCACCAGACGGGCATCGAGGCGGATACGGAGTTGATCGAGTTTGCGCTGGCGACGGTCGCACTCGAGGACAACTTCGCAGAAGCGTTCAAGGAGTCTCGGGGCAAGGTCGACCCAGCGTTGAAGCTCGGTTTCTAACGTGGCGGAATTCGACTTTGACGCGGCGCGACGTTGGGCGCGGTTCGATCCGGAAAACACGCTGGCACGGCGCACCGACGATGAACTTCCGTTCGTCAGCGTTGGTCTGACCGCTGGACTGGGGCTACTGCTCGATACCTGCGTCTATATCGATCAAATGCAAGATCGTTCGCCTTCGATCCTGGACGACCTGATCACGCACCGACAAGTCAATCATTCGACTGTCGCCATCCAGGAGCTGATGTACACGGTCGGCGCGCTCAATCCTTCCGACGCGCGAACCGCTTCTGTCCTCGATGTGATCGGGAAGCAGATCAAAGCGATGCCGCCGCATCGGATCTTTGCGCCGGACATAGACGTGCTGGGACGAGCCGCGCTGCTATCAGGGATCCTCTGCCGCCTCCAGGGATATGAAAAGGACGGCAAATTGCGCGCGCTTCAGGATTGCGTGCTGTTCCTGCATGGGCAAAAGCTCGGCCTGGTCGTCCTGACCGCCAATGTCGCCGACTATGATATTCTACTCCAGCTGATACCAACCGGTCGCGTGCTGCTCTATCGTCCGAAATGATCCCCATTGCAGGATTTTGACGACCTTTCGCTCGCCGACCTCCAGGCTTTTGCTGACCAAGGGCTCAGCATAAGCTTTCCGAATCAGTGGTGTGATTGGCTGGACCGGCCCGTCGTCGACCATTTCGCATGCGCTCTGACCGCTTTTCGACGGCTGCGCCAGCCGCGATCAGTGCGCACAAAAGCCCCGGGGATGTGGGGTACGCGAGTGGCGGACATCTACCTCACGGAGTTCGACCGCATTTTCCGGCACTTCTACTCACGCGACGCCGCAAATGACATCGCGAAGCATGGCGGCCAGACGAAATTCGGTCTGCTTGATGACAGCGATCGATGGACGAACGACTATTTCGATCCATCCAAGGCAAAAAGCCATCGGCGCGAAATGTTCTTCGCCAATCCCCAAAAGACCTGGCAGGCCGAGGCCGCCAAGGACCCGGATGTCTTCGCCGGCGAGGGCGTGCGCGGTTCCAAGGGGACGAAGGATGGCGGAGTGCCTGTTGCGCGGGCCGCCGCCAGGAAGAAAGCCGCCGTGAAGAAAAGGGCCAAGAAAAAAGCCGCTCCGAAAAAGAAGAAAGCGAAGGCCAAAGCAAAGACCCCCAGGAAGCGAACGGCTCGAAAGAGCTGATATCTGAGGACCATAATATGCGGATGATCGCGATTTTGTTTATCGCGCTGGTCTCGCTGACAGACCGGGCCTGCGCGTGGGGAGATGAAGGACATTTGCGAAATAGCCTATCGGCTGGCGACGGTCGACACTCGGGCAGCAATCCGCAAGCTGGTTCGCAACGACCAGGAATATGACACATTCAGCGAGTCGTGCGTCTACCCGGATCATCCGCGCAAGCGCGCCTCCGAGCATTTCTTAAACCTGCCGCGCACGGCGCACGAGGTACCGCGGGAAGATTGCCCAGGGGCGGTCCCGTGCGCCTTGAGCGCAATCGAAAATGACTCGACTGTCGTCGGGGCCAGGGGGAAGCCGGCAGACCGCCTGATCGCTCTGAAATTTCTCGGACATTGGGTCGGAGACATCCACCAGCCGTTGCACGTCTCGTTCGCAGACGACAGGGGCGGATTGCGCTTTCCGACGCGTTTAGCGTTAAAATGCAAGCGGAATTTCTAGCAGCAGGCATGAATGTTTACCAGTCCTGTTACGCAGCCGACCGTCCATCTACGGAGCAGACTTTCGAGGTCGCCGTCGCCTGGGCAACACCAAGGGATCTGAGACCCGCCAAATCCAGTCCGGACGACCACGATGGAAATGTTTGACTGCCCTCAGCGCAAATTCGCGGAACTGCTCATCATTCCATAACGCCACAATACGATTCCGAGGCTCTCGGCCTATCTGGTGACCCATTCGATAAATAAAGCCTTGGTAGGGGTCGAACTTCTTGCGCTCGTCTTGGCGTCCGTGACCATGTGGCATAGCAGGTATCGGGTCGGGGTCGCCAATCCTGAAAAACCAATGCTGAAGTCCGGTAGCTGATGACGGAATGAGGTGCAGATCATCCAGGTCATTGTTCTTGCCAGCATCACCCTCAAGTGCATTTGGCCCTGGAGTAAAAGATGCGCTCTCGCAAGCTTCGGGCCACACCGGGCGCTCGTCACTCCAGCGTTCCGCATTCAACAATGACCGTGCGTAAAACGAGGCCGGCGAAGCGCGACGGCTGAGATCAATCAATGTGGCAAGTCGTGACAGATACGTCTCCGGACCTATGAGGCCCATCCACAAGGAATGTCTAAGAAGATTGTGCAGATCGTCGCTCGCTGCATCGCTTAAGAATGAACTTGGCATGCATTACAAACCCTGTTCTAGCCCGCAAGAGACTTGGCGTAGTAGTCGAATAGCTGCGTACAGGTCAGCTTGTTTTCGATGCGGATATTGGCGTTGGTGTCGATCACTGGAACGCTAAGGCCTCCTCCGGGCAGTTCGACGGGACGACCAAATTCGTTGTCGGGAAAAAATGAGCCGAGTTCCTTAATAATCACGCTTACGTCGCTGTCCGACATTCCAAACGCAGTTCCGTAAATCTGCTTGGTTATGCGCGATTCGCGCGGCTTGAGTAGCGCCATATTCTGCTTGTGATACGCAAAGCCGAGGAACACAATGCACTCTGCTTCGTGTATCGCGGCTTGCATCTTGTGCAAAACATCCTGCTCCTCAATCCGCTCTGTGTATGTCTTGATCGCCTTCGACAATTCGCGGAAGTCCATCCGCGCGTGGGTTATGCCGCCGAACTGCACTTTCTCTAACTGACCGACAGAACCGTATGGATGGATTATGTTTGCCTTCGCAACAATGTCTGCGGCGTGTTGCGGCTGAATACCGTAAAGGAGCTGGAGGGCATGCCGGAGAAAATATTCCAAGCACCGGTCATAATTGAACGCGATGAACGAGACATCAGCAAGGACGTTCTCGACCTCCTGCGTCTTCCTACCTGGGCCGAGCACTTGCATGAACTTGACGAACCATGAGTCGCGGATCGGTCCGACGTTCAGCTTGTTGTAAATGTTTGACGGATCGACGTAGAGCTTGCAGCCCCGCTCTGCATTGAGGATCGTGCGGACTATCGCAGCCTTGCCTACTGTAACAACTTCAGGAGAGGCCTCGTGAATGTTGAGAAAATCGTCAATTGAATTGGCGAGCAGTACGCCATCATGGATCAGGCGGAAAGCGTTGAAATACGCGTTCGCGTTGGGATCACCGCGCTCGAAGAAGCTGAGGGCTAGGTCCTCATCGTAAGTGTTCCGGCCCAGCCGTCCGTGATCAAGGACAACCCCCGTGCGATTCGCAATGTCCTCAGCTAGTTGCCGACCGGCCGGCACGCCAATGTCATATCCCGCACCAGCGCCGATAACGAAGAGTGTCTTGCGGTTGAACATTTGTTGACCATATCACGATTCGCGAACCCAGGCGCATTGTCATACCAGTGCCCAATGGATTTTAGGGTATCTCTCCGGCGATCTGGATCGCGACCGGCCACACCGATATGCGCCGCGGCATGCGAAGCCTGGCTCTTACGGTTCAGGAGAGCCTGAAGCGCGATCCCCATGCCAGGGGTCATAAACGCGAAGGGTACGCCGTGCGAGCTGCGCAGCGACTTTCCGAGACGTTCATGCTCAAAGGCAAACCTCAATCAACTAGAGCACGAAACGCACCAACGCGTTCGCTTTAAGCAAAGGCAAACGCGAGCAAGCTTGAGCAGAGCAGCGCGAAACCCGCCGCAGTCAGTGCCAGGAAGCTCCGCGACTAGGGATTGCCCATGAAACGGCCTCGATTGCGCCGGTCGAAGAGAACAGCCGCCCGCCATAGCTCGATGAGAAAACAATCCGCATCCCTTGTTGCTCAGATGAACTCTCCCAGTCTCACGCTGGGGCCGCTAGGCAGGCAGTGCCAGCTCACTCCCGGCTGCGAACGAAGAATTGGGTATGCCCATCGCGCGGACTACAATGGCAAGTTTGGTCGCCTTTGCTACAACCAACACCGTACGTAGCGAACGAACAATCTCGTTTCGCACCTGAATATTTCGGCTTTGGATGAGCGTTTTGCACCATGCTTACGCTTAAATCCTGCGTCCGACCGCCTCTTTCGACGGATTTCAATTGCTCGGTGACGTGATGGACCGACGCTGGTCGGAACGCGCAGCTACGCCAAAATTCACGCCGCCCTCGACGCCCTCGCCCCAAAACGAAGCAACAGCTGCGCTATCTCGGCGGCCGGCTTGGCGCCGCTGAAGAGAAAGCCCTGCACCTCGTTGCAGCCCTCGGCGCGGAGCCAGTCGAGCTGGTCGGTCGTCTCCACGCCCTCTGCGATGGTGGTGATGTTGAGGCTACGCCCGAGCCCCGAGATCGCGCGCACGATAGCCACGCAATCAGAACGTTGCGCGAGATCCTTGACGAAAGAGCGGTCGATCTTGATCTTGTCGAACGGGAAACTGCGCAGATAGCTCAAGCTCGAATAGCCAGTGCCGAAATCGTCCATGGAGATGGAGACCCCGAGATCACGCAGCAGATGGAGGATCGCGAGGTTGGCGTCGCTCTCCTCCAGAAAAACCGTTTCGGTGATTTCGAGCTCAAGGCGCTTGGGCGACAAGCCAGAATTGGCAAGCGCCGAAACCACCACCTGCACCAGATTGCGGCTGCGGAATTGGACCGGCGACAGGTTGACTGCAAGCTTGATCTCCCGCGGCCATTTCGCGGCCTCGTTGCAGGCTTCGCGCAGCACCCATTCGCCGATCGAGGTGATCAGCCCGAGGTCCTCGGCCACGGGGATGAACTCGGCCGGCGAGATCATACCCTTCTCCGGATGTCGCCAGCGCAGCAGCGCCTCGAAGCCTGAGATCTTGTCGCTCGCTATATCGATGAGCGGCTGATAGTGCAGCTCGAACTCGCTATTGGCAAAGGCGCGACGCAATTCGAGTTCCATCTCCCTACGCTTCTGCGCCTGGTGATCCATTTCTCGCTCGAAGAAGCGGTGAATGCCGCGCCCGTCCTGTTTGGCTTGATAGAGCGCCATGTCAGCGTTGCGCATCAAATCCTCGCTACTCGCGCCATCGCCCGGCGAGAGCGCAATCCCGACGGAGGCGCCGATCACCACTTCATTGCCGTCGATCTTGTAAGGCGCGCTCAGCACGCTGATGAGGCCTGTGGCGAAGTCGCTGATCTCATTCGGCGAGGCCTGGGGAAAGATCACGGCGAACTCGTCACCGCCGAGCCGCGCGGCGAGGTTGTTGCCGCGTACCTGCGAACGCAGCCGGTCGGCCACCTGCTTGAGCAGGCGATCGCCCATGGGATGACCGAACGAATCATTGACGTTCTTGAATAGATCGAGGTCGATGCACAGCACCGCGACGCGCCTGCCGGGTGCCGGGCTTGCCTCCAACGCGTCCCTGAGGCGCTCCTGGTAGAGCTCGCGGTTGGCCAGATTGGTCAGACCATCATGGTGGGCCATATGGGCGATGCGGGCTTCGGCCTTGCGCCGTTCGGTGATGTCGACGACAGCGACCAGATAAGCATCGCGACCGTCGAAGGTGAGGCGCCGTCCGAAAGTGAGCACGCAGATCTCGCTTCCGTCGGCTTTCACATGCCGCCAGTGCTGTTCGGATTGGCAGGTCTCGCTAGTCTCCTGCAGCACCTCGGTGTGGCTGGCCCAATCATCCTCCGGCCAGAGGTCGCGAACGCTCATCTTCAGGAACTGCTCGCGGGAATAGCCGTAGTGCCGCACAGCCGCGTCGTTGACGTTCAGAAAGCTCATCGTCTCGGGATCGAACACCCACATCGGCATCGGATTGGAATCGAACAGCAGCCGAAACGAGGCCTCGCGCCGCTTCAACGGCGTCACATCAGAAATCGTCAGCGACAGGATGTCGCCGAATACGGTTGCCGCGAAGCGCAGGCTACGATCGTCGCTGTCGATTTCGAACTGGTCGCGCTCGTTCTTGGCAACCGCCTCGCGCAGCCGAGCGACCAAGCCCTCAGAACAGAGCAGGTGATCGCCTTCACTCAGCCGCCGCCATTGGAGGCTTTGAGGAGCCACCTTGAGCAGCCTTGCTGCGCCCTGATTGTGGTGCACGATCTGGAAATCGGATGGCTGACCGATCGCGTCGCGGATGGTCGAGAGCGAGATCACACCATCATCGGTGGTCGCGAAGATCGCATCGAGGAGATTGTATTGCGCGCCGCGCTCGTTGACGTAAGCGCCGACCAAGGTGCCGCCCCACCGAGAGAAGGTCGGCAGCGCCAGCACGTCATAGGTCCGCACCATGCCATCGCGCACACAGTGGACGGCCGCAAGATAGGGCTGGCTGTTTGCGATCGCATGGGACGCGGCCTCGCTCAGGACGGTGGCGCAATCCGGCGGCAGCGCGGCTATCGGAATGTCCCGGCGCTCGTCGCCGAGCCACTGCTGCGCATAGCGGCCGGTTCGCGAAACAGTGAACGCATCGTTCTCGCACTTGAGCAGCACCATTTGATCGGCGAGCCGCCCGAGGCTGCCTAGCATCACGTCTTCATAGCCGGGAAGGGTTTCACCGGGCTTGAGCGCAGTCTGCCACTTGCGCCGCAGCACCGACACATCCTCGAACATCTTCGTGTTTATTCTCGCGCCTTGCTTCTTGGCAGCACCCATGACGCCCCCCGAACCCGAAGCTTTCTGACCTGGCGGTGCTCTCTAGGCGGGTCGGCTTAACTCGACGTAAAGAAAAGGGGCGCGCTCATGGCATAGACGATCACTGAAAGTTTTAAATCAGGTGATGGTTAGCGCGCGTACGACGACGCAGAGAGCGGCAATGCGTCGTCGCGAAATACTTACACAGCCTTCCCCCCCATGCCACGCCAACATCACTGGCAACTCTGAACTGATGGGAGCTCTTACCGCAGCTTATAAGGCTGCAGTCTGATCGCTGGCGTTGTTGAAATCACCACATGCATTTTGGAACAGTTTTTGGACGCTTTCCTGCGCCCTTCAGCCATTTTTCGGTGAAATTCACCCAAGCTGGAACCGAAATGCCATACGATCGAATCGACGCCCGCATCCTTGAAATCGTGGTTTGACGTCCGAGGTGATCGCCGAACTTGCCGGACTGTCTGCCACCCGGTGTCAGCGCGCCTGAAGAGGCTCCGGTTGGAAGGTATCATTGAGGGCAATGTCTCTATCGTTTCGCCGAAGGCGGCGGGACGGCCTATTCAAATGCTTGTACTCGTGACTATGGAGCGGCAGCGTTCAGATATAATCGATAGATTCAAAAGGGATCAAATCGTCAGCCGAGGTCGTCAACGGATTCTACGTCACGGGAGACGCGGACTTTGTCCTATACGTTACCGCAACTAGCATGGAAGACTTTGAGGAGTTCACTCGGCCGATTCTTCTATGTGAACCCGCACTTCAAGGGCTTCAAGGCGATGGTCGTATTGGATCGCGTAAAAGCGGGCTTTGCTATTCCAGTTGAGACTCCGTGCGAGGAGTGACCAAACGCTGATGCAGTATCTACCACGGCGTGGATCGGCGCGTTTCCGCGTTTTTTCGTCGCCTGCCCGGCATAAAATGCAAGAAAACGTCCCCGCGCTCCGCTAGTGTCACGTTCATTCCAAGCTGATCTTGGTCCTTCCGGAAAACGAGATTGTTCGTTCGTTGCGTACTGTATTTGTCGGAGCACGGCCTGCGGGAGTAAGGTCATCCCTTGCCGTTCGGAAGGTGACGCCGATCCGATGGTCCTACATCCGTCATGAAAGACAGCGATAGCAGCCACCCTGAAACATCGGAGATGACAGATGACCAGCGCGAATTGAGGCGCTGCAAGCAAGAGATTGCGCGTCTCAAGCAGCTGGTTGTGGAGCTCTCCGAAATTGTCTTGCGCAACGTCGTCAAGAGCGACGGCGGACGACAATCGGAGCGCCCCTAAGTCTATGAGCGACGCCGCCGTAGTGCGCTGTCTCCCAGCAGCGTGGCTTCCCGCCTTGGGGGGCATAGGGAGCGGCCCCGCCCTGTGCTCCACGGGGCGGGGCTCTTAACTTTTAGTCGGAAGCGCGGCATAGGTCAGGAGACGCATGGATGACGGGTGGACTGATCAAACTTCCCTTGTTGTAACTGATGGCAGCGATCGCTTCTGATCTTGCTGTAGCGCGCTGATGTTCAACCGTGACGGTGAATTCTGGACTCAACTTGCGGCCTATCTCTCCGCCCTGATTGTCGCGTTGTCTGTGCTGTACAGCATTGGTCAACTTCTGGTCGGAGACAATCTTGAGCTATCTCTTAACCTCGGATTCTTTTTTGGATGGATCGTACGCGGCCTAAGGTAATGAGTGGCGGGGGGATCAAAAGCCAATGTCAACAGTCGACAAAATCGCGCTCTTTATCGACGGCGCCAATCTCCACGTAACCTGTAAGGCGCTTGGCTTCGACATCGACTACAGGCGCTTGCTCGGGGAGTTTCAGAGCCGTGGCACAGTGCTGCGCGCGTTCTATTACACGACGATTATCGAGGAACAGGAATGTTCGTCGATTAGGTCGCTCGTCGATTGGCTCGACTATAACGGCTACACGGTTGTCACCAAACCAACCAAGGAAATCATTGACGCCAGCGGCTGCCGCAAGGTCAAGGGCAACATGGACATCGAGCTTGCGGTCGATGCCATGGAGTTTGCCGAACATATCGACCAAATGGTCCTGTTCTCGGGCGACGGCGATTTCCGCTCCCTGGTCGAGGCCGTGCAGCGGCGCGGCGTACGGGTGACGGTCGTGTCCACGATCGCCAGCCAGAGGCCGATGATAGCTGCAGAGCTTCGGCGACAGGCGGACGTATTTATCGAACTGGCACAGTTGAAGCTGAAGGTGGGTCGCGATCCGTCCGATCGGTTAGGCCCACGTCAGGACGAGCGCCGAAGCTCAAAAATCGGAGTTCTCTGAGCGACCCCGAAGTGGTGCGATGTTTCCAAGGAGCGTGGCTTGCCGTGCCCTACGAGAGGCGCGAGAATCTATTGGTCGTTCATACCTGCGGCAAGGCTCTCGGCGCTGCAGGCGCGTTAGTCACTGCTTCCGGCGTGCTGCGCGACTTTATCGTCAATCGCTGCCGTCCTTTTATCTTCGCTACCGCGCTCTCGCCATTGATGGCCGTTGCCGTGCGGGAGGCCCTCTTGATCCTCCAAGAGGAGCCGGAACGGCAGCAGCGACTGGCCAAGCTGGTCGCGTTCACGCATCGACAGATCGGCTTGCGCGGTCTTGGGAGCTCCTCGGGCTCGCAGATCGTGCCTATATCGTTGGCGACAACGCGCGTGCCATGCGGCTTGCCTCTGCCCTGCTGGGGCGCGGCTTCGATATTCGCGGGATCCGGCCGCCAACAGTGCCGGAGGGCACCGCCCGTTTGCGCATTTCAGTTACGCTCAACGTTGGGGAGGAAGACGTGCGTGCAATGCTCGATGCGCTCACTGAGGAGACGAGGGACTGGAGACAATGAGTCAACGAATCGTGGTGACCGGTACAGATACCGGGATCGGAAAGACGGTTTTTTCTGCGGGGCTCGCACATCTCCTCGGCGCAGACTATTGGAAGCCGATTCAGGCCGGCCAGGAAGGCGAAACCGACAGTGAAGTTGTCGCTCGGCTGGGCGGTCTTTCGGCTGATCGGATCGTGCCGGAGCGTTATTGTCTTCAAACCCCCGCTTCACCCCATCATTCCGCCGAAATTGACGGAGTTCGCATCGATCCGGATTCGCTCGATCCGCCGGAGATTGGGGAGCGGCCACTCGTCATCGAGGGGGCCGGCGGGTTGATGGTGCCGCTGATCGGCGACACGCTTTACATTGATGTCTTCGAGCGATGGCGGCTTCCTGTCGTTCTTTGCGCGAGCACGCGTCTCGGCACCATCAATCACTCTCTATTGTCAATAGAGGCCTTGCGAAAACGCGAGATCAAAATTCTTGGGATTGCTTTCATTGGCGAAAGAAATGCCGAGGCTCAAACTGCAATTCGGGAGATCGGGCGGGTGCGTTGGTTAGGGCGATTGCCCTGGCTTTCGCCTCTCACGGCAGAGACGTTGCACGGCGCATTCGCAGCCTCGTTCCGGTCCGATGATTTCAAGCCGTGATGCCAAAGAAGAAGTCGCCGATCTGGCATCCATTCACACAGCACTCACTCCAGGACCAAATGATAAAGGTCGTGCGCGCTGGTGGTGCGTATCTGCACACCGCGGATGGTCGCCGTATCATAGATGCAATTTCATCCTGGTGGGTCGTGACCCACGGACATTGCCATCCGCATATTGTGGGCGCCATTCAGGACCAGGCAGGTAAGCTCAACCAGATGATCTTCGCTGGCCATACCCACGATCCAGCCGAGGAGGTTGCGGCGCTACTTTCGAAACTCGCGCCGCCTGGGCTCGACTATGTCTTCTTCTCCGACAGCGGCTCCACCAGTGTGGAAGTAGCGTTGAAAATGGCGCTCGGCTACTGGCATAACATCGGCAAGCAACGAATACGCATCGTCGTGATGCAGCATTCCTATCACGGCGATACGGTTGGAGCGATGTCGGTCGGGGCTAGAGGGGTGTTCAACACGGCGTACGGTCCGCTGCTGTTCGATGTCACGTCAATCCCGTTTCCTGCAGGAGGTTGTGAGCAGGCGACGCTCGATGCGCTCGAGTCTGCATGTCGAAACGAAATGCCGGCGGCGTTCATTGTGGAGCCTTTGATACTAGGCGCGGGCGGAATGCTGATGTACCCAGTGTGGGTGCTAAGGGAGATGAGGCGGATCTGCGAGGCCTCCGGCGTCCTGTTCATTGCCGATGAGGTCATGACGGGCTGGGGCCGCACCGGAACACTATTCGCCTGCGAGCAGGCCAATATCACCCCCGATATTGCCTGCTATTCGAAAGGCCTCACGGGAGGCGCACTTCCCCTCGCAGTGACACTCTGCCGCGCGGACATTTTCGAGGCGCATTATTCAAAAGATCGTGCGCGTACGTTCTATCATATACCGCCGATCCCGTGGCCTACGCCGCCGCAAAGGCCAACCTGGATCTCTGGCAGGATCAGGAGTCCCACCAGCGCCTGGCCACAGTCGTCTCGATGCAAGCGCAGGCAATCGAGCCTTTCCGCGCCGACTCGCGCTTTGCAAACGTCCGCCGGATCGGCACGATCACGGCGCTCGATCTGAAAACGAGGGACGCGGGCTATCTGGCGGATATCGGTCCGAAGCTTCAGGGCTTCTTTAGAGACCGAAATCTGCTGCTGCGCCCGCTCGGCAATACGATCTACGTGATGCCGCCCTATTGCGTCACGGCGGCAGATGTTGATCAGATCTATGCCGCGATCAGGGACGCCGCCGATGCGCTGGCTTGAAGGCGCGTCGCGATCGTAGTCACCAGGAGCCTAGCCTTTAACTGTTCCGGAGCTGGGGCGACCTTTGCCTATCCGTACGCATCCGGTGGCGGCGCTGGTTAGCAGGATCGATCCGCAAGCATATGACGCCTCCCCCGGATCGTCGCCGGACATCCTCAGGGTGCCGTCGACGGGCTCCTACCCTCGGCCTATATCAAATCGCCAGAACTCGGCGAAAGGCGACCTAGGCCGGAGCGTACATTCTATCGAGGACGGACACTGACGATGTCGGAAAATCTCATGGCGACAGGATGGGATCGATTCTGGCTGGTACATCGCTGAGGGCATCGGATCGGTCCGAAGCACTGCCAGTTACGGAAGACCAGGAGGCCGGTGGTTCCTACCCGCTTGGTTGCCTGACACTGAAGAGAACGACATCGGTCCGTTCAAGACACAAACTGCAGCATGAGAAGAAGCCGAGCGTCTCGCTGCTGACAAAGATCCAACCGCCTAGTCGCGATTTGGCAATTCCGCGGAGATTGCCGGAGCAGCGCTTACCCTGGTTATCTTCGGCCGGCGAGCTGATGGGTGCTCACGCCGCGTGAGCGAAGTTCTGAGGGCGCCAATTTCAAGGCAGGAGTTCGTGAATGCGCTTGGCGGGTGATCCGGCAGGCGGGTCACCGCGCGGTGCTCAATTTGAGCTTGACCGGCGACGGGTACTCAGCAACCATACGTAGATTAATTGAGGAATCACCGCCTGGTGGCGGCGCGGTGGTGCTGGTGAAAGACAAGCTCGGCGTCACCATGACGATGCAAGGCATTATTGTGACATTTCACGGAAGGACTCGTGTCGTGGACGACGCGAACAGACGTATAGGACAATAGCATGCGGCTTCTCGTTGTCGGCACGTTGAAGGGCCAGCTCACGACGGCCACCAAGATCGCCATGGACAATGGCGCGACCGTCACCCAGGCCGAGGATGATGAATTGGCGATGCGAGTATTGCGTGGCGGCAAGGACCGCGACCTGCTCTTGGTCGATGTCGGGCTCGACATCCCCGACCTCGTCATGCGGCTGGAAGCCGAGCACATTCACGTGCCGATCGTTGCTTGCGGCATTACCAACGACGTCGGTGCAGCGGTCGCGGCGATCCAAGCCGGTGCGAAGGAATACATCCCGCTGCCGCCGGAACCGGAACTGATCGCCGCAATTCTCGTAAGGGTGGCCGACGAGGCCCGCGACCTCGACTACCGGGACGACGAGATCGCGCGGGGGATCAAACTCGCCCAGCAGTTCGCCGCCTTCGGTGATGCGGGTGAAACTATCCTATCCTAATGCTTCGAGTGAGTATGCAACAGCCGCCCCTGGATCCATCTGTCGCCGACACCGCTCCTGAAGACTCCATTCTGACGCCCTATGATTATGAACGTTTCATCACCTATTGGCGGCTCTTGGACGCTGCCTGCTCGACATTATTGTCGCGAACCAAGACTTGCATTCGTCAGAGCTCCTAGTTGGCCGCGTCCTCTCTGAAGGACGCAGCAGGTGTGGCGATGTGCCTTGGTGTAGGCCTGGATTTGATCAATTCAGGCTTGGCCGAATGCCCTGAGGGAGCCGATTGGCGGGGAAATCGCCGAGTCTGTGCTGCACACATTAGTCCCGGAACGGCTTCGGACTTTTGGCGTGCTGGCTTCTTCCGAGGGCTTTTCATAGAAGCTTGCCCGCTTCATTTCTCTGAACCGCCGTGCTCACAAGCTGGCTCGGAAACAGGCTATCCGAGAAGGATTGATTGCCGCCCCGGTCAAGGAATCCAATGATAAGCGCCCGACCTGAACGCCCCTTCCCAACGTTGCACCTACGAGCCCCAAACAACCATAACCAAATCCAGCCGGCCTCCTCACAGGCGGTTGCGAGGTATCGCTTGTCCGCCGCGAATGCACCACAGCGGACGTTAAATAACTGCGCGCCCAATCGAAGGCGAAGACGCCCGTTGTAAAAATCGCCAAGCAAATGAATCGAACCGTAGGCTCAGTGCGTCAAAAGGCGCTGACGCATTTCATTGGGCCATCAACGATAAGTCTTATTTCGTTATCGGTGTTTTGCCCAACTAGGATTGGTATCGTTCGCGGAAGGTTTTACCCATTTTGGAAGGAAGTTTCCAAGGCCGAACCAACCGCGAACGTGCGAGCTGCGCGTCTCCCCGCTAGTGCCATACCGCAGACGATACCGACTGTTCCAGACCATGTTTCGTGGTCGCCCTACTGCTCCCGCCAGCCCGCGTGCTGATGTCGACAGCGTCGGCTTTGCAGCGATTTGCTCGAATGATGCGGCGAGGTATCACCAGCACCGCATCGGACTAATAGATATCTTTGAAGTCCCGCCAATCGGGATGGTTCTCGATCGTAGCCTCGATCTCCGCGTCGGTGAACGCGTCAACACGGGCCCAGTCAGTCTTGCCCCTCCGGCGATCGCCCCATTTTCTCCGTCGCACCGATTGGAGCAGCCAATCTGGCGCGTAGACTTGCGAACGGCGCCAGGAAATTGAGGATCTTCACTTTCACGGGGACCAACGTCGATACCGTCGCATGCGCAGGAGGCACGCGCGACCGATAACGATTTTCACGAGAATTGTGTTTTGAGATTATCATGAGGTAGGATGGAAGTTTGATTTGTGGAGGATTCTGCAAAGGAAATTCACGCGTCGGATATATTCTTCAGGAAATTTCGCATGAGCGCACAATTTTCAGGACAAGTGAACGTTTTTCACGACCGCCGGCGACCCCAACCGCCGTTCCGGTGGGCTACGCCGCTCTGATCCACGCCTACAAGCTGCCCGTCCCGCTTCCCCGGAGCCTTTCGGCGATCGGCACGAAGCACCGCCTCATCGAACAGGGCGGCCGGCCCGCGCCATGCGCCTGAAGCCTCGCTTAAGGGACACCTGACCTTTGCCTTCAAGTACGAGGGCCTCGATCTCGCGGTTCTGAAGCGGCTCTTCCTCGCCGTCACCGAAGGAGACATCATAGAGCTCGCGCGGCAGAAGCCGACCGGCCTCTACGCGCGCCGGATCTGGTTCTTGTACGAATGGCTGCTTGGCCGCGAGCTGAAACTGCCCGCCGCGGATAAGGTCTCGTATGTAGATGCTGTCGATACCGACATCCAGTTCGCAGACGCGGGGCAGAACTCGGCCCGGCATCGCGTCCGCAACAACCATCCCGGCACGCCGGAATTTTATCCGCTCGTTTTCAGGACTTCTGCGCTGAACGAATTCATCGCGCAGGACTGGAAGGAGCGCGCGCGCCGTGGTCAGCCACGTGCCGAAGGATCTGCTTGCCCGCACCGCCGCGTTCCTCCTGCTGAAGGACTCAACGTCCAACTATGTCATCCACGGAGAACGGCCGCCGCAGGCATCAAGCCAATGCGATCTTGTTTACACCAACCCTCGAAGGCTCATGGCATCGGCGTAGCGGAAATAGACCTGCAGCCGCAGCGCAGCCGGCCAGTATGGTCCATAACGGACGAACTCGGTTGTGCGAGCACCTTCATGAGCTACGTGCATCACGCCTGGACAGGGGAGCACGAGCCGTGCATTGTTAGCCGCGCCGTGACCGGAGGCGGGTCAGATCAGCCAACCCTCAGATCCTCGGCTGACATCTTACCCGAACGCCCGGCCGTGAGCTGATAACTTACCCGGGCCCCCTCTTCGAGGGTGGTGTAACCGGCCTTTTCGACGGCACTGATGTGCACGAAGACATCGGGACCTCCGTCCTCAGGCCTGATGAAGCCATAACCTTTGGTCGAGTTGAACCACTTCACAATACCCATCGCCACGGCGGTGCATCTCCATAGTGAACCATTGTGATCTAGCGAAGAGTCTCCCGGCCATCAAGACGGTCAGCAAGAGATGCCCAGCGTCGCTGCGCTGGTCACGTGCTCGTTTTCTTATCGCCCGGTCTAGCTGCGGCCGCATCGTCCAAGCGACCAAAATCCTGACGTCGACGACAGTTTCGCCTCAGGGCTTCAGCCCAGCTGACGTTTTGACCTTCGCTTCACTCATCCCCGCCACCGGCTTACAGAAGAACTGTGGAGCCTCCGCTCTCATCCAGAGCCGGCGGATGGCTTTCATCGACGTTGAACAACAGGGCGGCCGTGAACTCCTTTGCGCAGCCTGGAGCAGGATTATCAATCCGAGCATGCCTGCATGAAGATACCTGGCATGTTTTCTCAAGCACGAAGGCACTCGCAGGGCTGCGCTTTAGCTGTTCGCCTTTGGATGTCAGCCGCACGCCGGGCCATGTCGGACGAACAGGGGTCTGCCGAGACAATCCTCAAGCAAGCGCATTTGGCAAGTTATTTGCTCGTCCTGTTGTATTTGGGGAGCCGGCAAACCCGCTCGACAACGGCGGAGCCTGTTCAAACCGGTAGCTTGCGCATCTGACGAACTTCGTCGCGCCGCCGGCGGCTCATCAGCCTCTCGCCTTGGCTTCGATGATTTCAGCGAAGCAACGTGAAGACGTTGAGATAACCAATGGTCTCGATTTTGTCTGCTTCGATCAGCCTGTTGACCGAACTTTACTCGGAACAAAGCCGCCTCGATGCATAGGTGCATTCAAGGGCCAGTTGACGCGCGTGTTCACTGAGATTGGCCGCGGCGCTGTGTCCCCCGTCGATGTTCTCGTAATACAGGTAAGGCTGGCCCAGCGCGGCGAGCTTCGCGGCAGCCTTGCGGCCGTGCGCTGGATGCACGCGGTCATCCTTGGTGGAGGTAAGAATTAAGGGAACGGGATAGGTCTTGCCCGCCACCAGCTTCTGGTAGGGCGAGTAGCGTTCGATCCACGCACGCTGTTCGGCAATGGCGGGGTCACCGTACTCGCCGATCCAGTAGGCGCCCGCGCCTAGTTTGGTGTATCGAAGCATGTCAAGCAGCGGCACCTCGATGATCGCCGCGTTGAAGAGCTCGGGACGTTGGGTGATTGCCGCGCCAACGAGGAGGCCACCCTGGCTGCCGCCAATTACTCCAAGCCGGCGTGAACTCGTGATCTTGCGGCGGATCAGGTCCTCGGCAACGGCAATGAAATCATCCCATGTCGTCTGCTTCGTTGCCCCCTGGGCGGCTTGATGCCATTGTGGGCCAAATTCGCCGCCTCCGCGCAGGTTCGCAACGACATAGGCATTGCCCTGTTCGAGCCATAGCCGCCCCACCGGTCCCAGATCAGAGGGCAGAAGCGACTCCTGGAAACCGCATAGCCATGGAGAAGCGTCGGGATCGTGCCTTCAAACCTTGCGTTTTTGGGCCGCACCAGAAAATACGGAATTGACGTGCCATCACGCGAAGTGGCTTCGAGCTGCTCCAGCACATGGTTGGACGCATCGAAGGCAGACGGTGTCTTCTTCAATTCCTCAAGCCTTTTGCTTTCGGCATCAAAATACCAGACTGACGTTGGTCCAAGATAGCTCGAGACGGTAAACATGACCCGGTCCGCTTTACCGTAGGTGGCTGACAGGCTGACACCTGTATGTTCCGGCAGCGGTATCGGCGTCGCGGACCAAGCTCCCTGATCGTACTTATAAACGAACGCTTTGCTCTGAACGTGCTCAAGGATCGTCAGGATCAAAACATTCTTTGTGGCGGTTAACTCGCTCAGGGCCTGGCGGGGCCCAGGTTGAAAGACAAGCGAGGCTTTGGCGCGCAGCGGATCCTGCTTCCATTCGTCGAGGTCATACGGGATCACCGAGCCCGCCGTGAAGCGGTTGTCCTCGGACGGCGTCCAGTCCTCGTCAAGTTTCACAAGCAGGCGGCCGCACGCGAGCGTGACGATCTCGGCCTTCTTCGGCAGATTGAGCTTGACGGGCCCATCGGGGCGGAAGACCACATATTCGGTCTCGAAAGAGCTGATTGCGCGGACCGCGCCGGTCGCATGAATATGACCCTCGCTGTCACGAAGCACGAGGGGCTGGGTCTCACTGTCGGTGGGCTCGCCACGAAAGATCTCGCGAGCCTCACTGAGCGACTGAGCGCGTTTGAGCTCCTTCACCACAAAGGGGTAGCCGGCTTGCGTCAAAGTCCCCTCGCCCCAGCCCCGTGCAACAAGGAGTGTGTCACCATCGACCCAGCTGACGTCCTGCTTGCCCTCTGGGAGATAAACGCCGTCCGCAACGCAGGTCTTCGCGGTGCGATCGAACTCTCGTATGGAAACGGCATCCTTGCCGCCATCGGAAAAGACTAATTAGGCAGAGGCGCTCTTCAGGCGGAAGGCAGCTGGCACCTCGAAAGACCCAATTTCTGTTCTCGGCGGCGGCTAAGGCGTCCACGTCGAGGATGGCTTCCCACTTTGGGACTTGGCTACGATCGCTCTCACGCGTGGTGCGCCGCCAGACGCCGCGCACCTGGTTCTCGTCTTGCCAGAAATGCTCCAAACCGCGCCCTTCCAATGGAATATCTGCGATCCGATCCTTCTGCAGGATGGCGAGCGCCTGTTCGTAGAAGTGACGATAGCGAGGATCTGACTGAAGCCCCCCGAGCGTCTTCTCGTTTTCGGCGCGAACCCAAGCCACTGCGGCTGGCCCTTCGATCTCCTCGAGCCAACGGAATGGATCATCAGTCAGTGCCGCGTCGGTTCGCTCCTGTGAAAGCGTCGTGGAGATGAAGCTGGCAATCGACATCAGCGTGGCGAAGAGGAGTGATGTCTTCATGGATTTGCTCCGGCTGAGGTCGAGCGCCCAGGCTCGCGGGGCCCGGCGCGTCAAGCAGAAGCGGCGGAAAGCAGGCAAGCGCATGACTTAGCGCGGCTTGCGCTATGTCGCGGTCTATTCACTGCAAGCTGCGTGCCGGCTAAAGAGTCGCAAGTTTCAGCCGTTCGGGGTTGCGCGACCATGTTCGGCTGCCGACATTGGTTGCCAAGCGGACATCACAGCGTGTCGGCGGACGGCCTGTAAGACAGCACCAGCATTTTCGATCTTCAGTGGGAAGCCCGGGACGCAGCGATGCTGCTTACCTCCGCGTCTGAGGTCCTCCTGGTCGGCGTCACCGGGCGGACTTGTCGACGGGCATCATCGGGGCAAAGACCAGCGCGTTGATCAGCAGCCAGATCGACATCATCGTAAGGGTGGCATGCATGGCGATCTCCGACCCGTTAGCTGGAAGCATTGCCGAGTTGAAGGAGCTTTTTCCTTGCGAAAACGAAGTCACGCCGATAGCTCGGTTCGTTAACTGATTGCCGAGAGGATTGCGCTCGAGACGGGGAGAGTAAAAATGCCAAATAAACGGCCCACGTGGCAACACGTCTTGAGATTGAGCCAACAATCAACAACCGGTTACAAGCATCAGGTTCTTCTGCGCAACAAAATGGCGAAATGAAGCTGGGCATCAGCAGCAATTGAGGAGCTACGGTCCAGCTTAAACGATCCTGATCCACCGGGTTGGGACCGACGCACGAGCCGTGGTCTCATGGACGACGCCCTATTACACAAACGAGATCAAGGGCGAGATTTCGATCGAGAATGCCCGCTGCTGCCGGATCATCCGGGCCGGTCCAAGGCTGGTGCAACCCTCACTGCGAACTGTTCCGTAACGTTGCTGTTGCGGCTCCAGAGCAAGCGCCGTTTTCCGGGGCGGAGCGATCAACGGGCAGCAGCCCGCCGGCTGTCGCCGCCACCACTCGCATCAGCGTCGTTTACAGATGGAGCATGAGTTCACTGTATCGCCCTATTCTGGTCATGGACCACTCGCATGATGCCTGATTTCATGCGCGCTTGCGCCGCCCGCAAGAACCGCGTCAGCGCCAAAGACCTGGATCGCTCCTCTGTCCTGCTACAGAAGCCTGTCATCCGCGGTGCTATGCTTTTCGCCCGGTCAGTCCTCGCGGGCACGGCGCTCTTGTCCGCGACGACCATCGCGTGAAGCTGTCGCCGCCGGCAGATCCCAGAGTCTGTCCTGTGTATGCTTCAGTGGGGCCGCTAAAGCCTCAAAGGCCGACTCCACGTCTGCATAGGCAGCCTCCCTCAAAGCGGCATCCGCTGGATCGATCTCGTTATAGGCGGTGACGGCCTTGTTATAGTTCTGGTACAGGGGCATTTGAGCCTCGTTGCTCCAGCCGAAACCGGGAAGGAGGATATGATCAGCCGGGACCGTGACGCGGCTTTTGTCCAGCTCCCGGAGGTAGTCCGCCGACCAGTCGTGGATGGTGTAGGATTCAATCTTGTCCATCATCGATCGCCAGCGCTTGACACGCTCCTCAAGCGGCATGTTGGCCGCTTTCGAAATAGCGTCTGCGATCTCTTCGGGGTGGTTTGGATCCACCAGCAGCGCCTCGTCGTCGTTGAAGTCTTCAGCCGCACCTGCAAACTTCGATAAGACCAGAACGCCAGGATTCTCCGGGTCCTGTGCAGCAACATATTCTTTCGATACTAGATTCATCCCGTCGCGCAGCGGCGTAACCACACCGACATGTGCCGCGCGGTAAAGACGCGCCAGCGCAGCCTGGCTGAACGAGTCATTCGTGTAGTGGATTGGCCTCCAGTCGTCTGTGCCATGCTCGGCATTGACGTGGTTGGTCGCATTCTCCACGTGCTCCTTGTACTTCCGATACTGGTCGACGTCGGCGCGTGAGGGCGGCGCGATCTGCAACAGCGAGATGCTGCCCGGCTCGGCCGCTAAAAGGTGGTTGAATGCTTCGACCCGCTTGTCGATACCTTTCGTGTAGTCGAGCCGGTCTACGCCGATCGCAAACTTGGCGCCCTCGAAGTTTTGCAATAGTGACGAGACTTTTTCTTGCTCGGCGGGCGAAAGGTCTGCCGCAAGATACTCTGCGAACTGCTTGGGATCGATACCGATTGGGAATTTTTGAAGTCGCGTCTGGCCACGCTGCGTGGTCACGACACCATCCTTGCTCTCCAGCCCGAAATAGGTCCGCAGGCAGGCCAGGAAATTGTTCAAATCCCAGTTCGTCTGAAAACCGAGCAGATCGTACTCCAGCATCGACTTCATCAGTTCGCGATAGTTGGGTACGCGCTCTATCATGTCGGGCGCCGGCCATGGCGTATGCAGGAAAAAGCCGGTCGGCCGCTCGATGCCGAGGCTATGCAGATTGGCCCCGAGCGGAAGCAAATGATAATCATGCACCCAGAACGCGTCCCTATCCCTCAAGTCGAATGCCGCACGCGCCATAAACTCGTTGATCTTTCGATAGCTGTCATAATCGGAGCCCGAGCTGTCATAACCGGCTGTGGAGCCCGCCATCTGGTCGGGCAGAGAGTGCAATGCTGGCCATAGCGTCGAATTCGAAAACCCCGTATAATAGCCTGAATAGTCCGCTTCCGGCAGATCGAGCCTCGCCACATCGCCTGCACCGGTCTTCACGAGCGGCAGCGGCTGCTCGCTCCCGTCGCCGCGGTTGTCCGAGGAGCCCATCCAGACCGCACCGGAACGTTCCACGACCGGCTCGAGGCCCGCCGCAAGCCCGCCGGTCTGGGGTCTATTGGGGTCGAACGGCGCGACGCGGTTTGAAATCACAACCAGCTTCATTTCGGGCTTCTGGTTGGCCGTGTCGAGGCGGTCCTCCATGTCGGCCGAAACAACAGCATCGGAAGGGCCTGCAGCTCCTTGTGGCTCCTGCTCCAACGGCATGTCGTGCAGGTTCAGGTCAAAGGCCGCTTGGCCTAAGGTTTCATCTTGCTGGGTCGAGCCTGATGTACTGCTGAAATCCAACGTTGCGGTGTCGGGCGCCTCATGGATCCGAACCATCTCGTAACTCCCTCCGACGATGTTTGCGTTCGTTGCAGTCGCAGATCAGCCCCAAGATATCTCCACTACGCCACGATGGCAGGTCCAGCTTTCCGGAAGCTGACCAGTCGAGCAAAATGGTCGGATTGCTGCATCCAACCAGGACTTCAAGCCGGTCGTGGCGATTGAGGCGACGAGGAGTAGGCCAAGACGACGTTTGGCTTCATCGCCTTGATGAGTACATGAAGAGCGTTGTCGTCATAGGCGGCGACGCGCAATGGGCCTCGACGCTAGGACGACTCGGGCGTTGTTGCGAGGTCACCGTCCGGATCGGCACCAATAGAATGGCGACAGCGCGCATTAACGAGTCTATGTAGTAGTCAATCCTCTGGATGTCGCTGATCTTGCTCGCCAACATCCGGTCTTCCGCCGGTACGATATAGACGGCCATCATACAGCCCTTAAGCATCGACCGCATCGTCTGGCCCCAAATCAACAACGACACCCCGCAAGACGCACACGGTACTTTTCGCAGTTGTCGCGCTCGAACAGCGCACTCTCGCGGAACCCATCTCTCTTCTCAGAACTGATAGGAGAACTCCGTTCCCGTTTGAGCTATTCCTCTGGGTTGAGGAATATTTGCCGCCCAGCCAAGGCCACAGCCGATTGGCGGCCAATAGCCGCACTTTGAAGCTGCTGATGCTGGTTTCGAATGCTGCGATGTGAGTAGCACGACAAATCGACAGTCGCTTTACGATCGCGAGCCGGAGCAACGGCGGAGCGCAGTCACTTGAATGGGAATCGAGGGCCTGAATAACCATGACGCTTCGGTCAGATGACAGCTCACACTCATATAGAACAACCCATATTGGAGCGATTGTTTTTGTCGGCAGAAATCGGGCCGGCAACTGGGTTGTGCGCGAAACACGGGGCGCGTTTGGCGGGCTTTTTATCGACCGCGCTGAAGCTCTGAAATACGCTCTCCTCAAGAACGGAGGCGATCCAGAGAACATCATCGAAGCGGCGGGTGAGATCGAGTTCGAAATTCCCAGGCCGTGAACTGCAGAACACGAAGGATTGACTGCCCTTCTGCATCCGCCGACCCGTCGGAGACGGGCACTCGCAAACGATGTTCTTGAGCGTGCGCACTGCAACCTTCAATTAGGTCGCGTCACAACTTTATAAACCTGAACATTAGCCGTCGTGTTTCGCTTCGTGCGACGACCTAAGATGAGAGAAGCACGCACCATCACTATTCCATCTGGCACGCGTTTCCGCAATCATAGCGCACAATTCAACGAACTAGTCGGTTTCATCTGCATCGGACTGTTTGAGGTGGAATGCGTTTGCGCGCTTAAGGCCATCTCATTCGCACCGAGATTCAGAAATGCCCGGATCGCCGCGTCCGCCACTAACATGTCCAGCTTATCTCGAATCCGCTACATCATCAGAAGAACGCAACCTTTTGCATTTGAGCTAGCTTCGCTTGGTGAGCGCCCGCGCTTGGTTGAGCGCAGAGCGCTGGAATATGGTGCAACGTCTACCAACAGCACGCTTTTGGAAATGGGTTCACGGACTATCATTGCCGTCTTCGTGTCCGGCCCAGGCCGTCTACACCGCCTTTCCGATGACCACGACGCCAGTAGCGAAGGCGCTACGATCAACTCTTCTTAATTTGCGGACACGCATATAACCGCCGGCGTCCGCAGCAGGGAGGACGGACCGATCACCACGTTAACATAGGCAGCCGACCTGCCGTCGAGCTTTCAAGAGCGTTATGCGCCCCTGATCTAACCTCGCGTAGTGGTCCACGGCGCCCCGTGACGATCGGCGACGAAATAGAAGCACGCCCTGTTCAACGCAACAGCGCCTATGTTATGGCTCTACAGCTGCGGGCTCGTAATTCGCTTCGCATTCCGCCGGAGCAACCCACAGTCGCCCCCTACATTTCGCTAGATCTGTATGAGCGGCAACGGAACCGCGGCCGTTACTCAATAAGACGCAGACGCCGTGCCTTGACGACGCACTGCGTGCGGCTGGTCGTTTCCAGCTTTCGCATCGCATTCTTGACATGAAAGTTGACGGTGTTCACGCTCACTTTCAGGATGACTCCGATCGCCCAGGATGACTTCCCTTCCTCGACCCATCGCAAACACTGTCTTTCCCGTTCCGACAGCACAACCTCTTTCTCATCCGCCATGAATTTCTCCTGGACTCGAGAGAACAGGAGAGGCATCAGCAAATGCCATGCCACTCAGTGGCGCCACCAAACATCAGCGAGGCAGGACAAATACTTCGGCGATTGCCGCGACATTCGCGCGAGTCCGCCATCCCACTGCAGCCCTGTCGAGGAGCTTGCGACATATGTCGCAAACTCGACAGCAGCATTACGACAATCGTGGCTGTCGATGTTTGTGTCCAACTCTATGTGAGCCGGATATCACCTTTCACTAAGCACTCCTCCCCGCCAAGGAGTGGGGAATTCTTCCTGGGGCCGTAGCACCAGGCTCGCGAACCCAGGCCATTCATTTGCATCCAAAGCCCTTCTTCCAGCCTTTAGGGCACGACCCCAATCAACCCGTAGCGAAAGCTTTGCGTTCGGCGCCAATCCTACGGCGATCATGCAAGTCTGCGCGTCTAAATAAACTACCAATGCTGGTCATTGATCGGCGTCACGTCAAAAAGATATGAACAGTGATGTTGGCGCCAATCGAGGATCGGCTTCCAGGATTTGGGCATGCAGTATCAACCACAAGCCGTTCGGCCTACGGCAGGTCGTCAATGCGCACAGCCGTCGCCTGCCGAAATGCTTCGCGCCCAGGTCTGCTCGAATGATGAGCTCTCGTTTCTGATGGAAGCGCATGATGGCCTGTCCGCCACAATCGCCCAGCGCTCAGGATTCAAGGGGCTCTGGGCGTCTGGCTTGTCGATCGCTAGCTCGCTCGGCTATCGCGACGCCAATGAGGCTTCATGGACCCAGCTCGTCCAGAGCGTGGAGCGCATAGTGGACTCAACCGAGCTACCTGTGCTCGTTGACGGTGACGGGGGCTTCGGCAATTTCAACAATGCTCGCCTCCTCGCACGCAAACTTCATCAGGCTGGCGCGGCGGGCGTCTCGCTTGAGGACAGCTGCTTCCCGAAACTGAACTCGCTCATTGGTGAGCGGCATCCGCTCGCCGGTATCGATGAATTCTCCGGTCGTCTGCGGGCTGTAAAGGATGCAGTCGCCGAAAATCTTGTTCTCGTGGCCAGGATCGAAGCGCTGATCGCCGGGCACGGATTGAACGAAGCTATCTTGCGTGCTCACGCTTATGCCGACGCCGGAGCCGATGCAATCTTGATTCACTCGCGAAAGAGCACCGCGGACGAGATGCTTTCGTTCGTCACCGAGTGGCGGAACCGGCTCCCTGTCGTGATTGTTCCGACGACGTACTTTCGAACGCCAGTCTCTGCCTATCGCGATGCGCGCATCTCCACAGTCGTCTGGGCCAATCACTCCATGCGAGCTGCGGCAGCTGCAATGCGGCGCATCTGCGATAGCATCGCAGCTCAAGAGAGCGTTGCGAGCATTGAATCTCATATCGCACCGCTTAGCGAGATCTTCGAGCTCCTGAGGTATGACGAACTCGCCGTGGCCGAAAAGCAATATCTGCAGCCCAGCTAGTCCATGTCCGCAGGGTTGGCACCTAACGTTTCCTTTCTTCAAAACCCGCCCAATGCGCCCCTGGCCTCTCGTCCGTCTCGCTCCAGTGTCACCCAGCAAGCGCGCGACCTAACATTCTGGACAGCTCTGGACATGGCTAAACATCTGTCCCTGCCTCTTAAGGAAGCTCACATAGCGGCTGATGCAGGTGTATGCGTTGATGACAATTCACACATACCCGCTTCAATATCTGGGGTGGTCGGACAAGTCTGCGGCACGTAACACTGAACAGAGGCGTTCACGATGCTTGCGGAGCGACACTCGAGATGAAGAAGGCGAATGAAATGCCTCTGAATGCTCCCAAGCATGCTCTCATTCTCGCCGCTGGAGTGGGCTCTCGACTGCGGCCGCTAACGGATCTAAACCCGAAACCTCTAGTCCAAATCCATGGCACTCCCATCCTGCACAACGCGCTACATAACCTTGGGCGTGTCGGCGTGGAACAGGTGATGATTGTTGTCGGCTATCGCAAAGAGGCGATCCAAGACGCCTGCGGCAGCCGCTTTGGCGGTGTTGCAATCAAATACGTCGAATCCCCTGTTTACGACCGTACTGGGAGCGCCTATTCGCTCTGGCTGGCGCGTGACGCGCTCGTTTCCGGGGACCACTTCCTTCTTGAGGGCGACGTCTTCTTCGAGGAAAATGTATTGCGGCAGCTGCTCATCAGTAAAGAGCCAGACGCGGCTGCAGTCGCTCCCTTCGATGAGCTGATGCAGGGATCAGCGGTCCTGTTGTCCGATCTTGGCTTCATTTCAGAATTTCGTTTGAAACAAACAGCGAGAAATCTCGCCGCGGATGGCCCGCCTCTTTACAAGACGATGAATCTGTTACGGCTGTCCGCGTCTACTCTGCGGACAGAGGTCGTTCCGGCCCTAGACGATATGATCAAGGTCGGAGCTACCCAGGCCTACACTGAGGAGCTTCTTTCCTATCTCGTGGAAACACAAGGCCTGCAGCTTGCTGCCGTGAGATGCGATGATCTCAGGTGGTACGAAATCGATGATGCGGAAGATCTGCGCACCGCCGAGCGCATCTTCGCAAGAGCCGATACGTCTGATCCAACCGCCTCGGGGTGAGGTTCACGACGATCACGGAAGGTTTGACGCTGCGCCTCCTCACAACTGCGCGGCTGCCTCTGACACCGGCCGCGTAACGATGCCAAGACCCACAAGCTTGATGGGGGCCGCAACCAACGCGGCCGCCTATTGCCTCAGGAAAACGCGAGCGGCTCGTCCCGGCATGAAGCGTAAAACCCCCCACAAGCGATGGCGGTAACGAAATAGTTATTCGCTCCTAGCCGCTTTGATCGCAGGAATGGCACGGCACCTAGACCTTCAAAGAGGCAGATAATTTCGATTTGCTCGCTTGCGCTTTTCCGGATCGAGGCTTTCCGGCAAGCGACTGCTCCGCGGAACTCATCTCTTTGAAGTCGAATCTGAAGCTGATTCTCGGTGCGCAAAGTACATTCTCGCCAAATTTGATCGGAATACGGCAGGAGCAATCAAGGCTCTCTTTGACGAAGACCGGCGCTGAAGTCGACATTTCAAGCAGGCGCGCCTCCTGCGCAGAGGGCAGACGCGCACTTATCGTCACCCATTGCTGCGAGTAGTCTTCAATTCCAATGCGCCTGAGAGCTGTCGAGATCGAGTTGGCGCCCGAGAATTTGTCCAGCAGTCCGGGAGTGCGTTTCGCCGGAAAGTAGCTATGCGCAATGACGATTGGGATCTCGTCCTGATAACTCAGCGTGTCGATGCGCAGCACGTCGTCACGCGCCTGCAAATCGAGGTAGCCGGCGAGCCGCTCGTCTGCCTTTACCGTTGCGGCAGACAGGATCTTACGACGCGCCAAGCGGCCTTGCGAGATGAGATTATCGGTCAGCCGGGTTTGAGGGGAGAGCAGATAGGGTGTTGGATGTTCGACAACGAAAGTGCCTCTCCCCTGCTCGACGCGGAGCAGTCCCTCCTGCTCGAGTGCCCGAATGGCGTATCTTACGGTGTGCCGGTTGACACCATATTCGAGAGCAAGCTCTACGTCGTTCGGAAGTTTTTCGCCTGGCCGAAATCGGCTCGAGGCAATGGCTTCTTCGATGTTCGACCGAACAAACTCCCAGCGCTTTCCTTGATACATAGGTCAAATGATCCGTGATTCAGGCTTTCAATTGCGCGGATTAGCGCCAGGTTTATCATTCTTAACCTGCGCCAGCCGTGTTACGGCTGCTCCCCTCAGATAAAGACGTTGTCGGTAAAGCTCCCGGAAGACAGTTGACCGGCGCACTGAAGAGGCAATTGAGACGCTCGCATCTTTGACATCATACTGGCCTGAGTCCTCGCGATCTTGCAAAGCTTCATCGATGATACGGCCGTGCACCGTCGACGGTAGCGGCAGCCTCAGGCTGGAGAGGATCGTCGGCACCAGATCAACGATGCTGGTTGGGGCAGCAACAACTCCGCTTCTAAAGGCATTGCCAGCAAGGATGCATAATGAAGACAGCTCGTGCGCCGAAAGCCCTCCGTGCATACCAACGCCGATTGGATAGGTCCCATCGTAGTACACGGCGTCGGGCGAACCGCTCCGATTAGCCGCGCCGCAATCGGCGAGAACAAACGACAGGTCTGCACTTCGTTCGTGTTCGGCCATGACAGCCGAAAGCGCAAGGGTGCTCGCGATAAGTGGAGAGCCATCGGGAGCCTGACGTGAGAAAGCAACGCCAAACCATGGCTCCTCGCACATGGCGTGATACAGCTCTGTCAGAAGATGACCCTCTCTGTCCCGGGCCCAAATGTTGACAACGCGTTGAGCGGTTATTGCGGCGTCTACGTCGGGCGTGAGTTCGTATCCGACCTTGAAACCCGACCGCTGCAGGTGTTTCAATACGGAGACCTTTTCTCCAATGATGGCGTGTCCGTGATCGGATGCAGCGATAAGCTGTACTCCTTCCCGCTCTCCTTTCTCGCTCCACCAAGCGAAAATACGCCCAAACTGGCGATCGACCTCGTGGAGCACCTCACGCGCTCTGGGATGCTGAAGTCCGAACATGTGATATGTAATGTCCGGCTCGGAAAGCCAGAGCAGGCTGACCTCCGGAAGTGCTTCTTTCTTCAGGAACGAGAAGAATAGATCGACGACGCGTTCAATGGTCGCACGCGCCGGTCGCTCGTCGGGAGGGAGCATCGGAAACGACGGCGGAATCCGGCGAACGGCAGCGTTGCCACCGAACATTGACGGGTCATGGACCCAGAACGCCGGCGCCCCCGCCTGCCAACTCCCCCAGCTGGAAAGTCCAAAAGAGCCCTGTGACTGAGATCCGATCGACAACATCGCGCTTCCATGAGCCGCCAAGACTTCGCCGATCGTCGTGGCGGTGAGGACGCCACCGGTTTCGCTGCCGAGTGTCAGGAGCGTCGAGAGCGAAGATCCGTCGATCGACCGACCGTTCGCCACAAAGCGGTTGCCGATGATTCCATGCGCCGAACTATGTCCGCCCGTGGCCATCGCGGCCGATGAAACCCGCGTCTCACTGGGAAAAGATGAGGTATGGCGGGCAAGTCGAAGGCCGATTTTGGACAGCTCGGCGAGATTCGGCGTAACTGCTTCGTGTAGCTGGTCAGGACGAAGACCATCCAGCATGACAATTACGAATTTCATTCGGCCACCTTCCAGCTCCGATTCCCGAATCTCAACCTACGGGAGTGGAAGCCCCCTTGTCCAGCTACCTAGGCACCTAGGCCTGTCATGATGGTGTCACATGGTGTGAATTATATCTCGCACTAATCGAACCGCTTCTCAGAAAACCATTGTCCGAGTCCGCCCGGCCCGAGCGTGAGCACGCGAAGCTGCATGGTTCAGAAGCTCGGCACTCAATGGTTTGTGCAACTAAGAAGAGATGTGTGATGAAGACCTGTGATCGACGCGCGGTTCTCAAATTGGTCGGTGGGCTGAGCTTGCTTCGATCGACCTCTGTCTTTGCCCAAGACGCTGGCCGGACGGCACTGCGGATCGCCATGCAGGATCTGCGCGTCGAGCTCGATCCGCTCCATCCCCGTGCTACGGCGCTCGTGAGCTTCCGGGTGCTCGAGAGCATTTACGACAAGCTCTTTGCGATCGACTATCAACGGGACGGGCAGATTCGGCCGATGTTGGCTGAAAGCATCGAGGCTCTCGACAGCACCACATATCGCGTGTCTCTGCGGAAAGGGGTTCAATTCCACGATGGTGAAGAGTTAACGGCAGAGGACGTCGCATTTACGTTCGGCGCGGAGCGTATGCTCGCAAAGGATAGTCCGGGTTATGGCGTTGGCCAGATCAGCTTTCCCTCGATGAGCGGGGTGCGGGCAACCGGTCGACATACTGTCGAGTTTAGCACCAAGGCGCCCGATCCGGTCTTTGTCAAACGCCTGACCTCCTATGGAGCTGGCATCGTCTCGAAATCGGCCTATCTGAAGGCGGCGACATTCGATCAATGGGCCAGGGCTCCCATAGCAGCGGGACCTTACAGGGTCGTTGAGGCCCTCGAAAACCGCTACATACGCCTCGATGCGCACGAGGGGTACTGGGGTGGAAGGCCGCCGCTGAAGGGGATCGAGTTTCGGATGGTGCGGGAGCCGGCGGCACGCGTCGCCGGCCTTCGCGCTGGCGACTTCGATATCATCACAACCGTAGCGCCAGATCAGTTCGATATCCTCGCCGCGGACAACCGATTGGACGTGGTTGGAGGCGACACGATGTCCTTCCGCACGCTGGTCTACGATTCGACCACCAATGAGGTGCTGCGGGATCCGCGCATCAGGCGCGCCATGAATCTGGCGATCGACAGGCAGACCATTGTCAATAGTATTTGGCGCAAGCGCATCAGTGTGCCGCCTTCCCATCAACACCCTGCTTACGGCGCTCTCTATAATCCTGACCGGCCAATCCCACGGTACAATCCGCAAGAGGCGAAGCGCCTTCTTGCCGAAGCCGGTTATAACGGGGCAGCAATTCCTTTCAAAACGGTCGGCAACTACTACACGGCCGAGCTTATCGAAACTCAAGCGATCGCGGCAATGTGGCGGGCTGTCGGCCTGAACGTCGATATCCAGATGAAAGAGAATTGGTCCCAAGTCGAAGACCGTCTGGGCCGAGCTGTGAACAACTCGTCCGATGGGACATACTACCCTGATCCCACCGCATCGTTCGTCTCCCGCTGGGGGTCTCAGAGCAATTTTCAGAGGGGTGGGTATTGGCGGAACGACCGATTCAATGTGCTGGAGACAACTTTGCTGACGGCGCAAGACCCGGCCCAAAGGCGAGCCGCCTATCAAGAGATGCTCGACATATTCGACGAGATTGATCCCCCAGGAACGGTGCTCCATTCGCTCGGCGAGTTTTTCGGAAAGCGCGCCAACATCAAGTGGGCACCGACGCCAACCGGTTTGATGGATTTTCGGCCAGGCGCAATCAACGTCTAGCCGAGAACGCCTTGGGCAAGACGCAGAAGACTACTGTCTGCTCGGAAGGTGGAATCATGGACCAAACCAGTTCGCATGCACTTGAAGCACCTTTTGTCCAAACTTTTGAGCAAGGGAATGCCGGGCGCCCAGCCATGGCGGCTGGCAAGCCGCCGCTCCTGAGCATTACTGGATTGACGGTTGTTCTTGCAGACCGACCCGAGACCCGCCTCCTGGACGCCATTCAGCTCGAGCTGCGGAAGGGTGAGTTTTTCGCGCTTGTCGGCGAAAGCGGCAGCGGAAAGAGCGTCCTATGTTCGACCATCATGGGAGTAGCAAGTTCCGAGCTGAGATGTCTCGGCGATATTCATATCGAAGGCAGACCTCATTCTGATGTCGATCGGCGCCGGCGCGCAATGATCTACCAACAACCAAGCCTATACCTTAACCCCGTTCGGAACATTGGATTCCAGCTTCGCGAGACTGTCCAGATGATCGGCGGCTTGAGCAAGAAAGAGGCCAGCGAAAGGGCTGCAGATCTACTCCGCGATGTGGGGATCAATGACCCCAATGAGACGATGAGAAAATACCCGCACGAGATGTCCGGCGGAATGAATCAGCGCGTCATGATTGCAATGGCGCTCGCGATGAAGCCGAAGCTTCTGATCGCAGACGAGCCGACCTCGGCTCTCGACGTCACCACGCAAAAGCAGATTCTTGACTTGCTCGAGAGGCTGCGCTCAGACATGGCAATCCTCTTTGTGACCCATGACCTAGGCATTGCCCTGCAGCGGTCGGATCGTATCGGCGTTCTCTACGCCGGCCAGTTGGTCGAAATCGGGCGCGCCGATCTCGTCGCACGAACTCCCCTGCACCCCTATACGCGGGCGCTATTCTCCGCTGTCCCCCCACTCTCGGGGCATCCCCGGCGTCTGCACAGCCCTGCAGGCAGCCTCCCTGAACCTACTCAGCGCCAGGCCGGCTGCAATTTCGCATCTCGGTGCTCCGGAGGGTTGGACATTTGCCGGCACACAAGGCCCACCTTGCAGGGCATTTCACAACAAGTGGTGGCATGCCACAACTTGGAGGCATGAATGGCATTACCGATCGAGCCTCCTCACGTTCATACAGCGCGCGCCCCCTCCGAACCCATTCTCGAGCTGCGCAATGTCGACTTTTGCTACCCGGCTGCTCGGCGCTCCGCTGCGGAGGTCCTTGGCGGCTCGAGGCTGCATAAGATCAACATGATCGTCCGTCGCGGCAAGGCCCATGGGCTGATCGGAGAGTCCGGCAGCGGCAAAAGCACCATCGCCAAGCTTCTGCTTGGGCTGACAGCGCCACAATCGGGTCAGATCTTTTTTGACGGCGAGCAGCTGAGGCCGGATCGATTGGCTGCGTTCCGCCTCCGTGTCCAACCTGTCTTTCAGAGCCCTCTCGACGCACTGGACCCAATTACCCCGATCGGCAAACAAATCATCGCGCCTCTGCTCGTGAACTTCAAAATGAAGTCTTCCGATTGTCAGGCTCGGCTCGCTGCAGCAATTTCGGCCGTCGGCCTATCGGGCGAGATCCTTGGCAAATTGCCGCATCAGATAAGCGGCGGACAGGCCCAGCGGGTCAATATAGCGCGGGCGCTTATTGTCGATCCCGAGGTTCTGATTTGTGACGAGCCCGTCTCGGCGCTCGACATGACCGTTCAAGCTCAGATCCTGAACCTTCTGTCGGATCTGCGTGAGAGCCGGGGCCTGTCCCTCTTGTTCATCAGTCATGATATCAGATCCGTGGCCTATCTCTGCTCAGAGATCACTGTCCTGAAGCGCGGAAGCATCGTTGAGAGCGGTTCACGCGATAAGGTGCTGCTCGACCCAAAGACGGATTACATGAAGTCCCTACTCGAGGCGGTACCCAATTCTGGGCTCGGCCTTGAAACGGCATCACCTTCAAAGCCTTGTTCGCAGCCAGCAGGGCGTCGCGACTTGCCGGCGGAGGGGTGATAGCCGCATGAGGCGCAACACGCAGAAGATTTTTGCGAGCAAAATTGCTCGCGCATTGGTCACGCTCGTTTTGATGGTAACAAGCGTATTCGTTCTTATGCGCTGCGCGGGCGATCCGGTCACCGTCTTACTCGGGCCGGACGCGACGGCGGACATGCGGGCCGCATACTCCGGCGAATTGGGGCTCGACCGCCCGATCCTAGCACAGTACCTAGCCTATCTTCATAACATCGTCCGAGGAAGCTTAGGCGTCTCTTACATCTATCGACAGGATGCACTGGGTGTCGTCCTCAGCCACCTTCCACTGACGCTGATCCTCACCTGCTCTGCTCTTACCTTGGCGGCGATCACGGGCGTTGCGGGAGGAATAGCTGCCGCGGTGTTTCCGTCGAGCTTCATAGGCCGTGCGTGCACGATCGGAACCGTCGTGGGACTGTGCGTTCCCAGCTTCTTCCTGGCGATCGTCCTGATGCTGGTGTTCTCAATCCAGCTCAACTGGCTGCCAACTGGTGGTGCTGAGAGCTGGCGGAGCCTGGTTTTGCCGGCAATAACCATGGCGGCCGCAAGCTCCGCCATGCTTGCCCGCTACACCCGCGTGGCCGTTCGGGAATCGCTGGACAGCCGGTATGTGCTGGCTGCGTTTGTGCGCGGCATTCCGTTCTGGCGGATATTGATCCACCACGTACTGCCCAATGCGGCGGTGCCGATCCTGACCATACTTGGCCTGCTCATCGGCGGAGCGGTAACCGGCTCGACTGTGGTCGAGACGGTCTTCTCATGGCCGGGTATTGGAAATCTCTTCGTCACATCCGTCGGAAACAGGGATGTTCCAGTGGTGCAGGCCATTGTCCTGCTTTCTGGCACTGCGATGATCATCACCAACCTGGCCGTCGATCTCGGTTACGCCTGGCTCGATCCGCGCTCGAAATCCTCGGAGACTTAGATGAGCACCGCCTGGGCGCATGAATGGACCCGGAATATCTTTCGTTCTTCGAAAGACCGCCGCGAGGTGCGTAAGCCATCCCAAATTGGACTCTACGTTGCCGCGATATGGATTGTCGGATGTCTGTTGATTGCCGCACTCGCCCAGGTGATCTCCCCCTATCATCCGGCACAGATCTCCTTGGATGCACGGCTTTCGCCACCACTGTTCTTCGGCGGCACGCTGGAACATTTGTTGGGCACCGACGAGCTCGGGCGGGACGTGCTGGCTCGCTTGATATATTCGATCCAGATCAGCATGCTCGTTGCGGTGAGCGGGACCTTCATCAGTACTCTGCTGGGCGTTTCGCTGGGTTTCCTCGCTGCCGAGCTAGGCGGGCTGATCGATGAGGGGGTCATGGCACTTGTCGATATGCAGGCTGCCGTGCCGTTCATGATGACCGCACTTCTTGTCATAACGATATTCGGCAATTCGCTGGCACTCTTTGTGTGTCTTGTGGGCTTGCACGGTTGGGAGCGCCACGCCCGCATAGCGAGGGGCCTTGCTTTGACAGCCCGCAATCGGCTCCATGTAACGGCGGCGCGGACCTACAACGCTTCGCGGGTCCATATCTACGCAAGGCATATTCTCCCAGCCTGTGCACCGGCCATCGTCGTCGGCATGACCCTTGGGCTCACCGAGACGGTTCTCCTGGAAAGCACCCTGAGCTTTCTGGGACTGGGGATACAACCGCCGATGTCGAGCTTGGGCAATATGGTGGGATTCGGCAGAGACTATTTGATGACCGCATGGTGGATTGCCCTCGCGCCGGGTCTCGTCATCGCGGCGACAGCGATTGCTCTCATGACAATCAGCGAGGCGCTGCGCCAGACGGGACCTCGCTCAGCTTCTTTCACGTCCATCTGAGATGACGTCATGTCGCGTCCCGACCTCGAAAGCTCAACAAATCAAATGGTCAGGAACGTTCCTCTGTATCGGCAAAAGAGGAAGTTCACCTGTGGACCATCTTCCCTGATGATGGTCATGTCCGCTCTCGACGAGCGATATCAGCCGAATGAAACAGCTGAACTCGAGATCTGGCGAGAGGCAACGACCATTCACGGCGGCTGCGGACCGGTTGGTCTGGCTTTGGCCCTCAAACGGCGCGGCTTCGCAGCGCTTGTTGCCGTGAGCCATGATGGGCTTTTTCTTCAATCTCGCGCTTCACAAGGCGGCGAGATGGAGGTCATGCAGATTCTCCAGGAGCGAGATCTCGCCGAAGCATACCAGCGCGACATCCCCGTCCATCTTGGCACCTACAGCCTGGATGACCTCTCGAACTGGATGGCGGTGGGCTGGTATCCCATCGTGATGATCAGCATTGAGTTCGAAGCTAAGACGATCACTCATTGGGTGGTGGTGACCGGAACCGACGCCGATTACGTATTTTTCAATGATCCTCTCAAAGATCCCGCCGAGGAAGATGCTGCCACGCGTGTTGATCACGCGGGCTTTGCCAAAATGACCGAGTTCGGTCCCAGCCGGGAAAAGGCGGTCATTCTCGCGGGCCTTCCAAAAATGGCGAATGTCGCGCTTCCGCTGCCCAGGATTTATGCTAGCCATGAACCTCGGCCTGCCCCGCCGATCGTTTCTGGTCCCGAACGCTGATGCATTTGATAGCCGCCAAGAGCCCAACCTATAGACACGATTAGTCTCGATGCCATCGAGCGGCCTTGCGGTCGGCAGCGCCGGTATACACCGAGTTCGACGGCAGCAAACCGGCCATCATGAGGTCTGTCCTGCATTCTTACCGCGCGTCCGTCACCGCGCTTTTGGCCAGGCGCGCGAACACGACAAGCCGCTCTCAGCGTCAACGTCCTACTCGCGTCCTAATCCCATTCGCGTTGTTCAGCAAACTTCCTGCCCCCTCAGAACGCGTTATGGGCATTGGATAGCGCGATCGCGCATCCGTACATTTCTGGCGCCTGGCATTCTCCCGTTCCACACCGATCGGCTCGTCTTCCCACTAAGCGTGCGGCATTCCGGATTGCCTTGGCTCCCCCGCATCAGGTCCTACCAGCAGCTATGAAGAAAGTTGACGAAGGAAGACCTCCAGATTGCAGATCAGCCAGAGCTGCTTTCCGAATGCATCGCTTGCGGCTTGAGAGCGACGCGCATACCATCCCCGGAGAGCGTCAACATCGAGATAATCAGCGATCGCCGGAGAGTCTTTGAAGATTAAGTCCCGAAACGGCTTCGAGCTCTGGTCGGTCGCCCACTTGCCGAGAGGCAGCGGAAACCCGAGTTTTTTTCTCGTGATCACACTTGTGGGTAGACGATCTCGGTAAAGACTGCGCAGAGCGACCTTGGAGACGTCAAGCGTTTCGCTAAATTTCTCAATCGGCGTGAAGGCCGCCCGAAACGGGGCGAAGGCATGTTTCCAACGCAGATGTTCTGAGAACGACATGCGCAGAGCCAGCGCAACGATTCGGTGGTCTGTGAAGGGAACGCGAGACTCCACGCCCGCCGCCATTGTGGTGTTGTCGACCATTTCAAGCAGGGCCGGAAGATGATGCCGTACAAAGAATTGCCTTATGCGCTCGACCGGGGTGGCGCTACCTGAATGGTAGGCATTGTTCATCCAATCGATCAGCCCCGCATCGTGACCGATCTCCTTTCTCCATGCCGGTGTCGCCAGCCCTAGCTTCTCGACTTGGGGAAAGTAAGTGTAGCGCGCAAGGAAGATCTCAAATTCGCTCGCTTTGAACTTTGGAAGGCCGAGATGACGTCGCGCCGGGCGGCCAATGATATCTGGCAAAGCAGCGAGCAATCCCTGTCGACGAAGGTCGAAGGGCGATCTGAAGATCCGGCTATACCCGAGGAATATCTCGTCGGCGCCTTCGCCGGTAAGGAGGACCTTGTGAGAGTGGCTGACCGCCCGCGCAAGTAAATACATTGCAGCTTCGTTGTGCATGCCGACTGGATGACCACGTAACGCGGTAAGGCGCGTAACGACATCCAGGCTCGTTGCCCCGGGCAGCCGGACCAAGACGTGGGCGAGCTTAAGAGATTTCGCGACCTCGACAGCATAAGGGCTTTCATCGTACACATCGTTGCTTACAATTCCAGTGAAGCATGTCGGCCTTTGCGACGAGTGCCTTGAAAGCTCAAAAGCCAAGATACTGGAGTCGAGCCCTCCGGAAAGCAGCGCCGCGACTGGAGTGTGGGGCAGCAAATGTTCCTCCACGGCGCTGCTAATCAAGGTTTCAAGAGAACTGCAATCACGACTCTCATCGAGGCAGGCAGGATCCCACCAACGCGTCTGCTCGTGCGATTGAGCCGTGATCTTCAGCCAGGTTCCAGGCTGCAGCTTTCGAACATCTGCAAAAAACGTCCTCTCGCCGAAGACCGCGCGGTAGGAGAGAAAGCTTGATAACCCGACCGGATCGAGCTTCGAGCGGACCCTAGGCCACTGCAGGATGGCTGACGGCTGTGAGGCAAAGACAAACCCATTATCCACGCAAGCGTAATATAGCGGCTTGACTCCGAGCCGATCTCTGACAAGGAACGCTGTCGCGGTCTTTTGATCGTAGATTGCGAAAGCAAACATTCCCCGCAGACGTTTGACGCTATCAATCCCCCAACAAGCAAATGCCTTGCAAAGTACTTCCGTATCCGACTCAGTGCGAAATCGGTATCCGCGCCGGAGCAGGTCCCGCCTTAAGTCACGGTAATTGTAGATCTCCCCGTTATACGTGAGGGCCAAGCCGAATTCCTCATCGAGAAACGGTTGGTTTGACCTAGGATCCGGATCGATGATCGCGAGCCTTCGATGCGCAAAGGCAAAGGAAGAGGTCACGCAACTACCACTCGCGTCGGGCCCCCGATGGGCCAGAGTCTGAGCGCAACGCGCAAGGTTCCGTTCGGTCACTGACTTATCAGTAATCCGTCCGATGAATCCGCAAATCCCACACACAGCTAATCTCCTGCGTGCTCAGCCGGCTCACACGCGGTCGGGGCGTGGGCGCCTCTCGATAGGCTGGATGCTACAAAAACAACCTCCAGAGCTAAGACCACGTTCAGTCAATGAGCGGAGGTTTGCAGGCAACACTTTGGCTTCGCGGACGGCCTCGCGAAGCGCGATCTCGTATTCCGGGCTAGCTTCCGCGGTGCGAGCCAAGTCACCCCTTACCCTGGAGGTGAACGTCCCGAGCGAGTGTCCGAACCTCATTGGTCATGATTCGTTCGACAAGCCACTTTGGAGGCTCAATGCGTGGTGGAAGGTATAGAGCGCGGTAGAGCCGATCGAGTTCTTCGGCGCTGCGTGGAACGTCTGACGAATCCAAAAGTGCGGTCATCATGCGCATGGGATAGAAGCAAGCCTTGCGCTTTTCTTGAGCGATCAACTCGTCTTGTGAGCGACACGTCGCCGATCCGTCCAATAAACGCAGCCACACTTGGCAGAAGAGAGCGTAGCCATAAAGTTGCGCTCTGGTGTCTAAAGAGAGGGCGGTCTCAGAAGGCAGCACGGGGAACCGTAATTCGCCGATAATATCGCCCCTATCGACCCGCTCTGAGAGATAGTGGACAGTTACCCCAAAGCTCTTCTCGCCATTGAGTATGGCATGCGTCCGCGCAAAACTGCCGCGATATTCAGGGAGTGGGCCCGGATGAAGATTGATACCCCCTCCATCGAACCGTGCGAGGATATGGGGCGGGAAAATCTTGTTCCACATGACGCTTACGAGAAACGTTCCGAGAGGAGGAACATCATCTATCGATTCGAAAAAGGGTACTCCGAAGCGGTCTGCAACTTCCCAAAGCTCCTCACTGGTTTCGTGCCTCCACCAAGTTTTCTCGTACCGAGAAGCGCCGAGAATGCCGGCGATGTGGTCTTTGCCGCAGGTCTCGATAACGAACAGAAGACAGCGGGTCGCAAGTCCCCTGGTGCCGGCAAATACCACGCGGTTGATTGAGCTCGACATTTCTCGTCCTTACGACATTGCAAGCCCGCTTATTGACCCGCTCTACTCGTCATCAATAATCCGGCAGACGCAGTGGCCGCCACGCCGATGGTTATCACATGCACAAGACTGCCAGAGGCTTTGATCTTGAACGGCGCGATGTGGAGCAATGATAGCGGTACAAAGACGGCAGGAAGGATGACACCTAACTCAAGCGGCGCAATAGTGTGGTCAATTATCAAGATCGCCGCGAGCACTGGCAGAGCGTAAGAGAGAGGTAGACCGGTCGAATAACCGCGATCGTCCAATCCGAAATAGTCAAAATATGCCAGGCGAAGAGCCCCGATCAATATCAGGAACGCTGTGAACATCGCAGATGCTGGAGACTCGATAAAAGATGCGATGACAATTGCAGGGATGACTGATCCAAACATGAGGTCAGAGAACGCATCGAGAGCTTTACCAATGGACTTGGTTGCCATGGTTCGATTCTTGGTGCGCCGGGCAATTTCGCCATCCACATCATCAGCGATGACCGCCCAAAGTCCGAGCGCTACTCCCGCCTCATAGTGTCCTTTCACCACGAGCCCCGTCGCTGCACCAGAACAGAGGAGCCCCACGGCAGTAACAGCATTTGCGCGGTCGGATAGGTATGCGATCATCGAACCTCGATGTTACTCTTTCTGCCGAGAGCGACCGAAATCCCTGCCTTTGAGGCGGTTGGCAACCGCAACTGCAACTTAAATTGGGCTACGTCCGGAATGTCCGCAAACTACCGGTTCTGGTAGGGCAGCTTAATGGTCAAAGGCGGCGGTTCCCCCCTTCATCCGATTGGGACAAGGCGGGCTCGAGCTGACATCAGCTAACTTGACGCCTTCTCCCATAGTCGCCTGCTGTTCGATCGGTTCGGGAGGACCGCCAGCGGGCGCTCGCTGACACGCCGCAGGCGAGACGCAAAATGCTGCAGAACGACCCGGCGAATGGCGGTCGCTATCGCGATGACCCAGCCTAGCGTACCAGAAACTCCCAACGTGCAGCTCTTCAGCAGGGCGGCATCTGTCATTAGAGCTTGGCCCGGCAAAGCCGAGATACATCTCGCATTCGGCGCTGCAGTTGGACCGCCCAGTTGATCGCCCCCTCGCGCACACCACAGCTCTCCAGAATGCGCGCTAACGTCGAGCTCGGCGTGATAAGCCCAAACTCATATACTTGCGATCGTTCATCTAAGGTGGCGGACACTTATTGACGATCCGGTTCACGTCGGGCTCGCCGTCAGGCCGATCAGCCAACTTCTTCATCGGCCTGGTTCCCGCTTTGATCGGGCACTCACGAGTGCGAATGAAAGCGTGCTTGCTATTGCGCAGACGGCTAGAGAAGCCAAGGCAAGCCCGAGGCCACAGTTGTTTTGGATGAAATTGAAGAAGAATGGCGCAAACGAAGCCGTCGACAATCGGAAAGTGGTGATCAACCCGACCCGTGTTCCATACCCATCCGGTCCAAAGACTGAGAGCGGCAATCTCTCCACGACAGATGCTGTTTAGACCAGAGCTACACCCAACGAAGGCAATGAAGATTACAATTGCGATGAGTGAGTGAATGGTGAGTTTAATAGGGGATATCCTCTCGCTAAACGATCCTGCAAACAGCCGTACTGCGAGCTGTGATGGGCCGAAGAGCATGGAAACCAAGGCTCTCTCCTGCAGGTCTAAGCCGATCGACGAAAGGATGGGAATCATCCGGCTGAGTAATGCTAAAAAAGCAAATGTCGTCAGCGAGAAGCCTACCGTCATGAGGACGAGGTCCATCAGCTTGGAAGAGGACTGGTCTTGCGAGCCACAGGCCGTGCTCTGATCTCCAAGCCTTGGGGAGGACTTCCCAGCCAATTGGATCAAGGGCATGGCGAGGAGAACATTGCAGCTTCCATAGATCCAACAGACTTGCCTCCAGCATATCGACGTGAGCAACAACGAGGTCAACGGCCAACACAGCGCTGACGAGAAACCGACAATCAATGTCAAATCAGCCATTTGCCGTTTCGCATCAACCGCATCTCGCTGTACCAAAAACACGAACGCAGCCTCATAAAAGAGAAATGCCGACGCAAGTTGCATACCGAACAGGGCGATTGCAAAAACGACCGCGTTCCAAGAAGTTGCTACAATTCCCAGGCTAGCAGCTCCAACGAATGAGGCGACTTTCATTGTCTTGCCTGCGCCGTATCGGTCCATGAGGCGACCGGCAACCAGCGACATCAGCGCACTGGCGAGCAAAGCAAAGGAGAAACAACCGAGTATCCACCCCTCGGTGACTGCGAGGTCACGGGAAGCTTCTTTTGCAATAGCCGCCACGCAATAATAAAGTGTGCCGTAGCTGACAATTCCCGCACCGCCCAGTGCCACAACGATCAGCCTATCATTCTCCCTAATGGGGGGCGATCTTCTCGGTTCGGGTCGCATATCGCCGAGTGCCGCAACTACTACAAATCACGCGCAATAGGCTCTGTTCGCCTCCCATTTCGCCCGATCAGATTTATTCCAGCGATGGTGAATGACACGAACTACGGGGCAAGACGACTGTGACCGCCGGTCGCGCCAATTGTAGTGCCTCGGCCATGCGCCTTCCCGGTAGGTCTCGATGTAACCGTGGTCTGCACTACACACATATTAAGCGGCCGGCCTGCACTTGCATTTCGAGCCGGCCAAATACGCTTCAATCAGCTTGGCCACGCGTATCAACAGTATGCGAGCATGGATTTGGCTGAATTGTCGTCGAAGATGATACTTCCTCATTATCTCCAGTTTTCTCGGACTACTTTTAGAGGACCGCTTAGCGACGACTTGCACATTTTACGCCATCGGTGTGATTTGCTCGGGTACGCGTGGCGCGCCAACTCGCTCGTCCGAATTGCCGCCTAAAGGTGAGGCCGCTGTACTTGGCTGCAGACGCACCCAAGTAAACAACCCCTGTCAAAATGCCGTCGCGAAGCGTCCCTTCGAACTCGTAGTCTAAGGCCAAGGGATCGCCCGGCAATTGTGAAACCAGCTTCAATTTCGGTCCAACTATCTGGCCTCGGCAGTTACTCGAGACATCGGTGCCGATGTGCTTGCCCGTAGTGTCTTGACCCTCCTGTAGCAGAACGAACGCGTGAACAGCGCTACCATGTAGAAAGTCGATAAAGACCTGCCATGCTCCTGCTACGTCCTCAAAGTCCTCGTGCGGTGGTGCGGCTGGCGGAACAAAAGGCTCTGAAATGGCATGAACGATTGAACGGCCAACGATCTCGGCTTCGACTTTGGTCAGATTGGTCGGATCGACTACGATCCGTTGCAGTCCCTGCCAATAGTCGTGCAACACTATGCGCGGACGCCCGCCAGCCAGCTTCTTGGCGATCACCTCGGCGCTTACTGGGAATACTTTAGCCCGCCAAGAAACCGCTATTCGTGGATTGCAGAATGCAGAGTCTGACTCTATCTCTTCGACAGAGAGGCCAGGTACGCTCACAAATTCGCGCTTCATTATCGCAATACAGTCGCGCCATCTTTCCATTGCGCGAGCAGCTCCCCCTTTACCCATTGCTCCAACGCGGCGTAAGCGCCAATGATCTCGTCTTTACCAACCTTCATTGACCGACCAAACGATTGGCTAGGAGGCCCATTCAGGTACGCAGCTCGGCATAATCTTTCAGTAAGAAGCCGGTGGATTGCGGTCCGCTGATATACTTGCCGCCTGAATGAATCAGTAGATCGGCTCCATATTGAAGCCAAACGTTGGGAAACCTTGGAGCTGCTCCGGCCCCGTTCACAATCAGCGGAATCCCCAACTGGTTGGCGCGCAGAGCGATTTGTTCGAACGACAAGACCGACTTTGCAATATCTGAGGCAACAACGGATATTGCTGCGATCTTATCAATTTGAAGCTGATCCAAATTTGCGGCACGGCCAATTGGAAGCACCATACCACTGAAATGGACCCGCGAAGCGGGACCGCTTGAACCGGTTTGTTAGTTGGAAACTGACCGCTCCTGATCCCTTTCTATCACGCTGCCAGGGACCCTGTCTGCTGCAGTTGCTGTGGGCATATGGTCAACGCGTCAGCGTTGTCCACCATGTCCACAGCCTTCGCGGCCTGCATCCGTTCGCGCCTGACCGCCATCGGCGTGCGATAGCCGTGCGCCTGATGAAGGCGACGATCGTTGTAGAAGGCGATCCAGCTCGCGACCCCTGCCTTGGCCTCGCGGCCGTCGGCATAGCCCTTGAGATAGATGTCCTCATGCTTGAGCGACCGCCACAGCCGCTCGATGAAGACGTTGTCCATCCAACGACCGCGGCCATCCATGGAGATCTTGATCCCTGCGCCGCCAACGCGCCGGTGAAGGCCGCTGGCTGCCCTGGTCGGTGTTGAAGATCTCCGGCGTGCCATACTTCGCCAGCGCCTCGTCCAGAGCCGTCACGCAGAACGAGACGTCCATCATGTTCGACAACCGCTACGCCAGAACCGCACGGCTCGCCCAGTCGATGATGGCCACGAGATAAAGAAAGCCGCGGCCGATGGGCAGATACGTGATGTCGGCCGCCCACACCTGGTTCGGCCGGTCGATCGTCATGTTGCGCAACAGATAGGGATAGATCTTGTGGCCCGGCGCCGGCCTCGTCGTGTTCGGCCTTGGTCCTAACGCCGCGATGCCCATCTTGCGCATCAACTGTTGCACGCGCTTGCGATTGGCCTGAAGCGCCTCTGCCTTCAGCATCGCGGTCATTCGCCGCGAGCCCAGGAACGGCCAGGCGGTGAACAGCTCGCCGAGGCGCCGCATCAGGGCAAGGTCGTTGTCGTTGGCCGGCCGTGGCGGCCGGTAGACCCCAGAGCGCGCGATGCCAAGCAACATGCATTGCCGGCGGATCGACAGCGCCATGTCGGCGCGATCGAGCATTCCTTGACGGTCCGGTGTGCTCATCTTCCGGACCTCCGCGCTAAAAAATCGCGCTCGACTGTCAGTTGTCCAATCTTGGCGTGCAGCTTCTCGATCTCGCGTTCGCGAGCCTCCTCACTCTCCCGCCCGACACCCGCGTCAAAGGCCCGCGCCGCCTGTTCCAGCAGTTGCTTCTTCCAGGCATAGATCTGGTTCGGGTGAACCTCATAGCGCTGAGCCAAATCGGCCACCGTCGCCTGCTCCCGCACGGCTTCCAGCGCGATCTTTGCCTTCAGTGCGCGTCGATCTTGCGTCTTGTCTTCGTCGTCATCATGCGCTCCGTCTATCAAACGGAGCAGTCCCTTCCAACTAAGCACGTGGTCACAAAAATCGGGGTCCATTTCAACGAGATCGTTAGCCCTGGTTAGGCAGCTTAATGAATACCTTACCGAGCCTTAATACCTCGTTGATGGCGCTCAGCAAAGCCAAGCTGCATGAGTGCCCCGAGTGGTGAGTTTCTTTAGGGCAAATGACAAGCATTCGAACCAACACGATCTTCGCCGCGCTTCCCGAGCAGGTAACCTCCTTCCTTCCAGACTTTCGCTAAGCGGCCTCGGCTTAAGGAAGACCTTGAAAGATCAAGGGGCAACGATTCAGCAGAGAATTCGAATCATGCAGGCACCCAACGATCTGCCTGAGGCCAAACCTGGTTGGCGTGCTGGCGTGTGATAAGGCAAAAGACTATGGCTATCCGCATGAGTGAAGTGCGCAGCTCTGGGCCGCCATGCGCGCGCGAACAGGAGCCCGCGGCAGCGCATGTGGTGTTACGCAAATTTGGCCCACAGAACGGTTTGCAAGATCCTCGGCCAAAAGGAAATCAAGTTGCACAAAGTCAGCCACTACCTCGAGTTCGCGACGCCGAGTTCGAACAGAAGATGACGGAGGTCTTGGTGCGTCTATCGTGAAGTCCAAGTTTTCTAAAGAAAAGCCTCGGCCATAAGAAAGCGGGCAAAAGACCGGTGACGATCGTCTCCTACGACGAGACGCCGGGAATCCAGGCTCGCAACGTCGGGACGGACTTGAGCCCAAGCCAGGTCCACGCTACCTTTGCGCGCTGTCGTGAATACCAACGCCATGGACGCTCAGCGTTTTGGCTCGGATTGATTTACTGATGGGCACGGTCCACGCTCTTGTCAAAGATCACCACGGCAGTCGAGAGTTCATAGAGCTCTTCAGGCTTGGCGATACCGGCTATCCGCCGAACATTACATCAAGTTGAGCCTCGACAGTCATTCCGCGCACATTTGAGAGAACTCAGAGTCTGGCTCGCCAACTCGCCCGGTAGGACGCTTCGAACTCACCTTCACCCCAAAGCACGGCTCGCGGCTCAGTCTCATCGATGGGCTCTTCTCCAAGTTCGCCGTTCAGTCCTGCGCCATATCCGGCTGGCCTCAAATACGAACTCAAGGAGCGCATCATGGCTCGGATCGACTAAATCAATCGCTGTCACGTCATCCACACGTTGTTCTACAAACTCGCCGACGCCCCTGATATGATTTCGAAAACGATAACCTAGTGAACCGAGATAAGTCCGATCGGCCACATCGAATCATGGATACAGCCGCACTTACTCTTCCACGCGTTCATTCGCTCTCAATTTCTATCGAAAACGCATCGTTCTTATGACTAGTATTCTCCGGAAGTGGCTATTCGCATAAGCAGCAGCTTGCACCGCAACAGCTCAGGTGTCGAATCGTACTCCGCTCGCAAATCCAGGGAAAAATCAATTAGTCAGGTTTTCGTCACCGATGCGACGTCATCGAAATTTCGGCAGCCGACACGCACTGCATTGACCAGGACGGCTGTATTTCCAGCCTTGTGATTGTTCTTCCACATCTTAGTGTGCGCTAGTGGGATTTCGTTCCATGAAAACACTTCACTCATGCAAGGAGAGATGCGATGATCAAGTACGAGCCGGTTCGCCGCGCTGGCTTGCTTAAGATTCGCAAAATGTGAGCCTTGGATTCGTTTCTGACGCATCCAGACGTAGCGGCCATCGAAGGTAATGTTGAACCCCGTAGTGCCTCCGCAGAACACCACCATGCCGCCGCGTTTAACGATAAGTGTCGAAACAGGGAACGTCTGCTGACCCGGATGTTCGAAGACGATGTCCACATCGCGCTTTCCGGTGATCGCCCAAATCGCTTTGCCGAATCGCCGCGCCTCTTTGATCCAACTGTTATATTGAAGCGAATTTACAGTGGGCATAGAGCCCCAACAGTCGAAGTCGTTGCGATTAATGACGCCTTTAGCACCGAGCGCCTTCACGTATTCCGCTTTGGCAGCGTCCGAGACAATGGCAATTGCGTTGGCCCCGGCGGTCGCGGTAAGCTGAATCCCGAACACTCCGAGTCCGCCGGACGCCCCCCACACCAGCACGTTATCGCCCGGTTTGACAATGTGCGGAGCGTGACCGAACAACATGCGATAGGCTGTTGCTAGGGTCAGTGTGTAGCAGGCCGCCTCCTCCCACTTCAGGTGTTTCGGTTTTGTCATCAGCTGTCGAGACTGAACACGACTGAATTGGGCGAAGGAGCCGTCAGGGGTCTCGTATCCCCAAATCCGTTGGGAGGGAGAGAGTAGCGGCTCGCCGCCATTGCACTCCTCGTCATCGCCATCATCCTGGTTGCAGTGTACGATAACTTCGTCGCCGACCCTCCAACCCCGCACCTTAGCCCCGACCGCCCACACTACGCCGGCCGCGTCTGAGCCGGCAACGTGGTAAGAGACATTGTGCATGTCGAACGGCGAAACGGGGGTACCGAGCGCCGCCCAAATTCCGTTGTAGTTGATACCAGCTGCTAATACGAATACCAGCACCTCGTCCTCTGCAATCGGCCAGGTTGGCACCACCTCCACCAGCATCGACGTCTCCGGTGGCCCATGTCGCTCGCGGCGTATGGTCCACGCATACATCTGCTCCGGAACGTAGCCGAGCGGCGGAATTTCTCCAATACTATAGAGACTTTTCCGACCGTATGCTGACTGCGACATTTCATGAGCAACGAGCGACACTGCAATCTCCTGGTAAGTTGTAGCGACACAATCCGATCAATCTGCTCCGTACATTAGACGGCAAACTGGCCAGCTGAAGACCCGCGACGAGTGAACCTCTGCAGTCGAAACAGGGCAGCAGCGGCCGCCCTAACCCAAGCGCGGCTCGGACAACGTAGATCATTGGTGATATCGTTTGGGCAGCTACAAAATTAGATAGGGCGTAGAGCGCGGACGCGAGCTTCCGGCCAACGCTCCTAAGCATTGGCTGGTGTTCGGTCCGGCGACGCCCTGAGAGAGCTGATGGAGTGAAGGTGCAATTCACCCGGTCGACCGACCGCGTCCGGTCATCTTTGTGCATTGAGACCTCGCTCTCGTGGAAGTCCACCAGGACGGCTGAATCGCGGGCTTGCGGCGGCTGCCGGATTAACGGCGATAGCCGGCCCAAGGCAGATAGACATCGACGTGGTCTGAGGCCGAGATGCTCACGTTCTTGCGCAAACTTCTACGGCACGCCAAGTATCTTGGATGCTCACGAACGCAAGGCATAAGGAACGACACCATCACTGCTGCACAGTGAGGCCGACCCAGTTCACGTTATGCGTCGATCTCGCTACTCCGCAGTGGCGATTTCGCCGTCACAGGTCATTGGCCTCCCAATTTTGGCTGGTTGTACAGAGTAGCCGGCACACCACCCATTGCATAGCGGATCGGCTTGCTGCTGGATGATGCCGCGGAGCAACTCTGGGCTCACACCGTACCGCCGCATAGAGACTGATGCTGGCCCGCATCGCTCGCGCGAGAACAACTGGTGAATTTCTCCGCCTTTCGCAAGTACCCGGATTTCAGGCTGAGACTAGGGGAAGTCGAATGATGAGCCGGGCGAGCCCGTGACCCCGGCAGTTTCTGCCGGCGAGAAGGTGCTCCATGGCCTTGCCGACCAGCGCGTCTATCTCTTGAATCACTATCTCAGGTGAATCGTTATGACAGGATTGCCAAGCAGCGCCCGTCACATGGTTACCAATGACGTGCGATAAACGTGCTGGCGACGGAGACCTTGACTCCGAACCTGTAAGGCCGGTGCGCCTCGCCATTGGCAATGCACTCCTTTTCTGGCGCGTACGAGTAGATCGTCGATCCAGGCTAGTGCAACTTGTAATCAAGCCCTCGCCGAGCCAGCGCCAGGGCATGCTTCTGCGTACAATCTCACGCAGCAAATCGGTGGGGGTTTTGAAGCAACCGGCAAGCTCGCAAGCCTAGATCACGCCGAGCGGCTCGCGCTCCTGCTCCAATAAGCCTCGCTGCGGCACGAGAGCGGTTCGCCACGCGCCGGCGCCATGCCAAGCCGCGCCAGCAGGGGTGCGTAGAGGATGTGGACTACCGCACTGCGGGGTGTCGGTCGCGCGCTGTTCGCCACCGTCGAGGGCTGCTGGATCGATGCCACGTCAAGCTCCTGATCTGCCCGAAAACCCTAAGTTCGTGCCGGGCGGACATACCGCTACGCTTTGACAACGCCACCGTCTTTCCCACATGCTCACGGTAAGTGGAGTAGAAAAAGGACTACTCAAACCGCGTTTCCTGATTGGCCATGCGGCTCGTCCAATGCCACCCAATCTACCGGGCGCGGGTGTATCGATTTGAAGTCGGGTGGATGCCGAGGCGACGTCGCGGAACGCCACGCTTCCGGGGCGAGATCAAATTGCAAAGGTGCGCTGCCAGTGATGCAACGATCGCCGGGCACGCTTCATCGCTTCATCAGCGCATGGTCCGTATCGACGATCGGGTCCAGCCCAGAGCGAAGAAGACTGTCCCGTCGTTCCCTGGGTCGCATCGCCCCCCGATGCGATCGCCGATCAGGACCCGATATTCGAGGGACTCGCAAGAATAAGATTGTACGCTTTCAGGCCTCAAGCCGCTCAAAGGCTTGCGATCTCGAATGCCACAGGCCCGAAAAAGATTAGCTTCGCTTGAGAAGTTTTAGGCGCAACGCGAGCCCCGAGGTCTCGGGCGCCAGCTCCAGACACTCGCACATGCAACCATCGGCCCGGCGCGAGACGTGGAAGCCCCGCCCTGCCGGTGAGTTGGTGTCCTGCGAAATCAGGGTATGCGGTCTTTCCATCCGATCGGCGGCGGATCGCCTCTTCCAGCGCCGCCCTGGCCACACGGACTATCATGGCATTACCGTTTAGGCCGTCGCGGCAGCGATCGCATCCGCAACCGCGATCGTTCGCTTAGCCATTTCAGCATGCAGCCGCTCCACCATCTTGCCATTGAGCTCGATCGCGCCGTGGGACGCGTTCTCCGGCAAATTAAAGGCTGCGATGATGCGTCGGGCTTCGCCGAGTTCCTCTGCCGACGGAGTGAAGATGGCGTTGCAGATGTCAATTTGGCTAGGATGGATCAGGGTCTTTCCGTCGAACCCGAGGTCGCGAGCTTGCCGGCATTCAAGGGCAAAGCCTTCGGGATTCGAAAAATCGCTGTAGGGGCCGTCGAGCATCTCAAGTCCGTGTGCGCGCGCCGCTAGCATGCAATGAATGATAATCGACATCATGGTTGCACGCCCCGGAACCATCCTGATCCGCGTCTCTCGCGACATGTCGTTCGGACCGAACACAAATCCCGCAACCCCAGTCTGCAGATCGCGCGCGGCGGCAGCAAGCTCTTCCACGCGCGATACCGCCCACGGGGTCTCGATTATGACCCAGATCGAGAGGAAGCCCGCCCCATTGCTCGCCGCCAGCAGCTCAGCAACGCTGCTAAGCTGGGCCACGCTCGAGACTTTGGGAACCAAGATTCCATCGGGTGCCACCTGCGCGGCCATTCTGACATCTTCGTGCCACCAAGCTGAATCTAGTGCGTTGATGCGGATCAATACCTCGCGGTTACCGAATCCGCGGGCCTTAATCGCCTCGGCAATCTGCCCACGCGCCCGGGTTTTAGCATCCGAAGCAACGGAATCTTCGAGATCGAGCACAAGGCCATCGGTACGTAAATCGCGTGCTTTTTCGAGCGCCCGTGCGTTGGATCCGGGCACAAATAACACACTCCGGCGTGGACGGGTCATGGCTTCGCTCCAAAATGGCACCGCCGGGCCGCCATCCTTCTGGCGCTCAAGAGCGGCATCTGCTTGCGGTCTTCGCGTCGACTACGAAGCCTACCGCGTTTTCTTCGCTCCGGCGGCTCGATGCCGCACCGAGCCGGTCCATCGTGTACTTTCCCTTCACCAGCAACAGGCGCACCGATGCACGGAATCACAAAGTTATCCTGAGTACCAAACGGCGGGAGAAGGCCTCCGCGCTCGAGTTGATGTAACCCAGCGAGTCACGCGCGCCATTATCATCCCAAATGGGGCCCGTGGAATGCTTGTTGGTCGACGCAATTCCTTCGTTTTGGCTTCCTCCAACGTTTTTGCACGGCTATACGTGATAAGGTCGGCTTACCCTGATTGTCCGGCCTAAGCTGCATCTCCACCCCAGAAGGCAGTTATCGCGCCGCTAACTACACGCCTTGCCCGCGAGTAAGGCGGCTTCGAGCACACAACCAACCAAGCTAACGTCCACGCAAATACCATATCATTCCATACGATGATACTGAGCCATTCAACGTGGTCAACTACCAGTTCTGGCCGTTGATCCGGGATACAGGAGCGTGCGACACGTTAGGGCGTTGAGTGCCAGCTGCTCAACTCTTCAGCATGAGCTTGATATGAAATATCGGTCGCATCGTGGTCTTTCAAAGAACTTTGATGGAGTTGTGCACCAGCTATGGCAACGCTTAGAATGTATAGCTTCCCCAATCGCTACACCTTCTTTCTTGCTGACGTTTATTGTGCGCCCTGGAGTGACTCGTTAAGTGCGCGCTCGGCAAAACGATTGTCGCAGTCGGCTTCCTAGCTCTCTGCTCGCCTAGCAACCGCAATCGGAGCGACGATATATGGACTCGACTCGCGCATTCGGCCACATTGCATCCATGAGCCACGTGCCTGAATGGAAAGCGCTTAGGTTGGCCGAGCGGACAACCGCGCTCCACTCGTTGCTAGTTGCGCCTAATGCCGCGGCTACGTCCGCACATTTAAGCAATGATATCATCGATTTGACAACGGAAGAGATCTGGAGCGATCTTGCACCGTCAGCACGGGATGGCGCAATCTCCGCAATCAACAGTAGGGTCAACCGATACACCGAAGCAATCGGACTCTTTGATGTGCGCAGCGCTCTTGCGCGGCGAATCTCAGCCGAAACCGGTCAACCCTGGTCGGCAGACGAAGTAGCGATTACAAATGGCGGCAAACAAGCATTCTTCAATGCGGCGCTGGCTCTTCTGAACCACGGCGATGAAGTGCTAATCCCGACTCCGTACTGGACCTCTTTCCCAGCTCAGATCGTCGTTGCTGGCGGCACACCCGTCTTCGTTGACACTCGACGTAGTAATTACATACCAAGACTTACAGATCTTGCAGCGGCTGTTACATCAAGGACTAAGGCAATTGTGGTCAACACTCCGCATAACCCGACCGGGGTAGTGTACGATCGGGATACCCTTGAGAGCATTGCCCAATTCGCAAAAGATCGTGATATTTGGATCATCTTCGATGAATGTTGCGGCGCTTTTGCCCACGCGCCCCATATTCACCATCCGCTCTTAGCGGTGGCACCAGGAGTGCGCAATCGTACTTTGATTGTGAACTCGTTTTCCAAGTCGCTGGCCTTGACGGGCTGGCGCATCGGTTATCTCGCCGCCCCCAGACCGGTCATTAGCGCGATCAACGCGCTACAAGGTCATACAACAGCTAACGTAAACGTCGTCGCACAGCACGCGCTGCTCCATTACTTGGAGCGCGGTGACCTTTACTTCCAAGCCTTGCTGCAGCGCCAAGTAGCCAACGCCAGAGCACTGGGACTATCGATACTTTCATCGCTGACATCGGTCCCTCAACCTCCTGCTCAAGGTGGATTATACTTCTACCTTGATCTTACAGAACTGCAGCGACGTGCCAACGCGCACGGCCACGAACTTAGTGCCGACGATGTCGCCCGCGTCATGCTGGCGAACGCCGGCGTCGCGATCGTTTCGGGCACAGCCTTTGGCGACGCCGCCGGCATTCGACTCTCTTACGGAGGCGATCTCGAATCACTTGGGAAAGGATTAAGACGACTTAGCGCAACTCTGAACGAAATTAGCAGGAACGGGCTTACCGACAGAGAGTGGAATTGGAAAGGCGGGCAATCGAATACGTAACGGGCTTCGGCTCGCATTCGACTTATCTGACTAAGACGCGAAGACCATTGGCGAGCCGCAGAGGCCAATCCAGAGCAACACGATCGGAGGCTCTTACGAGCACATCGTTCTGTTCGGTCTTCAGCAATGAAAGTTTGCGACGCTCTCACCACACAGGGCAACGCAGACTTAACGCTTTTCACGAAAGAACACCTTTCACGAAAGGAACGCACAATGAACACTTTGATAAATCCCCTACACGTCTCGCGCTTCCTACAAGTACACGACGATATCGCGCTACAACGAGGCATCAAGCTGTCGATAGGACTCGATTTTCAGAAATATGTCTCTATCACGCGCGCTATCCCGACAAAACGGCCGACATATCCCAATTTTCGACCGGACCGTTCGCGAATCTCACCCGGTCATGGGTTTTGGATCGTCGGCATTGACAACAATCATGGGGTCGCGGCAGTACAGGCCGCTCGACTGTATGACCTGCCGCATAGCAACTTTGCGGAGCATCTCGAATCATTGAAGGCGTTTTATGCCGAACCGTCTGAGTATGCACACCCTCAAGACCGCTGCACCTGCTTAGCGCCGAGCGCGAAGAAGATGACCGGCAAAATCGCATACCACGGAGACCTTTGGGTGCGCAGCGACTTTAGAGGACAAGGCATACCCAGAGTGATGCAGGGAATTGCACGCGGCGTATCTTTTGCGATGTGGGCTCCGGACTTCGTATGTGGGCTGATGCCCCACCGACTCCTCGAAAAGAGTATTATTTCGAAATACGGATACTCACATTATGAACCTGGCGGATCGATACTTCAGCTGGTTGAGGAGGATATTATGGACGATGATTGGATTAATTGGCTAGATGGCGGGGAATTGAGAGCCCTTGTTGATCGCCATGATAGGAACGAGTTGCTCTCAACATTGTAATGCTTTGTCACGATCAAGCATATTGAGTTTACTTATCAGTCGCATGAATGCTAGCCATTGATCGTCGGTAAAGAGACTCATTGTCACCACAGCGCCCAAGACTGGCTTCGCGGTCAGTTGGAGGTACGTCCCATCCAGACGAAGCCTAGAGCCCTCGCGGGTATTGCTCGAACAACGGTGAGCGTCATCCAGGGACCACGCGCTGAGGGCTAATCTGGTCGGTTAGGAAGATCTCGTGGACTGAATCATCACGAGGTCTCGCCATGTCTAAGGATAGCCGTAAGGATAGCGATAGGGATAGGCATACGCCTATCCTCAAGGATTTTTCTGACACGCTGCAGCGTGTCGAGATCATCACTGGGACCGGCCGGCGCCGGCGCTGGTCGGCCGATGCGAAGGCGGCGATTATTGCGGAGAGTTTTGCGCATGGTGCAAGCGTGTCCGCGGTGGCGCGGCGACACGACATCAGTCCAAGCCTGTTGTTTCTGTGGCGTCGTCAAACGACGCGGGCGAAGGTCGCGGCGCGCCGGGCCGGAGACGTGCCACCTGGCTTTGTGCCGGTCGCGATCACCGGCTGCGGGGGTAAATTGCCGTCGCGCGAGGAGCAGGCGGCAATCGAGATCGAGGTCGGCGCGGTTCGCATCCGTGTCAGGGGGACGGTCGACCGGCGGGCGCTGTGCGAGATGCTGGCGGCAGTCGGGACGGTTGGCCGATGATCGGGCTGCGACCCGGGTTGTCGATCTGGATCGCGACGCAGCCGGTCGATTTCCGTCGCGGCATGGACTCGCTGGCGATGCTGGTGAGCGAGGCGTTTGGAGCCGATCCGTTCGACGGCGGACTTTACATCTTCCGCTCCAAGCGCCGAGATCGCTGAAGATCCTGACCTGGGACGGAAGCGGCCTTGTCCTTTACTACAAGAGAATCGAGGGGCAGTTCACCTGGCCGCCGATCAAGGAAGGCGTCATGCCGCTATCTCATGCTCAGCTCTCGGTGCTGCTCGATTACGCATGTTGATGCCCCTCCTCGTGAGGCTCAGTGATTCTGAGATCGAGATGATCGAGCTCATGATTGCGTAGTTTTCGAACAGCCTCAATCACGCGCGACGTGTTGGAGAACAGATGTGCGCCGGAAGGATGACGATCGATCAAAAGGCGCTCTTGCCTGATCTGAACGTACAGCCAGTTCACGGGAATGTTCAATACGCCGGCAAGTTGCTGTGCGCTGAGCAAGTCGGTTGAATGCCGCCATCGTGTACGTTGCTCGGTAAGCCCCTTAAGGCCGGCGTGCAAGCGAATGCGCTGGACGGTGATCGGCAACACCTTGTCCGGGCAATTTGGTGACCGGTGTCCTTCGCTCGTCAACATGGCAGCGATCTCGTCGTCGTGCATCTTGGCGCGGGCGAGCTCAAGCACGCGTTCTCGCATCTCCGCGCCTTGGGTAAGATCCGCTACTGAGTTGACGCGCATCTTTACCTCGATGTCGGTGACGGCTCCGCCGCGCCAGACGATCCTCATCCTGACGACGTCGTGCTCGCGGTCGAGGATCACCTTGTCAATGAGACAGCGCAGCAGCGCCTTGCGTTTCGCGTCGGTCGTGCTCGGGTCCGTCCAGATCTCAGGCAGACGGCCGGAGAGGCGGACGACTTTGTCGTTCAGCGCCTTGTTGCCGATGGTGATCTGAGCGATAGCCTGGGGAGACTTCAAACGGGCCAGGGCCTCCTCTGCGACTCGGACCTCCTTCAGTGCCACCTCCCAACGGCGCTCGAGCTCGGCGGCGACAAGTCGGTTGTCAGGATCGACGCGGTTGAACTGACGTTCGGCGAGCGCTGCTTCGTATTGCCGGCGTTCGAGCTGCTGCTCGGCACCGCTCTGCATTGCTTTGTACGCCTGTTGCTGAGCGCGACGAGCGCACGACAATGCGTCGATCTCGGCCGGCGCCAGCGCTGTGAGGAACGCTTGCGCCACGGCGGCGTCAACGCGGCGAGCACGGATGTATTGGCACGCCGGCAGTCCCTGATGCGAACGCAGGTGATTGCAGACGTACTCGGCTCCCCCCTTGTAGCGAGCGTACATCTTGTGACCGCATCTTCCACACCATGCGATGCCTTGCAGCAGTAGTTCGCCCTCACGTGGAGCCCCTCTGGTCTTGTTGCGCATGTATTCTGCTCGGTTGTCGCTGATAATGTCCCTGATCTTCTCGTAGCTTTGCCAAGCGATATAGGCCGGATAGCGGTCCTTGACGATGATCCGCCACTGCTCGATCGGCTTCGGCGCCTTCGTCGGCGATCTTCCGTCCAAGGGTTTGCGCAGTCTTGTCCGACCGTAGACGAACGCGCCTGCATAGGCAGGATTCTTCAGAATCGCCGCGACCGCGGATGTCGTCGCCCGCGCCCAATGTAGGTCCCCGTGGCGATTGCGGCGCGGCAGCTCCAGACCGCGGTGGTTGAACTCACGCATGACCTTGGCAACGGTACGCAGTTTCAGGATGGTCTCGAACAGCAGCTCAAGCCGTTCCTGCACCTCCAGGTTCGGGTCCTTGACGACGACGCCAGAGGGATCGCGGACAAGGCCGATCGGCAAAGTGAGCGCAAGCTCGCCGCGCTCCGCCTTAGCGAGAAGACCAGCCGTCAATCGACTACGTATCGTATGGAGCTCAAGCTCCGATATCGTCCCTTTTAAGCCGAGCAGCAGTCGGCCATTCGCGCTGCCCGGGTCATAGACGCCATCACGGTCGGCAATGAGGCAGCCGTGCAGCCCGCAGATATCGAGCAGCGGATACCAATCCGAGCAGTTGCGGGCGAGACGCGTCACGTCGATCGACAGGATCAGACCAACCTCGTTAAGCCCAACACGTCCGACCAACTCTTTAAAGCCGCTGCGCTGAGCCGCCGACGCCCCACTGATGCCGAGATCAGCGTCGATGACGTCGATGCCAGCTTCGGGCCAGCCGAGCTCGATGGCGCGTTGGCGAAGCGCGTATTGCAATCGCAGGCTCTCCTGGTTGGTCACAACCTGATGGGTCGTCGACTGCCGGATGTACACGACCGCGCGTCGCGCCAGGTGTATCGGCTTGACCAGCTCGGATTTCATGACTTGCCTCCGCCAGCACTGCGGCGACGTCGTTGACGATTTGGCGCTGCAGTGCCGTTGGCAGCGTGGCCCAAAGCTCTTTCGGATCGATCGGCATCGTGTTCGAGCTGCTCAACCAGGGAGGTCAGATCGTGTAGTGCCTCGACGCTCAGCTTCGTTCGATTCTCCCTCGACATCTGCGGCTCGGTCGCCGCGACCGGAATCAAAAGGCTGGCACCGTCTCGATATTCGACCTCGTACGAAAGCGGGAAGCCCCCGCCACGATGAACCGAGCGGCGAATGACGCGGAACGTGCGGCCGAACAGCGGATGCGTCGGTTCGCACACTGTAACTTCGATGGCAGGTGATTCGTCAGACTCTCCAGAGGGGATATTTCGATGTGCCCTCGCTCGATGGCTCAGACTGGAAGCGTGTGCCGATGCGGGTTGTGGATCAGCCAGCACGAGCTGGTTGATCCGTATCAAGAGTAGTTCGTCACTCATGCGGAGTTGTTGTAGAATCACTCTGCATGAGTGATTTGCCTTTTGATCCAGCATTGCTCCGACAAGCCGTGATGGCGCTGTCGTCACGGCTTGCGGCGTTGTCGGCGGAATGCGGCACGCTGGCGGCCGAGCGTGATGCGGCGATTGCCCAACGCGACGCTGCGGTCCAGGAGAACGACAAGCTCCAGATAATCCTGTCCCAGTACAAGCGCACGATCTTCGGTCCCCGCTCTGAGACACTGGATCCCCGACAGCTGCCTCTCTTCGCCATCACGGCGCAGGCGGCTGGTGCCGCCGCCAACGACGACGTTACCGGAGGCGGGCTGCCTGACGGAGCGGAGGGCCGTGGAAAGCGACCGGCGCGACGCAACCGGGGGAAGCTTCCGGAGTATTTGCCGCGCATCGACGTCGTGATCGATATCGAGAGCCACATCTGCCCTTGCTGCGGCGAGCGGCTGCACAAAATCGGGGAGACCGTCAAGGAAGCCTTCGACGTCATTCCGATGCAGTACCGGATCAAGCGCATAGTGCGTCCGCGGTACGGCTGCCGGGGATGCCGCCAGGGTGTGCTGCAGGCCCCCGCGCCGGCCCAGGCGATCGACGGCGGGATGGTGACGGAAGCCTTGCTGGCCCACATCGCGGTGATGAAATACGGCTACCAGCTGCCGCTGTATCGGCAGGAACAGATGTTCGCTGCGCAAGGCATCACGCTCGACCGGCAGACGCTGGCCTCGTGGATGGGGCGCGCCGCCTGGTGACTGAAGCCGCTTCACACGCTGTTGCGCGACACAGTGATGTCCTACCCGCGGCTGTTTGCCGACGAGACGCCGCTGCCGGTTCTCGATCCCGGCCGTGGCCGGACCAAAGTCTGCCAGTTCTGGGCGATCGCCACCGATGACCGTCCGTGGGGTGGCCCGGCGCCGCCGGCGGTGGTCTACATGTTTGCCGAGGATCGCAAGGCGATCCGCGCCAAGCAGCTGTTCGGGGACTACCACGGCATCCTGCAGGTCGACGGCTATGCCGCCTACAAGGGCCTGATCAAGAACGGCGGCCATCTGGTGCAGCTGGCGTTCTGCTTCGCGCATGCGCGGCGGAAGTTCTGGGACGTTCACGTCGCGACCAAGTCGCCGATTGCCGCGGAAGCGCTGCAACGGATCGCGATGTTCTACGCCATTGAGGATCGCATCCGCGGGCTGCCGGCGGCGCATCGGGCTGCGGTGCGGCAAACCGACACCAGGCCGTTGATCGAGGACTTCAAACCCTGGCTTGAGGCGCGGCTGCTGGAAGTCTCGAAGAAGTCCGGTCTGGGCAAAGCCATCCGCTACACCCTCAACCATTGGGACGGCCTGACGCGCTTCATCGACGACGGACGCATTGAAATAGACAGCAATACGGTTGAGCGCAGCATCAAGCCGATAGGCCTGGGAAAGAAGAACTACTTGTTCGCCGGCAGCGAAGGCGGCGCCGAGACATGGGCCATTCTCGCCTCGCTCATCAACTCGGCAAAGCTGCAAGACATCGACCCGCGGCACTATCTGACCGATGTTCTCGAGCGCATCGTCTCTGGACGTACCAAGATCAATCAGTTGCACATGCTGCTGCCGTGGCATTGGAAGGCCGAGCGCGACAGTTCGCCGGCAAAGCTCGCCGCCTGATCAGTTCGACGGCAGGGCATCTGGAACTTCCTGCGCATCGCTGGTGTCATCATAGATCTCCTCGCGGATCACGCGCAGCGTCACCTCGTGCAGATAGACTTGCAGCGCCCTCTCCAGCTCGGTGAACTCCGGCAGCAGCACTTTGTCGACGAAGCCTCCTGACGCGCGGATCATCACCGTGTTGCGTCGCTGGCGGTGATAACGAAACGGCCGCAGCCCGCAGCGACGGCAAAGCCCCAAGAACAGGTGCCGCGACCATTGGTCGGGAAGTGAGAATTGCTGTTCGATCGGTGGATCGTGGCGAGCGAGCTCCTCGACCCGGGCACGCACCCGCCGCAGCGCGGCTTCCGCCGCAAGGCGCTCACCAGCAGTTCCCGCACCCACGAACAACGCCTCGATCTTCCGAAGCTTCTCGCGCAGCTGCGACTCACTGGTCATTCTGATCCCCGTTGCCCGCTCCGAACCGAGATCACCCCATCACCGCGTGCCTGCGGCGTCAATCATCCCGACCGCGCTATCCAGAGCATTCCGCGCCAGTCAAGGCCCGGCACGGTGAGCTTCCCGTGACGCTCACGAACAACGAGCGGGGCAAGGCGTCATACCGACAAGGCACAAGGGCAGCCAGTCCTAGTGTTCACCGAGATGGCTCGCGAACCAGGAAATGGTGATGACATGATAGTTGTTGACATGCGTGGTCATGCCGCTGTCTGCCAGTTCGGCGTCGAGGCGGGTGTCGAATTCCAAGGCAACAGCTCGTCCAGCCGATGAGAGGGATAGGCGGCAATGCGGTGGGGACATCGTGCCAGCCAGGCCTGTGGTTCACCCCCTTCATCTTTGCGGTTATGCCGATAGCCGAACTATGCCATTGTTTCGCTGACCGCCGTGACCTTTCGGGCAACATTGTCCAACGTCACCTCGCGTTTCGCTTACGGCGTTTTAGGGCGCGATTGCCCCTCGTACGCTCGTTTGTCGGAGTGACCCGCCGAACATCCTCTGCGGATTTGATCGCGGCCGGAGGCAACAACCGAGAAAATCAAACCATTGTCTCGTTTTGCCCTGCGTCAGTCGTCCTTGGAGTCATCTTCTTAGGACGCAATGCTAGGCACCACTCCTCCGGCGTCCTCGGTGCGCGCCGCGATTGTCCCAAACGTGGTGAGCATCCTGATTTTCGAAAGATCTTGCGATCACAATTTTGCGCCCTTCAGTTAGCACGTCACACCTGTCTAGGGGGAGCTAAATGCAATGCGGACGTTTCTCTGTTTGTCGTGCGTGAAGCCAATCATGCCAAACGCAGAGTACCGGTTATAAGAGATGTTGCACATATTCCTACATTAGGTAATGCTTGCCGAGATCTGCGATCCTAGTAGCGCCGATCTGAGCCATGCTGATGTCGATTTCGCGACGGAAGATTGCCAGTGCCTTTGCAGCTCCAGCTATTCCGCCCACGGTGACGCCGTATAGCGTCGGGCGGCCCTGGAAAACGAATTTAGCGCCCATGCAGATCGCGAGCAGGACATGGAGACCACGACGAACACCGCCATCGAGCATCACGGTCATCCTGTCACCCACCGCCTCGTGGATCGTAGGCAGAACTTCCAGCGGCGATGGCGCATTATCGAGCTGCCGCCCCCCGTGATTTGAGACGATGACGCCGTCTACGCCAATCGAACCGGCGCGAACGGCATCAGCGGGATGCATAATTCCTTTCAGCACGAGGTTGCCCTCCCATAGCTGGCGATAACGTTCGACGTTGTTCCAGGTTAGCGGCGCGCCGAACTGAGACATTACAAACTCGGCAACCATTCTGGCGCTAGCGCTAGGACCGGCATAGCGCGTCCAATTTCCAAAATAGGGGGCGTCGTTCCGCAACCACTGCATCATCCAAAGTGGATGCCGCAAGGCTTCAACCTTCGCCTTCCAGCTTGGCCTCATCGCAGGGCCCCAGCCGTTCCGGATGCAGCGCTCGCGGTTGGAAGCTTCAGGCACGTCCACGGTCAAAACCAGAGTCTTCAGCCCGGCGTTTCTCACCCGTTTAATCATGTCCTCTGAAATCAACGGATCAATAGCCGGGTAGAGTTGATACCAGCCATGGTCAGGTGCCAGCTGGCCGAGATCTTCGAGTGAGCTTGAGCTGACGCCCGACATAATAAAAGGCACATTCGCGTCACGTGACGCCTGAGCCAACATCAGATCGGCACCGCGGCGAAACATGTCCGCCGATCCAGTTGGTGCTATCCCGAGAGGACTCGAAAAAGTGCAGCCGAACAGATTGGTCGATTGATCGCGAACGCTGACATCGATGAGGTAACGCGGGACAATGCGAGCTTGGCGGAACGCCTGTTCGTTGGCGGCCAGCCCGATCTCGTCATCCGTGCCGCCCTCGATGAAGTCATAGCAAATCGTTGGCAGGCGCCTTTTTGCGAGTCTTCGGAGATCGTCGACATTAATCACCTTTTTCATCGTTCACCTTACAGAGGACGAGCACATCGGCTTCAGGGCCGCAAACCTCACGAATATGAACTCTGGAGGAGGATGTTGCTTGTCACCGCCGCTCCAAGGCAGCGACCCGTGGCTGCCTAGCCGCGCGTCGCCACGGGACTCAAATCACATGAATTGATCGGCAATCTTGTAGCTTGAGCACTTCCTATTATACGGACTTTCGCTTGTACTACATTGGTCCCGAACGCTGTTGTTTGGTCGCCTTGATGCGCATTGCGCTACATCGGTGGTCAACGCTCACGGGCACTTCGCCATGTATGGTCGCGCGACGAACGACACGATGCTGGTCCCCATAGTCATTAACCGCATAGTGTTGCGTGGCACGATTGTCCCAGATCGCGATGTCGTTCTCCTTCCAATTCCAGCGCACGGTGTTTTCGGGAGCTGTGATATACGATTGGAAGAGGTCCAACAGCTTCTCGCCGTCGTATTTTGGGATGCCGACAAACCGCTGCACGTAATAGCCCAACACAAGCGTGCGCTCGCGGGTCTCGGGGTGGATACGCACCACGGGATGCTCGGTCTCATAGATCGTTCTAGTGAAGACCTCTTCGATATATTTCTTGTCAGCCTCGCTAGCGCCGATCCTTAAGCCGTAGTCGTTGGTGTGAATAGCCCAGAGCTCGTCGGCTAGCCGTTGCAGCGGTGGTGGCAGTGCTAGATAAGCCGTGGCGGTGTTTGACCACACGGTGTCGCCCCCAAATGGTGGGACGACAACGGCTTGCAAGAGTGTAATCTTGGGATAAGCATCGACGAAGGTGCCGTCACTGTGCCACAGGTCAACCCTGCTAGCAGGTTGATTGGAATCAAGCTCGAGGATCGATACGGTTCGCTTGCTAGCACTGATCGTCGGATGTGGCGCAAGCTTTCCAAGACGAGAGGCAAAATGCTCTAGCTCGGACTCATCCAAATGACCTTGGTCGCGAAAAAAGATGACCTTTTGCTCGAGCACAGCGCTGTTGATCGCCGCAATCGTCTGGTTTGGTAGATCGCCGGACAACTTAACATTCCTAACCTCAGCGCCGATCCGTGCTGCGCGTTTGATCACGTCGTTGCGCGGTATCACATTGTACATCAAAGCCATCTCGCTCATCGCTCTATACTCCTAGATTTCAGCGACATTCTAACCGCGTCATTCAGCTTCGAAATCAGGGTCAACGCGGAGCTGCACACAGCAAGGCCCATTCAAAGACTCCCGCGTCGCGCTCTGCGCGTTCGCGATGCTGCTTCATGTAGCGACTTCCCCCAGCAACCTTCGTGCCAACCGTAAACATGCTTCTGTGAATTTTTTGAACGCCCGAATCATCCATAAACCGAGTACGCAGCCGGCGGTCTAATAATGCTGCTGGATTTTCCTGACACGGTGACCTCTCTCTTGATCTGAGGATAGTACCCGGTCCTCAGCGTACATTCGCGCTGCTCAGTGAGAACACACTAGCGCGTAAGAACAGGCGCGATCTTGTATTTTCCTCAGTAAACTCGCCGCGGCGCACGCGATGCTGGCAGATGCTCACGCACGATTGCAATTTGGAGGCGAGAAACGCTAACCGCAGCAGACTCTATCCGAGTGGATATTGCAATATGCCATCCGCGGTGGAGGGCCATTGACCGAGAATAGATCAGCTTGGCAATTGGACCTTTCTCCCCACGGCACGACGTTTCCATCTTCCTCACGGTCATATTGCTCTGACGGCACTATTCGTATTACGGCAGGGCTCAACTGCAGCTAGTGTGCGACACATCTGACAGGCCACCACAATGCCGGAGCTCCGGAGACGGAACCGCTTCGCCGAGATGTTCCCATCGCGAGCGTCACCTATAGTGTCCCGTTGACCACCGCGATGTCGAAATACAGACAATCTTGTTCAGGCAGTACACTGCCACCGGCAGGTGTTTCCCTGACAAGGCAACCCAACATCAGAATCATGCAAGTGGCACGACGATTGCTCGTATGAGAGACAATTCACAATGCCGAGACGGTCCAAATGAGAATCGTGCGATAGACGCCAATTAGGCACTGCTCTTATTTGCTCTGGGGTCCTCGCAAAACTGGAGTACATCGCGATGCAAAGCGTAATTGCTGCTCCGACGCAGCTTAGTAAATCAAACTTCCAGCGACAGGTGAATGTGGGGATGATCTCCGAGGTGTTTATCACCTGTGCGATCACAGGCGGCGGAAGTGCGGCTCGCAGCCCACATGTGCCGGTTACTCCGGAGCAGATTGCGAACTCGGCGATTGAGGTGACACGTATCGGAGCTGCGGTGGTGCACATTCACGTGCGTGATCCCGAGACTCAGCGGGGCTCTAGAAATCTAGCATTGTATCGAGAAGTGGTTCAGCGCATTCGCGCTTCGAATGTGAATCCCGTAATCAACTTGACAGCGGGGATGGGTGGCGACCTCCTGTTGGGCGGAGCCGAGTTTCCCCTGCCATTAGATCCAGAAACCGATATGGTAGGGGCGCATGAGCGGTTAGTTCACGTGGAGGAGCTACGCCCGGAGATCTGTACGCTGGATTGTGGATCGATGAATTTCGCCACCAGGGATGAGTACATCATGGCCAACACTCCCTCGATGTTACGCAGGATGGCCGCGCGCATCCAGGAGCTCGGAGTGCGTCCAGAGCTCGAAGTGTTCGATACCGGTCATCTGGTGATGGTGCATGATTTAATGGAAGAGGGACTGATTGATGATCCCCTCATGATACAACTGTGCATGGGAATTCGCTACGGAGCGCCGAACGATCTGGCCACGCTGATGGCGCTGGTCCACAGACTGCCTCCGCGCGCCGTCTACTCAGTGTTTTCTATCGGACGAACGCATCTTCCATATGTTGCGTTGGCACCGCTGGTGGGCGCGAACGTGCGCGTCGGATTGGAGGACAACCTGTATCTCTCTCGCGGAAGGTTAGCGACGAACGCAGAGCTTGTGGAGCGTGCGATACAGATTCTCGAGCGAATCGGTGTCCGGTTGATGACTCCGGATGAAGTCCGCGAGAAGCTCGCGCTTAAAGCTTTTGTCTGACAGGTTCAATCATGATGCATGAATTTTCACGAAATAGCTCTGCGACGCTACCGCGAACGGTCGGATTGTTGGGAGCTGGAGTGATCGGCAGCGGGTGGGCCGCAAGATTCGCCCTTAACGGGGTGGACGTACGGCTGTACAGCCCTTCGAGTGGTGCGGCCGAGCGCGTGAAGAAGACGCTGGTCAATGCGCGGCGGGCATATCAGCACCTAACGCGATTTCCGCTGCCAACTGCGGGAACCCTGACGTGGGTGAAAACGGTTGCGGAGGCGGTGCGCGGTGCAGAGCTTGTGCAGGAGTCCGCGCCGGAGCGCCTGGAGCTCAAACAGCAGCTGCTCGCAATGGCAGATCGGGCGGCGGCGCCTGGGACGCTGATCTGCTCCTCGACTTCAGGGCTGCGGCCGTCTTTGCTGGAGTTGAAAATGGAAAACCCTGAACGCCTGCTCGTCGCACATCCGTTCAACCCAGTGTACCTGCTGCCGCTGGTTGAACTGTGCGGCGGAGAGAGCACAACGGCCGAGATGCTGAATCGCGCGGCGGAGATCTACGAAAGCGTAGGAATGCACCCGCTTGTAGTGCGAAAAGAGGTGGATGGGCTCATCGCAAACCGGCTGCAAGAGGCGATGTGGCGCGAGGCGTTGTGGCTGGTGCACGACGATCTAGCTACTGTTCAGGAAGTTGACGACGCGATTAAGTACTCTTTCGGGTTGCGCCGCGCAATTATAGGTCCCTTCCGCGTCGGCGGGGGGGGAACAGAGATGCGCCAGTTCATGCAGAAATGGGGACCCCAACTCAAAGCGCCTTGGTCGAAGCTCGCCGACGGCCCCGAGCTTACCGATGCTTTTCTCGATAAACTCGCCAAGCAGACGGACGAACGCGCCGAGAGCTTCACCGCCACCGAGCTGGAAGAAAAGCGCGACGATTGCCTCGTCACCTTACTGCGCGGGTTGCGTTCACAGAACTATGGCGCGGGAGAAACGCTCGCGCGATGGGAAGAGGGGCTGCGCGACCGCGTTTCGCAGCTCACTAGATGTGAGCTTGCACGGGGTTGTCCATCGAATCAGGAACGAGGAAGCTGAAGTTATCGAATCTTTAGCCAACCCCGGTGTACCGACTTTCAATTACCCAGAAACTCTACTGCGACCATAGCGCGCGATGTTAGCGAGGCGTGACATCCCGCACCCCATAGCGGTAGTGCCAGGCTGCGGATCGCTGGCGCGGGCGAGATAACCTCCGAGCCGGCCGATCTTGATCAGGTAGTGCGAGAGCGTTTTCTGTCTGCTTTGGTTCGTCGTTGACAAAGGCGATCGAGTAGCCCGATTTCAGTCGCAGGTCAACGTGAGGCGCGGCGATGCGTCTGGGGCGGAACGGTACAGCATCCTCATCCAGAAGACTCTCCAACTCAGGATGCAAAAGAGCGAGACAGATTGGTCAGAAGCTGAGCGGTCCTGAACTTCGACTCCCACTTCGCAGCCGGATTTGAGTATCTTGTGGAACACCTCGATCTTCCATCTCAAAGCATAGCATTCCAGCTTCTCAATGGCGTCGGTGCGGGAACCAACAGGCAGGTCCGTGATCAGCTTCCAATCGATCTTCTTTCTGTTTTTTGGCGTCCCGCGCTCTTCGGCATGGATCACCATCAGGATCAGAGTGGGATAGCGCTTCTGCTTTCCGATCGGCGGCAGGCCGCGACTCTTGTGATACCTGATCCAAGAACGGCCTGGTCGGGATCGCCGTTGCCGTCTCTGACTTCGATGCGATGGAGCCCTTGACTGGCGGCCTCGTCCATTTTGTCGGCGATCGTGTGATCCCCATCTCCAGCCAAGCGGTTGCGCAGGTCCTGATCAGGAAATGAGTTCCGATCTCCTGTGCCGCGCAGAAGAGCTCCTAGATGTCACTCTCGCGATCACCGATATGGGTGCATCGTGCGGATTCCGCCTCGATGTCGCCCAGCATTCCGAGATGATCTCGCCCACCATCCCGGGATAAGGACGCCCGGGCGACGAGGCCTTCTGCTTCCCATAGGGTCAATCCTCGCGGCTTTGCGAAGGGGACCCTGGATGCCGACGGAGAGGCTTGCGATGCGCAGTGTGCGCGATGGGATCAGGATGAAGCCGGCTGGGCTGCCGAGCCTCGAGTTTGAGCGGCGGATGAGCGCGGCGCCCTCCACAGGCCGGTTGACCATCCGGCGGTTCGAGGCCGCAGGCCTGAGCTGACCGTTGCCCGACGAACTCACGGACGCGCCCCTGGAGGCCGCCTGTTCGCCAAGACCGGCAACGGCAACCGGCAGGGCCACCGCCGATCGCCGAGCCCGACTGGGCGGCGGTGCACCGCGAGCTCAAGCGCTAGCACGTGACGCTGTCGGCCCCGTAGGAGGATTACATTGCCGTCGAGCCCGGCGAATACCGGTACTCGCGCTTCTGTGAGCTCTACCGGGCCCAGGACGGTCGCCTGTCGGTGACGGTGCCCCAGTCACACGCGTCCGACGCCCGTGCCAAGCTTGCCACCAGGGTTGCCGACTGCAATATTCGGCGGCCTCACTCGTCGCTGAAATACCTCACCCCTGCGGCCTACGCCGCCCACCTCATCGCAACGGACGACCGGCTACGCAACCCCGACCAGCTCCGCCGATCGTCCGTTGCTCCACCCACGCCAATTGGCGTACAAAACCCCTAGACTCTAACCGCCGCTGGATGAAAGTTCGGTGGCAGGTCACATGATATCTCGAAGGCCCGCGCTGTCGATGACATTAGGGGGATAGCCATCTGCACCGCGATCACATCGCGTCGTGCCGGCGCGTGGTCAGACATCGCGATTCGCGCAGCGCAAGCTGATCGAGCAGCGTCGACTTACCGACATTCGGCTTGCTTACATCGCAACCACCAGGCCATTGTGCAGGCGTTCACCTTGTGCCTCGGAAAAATGACTTCGTATCAATTAAAAACAAGGCTGATCAATTCCATGCTAAAGTGCATTTTCTGCTTGAAGCAATGAACTGTAACCGCGCGGGTACCCGAACTGCGTCAGCATCAGCGCCAGCGCTTCTCCACAGCATCATAGGCGCCTGCAAGCGGGTCACTGACGGCCATCAATTCACGTTTAAGCACTTTATTGCTCGACGTGGTTCTAGGAAGCGCCGGAGTGAAGGCGATGTATCGCGGTACTTTGAATACCGCTAGGTGGGCCCGGGCATACTGAAGAATCTGCTCCACGGCTACATTGTCTGGCGCGACGCCATCCTTCAGTTGCACGCAAATCTTGACCTCTTCACTGCGCTCAGCGTCGTAAACGGGTACGGCTGCCACATCTACAATTTGGGGAATCTCGCGGAGGACCGCCTCCACCTCGCGGGCAGCAATGTTCTCGCCCGAACGGCGGATAGTATCCTTCGCCCGACCCACTAGCCAATAAAAGCCGAGCTCATCGCAACGCAACAGATCACCGGTGTTGAACCATTCGCCATCAAACAAGGCGGCATTTTCTTCTGGTCTATTCCAGTAGCCCTTTGAAATGCCGCGCCCTCTCACCCACAGCTGCCCGACGTCACCGACCGCGGTCGGGCTGCGATCCTCATTCATAAGTCGCAGCGTGCGGAAGGGAGCGCGAATTCCCACGGAACCCGACTCGGCCAGTTCGTCAAATTCGTCTGTCATTAACGTGCCGAAGCCGATTTCCGTCATTCCATAAGCATCCTGAGTGCGGGCCCGAAACCGGTTTCGGAACTTGCGTACTGTATCAGGATTCCAGCCCCAATTCAGGGTTTGCTTCAGACATGTCGCTCCATTTTCATCGCGGTCATCGACGACTTGGCGCCCTATCAGCTCGGGAAACTGACACCATTCGATGCGGTGCTGCTTGAGCCAACCAATAAACCGAGAAGAGCTAAGTTGCGGAGCTAGGTATAGCGTGCCGCCCTGCCGATAGGACCTCAGAAGATGTCCTTGTGGATCGCCATAGAAGAATGGCTGCGCAGCCAAGTACCTCCGGTAGGGCTGCGTATCCGAGCATGCTCCCTGATACGAGCTCACGCTCCAAGATTCGTGCGTCAACATACAGCCCTTCGGGAAGCCCGTTGTGCCTGAGGTATATTGAATGTTCAACAGGTCGTCGGGGCCGACATCCTCCTCCACGATAGAATCGTCGGCGTCCTTGAGCAATCGGTCGAGGGAAATGGGCGTCCTCTGGGAAGGCTGCCCAACGAGGACTACCCTGTCCTTGGCGAGGTTTTGCGGCCAATGCTCCATTTCCGCGAATAGGGACCACACCGATGCGTCGACAACGGCACACTTTGCCTGTGTGTCGCTGAGCACGTATTCAATTTCTCGCGGAGTGTAGCGCATGTTGATCGGGACAATCACGGCGCCGAGCTTAGCAAGCGCAAACCACAGTATCGGGAATTCAATGCAATTGGGCAGCATCACGCCGACGCGATCGCGCTTGCACACGCCAAACGCACGAAGTGCTTGCGCGTACTTGTTGGATAATAGGTCCATCTCCGAGTAAGTTGCGCGATCGCCGCGCTCAAAGACGTCGATTGCGATAATTGAGCCGTGCGTTCTCGCCCGCAACGAAACCAGACGTCCTATCGTGATGGCCTCGTATGCGGACTCCAGCACCTCGATTTTACGCACCGCTCTCGCAACGCGCTCTTGCAGCTGATCGTGTGTCAATGTTGTAGAATCCATATGAACGCCTTGGGCTTAGGAAAAAGCAAGCTGGGCCTCGCTTGACAGCTGCCAAGCAGGCGACCACAAGAGCCAGACCGAGTCTAAACCCTCCGCCTCCGCTTATGCAAGCAACAGAGACACAATGAGACGCCGGTCAGTAGCCGGATGATGTGCTTGCATTCCTTTGCGATCGATGTTGTTGCGATTGATCTTGCACGCACGAACGCTTGAAATGAGATACGCGAGTTCTGATTGGACCTGTTTGATGTTGACAAGGTTGTGTACTGTGCGCACGAAACCAGAATGGGTCATTAGCGGGTTCGCCTAAGCTCGCCATCCTACACCTTTCCCTTACTGTGCGATGAGTTCGCAATCTGACAGTACATCCGAGGCAAGCATCGAGAAACTACCTGCTCTGGTAAGTGTATGGGGTTGTCTACTCGGATATCCACTTTTCGACTAGCATCAATGGGATAGTGCGCCTTGGAGCAATGGCAGCGATTGGAGCGCAGCACACGATATAGGCCAACGCAGCGAGCTGGAAGCGGTAGCTGGTCCAGCCCAAAAATACCTCAACTCCTGCGGGCTGCGAATTGATCGGCGCGATTAGGGACGATCCCGAGTTGCCGACTTTACCGCGACGCATACCTTCGGCATCCGCAACCTAAATTGTCGCCTTATGAACATGCAGTCCCGAAACTGGCGTCGTTCAGCAGATCCGCTCCCGAGGCTTGAGGCTCGGCACCGGCGTATCGTGGACGTCGGTGAGAAGGCGAGCGGGTCGATTTCGTTGAGCTTGCAATTTTCGACCCGGGACGCGACGACGGCCCAATGTTCAGTACCGGCGTCGGATCCGGCAAACACTGGGTTCTTTTGGACACCACCTTGGCGACGGTTGCCTCCGTCGGCAGTCCGCCCTTCGATCAGGGAGCCTCGGTCTGGTGCAGGTCGCCCTTGCAGTAGGGGCAGGTCTTGGCGTCGAGGTCGCTCCGCCCGGCCTTCCGGAGCTGTCTCGTCTTGGCTGGCTTCCGTACAGGCGCAACCTGTTGGACGCCCTCGAGACCGAGCAGCATCTGCTCCTCGGGAAGGGCCTCTGCCTTCCGGCCAAAGCGATGACGCTGCAGCTCCTTGATGGCCTGGCGCAGCCGCTTGCTCTCGTGCGGCTGGGCAAGCAGCATCGCCTTCAGCGTCTCGGGATCATCAGGAAGGTTATCGCTCACAGGCAAATCAGAACATATTCGTGCCCGCCTGACGACTTGCTCGATTCCCTAGTTCACTTCGCCGCAGCGCGGCCCACTGCTCACGATCGTCTGAATTCAGTGCTCACGATCGCGCGAAATCAATGCTCAAGACCCGTGAAATCCGCAGATGACGGGGCGATCTGCGAGTCTGCGGTTCGGTTTCGACCGTTACGCTTAGAATGGACACAGTGCATACTGCTATCACGCAGCCGGTGCGGCGGCTTGAGGTCTTTACCGGAGCCGGTCGTCGGCGGAAGTGGAGCGACGAGGACAAGGGGCCTATCGTTGCGGAGATGGTGGCGAGTGGCGACTCGGTGTGTTCCGTGGTTCGACGGCATGGATTGTCGCCGCAGCGGCTGTTTGGCTGGCGGCGTCAGTTGTGAGAAGCCGCAGGCGGTCATTCCGAGGCGAACGAATTACAGTTTGTGCCGGCGGTGATGAACGCCGTGGTGCCTGCGGCAATTGCTCATCAGCAGCGCAAATGGTGCGCAAGCCGGACAGCGGAATGATTGAGATTGAAGTCGACGGCATGACGATCCGAGCCGGTCGTGGAGCGGATACGGCGATGATTGCGTCGATCGTCCAGGCGCTGAAGGCGAGCCGGTGATCGGTCCGTCAGGCGCGGTCCGGGGTGATGGTGGCGACCAAACCGGTAGACTTCCGCAAGGGCTTGAAGGGTCTTGCGACCTTGGTGCGCGAGAGCATGGTGCAGATCCGTTCTCGGGAGCTGTCTATGTGTTGCGGGCCAAGCGGGCGGACCGGATTAAGCTGGTGTTCGGATGGAACGGGCCTGTGCCTGGTCGCCAAGAGGCGCGAGGAAGGCGTCCTCCGCTGGCCGAAGATCGAGGACGGTGTAATGCGCCTGTCAGCCGCGCAAATTGTCTGGCGGCTTGTGCATGAGGCACGGGAGACGCCGCCGCCATCGCAGCCCGGATAGCTGTTGGCAGTGCTGCGGCGAAGTGAATCAGGAGCGCCGTCCGCCTCGCAAGATGGCGGCGAATATGCTCTGATTTGGGTGTGAGCGACCCGCTGCCTGACGATCTCGAGACGCTGAAAGCGATGCTGCTTGCCGAGCGGTGCGAGAGCGAACGGCTGCGTCAGATCATCAAGGAAATGCAGCGACACCGGTTTGGCCGGCGGGCGGAGACGCTACCCGAAGATCAGATGCTGCTGGGCCTCGAAGACGCCGAGCAAGTCGCCGCGTACGGCGAGAGGGCACAGAACGTTAGTGCACCTCAAGGCCGCGATGCGCGAGCTCGCAAGCGCCGCGGCAACCGTGGCGCGTTGCCGGCGCACCTGCCGCGGATCGAGGTCATCGTGGACATCGAGGACAAGACCTGTCCCTGCTGCCAAGGCGAGTTGCCGGATCGGTGAGGACAGAAGCGAGCGGCTGGACCTGATCCCGGCGCAGTTCCGGATTCTCGTGACCCAGCGCCCCAAATACGCCTGCCGGGCCTGCGAGGATGGAGTCATACAGGCGCCAGCCCCTGCTAGGCTGATCGAGGGCGGATTGCCGACCGAGGCCACCGTCGCCCAGGTGCTGGTCTCCAAATATGCCGATCACCTGCCGCTCTATCGGCAGACGCAGATTTACTCCCGCCAGGGCATTGAGCTCGATCGTTCGACGTTGGCGGATTGAGTGGGACAGGCCGCCTTCCACCTGCGTCCGTTGCATGAGCGCCTCCTTGGCAAGCTCAAGCAACGGGCCAAAGCTGTTCGCCGACGAGACGACGATGCCGGTGCTTGATCCCGGCCGCGGCCGCACCAAGACCGATCAGCTCTGGGCCTATGTGGCGGACGAGGCGCTCAAGCATATCGCCGAGTTTCTATGCCATCGAGAGGGACATCCGTGGCCGCAGTTCCGAGGAGCGCCGTCTCCTTCGGCAACAGAAAAGCCGAGCACTGGTGGAAGCCTTCGAACGATGGGTCCGCGCAAAGCTCCCGTTGATCAGCCAAAAGGGCAAGTTGGCCGACGCGATCCGCTATGCGCTCTCACGCTGGGAAGGTCTGACGCGCTTCATCGATGATGGTCGTATCGAGCTCGACAACAACGGCGTCGAACGTTCAATCCGTCCGATCACGCTCAACCGGAAAAATGTGCTGTTCGCAGGATCCACGGCGGTGCCCAGCACTGGGCCATGATCACCTCCCTGGTCGACCTGTAAGCTGATTGACGTCGATCCGCTAGCTTACCTAACGACGCGCTCACCAGCATCGTAAACGATCATCCAAACCGCGACATAGACCGGCTACTGCCCTGGGCTTACCGCGCTCAAGCCCTCAAAGCCGTGGCCTGAGAACGACGCTTACCGTTGGTCCAAGGATCACTGGGTTGGTCAAGCGATGCTCAATGCCATGTCACAGATAGGCTCGGTCGAAGGGAATGGGCGCGCCAGCTTGCGCTGGCGCCATTACGGTTTTTGGGCGGGTCCGTGAGCTGGATACCGTCGCCGGTCAGTACGGTGTGGATTGGTAAGGGACAGCTGCAGCCACCTGTCGAGGAAGGCCCTGGTCGCGGCACATCACCCGCCTCCCAAAGGCACAATTGGTGGTCCGGTCCACCGCCACGAATAGATGGAATTTGTCTTCATCGGCTCGGACGTCGGCGATGTCGATGTGGAAGTAGCTAACGGGGAACGATCGAAGGGTTGTCAGACGAGCCTGTCGCCGGCGATGTCGGGACAAGCGGCTATTCCCTGGCGTCTCAACCATCGCCTCTTCCGTGGTCGAGAGTACCGTCGAGCGCATAGTCTTGCGACCGATTGGCGCATCGCGCACAAGGCGCGTTGCGCCACTTGGCGACGATATTCTGATTGACAGCGTGCCGAACGGCTATCGCTTTTGAGCGAAGCCCTCGATTGCTATATTGCCGCTCGGACCCACGTGATCGTGAAGCTGCCATGGTCCTCCCAGAATAAGGGGGCAGCATGCCAGACTCTCCACTAGACACCTGGTCGTAAGCCCGACTCCGCGGCAGATCGGACGACTGCCGCGCGCGCTTCAATGCTTGGAAGTGCTGCGTTTAACGAGCGTCGTCACAACAGAAGCTCGATCCTCCTCGACTCTTCCGCGTCATCAGCTCGAAAGTTGTTATCGTGCGCAGGTGTACATGGATAGCTCCCGATTTGACACCACTGCTATTGGTAGGTTCGTAAATCTCGGCTCTCAGGTAGTTAGTGGTCCCTACTCAGACGGACTTCGTCCCCCGGAGAGGGCGCGCAAGTTTCGCTCGGTGTATCGACAAGCTCCGTTCGACAGAAACGAGCTTATTCTTTGAACCAATTAGCCGCGGAAGAAGCCATGGGAGAAATGACTAGCGGACGACTCACTATCAAAACTTGCGAACGGCTTGAATCTGCCGTCCGCTCGTATTCGCGTAATTTTCCGGCTATCTTCAGTCGAGCGCGGGGCTCTGTTATGTTAACGGAAGACGGCCGCAAGGTTATCGATTTCCTTTCGGGCGCGGGAGCGCTAAACTACGGCCACAATAATCACGCGATCAAGGCAGCTATAACAGAATACTTGATATCCGATGCAGTAGTCCATGGGCTTGACATGGCCACTCCCGCAAAGCTCGAGTTCATGGAGACCTTCAGCTCTGTCATCCTTCGGAAGCAGCGGCCGCAATATCGATTCCAGTTCACGGGACCAACAGGCGCCAATGCTATTGAAGCAGCTCTAAAGTTGTCCCGCAAAGTCACGGGACGTCAAAACGTCATTTCATTCACGAATGGGTATCATGGGATGAGTTTGGGAGCGATTGCGGCATCAGGCAACCGTTACTATCGAGCGGCCAGCGGGTGTCCTTTGTCCGGCACGACCTTCATGCCCTACGATGGCTATTTTGGACCAGCTGTTGATACGGCCGACTATCTGCGAAAGATTATGCTGGACAGTAGCAGTGGCATCGATCTTCCAGCTGCAATTCTCCTTGAGACTGTGCAGGGCGAAGGAGGAATAAATGTGGCTCGCAAAGAATGGTTGTGGTCAATTCAAGAGCTAGCTAAGGACGTTGGTGCTCTTTTGATAGTTGACGACATCCAGATGGGCTGTGGTCGCACGGGGGACTTCTTTAGCTTCGAGTTCGCGTCATTGTCTCCGGATATCGTCGTGTTGTCGAAATCGCTAAGTGGATATGGTCTGCCTCTGTCAATGTTGCTTATCAAAGAGGAGATCGACGTCCAGCAGCCAGGAGAGCACACTGGGACCTTTCGAGGAAATAATCTCGCCCTTGTAGCTGCAACAACAGCAATAAACGTTTATTGGCGCAGCAACACGTTCGCGCAAGGAATTCGCCATACTGGTGAACTTATGCGGAGGCGACTTGAGACGATCGCAATCACCCATGGAAACGGTTTTTCTGTTCGGGGACGAGGATTGGCGCTTGGGTTTGACTGCAAAATCGCCGAAATCGCGGCGGCGACAACACGCAAGGCTTTTGAAAGGGGTCTGATTGCCGAACGATGTGGCCCCGACGATGAGGTTGTAAAGTTCTTGCCTGCACTCACGATCGACCTTGACACACTGAATCAAGGCCTCACGATATTTGAAGAATCGCTAATCGAAACGCTAAGGCGTTGAAGACATTCTGGAGTTCGGACTGTTGCTCATTGGCCTTCGGTCGTTTGCGCAGCAAGTTGTCCGTAAGCTAAATCTTGTTTTCACTTGACCTACCACTGAATTTTCATCCAGCAGCGCTTAGAGTCTCGGGTTTTGCAGCGAGACCTAACTTTGGACCCCAAGAACTAGAGTTTTTCGACCTTGTCACGTTGGCGGGCTGGATGCGCCGACGTGGTTTTGCAGCAAAAGCGGCGGCCGACTGCCGATCGCCCCATGGGGCTGCTCTTCGTCATAATATCGGCGGCAAGTCTCCACTCTTCCCTGGGCATCCGCAAGGGATAGGATACCAGTGGACGTTGAGGCATTCGACCCGGAAGCGGCCGTTGAAGTCCTCGATGAACGCGTTGGCTGTCGGCTCGCCGGAAAAGTCCAGCGTGACGCCGCGCTGATAGACCCACAGGTCAAGATCGCGCGACACGAACTCGCTGCCTTGATCGGCGCGGATCGTTGCCGGAAATCCCACTTCATTGCAGGCCCTTTTCGCCACGATGTCGCTGCCGCGGAAGGTGAACCGTGGCTGCAGCACCGGTGAGAAGCGGGAGAACATATCGACGATCGTAAGCACGCGCAGCTTATATCCTTCGCCAACTGATCGTGGACAAAATGCATCGCCCAGGTCTCGTTCGATCGTGCGGCCGGCCTGCGGCGCCGTCGCGCAGCTTGGCCTTGCCCCGGCGCTTGGGCGTTTTGTTGTGCAATTGCAGGCCCAATTCGCGATAAATGCGCTGTGTCTTGTTTCTGGCCATGGCGCCAGCCTTCATGGCGGAGCAAGACGTGAACACGATGATAACCGTAGCGACACGAACATGGCGGGTCTCGCTGATCTTCTGTTCGAGGGCAACCTGGCCGGAGCGACGGGATCTGTAGTGGTAGGTCGAGCGGTCAATTCGAGAGCGTCACAGGTAGTGCGGATCGAGATCTGCCAGTGGCTGCGAACCTCCTCGACCAGGCTTCATAGCTTTCGGCGGATCACGTCCTGCATTATCTCCTTCTCGAGCGACAGATCGGCGACCGGCCTCTTCAACTTGCCGTTCTCCTCCTCGAGCTGCTTCAGCCGGCGCTCCGTCGGTAGCAGTCCATCCTACTTCCTCTTCCAATTGAAGTAGGCCGTCTGGGTTATCCCGGCGTTACGGCAGATCTCCACACAGCAAGTGGCCCTGCTTCAGGATGATCGCCTTCTGGGCATCCGAAAATTCGTGGCCTTCATCTCCGTCGCGCTCCTCCCAGCCGAGGGGATTCGACAGCAAAAACTCTAGCTCAAAATGACCAGTTTGCCGGACTCAGATCACAATTTTGGGTAGTCTCACATGCGCTCAGGATGACGCGCATTGACGGCTGAGGGACTATCAGGAAGAGGATTGGTCGCAGCATCTCCCAACTCTTGAGATCAGCTGAGATTCTGCCAGTGACTTCATCTGATCAATCACAGGATAACGTGCTGAGTCGCCTCTTGAGCTCCGGTTTGATCACGACGAGCAAACTCGCTTGTGTCAGAGATGAAGATGCGGGGCGAGTTCTCCGTTCTCGGAACCACTAGTGGTTGTCCACAGGGCCCGCTCGATGGGGCAATCGGCAACGCGCTGCACGATTTGCTGGACATCATCGTCATTACACTGGCCACGATCCTGTGCGGCGAACAGGGGGCGACGGACATGGAGGTGTTCGCGTCTTCCAAGGAAAAGCTGTTGCGGCAGCTCCTTCAAGTGGAGCATGGAGTTTCCAGTCACGACACGTTCAGCCGCGTGCTCAACGCGCTCGATCCGGTGGCTTTCGAGCAAGCCTTCCGATGCTTTATGGCAGCACCTTCGCCGAGGCCAACGGGATCAAGCTCACCTGGTATGGTGGTGGACGATGGCGAGGCGGTGCGAGGAGCCTACGAGCGAGGCCGCAGATGGTCGATGTCTTAGCCACCGAAGCGCGCATGGCGCTTGCTTCGCGCATGGCGCCGGGCCGCAACGAGGCCCGAGGGGCCCTGGAAGTGCTGCAGATGCTCTCGCTCGAAGGCTGCATCGTTACGGCCGACGCCCTGCATTGCAATCGCCCCATGCAGGGTGCTCGCAAGCGGCGCCCGCTACGTGCTGACTCTCAAGGAAAACCAAAGCAAATTGTTTGCGGAGGTCGAGCGCTGCTTTGGCCGCTCGGGCAAGCGCAGCGTGACAGCTCGAGCCAAGCACTCACGATCGATCCGAAGCAAGTCGCGCTATCGTCATGCGCACGAGCAACCTGGAAATGGCAAACCGTTCCCGGAGTGGCGGCTATCGGCCGCATTACCTCGCGCCGCCGGCTCCATGGCCCCGCAGGGAAACCGGCCGTGCGGTATTACGTGCTATCCAAGTACATGCCTGCAAAGAGATTCCTGCAGGTCGTCCGAAGCCATTGGAGTATCGAGAATCAGTTGCACTGGGTGCTCGACGTCGTCTTCGGCGAGGACGCCTGCCGAACAAGAACCAACATGGTCCCGAGAACTTTGCCACCCTCCGGCGGAACGCGGTCAATCTCATTCGCGCCTACCCAGCCCGCATCTCCATGCGCCAAAAGGTTAAGCGCGCGGGGTGGGAAGACGCCTTCCTTCCCCAACTCATCAGCCGCATGCGATGGCCCTACCCGGAACCGGGCTCCTGCGCCTGGTCGAGTCGTTCCCACATGTCTATCGCTATGATCGTTGAGCGTGCCGGGAGGTCAGTCCAGCTTGACCTAGTTGCGTCCGACGATCTGCTCCATTTCAACCCACAAGTAACCGTAGGTGCGCCGGCACTTCAAATGTGCAAACATCAGGCAGGTCACGACCGCTGACTTTGTGTCAGCAAGAGTCACTGAGCTCAAATGCGGCATTGGAACATGTAAGTACGAGGAAGAAAGCATGCCCCAGACATCTCGAGATGCGCGCTGGTATCGCTCGATGCTCTACATCCCCGGATATAAACTGGATTGGATGTTGAAGGCGCCCAAATACGGATCGGATGCCCTTATGTTCGATCTCGAAGACTCGGTGGCAATCACTCAGAAAGCCGACGCTCGTGACGCAGTCGCCACAGCTATTAAAGAGCTCCGCACCGGCGCCTTCGGACGCTTCGTGAGACTCAATGGGTGGCGAACAGGCTGTCTGCTCGACGACCTTTTTGCAGTTGTAATCGACGGCCTTGACGGTGTGGCTCTGCCTAAGACTGAAGATCCGGAAAGCGTTGCTGCTATTGACCTTGTGCTTGGGGAGTTGGAGAGATCGCGGGGGTTGCCGGTCGGACGAATCGAGATTTGCCCTCACGCAGAAAGTGCGGCAGCGATCTACAGGCTTTACGAGATCTGCATGGTCTCTCAGAGGATCAAACGGGCCGGCTGCTCTGGTGGACCGACTCCAGGTGGAGACGCGGCTCGCTCACTCGGCCTGCAGCTGGATGACGCCGCCGATGAAGGGTTTTACTTTGGCGCCTATTCCGTGCTGCAGGCTCGCGCGGCCGGGATTCTACAAGTCGAGGGCGCCATGACCGTGCGGTTGGACGATCTCGATTTGGTGCGGCGAATCGGCGAAAGATCAAAGCGCCTAGGCGCTTCGTTTGGGCCCGCTATCCATCCGAGCCATATCCCCGTCATCAATCAGATCTACTCACCGTCGCAGGATGAAATCGATGAAGCGCGGGACATCGTGTCCTTCGCTGCGGAGGCCACTGCCCGCGGCGAGGGCGCGGTTCGATACAACTCGACGAGGATGGTGGGTTATGCGCCCGTTAGGACTGCTCTGAACGTTCTCAAAAGAGCTCAGGCAGCCGGAATCGATATTGGCGACGTCCCGACGCTTGAGCTGCCACGATTTTGAGAAGATTGGGATTGGCTGACCAGGCCGGCGACTACGACCGCAAAGTCGATCGGAATGGGAGAGTGCGGAGATGGAGCAGGCGACACGAGTTTTCGGGCCGCGGGATTATTTTGGAAGGCTTGCCCGGGGCGCCCTATCCAGACCATCGCGGCCTCCGAGCAAGCGCGGTCGGTGAGTGAGGGTGCCTCGTCGCTCGTCTTCTACTCAATCGCTTGCAAACTTTGCACGCCGAAGGATACAGTATGTCAACCATTTCCTTATGAGTATGTTCTGGTGTATCAATCGGCCGAGTACGTGTGATGAGTAGGCGCGGGACTTGAACATGCCGGCGCCTCCCCGCCGCCCATGGGAAGCGCCTATCCTGGATAGCCGATGATGTTCATCGCAGCCACATCGGAGGCAATGTGCACGATCAAAATTCCGAACATGCCGCGATGGTGCCATTGCCGATGCATCAGCCGCTCGATCCTCCACGAGTAGCGCTACGTGGCTGCACCCGCAACGCGTCGTGGACATCGCGGACTGCCATAGCATCCGCCGCCGTCTTGATGTCTTGATGTCTTGATGTCTTGATGTCTTGATGTCTTGATGAACCTATCGGATTTCCGCCAGGAGCGTGGCATTGGCTGTTACCGGACGGGTCGCCCCGCGACATCAAATAGCCGGCTGGCAAGATCTCAAGCGCGGCCCACATCAGCCTCATTATGTTCAATTTCCGATAAAGGTCGCCATCGATTTAACATTTCGCGCTCCATGCGCACCCATTCGTTCTCCAGGGCCGATCTCTGGAGCCCGGTCCGGCAACGTCGACGTCGCCTGTGTGATGGGGCGCCACGCCGCCGATGCCAGCGCCGGGCGGACGATCGCGGCAAACTCACCTGCGCTCACTTCAAGGTCGATGTCCTGCAACGCATCAACTTTGCCTTTGCCTACGCCGAACGCTTTCGAGACGCGGCATACTGTAAGCGGCAAGCATCTGGCCCGTGCTCTCGGCGGGCGCATAGGCAACGACTTTGTCTTCCAATTCCTTGAGTGCGCGGATCGGCGCGTCCGCGTGCCTAATGACGCACATGACGTTTGAAATCACCCGACCCCATCCAAGTTGGCGTTCGCCGGCAGCAATAGATAGCCGAGTCCAGAATTGGCCCCGATCCACTCGGCGATCACTGCGCCCATCACGGAAAAGCGACCGAAACTTTCGTGCCGGCGAAGATATTCGGCAGGGCCGTGGGAAGCCGAAAAGAAGCATCTGCAGGTATTGGCGCGGGCAGACCTCGCGAGCTCAATCATCTCCCGCTCAATGCTCCGCGGGCCAAAAATGGTGGAGAATAGGATCGGGAAGAATACCACCAGGAAGGTGATAACGAATTTGGGGCCAGGTCCCAGACCGAACCACACGACGATGAGCGGCGCCAAAGCGACCTTTGGAAATGTCTGGCTGAGGATCAGCCATGGCATCACCGCGCGCTCGAGCGTGCGTGATGCGACCAGGACGATCGCGATCGGCACACCGATGATAATCGACAGCACGAAGCTCCCCCCAGCGTGATGTAGATCGTGATCCAGCTATGATGAAGCAAAAATGAGGGGGCGTCGGCAATGCGCCAGATCACGTCCCTGGCAACGGCAGGAGATAAGGAGGTATGCGGAAGAGTTTTACGGCCGCGTACCAGATTCCGAGCAACGCGACGACCGTGCTGATGGGATATAGGATTGAAGCGACCCAGTTGAGCATCGGTGGAACCCGGGAAAGGCTGTCCGCGCACACGCATGGTGAACGAGAGACACCAAATGCGTGAAATCGGGCCGATTTGCGCCTGAATTGCTGCCGCATACGGCGGCAGCAACGAGCACTCCAAGAGGAGAGCCCTGTATCGGGAGCCTCGTCGACTAGTCGCTTAGCAACCATAACCACCTCCCTTGTGATGCGGGCAAGGTCCAGTGTCAGCTAGCCGTCCCATGTCGTGGCGCCAAACTCCTCGCAGCGGTCCATTCCCACGACATGAATCTCGTAGAGTCGATAGCTGCCGCTAGAAGATGGCGTGCCGAGAGGCTAGCTGCCTCGGCGGTAATCACACCGACGCGACGGCCTTTCGCTACCGTGGACGCGATGAACGGAATCAACATGAGCGATGACGAGAAGACCGGAACGCTGACCGCCTCACGCAATTGGTCCTGAAACAGCACGGCAAATCCGCACGACGTTGTGATGGCATGACAACCTTGATCCTCGAGGTAACGAGCACCTTCAATTCAAGGCTCTATCCCGTTCCGGCTCCTTGGTTCCCGGATCCAGGGCGGCAAGATCGCGCACCGTTCGGCTACCAGAAGCCCCCTTCACGACGTGATGCATGACTGGGAATGGGGAATGAAGATGCACTGCCAAATCGCACCCGGCGGCCGCGGGAAGCGACCTTCGATCATCAGAATGCCAACTCGATGACCATAGACATTACGACCTCCCTCGAGCACATTGCTTTGCATTGCGTGCCCTCAGGTTTCGCACAGCAGTTCGCGCGGGAAATGGGCGAAGACCTCGGGGCCTTGCAACGTGACCGCGAAGGTTTCAGAGATCATCATTCCGTAGTCTTGAGTCCAGATAGCGGGAATACAGTGGAACGTCATGTTTGGCTCCAGTTCAGTCCGATCCCGGCGCGGATTTTTGCGGTAAACTCACCCCAAGTTGGGGGTACCCAATGCCAACTGGTCAGCCAATTCGGCTGTCCTTCTCGACGCCATATCGTGAGATGGCCGCCTTCCACGCGTTCGCCAGCTCCTCACACACCACGCCGGGCCGCACGTTGTCCAGCACAGACTGCAAGCCCTCCGCTATCACCTTAGCGGCGAGCGCCATCCGTTCGGTGGGCTTGCCAAAGATAGATGCAGCGAGAAAGCGGCGAGTGACAGCGATGCCTGACACCACCGAGTTCGATGCAGAACAGATCGTTTTTTGAGCGGCGCATCGGTCCAAGATAAAGTGTGGCACAGAGCAATATTCGCCCACCATGGCGTTAGGCGACTTGCATGGAAACGTTCCGCTAAACTCAAGCAATCCCGCCGTCGTGACGCGGTAGACTTCGGCCATGACATCGCACTGGCGCGGCCGGTAGCGCCGCGTCAAAGGTGGCTTGCTGGGCTGCAGCAGAAATGCGACCGGCTTGGCGCAGGTACTCGAGTTCGCGCTCGGATTTCACCATCCGGCAGCGATTAACGAGCAAGACCCATCGACGAAATCGGCATTCGGAATGTTTCTTCCCACTTAGCCGTATAGTAGTAATCGTCAGTCTCAACGCCGATTCTGCCGCCAACCCATCGACGGCGCTGGAGCTCCTCGCTGACGAACTGCATTGGGTGACGTTCGGATGAGCCGACATATTGATCCGGATAAGGGACGACGTTCTTTGGGGCGAAAAATGCAGTGAATTTTGCTCCGACGGCATCCATGCCTCGACCAATCCAGATCGGCGCTTCTTCTTGTTGGCTAACCACCACCATCTGAGGGGTATAAAAGGACCATCCATCGTAAACGGTCAGCCAGAATTGATTTGCCGGCGAAGCCACCAACAGAAGATCGATACCACGCTGCGCCATGGCGTTCTTCACGCGTGCGACACGCGCCAGTATTCCGATTTGTCGAACAGCAGCATTCTTGCCCCTTCTTGCTCCTCTAATTTGGCCCGGAGGGTTGCCCGCGGCAAACATTCTGTCTAATGAATAGTTCTGAGGAAACGATAACCGAGTGGTAATGAGGCGCCTCAACGACTGCTCAGGGCGTTAGGTGTTCCGAGTCCGGCAATGTGACGGTCGCCGTAAACAAACCCGGAATTTAGGTCTAAACCGGACGCACAATTGCTGCTTTTGTCTCCAGGAAACGCACTTTTCGAGCAGGATCACGCGTACTTCGCCGTTTTGTGGCATGTAGCGTCGTCTAGTCCATCAGACGTAGCAATCGCGTCGCCGAACGCTGTAAGAACCCGTACATTTTCCGGCGAACCTGAGTAGTCCATCCGACGTGAGCTTACAGTCTCTGGAGTAGCCTCTAGCATGCGCGGAGTTCTTATCCTCCTTATAGACGCACGCTGCGTCCGACAGCCCCTATCGGTAACGCGCGATAGCCTGACTTTCAAGGTGCGATGACCACGTCGAAACAAGCCGCCTGCGCGCACCATGAATGTCAAACAGCGATAGGGACAATGCATTCGTAAGCTGCCACGACGGATGCGGCTTAGATCCGAGCAAATGATAGGGACAGACCTTAGATGAGAAATTCCGATGCAGTTTGGTGCCTTGTCGAAGAGAAGGCTCCAGGGTTTCACAGACTAAGTGACCATGTATGGGACAAGCCAGAGCTGAACTATAGCGAATTTGCCGCTTCGGCCGCGCACGAGAAGATGCTGCGTGAGCAGGGTTTTCGGGTCGAAACCAAGATCGCCGGTCTGCCCACGGCCTTGATGGGTGAAGCAGGTGAAGATGGCCCGGTAATCGCCATTCTCGGGGAATTCGATGCGCTTCCAGGGCTGAGCCAGGAGGCCGGAGTTCCTTTTCGCCGACCGCTGGTCTCTGGCGGCAATGGACACGGATGCGGCCATAATGTGCTGGGCGCGGCGGCGTTGTTGGCGGCGACAGCAGTCAAAGACTGGTTAGCCGCAGGGGCTAGAAAGGGTCGCGTGCGCTACTACGGATGTCCTGCAGAGGAAAACGGCTCGGGGAAAGGATACATGGTGCGCGCAGGCGTTTTCTCCGACGTCGACATCGTAATTTGCTGGCACCCTGGCGATTTCACAGGGGTATCCAAAGCGCGTTCGCTGGCCTGCGTAGAAATGGAGTTTACTTTCGAAGGCCTTGCGGCTCACGCGGCAGTCGCGCCGCATTTAGGCCGAAGCGCACTCGACGCCGTCGAGTTGATGAATGTTGGCGTAAACTACCTGCGAGAGCACATACCTTCGACCGCGCGAGTGCACTATGCGATCACTGATTCCGGTGGCAATGCACCGAACGTCATCCAAGCTCGAGCGTCCGCCCGCCATCTCATTCGGGCGGCCGACCTCGATGATCTTTGTGATTTGACCGACAGAGTGAAGAACATTGCGCAAGGCGCAGCCTTAATGACGCAAACTTCCGTAAGGCAGAAGCAACTTTCAGGGGAAGCCAATCTGGTTGCCAACCGACCACTTGAGGAGGTCATGCACGCAACACTTCTGCGCCTCAATGGGCCAGGCTTTGATGCCGCAGATCGAAGGTTCGCCGCCGAGGTCCAAAAAACCTTCTCTGCGGACGACATCCGGACAGCGTACGCCCGCTATGGCTTGGTGCCACAAGAAGGCGAGGTTTTGAGCGAAGGCGTTTTTCCTATGGATTATGCCGGCGAATACCTCATTGGGTCGACTGATGTCGGCACCGTCAGCTGGGTTGTACCGACGGTGCAGTGCCGTGTGGCGTGTTACGCGATCGGTACACCGGCTCATTCTTGGCAACTAGTGGCACAGGGCAAGACGCCAGCGGCACACAAAGGACTGACACATTCTGCGAAGGCGATGGCCGGAGTCGCCATCGAACTTTTGTGCAACGAGCACCTACTTAGATCAGCGAAGTTGGAGTTTGACGCTTTCCGGGCGAGGCACCCGTTTAGGAATCCGATCGCAGATGAGGTCGTTCCGCCACTCGAGATGGCTGCGAGCTGACGACCCGACTAGCACCGCCAACCACGATTGATCGTTGCCCCCCTCAGGAACGGCGTCTCACGGACTCGCGACAAAAGCGCCGAGAGCTCCGACTCATCCGGCTGGCCTATGCGCCCTATCGGAATGTCACTGGGGATTAGGCGAGCGGCCTTTGCGTAGGCTATTTAAGGGCACCTTCGGCCGGAATGACTCGAATGTCGCTCGTGTTAATAGTAACGCTGAGCACATCTCCGGCTTTTGGATGGCGCCCAAACGAGAACCACTCCTGCATTGTCAGTTGTTCTCCATTTACGTCGAGTACGAGCCGGGTCGCGCCCCCGTAGTAGTGCGCCTGAAGTACGCGGGCCTGATAAGCGGGCCCGGCTACGCCATCGGACGAGAGCTTGACGTGCTCCGGCCGTACTACCGCGGTGCCGGGTCCAACAGTCCATTTGCCAGCAAGACGCAGTCCAGTGGATGAGGTGAAAGCGCCATCCGCTCCCACCGCTCCATTCAACAAAGAACACCAACCAATGAATTTCGCGACGAAGGATGTCGACGGCGCCTCATAGATCGCGCCAGGTGTGCCAACTTGCTCCACATGACCAGCATTCATGACGACAACGCGGTCCGACATCGTGAGCGCCTCTTCCTGATCATGGGTCACAAACAGCGTCGTGACATCGACCCTACGCACGACTTCTCGTAGCTCTTCCCGCATGCGAACTCGCAACTGAGCATCGAGATTTGAGAATGGTTCATCGAGAAGGAGCACAGCGGGTCGCATCGCGAGCGCGCGGGCGAGCGCGATCCGTTGTTGCTGGCCGCCAGAAAGTTGCGCCGGAAGGCGGTGGGCCAAATGAGTTAACTCGACAAGGGCGAGCATCTCCTTCACGCGTTTTTCGCGCTCGGCGCGCGGCCATTTCAGGTTTTCTAGGCCGAATGCGATATTTTCAGCAGCCGTCATATGAGGAAACAAGGCGTAGCTCTGAAATACCATTCCAGTATCGCGCCGATATGGCGGCTGATGAGTCATGTCTACGCCATTGATGTTTATCGTGCCCGACGTCGGCTCTACGAACCCTGCGACCATGCGCAGCGTAGTGGTCTTGCCGCAGCCTGAAGGCCCCAGCAGGCAAAGCAATTCGCCACGGCTTACAGCAAGCGAAGTGTTTGCGACAGCGGCGACTTCGCCGTAATATTTGGAGACTGAGCGCAATTCGACGACGAATTCATCGCCTTGTCGCACGGAGTTTTCACGTTCTTTTGACAAAACAAGCATCTTCTCTCCTAGTCTAAGCCAATCGTTCAGCACCGATCAGACGCTCAATTGTCAGAATGACGGCCAACGTCACCACGATCATTAGACTCGATACGGCAGCCACGAGCGGGTCATAGCTAGTGTCGACGTAAGCAAAGATCTGCACCGGCAGAGTCACGTGGCCACCATAGGTGAGAAACGAGGACACGGTCACGTTTCCGAACGATGTCACAAAGGCGAAGATGGCGGCGGAGAGCAAGCCGGGCAGTATGAGCGGCAGGGTAATGCGTCGAATGACCAGCAGCGGCGTCGCCCGCAGATTCATCGCCGCCTGTTCGAGTTGCTGATCGTACAGGCTCAGGCTCGCGAGAATCGTCCGCACTACATATGGGATCGCAAGAACAAGATGCCCCAGGAGTAAAGGATAGATTGTCTGGGTAAGATCCAACCATGCGAAGAGCTGTAAGAGTCCAATGCCGAGCACGACGGCCGGAACAATCAATGGCGAGAAAGCGAGGCCCTGCAGAAATTCCTTGCCTCGAAAGGAATATCTGTTGATTGCGAATGCGGCCGCAAAGCCAATCGATAGCGCAATCACGGAAACCAACACGGCGATGTACGTGCTGGTCCAGAGCGCACTCATGAATAAGTCGTTCGCGAACGCCGCTTTATACCATCGCAGAGAGAAGCCGGCGGGAGGGAAATTCATCCTCTCTCCGCTAGTGAACGATGACGTGATCACCAGAAGCGCTGGCAGTGCTAACATTGAATAGACCAGCGCGCGAATAGCGGCGCCCGAGACCCACATGAGATAGTCGACAGGATCAGACCGCATGACGTCGCCCTCTCATTATAAACCGCCATCCAGCCAAGGCATTGAGCGCTGCTGTAAAGCCAAGCCCGCTCGCGAACAGTATGAAAGCCATTGCGGCGCCAAAGGGCCAATTCAGCTCCGTCATAATGCGCTCGTAAATCAAGCTGCCAATCATTGCGACGCGAGTTCCGCCGATGAGTCGCGGAGTGACAAATGCCGAAATTGAAAGCACAAAGACTAGATTGAAGCCAACGAGAATGCCAGGAAGCGCGAGGGGGATGATAACCCTTTTGAAGGTGACGAAGCGATTCGCGCGCAGATTTGCTGCCGCGTGCTCAAGCACGGGATTTATCTGAGTGACAACGCTCATGACAGACAAAATCATGAATGGAAGAAACTGCTGTACTAAAACAATCAGCACGGCTGGTCGGCTAAAGAGGAACGTTTTCGGCGAAGATAATATACCTGTTTTTACGAGAACCGAGTTAAGGAGTCCGTTGCGGCCAAGTATAATCAGCCAGCCGAATACAACGACCACGAGGCTGAGCGTCAGCGGCAAAATGACGATGATCGTTCGCCACCGCCGCGCAATAGCCGGCAGGCGCGCTAGCGAATATCCAGTGGGGAAACCAATCGCCAGACAAATCAAACTGACGATAAATCCATCGGCAAATGTTTCGAACAGCACTGACGAGTAGTAGGAATCCGAAAAGAAGTGCACATATTGTTTAAGGCTAAATCCTGTACCATCGAGAAGGTGATTACTGGACAGAAAGCTCGATCGCAGCAATCCCAACACCGGCACCACTAGGAATCCGGTGAGGAGCAAGACGATTGGGCCCAGCAAGAGCGCGATAGAGGGATCGTATCGAGACTTCCTCACAACGAACCTTTCATAAGTTGTCACAACTTGCGGACATCTAGAGATGTCAGGCGGGCTCCAGGATTCGCCTCGTGGATGCCGAGTTCGGCCGCCACGGGGATTTTCCGCACATCGCAGGATCGCGCGGCATCACTCAGTCGGCGACCGCACAACGCACTTGCCTCTCTAAGTATGCTCGCTCCTGCGACTAAGCACCAACCGCGCGGGCCGGCCTTTCACACCTGCATTCGCTACAACGCTCTCCTCTATAAAGATTCGAGGCATCCTATAATGTGATGCATGCATTTTTCGTTCCATATGACTAGCTTCTAAGTATTTTATTGACCCGCTCAATCCGAGCGCTGCGATCTGCGGTCCATCGCTCCCAGTCAACTTTCTTTTTCAGAGCACTGCGCTCAGGCGAATTGAAGAGGAGATCTTGACTAATTTCCGCCGGGATGGCGACGTCGGTGGTGGCGCCGTAGCGAAGCGCTTCTGGTAAACCAAGGATCCCTTCATCGGAGAGCAATTGGTCAGCATACGCGTATGCTGCTTCAGGGTACTTCATACCTTTGACGATATTGATGTAGCTGGTGACCGAGTAAATGCCTTTAGGTGGAATGACGCTGACTATCGGAACTCCCTTCGTCCGCAATTCATAGGCGCGACCGTCCCAGAAGAAGCCTGCGTATGCCTCTTCATTCTGGAACATCTGCAGCTGCGCCACGGTCGCCTGAGCGATCGCGACGATGTTCGGTTTGGCATCGGCCAATACCTTGTAGGCCGGTTCCATATTCGAGACCGAGCCACCATTTTCCTCCGCAAGACCGAGAAGATACAGACCGGTGGAGTCGAAGGTCGGCGCCGGAACAACTACGTGAGCCACCAGATCGGGGCGCGCAATGTCGGAATACGACGTAAGTGGCTGTTTGATGTAATTTGAATTATACACCGGAATAATAGAAGGCACACTGAAGGGAACGCCGTACTCCCCAAATTCGCGGAAGCCGGGTAGGACACGCTTGATATTCGGAACTTCTGACGCCCTGATCTCTTCAACTACACCAGCCTTGAGAAGCTCGATCATCTGAGGACTGTCTGCCGTAAACAGATCGTAAGGAGGATTATCCCTGCTGGCGAGCAGTTTGACGAGGGCAGAGGATGTCGCTTCGGCGTTATATTGGATCTTCAACCCGTACTTTTCTTCGAGCGGCGCGGCCACCCGTTTTCGGAGGACGTCATCATAGACGCCACCCGATCCGTTTACGCGCAACGTAATGCCCGCAAATTTCTTCGACTGAGCATGGACGTAAGGTGCGGCCAGAGCGCCGACTGCAGCAAATACCGTGACCTTTAGAAAAGTCCGCCTTTTCATTTTCCAGTCTCCCCTCTTTTGGTTCCCTTAGATGAGTTGATCGTCACGAACCGCGGCTTGGGCAATTCAGCGCCCCCAAACGCGCAGGGCCTCCAGGGCGTAAACGGTGCTCTCCCCGCTCAAAAAGTAAAGTGTCGTTCTCAGTCGAGGCACGCCATTGTCATGCGGCAGAGATCGGTGATGTCGTATCCAGGTAATCCTGTGATGCGACGGATTGCCGGCGCAACGATTGGGAACCCCGCACATTCGAACAGAATGGCCGCGACCTCCGGATGCGCAGATCGGAGACGCCCGACACAGGCAATGACGTCAGCCTCCATTGCGGCGACATCGATTGGTGGCACCGGACGCTTCAATTCATCCTGCCAGAATTTGCCGCCTTCGATGCCGCCGATAACAATCCTTGCACGCTCGGCGGTATTCCCGATCCCTAGGACATCCTCGCTGCAATGCGTCGAGTCGTACGTCAAGACAGCGACCTTGGCGTGCGATGGCAGCTGTCGAAGTAATGTCGGCAGCAGCAGCAGACTTGACATTAAAACAGGCACATTAACGGCCTCAGCAACCGCCGCCTGATGCCGGACAGTGAAGCCGCAATTCGAGCTTATGGCGATCGCGCCTCGATCAACCAGCCGCCTGGCCGCAGCGACATAGGGCGCTTCGAGTGCAGGATCCCCGCGAACTACGTTCTCTACCCAAGCTCCCGGCACGGTCTCGAAGATGACCGGGAATTTAAACGTTGCCGAGCTTCGCATCGTTCCGGGTAGAGGCAGCGAGGTAGCACCCGGCGGCGACGGTCCCCTCTCGAGACAGAGGATCCCGAGAGGACGCGCGTTGGCTTTCAATGTCACAGACGAGCCTCCCTAGGCCATTAATATCACGATTTCAGACACGATGCAGCGTGTGCGGTGTGCCGCTTAGCACTTCGGCACCACGGTCCGTCACCAAGACGTGCTCGCTTGTCCCAAACAGGCAGCCGGTGTCCCCGAACAGAATGTAAGGCATGTGCAAGGTCATACCGGTCTCCAGGAGATCGCCGGCACCTGGCTCAAGGCTTAAATTTCCGCGCTCCGTCCAGTTGATGCCAGTTTGGTATCCAGCCCGATGGCGAAACACGCGTCCGCGCCCGAGTCGCTCGATGACCTTGCGCCCAGCCGCATCGACCTCGCCAGCGGTTGCGCCGGGCTTGATCGCGTCAATGGTGGCCTCAAGGGCATCAACAGCCAAAGCGTGGAGAGATTCCGCTTCAGCATGCCGCCCGAGCACCGCGCTCCGGACCAGGCCCACGGCGTACCCGTACTTCCAGGCCCCCATTTCTGTCATAGCCGGCTGATTGTTTCTGATCGGATTTGGCCCCGGACTGCCGTGCGCCAGCCTCGTTCGCTCACCAAAAACCAGAGTACGAGCGGGACGCATTTCGCCGCCAGCCCTGTTCACTTCCGCTTCGATGATCGCAGATACCTCCGCCTCGGTGACGCCTTCCCGGAGCGAATTATGAAACACGCGAACGGCCAAGTCAGTCAGAGCCATGACATCGCGCATGACCTCAAGCTCACTCTCGCTTTTCACAGCCGCCACGGAAGCAACCAATCGAGAAGCATCGGCAACCCGCATGTCGGGAAGCTGCGCCTGAAGCGCATGCAGATCAGCCGGCGCGAGATTCCAACAGCCTAGTTCGAACCCAACCCGGTCCTGCTGCAATCCAAACCGTCGAAGGACTCCAGCGCATTCCTTGGCGAAATCGTACTGCTGTGTGTAGCCAACAATATCGTCGATACAGCTCTCTGCACGAACCGCCTCCACCTCGAACTCTCGAACGACAAAGGTCGGAGTTCGCCCGGGCGCCAAGATCAATGGGAATGGCGCGAAGTATCCACCATATCCGTGATAGCCAGTAAGATAGCGGAGATGACCATGCGCCGTCACCAGAAGCGCATCGAGGTTTGCCCGCTCCATTGCGGCGAATACCTTCTGGTGACGTCGCTCGTATTCCGATCTGCAAAATGGAACACCCGTGAAAGGAATCAAAGGGATTTCCTCGGTCATGCGCCCTTCCGTTGCTCTTGGCAAAACTATACTCGCCTCGACGCGCCTTCCGTGCATTTTTGAAGGAAGACGACAGTATTACTGCACCGTGGATGATTTTGCGCAGGAAAACGGTGCGATGCAGCCAATACTTACCAAAATTCCCTCCACTTGCTGAGACAAACGGATCTCGATCTATGAACCTCCTCCGAATTGATGGACACCTGTAGTAGGCTCGAAGAGCCAGGAGGTGTCGGATGGAAGGACGTCAACGTCGGTCGTTTACGGATGACTACAAGCGGCAAGCGGTTGATCTCGTAGCGTCGAGCGGGCGCTCGATCGGATCTGTTGCCAGGGAGCTTGGCCTGCGCGATTCCGTGCTGCGGCGGTGGGTGGAGCAGCGAGGGGCCCGGCTAGAGCCGACGGCGGCGACGCGGCGCCCCACAACGCAGGCGACGCTGCCGTCGGCGGACCACGCGGCGGAGATCGCGCGTTTGCAGCGGGAGAACGAGCGGCTGCGCATGGAGCGCGATATTTAAAAAAACGGTCCAGCACCGTGGCACGCCTGCGCGGCGTAGAAACAGCCTTGTGCTATCCTCGGCGCTGGGAGGGTAGCGGCCGCTGGATTATTGGAGGCACAATCCCCGTTAAAAAACATGGTCCATGGGTGCATGCGAACTTGAGAGTGGTGAAGTCGCATGGCGACGACGATTGGCATAGCCCAGACCCTCCTGCTCATCATTGAACGGAGGATTGCCATGCTCAAGAGGACGACCGGCGACCGACCGGAACTGAAGCTGGTCAATGTCGGGGCCGCCGCCATCGACATTGGATCAAAGATGCACATGGCCGCGGTGGACCCAGCTTGCACCGACGTGCCGGTGCGTTCTTTCGGTACATTCACGCAAGACCTGCATGAGCTGGCGGACTGGTTCAGAGCCTGCGGCGTGACGAGTGTCGCGATGGAATCCACCGGGGTCTATTGGATCCCGGTTTACGAGAGCCTGGAGCAGCGCGGGTTTGAGGTGATCTTGGTCAATGCGCGGTACGCCAAGAACGTGCCCGGGCGCAAGACCGATGTCAGCGATGCCGCGTGGTTGCGCCAGCTTCATTCCTATGGCCTGTTACGCGGCAGCTTCCGACCTGATGCCGAGATTGCAACCCTGCGCGCGTATCTGCGCCAACGGGAGCGGCTGGTGGAATATGCCGCCACCCATATCCAGCATATGCAGAAGGCGCTGATGGAGATGAATCTGCAGCTCCATCATGTGGTCTCGGATATCACCGGCGCGACGGGCATGCGGATTATCCGAGCCATTGTTGCAGGCGAGCGGAATCCTGACGTCTTGGCAACCTATCGGGACGTGCGATGCCATTCATCCATCGCGACGATCCGTGCGGCGCTGGTGGGCAACGACCGGCACGAACATGTCTTCGCGCTGACCCAGTCACTGGAGCTCTACGACGTCTACCAGGCGAAGATGCTGGACTGTGACCGCAAGCTCGAGGTCCTGATCGCGGCACTGAACAATAAGGGCGCAAAGCCGGTCGGAAAGCTATCCAAGCCACGCATCAAGACCAAACAGGTCAACGCACCTACCTTCGATGTCCGGACCGCGCTGTACGGCGTGCTCGGCGTCGATCTGACTGAGATCCACGGGTGGGTCCATCACTGGCATTGAAGCTTGTCGGGGAGTGTGGCACCGATCTGAGGGCTTGGCCGAGCGCCAAGCACTTCACCTCCTGGCTGTGCCTTGCGCCAGGCAACAAAATCTCTGGTGGCAAGGTGCTTTCTTCACGTACCCGAAGGTCTTCGAGTCGGGCAGCCGCACTGTTGCGGTTGGCAGCCACAACCGTTGGCAGAAGCGATACCGCGCTCGGCGCATTCTATCGTCGGCTAGCCTCCCGCGCGGGCAAGTCGAAAGCCGTGACGGCGACCGCCCGCAAGATTGCGGTTTTGTTCTACAACACACTCCGGCATGGCATGAGCTACAAAGATCCGGGTGCCGCCCACTATGAGCAACAATATCGCAGCCGCGTCCTCGCCAACCTACAACGCCGAGCCAAATCGCTGGGCTTCGTCTTACAGGCCATTCCGGAGGACGCCAATCCGGCTGTTTCTTAGGAAGTCCATTGCGATCCTTTGCTGGAGTTCCGAAATGAGATTCCGCTTCATCGAAGATCGCCGCGCCGACTATCCGGTGACAATCATGTGCGGCGTGCTCGGTGTCTCGCCGGCCGGCTATTATGCTTGGCGCTCGCGCCCGGAGAGCCAGCGATCCGCCGCCAATCGTGAGCTCGTCGATGACATCAGGCGGGTTCACCGCGACACCAATGGCCGCTATGGCAGCCCGCGCGTCCATGCCGAGTTGAGGGCTCATGGCCGCGGGGCCAGCCGCGGTCGCATCGAGCGATTGATGCGCCGCCATGGCATCAGGGCCATCATGGCGAAGCCACGCCGGGTGCGGACCACCGACAGCCGTCACGATTTCCCGATCGCCCCGAATCTTCTCGAGCGCAACTTCATCGCCACTGCTCCGAACCAGATCTGGCTCGCCGACATCACTTACGTCGAGACCGAGCAGGGCTCGCTCTATCTGGCCACGCTGATGGATCTCTACAGCCGCAAAATCGTCGGCTGGGCGATGGCAGATCATTTGCGCGCCGAACTGCCGATGGCGGCCCTAGCGATGGCCATTGCGACACAGCGGCCTGGCGCCGGCTTGATCCACCATTCAGATCGTGGCGTTCAATATGCTTCGGCGGAGTATCGCAAGATGATGCAGTCCGCCGGTTTTCGGGCCTCGATGAGCCGCAAGGCCGATTGTTACGATAACGCACCGATGGAGAGTTTCTTCCACACGCTCAAAACAGAACTCGTCCATCAGCAGCATTATGAAACACGTGAGGAAGCCAGACGTGATATCTTTGCTTACATCGAGGGCTTCTACAATCGAAAGCGTCGTCACTCCGCCATCGGCTATATCAGCCCGATCGAGATGGAGCTAAAAGCAGCTTAACCCTGTCCATTTTTTCGGGGGAAGATCACACATCCACCGTTGTCGAAGCGAAAAGCCAGCAGTGCAGACGTGAGCACCAATGGGCGCGCTCTTTTGCGCCAGTCTCCAATTCACCAGCGCAAGCGAGTATGGCTAGGTGTGCTAGGTCGTCAAGCGAATTTTCGCATCGTAACCTCAGTATCACGGGCCGAGGACTTTCTCAGTAGCAACGTGCGACCACGCAAGCCGCTGTTTCTCATTGTCCGTGCTTGCGATGATTTCCTCGTTCTTCTTTGGAGAGTCAATAGTGTCCTGTTACTGAATGCCGAACGGAAGCTGCCCATGATAAATCTAAGGCCTGGCGACGCATTTTCGCTTGGCTGGGCGACGTTGCTGCTGGCTTCCATATCTGTGGCGCCTTGCTTCGAGAAAGAGCAATCGAGGTAACGTGGAGTTCGGAGGCTCTGCAGCGGCCACTTCCGTCTCCGCTGGAGCCTCCGCAGCGGGCGACCGCGCTTAGTTCCAGAAGAGACCGCCCATTCTAGGGTGATGCGCCACCCACTGTTCATTCGGTCAACAAGCTTGCGAGAATGTCGAGTTGGGATACGCGAGCGGCGAGTCTTTTGGTGCGCTCAGCGCACTCACCGGCCGCTCGTCCCACAATAGCCATGTCGCGGTTACGGTCCCTCATCCGCACGAACCCGTCCGTGTAGCTCATGGGCTCATTAAACTGCAATCTGCAAATTCACTTGATTGACAACATCAGTCTCGCTCGGATCTACCGCCACATAGTCGGCGCTTCAGAAAGGGCGGCGCGACCAATTTGCTTGAGGACGTCGGGCGTTGTCTCGCCTCTCGTGGCGGCTTCCAATATCCTGGACGCGACATGGGCGCGGACACCCGTCTGTTCCTGAGGAAGGTGCTGGCAGACCTCATCCAGGACGGCGCGCAGAAGCGCGGCATCGAGTACCATAGTGACACCCCCATTTAGCAACCGTGAAGATAGTGCGGATTTCGTTTTGAGGGGATTCAAATGTGTATCCGGCTAGACAAGATTAATCGTTTCTACTCCCCGCCCCCGCTGCTCAGCGTTAACAATCCAAGTACCGCGTTGGCCCTCGGTTTTCCGTCACGCTAATAGTCGATCGCAAACGCCAGTAAGCGCTCGAGAGTCGGATGTTCTACGTCCAGCAAGCTGACCGCCCCCTCACGCTCACAGAAAAGATGCGCAACATACGCAAAAGTCGCTGCTAACCGCCGCAAGAAATGGGTTAATCAGGCAGTCGGTTATGAAAAAAGCGAAGGCATCGCCTACCGACGAGCTTCCGGATTGCGGCTCATGGCATTGCGCAATCTTTGATAACTGCAGCAGGCTCCCTCGTCTCTCGGCGAGACCGCGTCTGATCGACGCCTACAGTGAAGCTATCTGTCCGTTCTCGAGATGCGCAAACCCTGACGTGGACGACCCAATTCATCTCAATTGGCTTCGCGCCTCGGCTCTCGCAGGCGCCTTTCTCGAGGAGCTCTGGTGTGTGTTATCGACGTGCTGGATTTGGGCGTGAACGTGCGGTTCGCTGCACAAAAATGAAACTCGCCGTGTGGTTACGATTTCGAACAAGTCGAAAGCATCTCCATGTTCTGGGCGCAGATGCTAGCAACTGCGCGCTGGCACGAAATATACGGATATGACTCCGCGACGAGCTCGTTGGATCAGCACCAAAGTAATATCCAAACTATAAAAGAGGAACTTTTAAACTATGTCCGACTGGGATTACATCATCGTGGGCGGCGGCTCGGCCGGTTGCGTACTCGCCAATCGCCTGACTGAAGATGCGCGCGCCAAGGTACTGCTCCTCGAGGCCGGGCCGCGAGACCGATCGATGTGGATCGATATTCCCGCCGGATTTGCCAAGCTCCTGCTCCGAAACAAATTCCAATGGAATTTCGAAGTCGACACTGAAGCCAACGGGGCTAGACGGCGTCTCCCCTGTGCGAGCGGTCGCGGGCTGGGCGGCTCGAGTCTGATCAATGGCATGCTCTATGTGCGCGGCCAACCGCTCGATTACGACACCTGGAGCCAGCTCGGAAATCGCGGCTGGTCGTATGAAGACGTGCTGCCGTACTTCAAGAAATCGGAGCATTACGAGGGGCCGGGAGATGAATCGCGTGGCAAAGACGGGCTGCTCAACGTGCGCGACATCAGCGAATATCATGAGCTTGGCGACGCAGTCATCGAGGCCGCTGAGGCCACTGGCTTCCCGCGCAACCAAGACTACAACAACGGGCGACAGGAAGGCTTCGGCTACTTTCAAACGACGATCAAGAACGGTCAGCGCTGGTCCGCCGCTCGCGCCTTTCTTGACCCGGCGCGCACCCGACCCAACCTGCGCATCGAGACCGATGCACTTGTCAGCCGCATCCTACTAGAGGGCAAGCGCGCGGTCGGCGTCGCTTATACTCTGCACGGGGAAACTCGGCAGGCGCGCTGTGGAGGTGAAGTGATCGTCTCTTGCGGCGCTATCCAGTCGCCAGGCGTGCTAGAGCTTTCTGGCATCGGCCAACCGGAACTCCTTAGGAAGTTTGGGATCGAGATCCGACACGAATTGAAAGGGGTTGGCGAGAACTACGGCAACCATTTCTTTGTGAACATGACTTGGCGCATCAATCGGCCGATTACGTTTAATGAGCAGGCACGGGGCTTGAACCTCCTGCGCGAGGTTACCCGCTACTATATCAATGGCACCGGCGTCCTCACCCGGCCAGCGGCCCTAGTAGGAGGCTTCGTGCGCACACTGCCGGATGTGCAGACGCCCGATTTGCAGTTCCACATGTCGCCCGCAACTGCCGATCCGACGCGAAGGGGACGCCTCGAGAAAACACCTGGAATGACCCTCGCGGTCAACCAGTGCCGACCCGAGTCGCGCGGTTCGATCCATATCAAATCGGCGGTCCCAGGCAGCGAGCCGTTCATGCGACCGAATTTCTTGTCAGCGGAGAAGGACTGCTCCTCGATCGTGGCAGGCATGCAGATCGCGCGGAAGATTATGCAACATCCCGCCATCGCCAAAAACATAGGTTTCGAGATCAATCCCGGCAAGAAAGTGCAAAGCGACGAAGAGTGGCTGGAGTTCGCTCGGCGCGCCGGACGGGGACTCCACCATTTTGTTGGCACCTGCAAGATGGGCAACGATCCTATGGCCGTGGTTGATGACCGTCTACGTGTGCATGGCCTTGTTGGGCTGCGTGTCATTGATGCCTCGATCATGCCGATCGTACCTTCCGGTAACACCTATGCGCCGACGATCATGCTGGCCGAGAAGGGAGCCGACATGATCAAGGAAGATGCTGACGATGGCATCAAGCTCAAAGGCCGTGGCCTAGATTTATCCCCTGCAATCTAGCACTGCTTGCAACCACAGATCCGGTCAGGTGTCTTGTGGGCGCGGGAACGATAACGTTTTGAATTTCGACTTTCTCTCAAACGGAAAGGAACGACATTTGGTGGCTTCATTTACTCCGCCGCCGCCGCGACCACTGATGCCGGAGACCGCCGTCCTTGATAGTAGGCAAAAAGTGTACGACCAATGATAGACGGTGTTCATAGCCGGCACCGCTCCTTGGAGGCCGCGACCGATGCCGATATCACGCGCGGATTGCGGGCCGCGACCCACGCAGGCGAGGGACAGACGACATTAGGCCTGCTCTGAAACCTGTTCGTCTCACGCCATCGGGCTTACGATCGAGCTAGCGAACGTGGACCGGAATGTAGCGAATTGCCCAACCCATTCCGAGACACGCGAACTGCTGAGGTGAGGCTGCATGAGAGCATCATGTAGCTGATGCATGCCGGCGAAGCCATCACGGCGCACGAACTCACGATCGAAGCTCACCGACTGGCAAGCTCAATCCGCACCGACTCCGCATTTAGTCCTAACACCAGAACAACCCGTGGACCACGAAACTGAGTACACTCTCGGGGTGCAGGGTTATTCCAGTGGCGATGCGCGTCGAACCTTGGAATTCTAAGAGTTCCGCTCGCGCCGGACAGCGTACCGAGTGAGGCCGGACGGTCTGGCCTCAGGTCCCTGGGCGTGAGATCTCGTTCTCCTTGCAAGTGATGAATTCGAGCAGCGCCGGAATGCCGGCCTGTGTCTTCTCGATGCCGCGCTTGATCGCGGGCACGATATCTTCAGGCCTCGTGATGCGCTCGCCATAGCCGCCAAAGGCGCGCGCCATTGCGGCATAATCGCCGGAGATGTCAGTCGAGCGATATTTTTCCGTCGAGACCGACATGATCTTCAACTCGCACGCCATGGAGAAGTTGTTGAGCAGGATCGATAGAATGGGAATCCTTTCTCGCACGGCCGTTTCGAAGTCCATCCCGGTAAATCCGATGGCCGCGTCGCCCCAGACATTGATGCAGAGCTTGTCCGGCCTCGCGAGCTTCGCGCCCATTGCTAGTCCCAAGCCGTAGCCGAGTTGCGTCGTCTTACCCCAGCCGAGATAGGACAGCGGCTCGACTGACTTCCAGAATGGCGTGAGCTGGTCACGTGGGCTGCCCGCATCATGCGTAATGATTGTGTTCTGAACGTCGACTGTGCGCTGAAGATCCCACAGTACGCGATACGGGCTTAGAGGAGCGTCATTGCATGTGAGCTTCGGCATCCACTTTGCGACCCACTCTTCGTGCGAGAGTGAAATTTCCTTCGCCACCGTTCGGGCATCGCGATCGGATTTGACGCTCTTGCCGACTTCCTCCAAGAGCGCATCGAGCACAAGACCGGCATCGCCGACGAGTCCGATTTTCGCTTCGACGTCCTTGTTGAGATGGTTGGGATCGAGGGTCGAGTGGATCACGGTCTTGCCCTTCGGCATGGCGATGCCGAAATCAGTCTCCGTGAAGGAGCAACCAATGCCTAAGATGACATCCGCTTCGGCCACAAATTTCGACACGGCGCGCGGCACTGCGACGCCACCGGACCCGAGCGAGAGCGGATGCGTTTCAGGAAAGGCAGATTTGCCGCCCAGACTCGTGGTGACGGGGATAGCTAGCCGCTCGGCGAGCCGCTTGAGTTGCGGCCAGGCACGGGCATAATGGACGCCCTGGCCAGCATAAATTAACGGTCGTTTGGCGCCGATGAGAAGCGCCGCTGCTTCCCTGATGTGCGCGGGATCCGCGCCATAGCGCGTACGCAGCACCGGCGTGTAGTTCAAGGGCTCTGGCACCTCCTCATTCCACATGTCCGTGGGGATTTCGACCACCACCGGTCCACCGCGACCGTTCTTCAATTTGGTGAAGGCGCGACGGAAGATATTGGCGACTTCCGCGGCGAGCGTGATCGGCTCGGACGATTTCGAGAAAGGCCGCATCGCTTGGCTGGAGTTGAAATTTGGCTCGATGTTGGCGATCCTGCGCGGATAGCCCATCGGCAGTACCAGCACGGGTACGGACTCGCCAAAACACTGAGCGACGCCCCCCATCGCATTCTCTGCGCCGGGCCCGTGCTGCATGCAGAAGGCGCCTATCTTGTCGCCCGAGGTCACTCGGGAGATCGCATCCGCCATGTGAACGCCAACGCGCTCCTGGCGAACCATGACAGGGCGGATATCCGCTTTTGCGGCATATTCGATCAGGTGATTAACCGGATAGCCGCAGAGAATTTCTATGCCTTCGCGCCTGAGAATTTCCGCAATCGCTTCACCTAGCTTCATTATCCTTCATCCTCCAAAACAGCCGAATGTGCTTCGGCCTGCTCCATCTGCGCCCCGCCCTCACCATCTGCCCACCATGGACAGTTGCTCGTACAAGCGCTTTGCAGGGGTACATCGACGGCAGGGGATCGGGCACATCCAAGCCGCCACTCTATTTGAAGCCTGCCACCCACAACTCCGTCTTGCAGGCAACTAACCTCCGCAGCTGTGTCGGGCCACAGCGCCACCGTGCGTCTGAACTCCCGGACAGGGCAAACATGTAGGGCGTGACGACGCGCAGAGACTGCAAAGATCGACCAAGTCAGGCTGAAATACTGCAAAATACGAGCAGTCCGCTCGATTTCTATGCTCAACCATGACATAGGCCGGCGCTCGCCAGCGTTGCGCGGCCATCGTCAGCGTGGAGACGGCCACAGAAACGGCACTTCAAAGCATGTCTTGCTTTTTGAGATGGAGGTCAAGCAGCCCACTCTCAACAGCTCTGCGGATATTTGGACGGCATCACTACCCGTGCACGGTGCAGGCGAGCCCGCCACGAGCTGTTTTTGATTTTCGAAAGGCATCGACCCGCCGCCCCGAGCGGCTTGGGCGCGGCGCCGTGAGTCTCGGTGCGCGTATTCAAGGAAGTTACGTTTCGGAAACCGAGAAGAAAATGGTTGTTGTTTGAAGAAATTCCTCAATCGGGGGCCGATTTTTGCGGTCTTTGGACGTCGAAGCTTCTTTATATCGCTGGCCTGAGCGGGTGCAGAATGGTCAGCCCAGTAACGAAGGGATACGTCACGACCCGCCAAGGCACGTCTGAAGCGTCACCCTACATTGTGCGCCTCGCGAGACCAATGTGAAAGAACTTGGCTCGCGAAGGCTCAAGGAGCAGATCGCATGCGCGAATACCTGAAGTTCTACGTCAACGGCGATTGGATCGCCCCAGAGGCTCCCAAGCAGATGGAGGTGATCAATCCCGCCACCGAGGAAGTGTGCGGCTATATCTCGGCCGGCTCGGCGGCAGATGTCGATAAGGCTGCGGCTGCAGCCAAGAGGGCCTTCGTTACCTATTCTCAGACCACTCGGGAAGAGCGCATCGAGCTCTTGCAGCGTATCCTGGCCGAGTACCAGAAGCGCTTCGACGACATCGCCAAAGCGGTGACCGAGGAAATGGGCGCGCCCGCAAGTTTCGCACAGGGGGCACAGGTCCCGAGCGGCACGGTTCATATCAAGGCTGGTATCGAGATATTGAAAACATTCAAGTTCGAGGAAGACCGCGGCACGACACGCATCGCCAAGGAGCCCATTGGTGTCTGCGGGATGATCACCCCTTGGAACTGGCCGATCAGCCAGATCGCCTTGAAGGTGGTTCCGGCGCTCGCCGCCGGCTGCACAATGGTGCTTAAGCCTTCCGAAGAGGCGCCGTTCAGCGCCTGCATCTGGGCCGAAATCATGGACGCGGCGGGTGTCCCGGCAGGTGTCTTCAACATGATCAACGGCGCGGGGCCTGTGGTTGGGGCCGCGATCGCAAGGCATCCCGGGATCGACATGGTCTCATTCACCGGCTCGACCCGCGCTGGCATTGAGGTGGCCCGCAACGCCGCCGCCACGGTTAAGCGCGTCACCCAAGAGCTGGGCGGCAAGAGCCCGAACATCATCCTCGAGGATGCCGACTTCGAAGCAGCTGTCAGCGCTGGCGTACGTTCAGTCATGAGCAACTCCGGCCAGTCCTGCAACGCACCTACCCGCATGCTGGTGCCCGCAAGGAAGATGGACGAGGCTATCGTCATCGCCAAGGAGGTCGCGGAAGCCACTACCGTCGGCGATCCGAACGGCAACGCGACGATCGGGCCAGTTGTGAACAAGATCCAATGGGAGAACATCCAGCGCCTGATCGAGGTTGGGATCAACGAAGGAGCGACACTCGTCACCGGCGGCATCGGGCGTCCGGACGGACTCAACAAAGGTTTCTATGTAAAGCCGACCGTGTTCGCCAACGTAAAGAACGATATGGCCGTCGCTAGGGAAGAGATTTTCGGACCAGTGGTGTCGATCCTTAGCTACGAGAGCATCGACGAGGCGGTGAAGATCGGCAACGACACTGAATATGGTCTAGCGGCCTATATTTCGGGTTCAGATATGAAAAGCATTCGTGCCGTGGCCTCGCAGCTGCGTGCCGGCCAAGTCTCGATTAACGGCAGCGGCGGCGACGCGACCGCGCCGTTCGGCGGGTATAAGTTGAGCGGCAACGGTCGCGAAACAGGTGATTACGGCTTGCACGAATATCTGGAGATAAAATCCATACTCGGTTACGGGCTTAAACAGGCAGCCGAGTAATCGTTACTCGAGGGCGCCAGGCGGGCTCTTTGAGCCCGCCGCGAACATCTCGCTCCCTCCTGCGCGAACCTTCCTCTCCTGGAGGCGGGCCGAGGGACAGGCGTCCTCTCGCTACGCGTTCAGAATACTAATTTGCTGGAAGCCGAGCCATTCTTTGGCTGTATCGATGGCGGGCACAATGATGCTAGTCTAAACTAGTCTATATTATCTCCATCGGCCCCTGCCTGGAACGGGGCCAAGCTGTTCGGCAACCATGCGGGTCCGATGAAGGTGCCGGCGCGACCACGCTACGGGAGCGATTGAGCATCATCATCCAGAAGAGGCGCCAACTAATCAGAGCGCCGAGATGACGTTGGCCAGACGCCGGGCGGTCCGGAAGCTTCGATTCCTCAGCTTTGCAGCCCGATTTAACATCTTGTGAAAGACTTCGACTTTCCATCCCAAGGCATACCATTGAAGCTTCTCGATAGCGACCACGCGGGAGCCCATAGGCAGATCTGTGATCAGCTTCCATTCGATTTTTCTTTCTGTTCTTCGGCGTCGGCCAACAATCGTTCAGCTTATCGCCGAGCCGCTTGCGCCAATGGCTCAGGTTCGAGTCCTCATCTCGGAGTGCGTGCTCTAAGTAATCCTCGTCGGTGAAGAACTGGAGGTTTGGGTCGTGGACCCAGCGTTCGCACCCTCCCCGGAGAGCCCGCCAATGTGTTTTGAGGACAACAGCCTCTAATCGGGCTCGCCGGCAAGCAAACCAGCTCGTATCCATGTTGATGGTCTGGTCCAGCTGTGGCCGGAATAGATCGCTCGATCCCGTCGTTTTGTACTTCTTGGGCTGCAAGGTCCCTCCACTGTATCAGCACGGTTAACAGCGAAGGGAATTCACAAACGAACTTGCAAGGTTAGAGGCTATCAAGCTTCAAATCCCTGCAATCTCGAACATGACCGAATTCGAAAAACTGGCTCCTGCTCAGTCGCTTAGAGGTTGTTCACGTCGGAAAGGCGGGGTGCAGGCCCGTCTCCCCTAAGACAGTTTGATGTTAGCCAAAACGCCTTGCCCAAGTTAGCCTAGCCGATAAAAGCTACGCGCAGTCCTATTGAATAGCCACGCCTTCTCATCGGCACTGGCTCCAGCGGCGATCCGCTTGAAGGCGTTCCACAAAGTCGCGTAATCGCAGGATGCGTAATCAACCGGGAAATTGCTCTCAAACATTGATCTGCGGGCGCCGAATGCTTCAATGCATGTCTTGATATATGGCCCCCATGCCGCGGCGAGTTCCTCAGATCGGGGCTTCGGCTTACGGCCCCAAAAGCCAAATCCGCAGTAGATCAACCCAAGTCCGCCAAGTTTCACATGTACATTTTCGCGCCGCGCGAGATCCTCGATCGCCGGCTTCCATACGGCAAAAACCTCACCCTGCTTGCCGGCGTACGGTCCGTATCCGAGTGGGAGGCCAACGTGATTGAGGACAATGGGAGCATTTGGAAACGCATCGGCGAGCCGCGTCACTTCCCCAATTTGGGTGTGATATACGGCAGCGTCGAAGGTGAGGTCGAACTCACAGAGCTTGGCGAATCCATCGCGGAAATCCGGGGTGTCGTATAGGCCCACGGCTGCATGACGCCTGCGGTACCGGGTAAACTCAGGGGCTGGATCATAGGCCCCCAGGTGCCGAATTCCTTTGAAGCGCCCATTACCGGCACGGATTTGGGCTTCGAGGATGTCCGCAACCAAGGCGCCCGCTGTCAAATTTCCGTTTCCGACAATAGCCTCGCACGCACGAACGGGCCCGTATCGACCGCTAGCGGTCATGGCGGCCACTCCGTTCACGAACTCCGTTTCACCGACGCATTTCAAATGTTCCGGTCCGATAGCGCGGAAAAAAGATCCAGCATCATTGTAGATCGTGCTTTCCACCCGATGACCGCTGAATACGTCGGCGAGTAGTTCGGGAAGCAAATAATGAAGCTTTCCGTCCGAAAAAGGCCACACAGGCTCGGCCATGTCCCAGAGGTGATGATGAGCATCGCAGATGACCAGGTCAGGCTCGATGATCGGTTCTGCCTGCACGGCGGATTCTTCATTGTTCATTACGCTATTTCCTTCTCGTTCGCATTGTACAGCGACGCCGTTTTCATGAAATTACGCGTTGACGATCTTCCGATCGTCCGCCGGACTGTCTTCCTTAATAAGACCGTGTCACGCCGCTGCCCCGCCGGCCCGCAGCGCCGCTATTTCGTCGCTGAGAAAGCCGAAGCGTGCGAGCACCTCGTCCGTATGCTCCCCCAGCATCGGGGCGCGCGTAGTCGGTCTGTCTCCGACGCCCATGTCGATCGCCTTGGTCATGCTGCGGAATTTGCCGACACGTGGATGTTCGTGTTCGACGACGAGCCCTTGAGCGAGGACTTGGGGATGATCAAACATATCTTCGATCGGGCGAACTGCGACGCAGGGCACCTTGCCAAGCATCAGCTCTTCCCATTCGAGCGCCGTGCGTTGCATCAGGGCTTCCCTGATCAACGGTTTGATCTCATCTCTGAGTTCGTTGCGCTTGATGAGGGTGTCATACCGGGGGTCGTCCGCCAAATGCGGAAAACCGAGAAATTCACAGAGGTTCTGCCAAAAAGCTGGTGTGGTGGCTTGCAGGAAGAGGTGCCCCTCTTTGGTCGGATAGATCCCCGAGTAACCCTGTCCCCATCCACGACTGACATCACGCGGCTCGGATTCGGCCCATACAAATGCGCCAGCCTGTAATGCGATAGCGGACCGCAACAGGGAGGCTTTCACATGTTGCCCTTCGCCCGTCCGCAGCCGATGTACGAGCGCCGACACGATCGCAAAAGCGATCAAAGAGGCCGCATAGTAGTCCACCATCGAACCGTTCAAGATTTCTGGTTGCCCGCTAGGAGCCCCCTGCATCGAGGCTATGCCGCTGAAGCACTGCAGCATCGTATCGAACCCGGGATGATCCCGCAGAGGACCGTTTTCGCCGTAACCTGTAAATGAGCAGTAGATGAGATCGGGGCGTCGGCCTCGCAGTGTTTCGTAGTCAATACCGAGCGAGTGTGGGACAGACGGGCGGAAGTTGTGTATGACCACATCGGCTTGCTCGACCAGTCGATAGAAAGCGGCTCGGCCCTCAGCATGCTTGAGATTGAGCACGATTGAGCGCTTATTTCTGTTCGCTCCCAGAAAGGTCCTATTTTCTCCCTTCAGGGTCGATGGGTAGTTCCGTAAATTATCGCCGCCCGGAGCTTCTATCTTGATAATCTCCGCTCCCACATCGCCCAGCAGGGCGCACCCGTACGGTCCTGCGAGGTACGCGGTGAGATCAAGCACGACTATACCCTCAAGAGCATCCTTCATCGTTACCTCTCAAATTCCGAAATTTCGCCGGTGGATAGTTAGCCAAATTGCGCCTGTTGGCCGCTCCGGAGCAGCTCACCGTGCCCTTGGACTTCATTCAAAAAGCGGGGATCTCAAAGTTCGGCAAATTGCCAACGTCCATCCCGGCAGCCTGAGCCTTTTTAAGCAGGTCCATCGCACCGCGAACATGAGCATAGTCCACCATCCCTGACTTATACCGCACCGCGGCCGCGCCGTGTGCAACACCCTCCGCCAACGCGGACACGAGGTTGCGCGCTTCATCGATTTCGGCTTGGGATGGTGAATAGACCTCGTTGATAATGGGGATATGGCTCGGGTGGATCGCCGAAGCCCATGATGCGCCCATGCGCTTCGACCTCTCGCCGATGCGCCGCACCAGCTCAAGGTCATCCAACTTGGTGGTCATGGCGCCTTCGACGTGCGCAATTCCTGCGGCGCGGGCCTGCAGCAGGGAATAGGCACCGAAGGAAAGAGCCTCGCTGGCTTCGTCTCCGTACTGCAAGCCGAGCGCGCGCGCCAGGTCTCCACCTGGCACCGGGCCACCAGCCCCGCCGGCCCTCTTGACGCGCGGAGAGGCCATGCAGACCTTGTAAAGCTGGTACATCGCGACCGGAGTTTCCGCGTATGGGCAAATCTCTATTCCGCCGATTGGCAAACCACGCGATCTCTCCAACTCTCCAAGCACCAGGTCCAAGGCTGCAACCTCTTCCGGATCTTCGGTCTTGGACAGCATGACCCCGTCGAGACCATCGACGACAATCGCGTTAAGGTCATCCAGCAGCCCGTTAGTTCGCCACCCATTGAGCCTCACGAAGCGACCGAATGGGCCGACGCGCAATTCTTCAATGGCTTCCTTGACCGCGTTTCGAGCAGCAGGTTTTTCCGCCACGGGAACCGAGTCCTCCAGATCGAGGACCAGGGCATCGGCACCATATTTGGGCGCCTTCGACATCCAGTCGCGCTTATTCCCGGGGACGTATAGCATCGAGCGATACGATGGGCCGTCTCTGTGAATCTGAGGCATGCGATTCTCCGGCGAGAAATTTGGTCTGTCACAGTTCTGCCTACGCCGAGTAGCGATCATCAACAGAACTGGGCACGCTCGTTTACTGCGATCTTGCTATCGTTTTCATGCGTTCCCTTCTCTCTTTCTGCTTAAATCTCGCGCAGCGGGGGCATCTTTCGAAGAATTCGATCGAATGCCTGTTTTGGCGGCGCGCAGTAAAAGGCCAGCTCAAGCAGGGCCGGCAAAGCGGCTTGACAGGGCGCTTGGCGCGCCAAAGGCGGCATACGCACTAGAAGCTGCTGACGACGCGATGCTCGACAATGCCGTTATATGGCGCCAATATCGGCACTCATTGCTGATGCTTCATCCATAAGGAGATCGGATCGAGCGGCGCGCGATACACTTCCGTATTCGCCGCGCTCATCACCCGAACGGCGCAACCGTTTGCCTTGAGCTCTGGACGGACAATTGAGAGTTCGGCTCCAAGCTGGAGTGCTCGATCGGCAGCCAATTCGACGTCTTCGAGGATAAGGCCGTCTTGGTTCCAGTACTCCTGGCCAATCACGAGATCAAAAGTAACCGGTATGAGCTCCCACGTCCGCCGTGATCAGCGGGCGCGTGGGTAGCGGATCGGCGTCCAATATTAGCGCAAGGCCTCGAGGGCCGCTGGGATATCGGCGTAGGCATTACGCAGAAAGTTCATGGTCTCGCGTGGTGGTCCGAGCAGCGGACGGCCGTGATCGTCGCGACAGTGTAGCAGGATGGGCAGCAGCAGGCCGTGATTGACGTTGCTGGCGTCCAGCAACGGCGCCCACGCTGACAGCCTGAGCCGCATCGCGGCGTAGAAGCCTTGGCACCAGGGACGCGGATCGATATCGCCATTGGCTTCACGCCGGTGCATCGGCGCAAACTGGCGAGGCGTGGTCGAAAGGGTCTGGTGATCTCGTTATGACGCAGCGCGACGGCGGAGATCGCCGCGAACTCCGGGGTGCCGCCGTGATTGAAAGCATCGGCATCGATGGCGAGCAGCGGGCAGATCCAGTCGAGTGGGCTCATCGACACCGGTCCGGCCACGATTGCGGCGACATAGCCGTCGAGCGTGGGAATGCCGGTGGCGGCAGGATGCCGATCGACGCGAGCCTGGAGCCATCGCTCGAGCTCCTCAAGTGGCATCGCGGCTGCCGCCATCGACGGCGCGGCCTTATGGCGGCGCGAGCTCATGCCACGGCCTGTGCGGTGCGCTGGCGCGCCGCCTTCCAGTTCCAGGCGAGCAGCTCGTACAACTGATGGCTCTTGGTTCGCCCGGACACGATGCGCTCCAGCACGTCGGTCAGATAGGCCTGAGGATCGAGTTCATGGAGCTTTGCCGTGTTCACGAGCGACGCCAGGATCGCCCAGCTCTCGGCGCCGCCCTCGCTGCCGCTGAACAATGAGTTGCGTCTTCCCATGGCAATCGGGCGCATGGAACGCTCGACCGTGTTGGAATCGACCTCGACACGGCCGTCGCCGAGAAACAGCGTCAGCCCGTCCCAGTGATTGAGCGCATAGTTGATCGCCTCTGCCAGCTTCGACTGGGAGAAGAGCTGGCCCACCATCTCGGTCAGTCGCGCCTTGAGCGCCGCCATCAACGCTGCGCTCCTGGTGCGGCGGGTGGCCAGCCGCTGCTCCGCACTGTTGCCGCGGATCTCCGCTTCGATCGCATAGACCACCTGCAGGCGTTCGATCACCTCGCGCGCGAACGGCGACTGCGTCGTTTTGAACACCTCGACGAATTTGCGTCGGGCATGGGCGAGACAAAAGGCGAGCTGGATCGCGCCGCCATGGTCGCGGGCGAGCGCCTTGTAGGCGGCATAACCGTCCACCTGCAGAATGCCGGAAAAACCCGTTAATTGTCCGGCGATCTCCTCGGTGCCGCGGCCGTCGGCGAACACGTAGGCGACCGCCGGCGGCGAAGGGCCACCCCATGGCCGGTCATCCATGGCATGCGCCCAGAACTGGCAGATGCGAGTGCGATGTCGTCCGGGATCGAGCACCGGCATCGGGGTCTCGTCGCAGAACACGCGCGGCGAGGCCTGGATTGTGCGCAGCTGGAGCTCATAGAGGCTCTTGAGCCACCAGGCGGCACGCTTGACCCAGCCGACGAGTGTCGCCCGGTCGAGATGGATGCCCTGGCCGGCCAGGATCTGCACCTGCCGGTACAGCGGCAAATACCAGGCGAACTTCGAGACCACCACGTGAGTCACGAGCGCGGTCGAGGCCATGCCGCTCTCGATCAGGCGTGGCAACGCCTTCACCTGGACCACGCCATCGGTGCAGCTGCGGCAGGCGTATTTGGGACGGATCGTCCGCAGCACGCGCAGGATCGCCGGGATCACGTCCAGCACCTCGCTGACGTCCTCGCCGATCTTGTGGAGCTGGCCCTGGCAGCACGGGCAGGCGGTCGCCTCCGGCTCCAGCACCTGCTCACAGCGCAGCAGGTGCTTGGGCAGCGCGCCGATGTTGCGGCGCGCCTTCTTGCGTAGCTTATCAGACGGCTTCGCCGCAGGCGCATCGTCGTTGGCAGCCGCAGGCGGGGTGGCGCCGGTCTCAAGGTCGTCAAGCTCAAGCGCGAGTTGCTCGGCCACGAGCGTGGCAAGCCGCTCCGAGCGCTTCCCGAAGATCATCTCCTTGAGCGTCTGCATCGCCACGCGCAGCTTCTCGTTCTCGACGTCAAGCGCGAGCACCATCTCGGTCAGAGCCGCTGGATCGGTCGGGAGAGCATTGGGGCGAATCGCCATGATCAGACGATACATGCGCCCACTCCATGCTCCAGCGAAATCCTCACCTCTCAGCCAACAACGGCCGGCTGCTTCACAGGCTTGGGTGAGACACGCGTCCACTCAAGTCCGTCGAGCAGCATCGCGAGCTGCGTCGCACTTAGATGCACCACGCCGTCGCGGATCGGCGGCCAGGTGAAACGCCCCTGGTGCAACCACTTCGTCACCAGCACCATGCCGCTGCCGTCCCACGCCAGGAGCTTCACTCTATCCATGCGTTTGCTGCGGAACACGAAGACGTCGCCGCAGTACGGGTTCGCACGCAGCGCTTCGCTCACCAGCGCCGACAGCGTGTGGACCGACCTGCGAAAGTCGACCGGCTGCGCCGCCAGCACCACCTTGAGGTCGGAGCGTAGTGCAATCACCGGATTGCCCCGAAGCGCCGACGAAAGTGTCGCCAGTTCCACTCCCGGCTCAACCCGGATGCGCGCCCCACTCAGCTCGATCTCGATCACCCCGCAGGCCTTCGCCGGCGGCGCGGCGATCTCCAAAGGCCTCGTCTGTGCTGGCGAAATGCGCTCGGACTCGCCGACCGTCTCGCCGTCGCTCTCGGCACCAATTTGGATCGGCACGAAGCTCGGCGCCTTGCCGGCCACCGCCGCCGCAACCTGGCGTCGCCACACTGTGAGCAGCCCGCGGGAAACGCCATTGCGCCGCGCCACCTCGGAGATGTTCGCACCCGCCTCAAAACTCTCCGCCGCGATCCGGGCCTTCTCCTCGCCCGTCCATCGTCGCCGCCGGCGCTCCCCGGTGATCACCTCGACGCGACGATAGGAATCGCCTTCCTGCCTGGCATCAAGCATGGCATTTGCCATCGTCCACCTCCACCGGGAGTGTACTACTCTTTTGATCATAACCCGCATTCGGTCGAAGTGAGAGAGCTTGTCCGAGCTAGACCCTTATGCCTCAGTACACCACTTCGTATCGGCCGTTGCGGGTGAGCTGGCAGAAGATCACGACGTCGTCATCCTGCTTCGGGTCCGCTTTCCCGGAGAGATCCATTGCCGCGGTACCAAAAGGTACGATTGATGGAAATCATTGCAGAAATCGAGAGGGCGAGACCGGCTGTCTATTCCAGCGTGGTCGACTTTATCGGATTCAATAGAACCTTTGCGATTCGCACTGTCATCATCGATGAGTGACATCGCGATGTTTCGTGCAGGCAGCGGGATAAGCGCGATGTCAACAGCAGAGCCTGAATACGAGAAGACGCTCACTAAGGCGGGGAGGATCGTTCAGACCTTTCGCGGCAAAATATCTGGTGTGTCGTGATTGTCATCATCGACAATTGCGATTCGTTCGTCTTCAACATCGCGCGCTATTTTCGTAAGCTTGGCCAAGCAACGAAGGTGATTCGCAATGACGCTGTCGGTGTCAGTGACGTTATTGACCTCAAGCCGCGCGCGGTGGTTATATCGCCCGGTCCCTGCCCCCCCTTAGAGGCCGGAGTTTCGACAGCCGTCGTTCGGGAACTTTCGGGGTGTATCCCGATTCTCGGCATATGCCTCGGACACCAGTGTATTGGGAGCGTATTCGGCGGGCGCGTGGCGCGCGCACGTTACCCGATGCACGGTCGGGCTTCCCATATGTTGCACGACAGGCACGGCCTGTTCGAAAATCTCCCCTCGCCGCTCCGCGTCGGGCGCGACCATTCTCTCGTAGTCGAGCTCGATGGGTCGGTGCGCCGGATCTCGCAATCACGGCACGTTCGGATGAAGATGAGATCATGGCCATCGCACGCCGCCATCATCGAAGATATGGTGTGCAATTCCACCCGGAATCCATACTCACATCGCGTGGACACACGCTATTTACAAATTTTCTTCGATTTGCAGACAAAGGTCTCTGAGCCCAGTCAACCTTTTTGCCTGCAAATTAAAGAGATCCAGCAGAGCCGGCAGGACGTGGCGACGACTCCGCACGGCGTGCGGTCGAATGCGTTCCAAGGCCAACGCGGGTCGGATCCGCTGACAGGGCGAAAAGTCCGCGTCAAGAAAGACAAAAACAGCGAGGCCTGAAAATAACAGCACGGCACTAACCTGAATCAGTGGCCTCAAGCTGACACGCCGAGGTCATATTGCGGAAGCCCTTCGCCCGTGGCTTAGCGCCCTGTGCTGCTTGACTTCACCCTGGGATCCGAACAGCATTCCTGCTGCTTCTGGAACGTAATGCATATCTTAGGCGCAATCGCGCGATCCGTATCTGCCGAAAAGGCCCTCGGACAAGCACTACATCCGCCACAAACCGCTTAGCCGCTCGCGAAACTAGCGAGCCCGCTGACAGGCTAAGCGTCGGAGCTCAGGAAACGAGTGCTACTCCTCAATCGGGCGCCGCGATCGGTTGCGACCGGCATAACATCTCCTCAAGCTGGCCGACTAAGCGGAACTCGCGGGGCCGCCGCTGTCATCAGCCGCAAGGGTGACCCACGACCAGATTGCAGCATTGGGCTCCACGCGCCAGTAGGCCACGATGATGCTTATTTTTTTTAGGCCACGCACATCATCAGCATTGATGGCAGTGTAATTCGAATCAAGCGGCTCGACTTACTCGATAGAGTTCTGTTCAAAATTACTCGACTATCGCGTAAGTGTTGTTGAGCCGTCGGGTTCGCGTCAGGCCTCCGGCGCCGGAAGACATTCTCTTAAACCGCAACCTGTTCCAGGAACCCTCCAATGACACGGCGCAGTTCAGCTGAACGAAGAGCCACATCGGAGGACGCATTCTTGGCATCTGCGGCGGCCTGGCTCGTACGATCTGCGACACCCGCTACAGTGGACAGGTTCGACTCCACACGATGTGTACCACTAGCGGCTTGTTCCATCGAATTGCTGATGCCCATCGTGGTAGCGTCTAACTGCTGAACAGCTGCAGCAATTTCGGTAGCCACCCTGTTGACGATGCCGACGATATCCGCGATCTCTCCGATCACCTCGGCTGTGCCAGCTGTGGACGCCTGTATCCCATCCACGTGTCTGACAATCTCATCCGTGGCTTCTGCGGTTTGGCTCGCCAGTGTCTTTACCTCAGCCGCTACGACCGCAAATCCCTTACCGGCGTCGCCGGCGCGAGAAGCCTCGATTGTGGCATTTAAGGCCAGAAGATTGGTCTGCCCAGCAATTTTCCTAATAAGCGTGATTACTTCGCCGATCTTATTCGATGCAGAAGTCAAATCCATGACACGAATCGTCGCTTCTTTTGTTCTCTGCTCAGCTTGGCTGAACGTCTCATTTAGGGTTCGACCCTGCTGAGCAATTGCCGAAATTGAGGCCGCCAACTCATTCACTGCACCTGAGATGGCATTGACATTCGAATTCGTTTGGCGAGACGCCGACACCGCGCTTGAGACCCGACTCGTCAGCTCACTTGCCACTCCCGTTAGCGCTTGCGAAATGTCGTCCATTGCAGCGATCTGAACATTGACGAGATCGAGCACACCCTGAATATTCGTTTCGAACGTCCGCATATGACCGACCATTTGATCTTGATCTGCAATGCGCGATTTGTCCGCCACTGAAGCTTGCATGAGAGCTCCCCGCTCAAGCAACGCATCACGAAACACTTCTAGCGAGCAAGCGATCGTTCCGATCTCGTCGGTACGTTCGAGATGTGGAATACGTGCGTCCAAGCACCCTTCAGCGAAATTCCGCACCACAAGGCTAAGATCACCCATTGGCTGCTGCAGCGTAGCCAATAGCCAAATGCACATAATGATGGATACCAAGATCCCAGCCGCGGGGCCTGACAGGGAAGCAATTTCCACTGTATACAGTGCCCGTTCCTTTGCTGCTGACGCTTTGTCAATCGACTCGTCGAGCTTGGCAACAACGCGTCCGGTTTGATCAGCGATCTTCGTCCTCAGGTCCCGTGTTTCGTCGAGCACCGATAAGATATGCATGCTCTTGTCGGCGCTTTCAAACCATTGCTTTGTCAGACCAGCCAAGGTTTCAATGTTTTCACTCGTTTCCGCATGCCCTCCGACGACGCTTCGGACCCGATCCAGGGCTCGATCGAAGTTGACAATTTGCTTGCCAAACTCATCGCGGTACTTTCGTTCTGCGGTCGCGACGTAGGAAGCAAAAAGTGCGTCCTGCCGCACTAAGGCTATTTGAGCTTCGTACATGGCTATGACGGCTGCATGCGAGTTCGCGACGTTCTCATCATCGGCACTGAACGAGCGAAGCGAGAGACTGGTTACGAGAGTTGCAATCAGTCCGACGGTCACTACAGCACTAAAGGCAATAACCAGGCGACTTACGAGCGTCATGGATAGCTCCAAAGAAGGGTATGAGTTCAAACGCTTAATGCGTCATCTGCACTATTTTTGCGATAATGATGCGTGTTCGGGAGCGCTTTCGAACAGTGGCCCTCTACCGGCCAACGAACCAGGGATCTCCTTAAGCAATTCAGATCCAAGTACAACGCCGCGGATTATTGGCTCCGTACTGATCGTGAAGCTCGGAACCGAGCCCTGTTCGACGCTGGCTGCAGCGGCAGATGACGGTTACATGCGCTTGGCTCCCTTTGCTGATGAGTGAGCGCCATCGAATTCATCATTGGCGCGAGCTAAATGCTAATGCTCTCCTGTCAGACGGCAGTCGCGAAGCTGACTTGCTGTGAGCTTACGTTCTAGCCAGCCGAGGATGTGATCGTCGGAAGTAATGAAATTTTCAATGTCTCTGACGGGGGTTGGCGCCGTTCGCGGCATGGCTATTTCCAGATCAATTCGCGCCGCTACGCAGTCAGCTTGTAATTTGATCGCCTCCGGCACGCTGACCGTGCCCCGTCCCCCGGCGACGACGAGAACTGGGCATCTCAACTGTCGAGCTAATCGCGAGCGGCGAGCTGAGATTTCGCTCTCATTGTCGAGAGCGCGCGTCGGCCAACCCGATCCCAACGTGCACACCCAATTCCAAAGACCGCCGTCGCAAACGGCCGCGGCAATGCGGCGATCGAACACAGCGTAATCAGTGGCGAGAGCGGCCGACAACCCCTCTCCATAGATACCAATCCGAGAGGCATCGACGCCGGCTCGGCCGGCCAAGTAATCCAAACAGCATGACAATGAGATTTCCGACCGGCCGCGCCAGTGATTTGAAACGTCGTCATGAGAAACAACCAGAATTGACATGGCCCGACCACTTACTGCGGGCAACAGCCTTCCAAGCAACGCGGCCCGTGCTTCCCCTTCCCTGCTAATGCATATGACTGCCGGGGCAGCCAAGTCCGCTCCCCCCTGCGACAAATAATAGGCAGAAATTTCTGGTAGATCATCGCACGAAATTCGTACCTGCTCGACCTTCTGCCCCAAAGAAAGCGCGAACCTCTGAATACTGACATAGATCTTAGCCAGAATCTTCTCTCCTTGGGGATGATCTTCGTCAACTAGCCGCCTACCAACTTCGAACGCAGTTAGCGCACAAAGCCACGCGTCGGCAGCCGCAGCGAGGTCCCGCTTTTTGAGATGTACGTCAACAAGAACGCAATGAGCATCGCCGATATTAGCCCATTGCGCGGCCCACTCCTGCTCACTGTTGGACTCACGTGCATCTTCGAGGCTATCTAAGAAGGCCGCGGCGCGTAGGCGTATGGACGCGAAATTTCCCGACGTATGAGGCCAAGCAGCGCACAACATCCGTTCGCCCCTCCCTGCGGCGGACCGACACCGTGCGGTCACACAAATATTATCGGGCAGCCATGAGGCCGAAATTTCTCAATCTGGCGCTTGTTCTCACCGAATTTCTGCTTACTGAGGCCCAATGCGCAGATTTCGTGCTAACGCCAACGACAATCAACCACAACCAATCGTCACAACCGTTTGGCTCGGGGACGAGCCGATAAAGGCCTTGCTACTCACAACGATGCGCACAACATAGGCCACCGACCGCCATCTCGATGACGTGCACCCAGCGCGCCAGCGCCATCGACGACTCCCGATTACCTTGTCGACGCGGAGGGACTGCTCTTTGGGCTCACGTAGAAGAAGCACCAGTCGCCGACTACTCCGGGCGCATCAGCAAGAACGGCGATTCTTCCCAACGCGAGGCGCTCTATAAGGCCCTGCCATCTTAACCTAGATGGTCAAGGGCTGTGCGCAGCTGAAGAGCTGCGCGATGCGGATCGCCAGGCGCGCCGGCAGATGGCGCTGGCGCGCAAGCTCCGTAATCATGCTGCGCATGTTCGGAGCTTCGAGCTTCACTTACACGCAGGCTCGCCGTCTGAATCGGTGCCCGTGTCGCGACAACACGAATGTCGCCGTCACCAAAGGCGATTAAGCATCGTCATCTAGAAGATTCACCAACGGAGAATGCAGAGCGCCGAGATGGCCTCGACGAGGCTGGCGAATAGCGCGCGATCGAGACCGCACTGGGGGCGGTAGTCGACGTCCTCGACACAAGCCTGCTGGCGCAGCTTGGCGTGACGCTTTCGGATGGCAAGCCGCTTGTCGTGACGCAGCGAGACTTCGCGTTGGAGCAGCAGCGCGAGCCATTCGGCGTGACCGAGGCTCGCGGCCTCGCCGGTGGCCTCGAGTGAGCAAGGGATCATCTCCTAATGTCCGCGGATGTTGGAATGCTGGACCGGAAGGTCGTCCGCGGAACGCTGGGGAGCAGGACGCCGAACGAAGTTGTTGGCGAGGATCGAGTTGACCGAGCCATAGGTGCGCGCGCCGATGTCGCTCGCCCGCGCGGCCGCCGCGTCCAGGCGCTCGCGCCCGTAGGACGCGGCGACCCTGAGGATGCCGAGACAGGCGCGGAACCCCTGCTCGAGGTGCGAGCGCTCGTCGAGAATGAGGTCGCACAACGCGCTGGTCGCCGGGTCGATCGCGGCGGCGTCCTGGCGGATGCGCACGATGGTCCAGCCGGCGTAGCGGCGATGGCTGGAGGCCATGTGCTCCGGTTGTGATTGCCGCTCATGCGCTGATGCGCGGCAATCCGCTCGCCCTTGTGGAGGATCTCGACGGTGCGGGTGGTAAATCGCACCTCGACCTCGGCACGCGCGAAGCGATGCGGAACGCTGTAGTAATGCTTCTCCACCTCGACGTGGTAGTCGAGGCTGACGCGGCGGATACGCCACTCGGCGAGCACGTAGGGGCCCGCCGGCAGCGGCGCCAAAGCGTGTTTTTAGCAAGCGCCGCCTTGACGCCTTCGTGAGCATTCGAGATCACAGCGTTGCTGCCAAGCACGCTGCGGGTTGAGGCATGCGCAGGAACGCCGTCCAGAACTCTGTCTTGGCCTCGGAAGGGCCAATGTCCGTTACGGAGGGGGTCGACCGCGATGATCACCGCCGCCGAAACGTCGCGGCCATACTGGCGCCCGTTCACGCAAGTGGTGTCGATCACAGATAGGCGGTCGCCGCCATCAATCCTTGGGGCGAGGAACGCCTTCACTAGTTATCAATCTTGGCACACAATCGGCTCGCCTGGCTTGCCGCTCGTCCACATCGCCTGCACCGATCATTAACCGAGTGGTCGAAGCTCCCTGAATTTAGATTCCTGCACCACGGCGGTGAGCACATTTCCGGCATCCGCTGGGAAGCCAATAAATTACAAGCTTGCGGATATGGGCTCGACCTAGTGCGGGTCCCCCAGATCCGATCGAATTCGCCATACGAGGGGCAATTAGGTGCTGCGGATGCCGCGCAGGCGCTCCGAGTGCCGCCGCCGCAGCTCGACCGTCGTTAGTAGAGCGATGGCGATCAGTACCATGATCGTGGAGGCGGCAGTAATGGTCGGGCTGATTTGCTCGCGGATACCCGAAAACATCACCATCGGCAAGGTGCGCTGTTGGGGCCCGGCAATGAATAGCGCGACTACCACCTCGTTGAAGGAGATAAAAAAGGCAAAAAGCGCACTAGAGATCAAGCCAGGCAGGATGAGCGGTAGAATGATCTTGAAGAAAACGGTGATAGGAGGTGCGCCGAGTCCGGCAGCCGCGCGAGTCAGCGAATGGTCGAAACCTGTCAAAGTCGCAGTCACGGTGATGACGACGAAAGGCGACGCCAGAATCGCATGCGCCAAGATCAGGCCAGTATATGTGTTAAGCAATCCGATATTGGCGTAGAAGAAATAAACGCCAGTCGCCTTGATCACGATCGGGACGATTAGGGGCAGGGTCAATATACTCATGACTATCCCACGTAGAGGAAAGTTCGAGCGACTGAGCCCGAGTGAGGCAAGGGTGCCTAATGCAGTCGACAGCAGCGTGACCAACACCGCAATGAAGACGGAATTGTACAGCGCGTCGCGCCAAAGATCCGTCAGCAAGAATTCCTCGTACCAGCGCAGGGACAACCCAGGAATCGGATAGCTGAATAGCCGCCCCGAACTGAACGAGAGCGGAATTATCGCGACGATTGGCGCTATTAGGAACAGCAGCACCATCCCACAGATCAGCCGGTGCAGGTAATACCAGGCTCTCTCACCTGGCGAAGCATTGGCGGGAGCGGCCATCTTTCTATCCCATCTTAGTCCGATCGGCACCGGCCAACCTGGTGTAGACGTAGTAAAGCAGCAAGGTTGCAGTTAACAGAATGACGCCGAGGGCTGAAGCCATGCCCCAGTTAAGTTCGTCGTTCATGTAATGGGCGATGAAACTAGAGACCATCTGGTCAGTGGGACCTCCGACAAGCGCTGGCGTGAGGTAATAACCCAAGCTCATAATGAAGGATAGCAGACAGCCGGCGGCGATCCCCGGCAACGTCTGGGGAAAGTACACCTTCCGGAATGCGTAGAACGGTCCGGCGCCGAGCGAGCGGGCGGCGCGGAGATGGTCACGCGGGATCGTCTTCATCACGCTGTATATGGGCAACAGCGTAAAGGACAGCTGGACATGGGTCATGGCCGCCACCGTGCCGATCCGGTTGAAGATGAGTTGCGCCGGCTGCGATATGATGTGCAGCGCCATTAGTATATTATTGAGGATGCCATCCCGTTGCAGCATCACCAGCCAGCCAGTGATACTTACCAGCGGCGAGGTCCAGACCGGCAAGATGACTATAATGATCAGTATATTGCTGGTCGTTTGCGGCAAACTCGCCATCAAATAGGCAAATGGGAAGCCCAGGAGCAAGGTCGCGGCTGTCACGCCGATGCTGATGCCGAACGTGCGCAGAAGCACGTCACGGAAGATCGCATTTTGGGGCGGTGTAGTGACGATCTGTCCCTGGGGACCGTACTGAAAATCGAGTGAGCGCAGCAAATAATCGGCTGTGTAGGGCGAGTTGGCGCGCATCAGCAAGTGCCACACTTCGGGCTGTCCCCAGAGGACCGGATCAATCGCGATCAACTCCGCCTTGTAAGGGCCGGCAGAAAGCGTGCTCGCCTTGCGGGCGCTTGTTAGCAGCTGAGTTCGAGCGCCGGGCAGTTCGTAGTTGATGCGGGTGCCGATCTTCGGTGCAGTGTTCTGCGCCCAAGCCTGCCTTAGATCGTTCGCCAAGGCGTCATATACGGCTTCGTCGGGCAGGCTGTTGCCATTCCACCCTTGAAGGGCCGCGGTCGTCCGCGGCATCAGCGTCAATAGCGTATCGTCATAGATCGCCTTGGAAAGCATCCCCCCGATAGGCAGAACGAAGGCGGTCAGGACAAACACTAGCAGCGGCAGTACGAGGGCGAACGCCTTCAGCTTGCGCTGACGCTCGGTTCGCTGCAATTTGAGCCGCAGGGGGATGCTGTCCGGTCCGCGGGCGATTTGGGTGGCCATCGTCACCTCTGCCTTTCTCTCACTTGAGCTGAGGCTAGGAGGACGTAGCTCTCCTAGCCTCCGCCTTCCCTATTGCGCCAGCCAGGCGTTAAAGCGCTGGTCGAGCGCGTCGCCCTGGTCACTCCAGAAGCTGTCGTTTACGCGCAGCGCATGAGTTAGGTGGTCGGCCGCAGTCGGTAGGTCGGGGAGAACAGCCGGATCGATATACTTGAGCGCGCCCCTGTTAGCGGGCCCCACGGGCAAATAGTTGGTGAACCTTGCCGCCACCTCAGGCGAAGCCGCGTACGCAATGAACTTGTAAGCATCGTCTAGCCGCGGAGTGCCACGAGGGATCACCCAGATGTTGCCTACATTCCACAACTGGGCATCCCACATTATCCGGAAATGCTTGCCAGAGTCCTTGTTCGCAGCGGTGATGCGGGGGTTATAGGCCGCGGTCATAACCACGTCGCCGCCCGCCAGAAGCTGCTGAGGCTGAGCGCCGATCGTCCACCAAACGATATCCCTTTTTATCGTGTCGAGCTTCTTGAAGGCACGATCGACGCCCTCAGGCGTGGCAAGCAACTTATAGACATCGGCTGTGGGTACTCCGTCGGCAATTACCGCCCATTCGAGAGCGAATCTGGCACCTTTGAATAGCCCGCGCTTGCCAGGGAATTTCTTCAAATCGAATAAATCGGCGATGGTCGTTGGACCGTTCGGTAGCTTGTCGCTGTCATAGGCAACAACCGCCGCCGATGCGTGCATCGGCACCCCACACTCAAACTTGTCGCCATCGATGAACTTGGACCGATCGAGGCCGAGCTTATTCCAGTCGATCTTCTCGAGCATGCCGTCTGCGCACATTTGGCTGGCCCATTTCGTCCACCCGTTGACCACGTCCCAGGTTATGGCATTGGATTCGACCATGGCCCGAATTTTAGCGGCCTCGCCGCTATAGGAAACATCGGTTACTTTGATCCCGGTTTCTTTCGAGAAGGGCTTGTAGAATGTCTCGCGTGACGCCTCCTGATCGGCCCCCCCCCAGTTGACGACAGTCAGCTGATCACCGGCGAAAGCAGCCGTTACTGGGCTAGCCCATTCACCCAGCAAGGCTGTCATGGCCATAGCGCCGGCGATAATCGAGTATTTCCTCATTACCTTCCTCCCCTTAATAGGCCAGCTCCAAAATGGAAGCGGCTGTACTAAAACGCCCAACTTGATCCCGTTCGCGAGTAAGGCTCGGTCATCGTCAGGTCGCGTCGAGCGCCCGACAATCTTCCATTTTCCAGCCGATAGTGATCGCCGCGTTTTGCTCCAGCTGCACCACGCCCTCGGAATTCGGAAGCTTGACAACCAGATCATCTTGGCCGGCAACAGAAGTCCGGATGCGCACGTGGTCGCCCAGATAGATCAGCTCCACAATCCGCGCACTGAAGATATTGGGCAGCGAACCCGGCGTCGGGTTTAGCCTCACTCGCTCGGGCCGAAATGACAGCAAGGTGGACTGACCGACCGATTTGACATTGATCGCCAGTGCCTGCGCGGTCCCCGCGCCCGCAACCTCTACGTTGCAGGTCGCGCCATTCATCGACACGACTCTCCCGTACAAGCGGTTGTTCTCGCCGATAAACTGGGCAACGAAGGCGTTCTGCGGCCGCTCATACAGCTCGACCGGCGCGGCGAGCTGCTGGATGATACCATCGTTGAACACTGCTATCCGGTCTGACATTGTCAGCGCCTCTCCTTGGTCATGCGTCACATAGATCACGGTGACGCCGAGGTCTTCGTGAATATGCTTGATCTCGAGCTGCACCTGCTCGCGAAGCTGCTTGTCCAGCGCGCCGAGCGGCTCGTCCATCAATACGAGCTTGGGATCAAAAACGAGCGCACGGGCAAGGGCGATGCGCTGTTGTTGACCGCCGGATAGCTGACCAGGCCGGCGCTTGCCATAGTCGCCAAGCCTTACCATGTCGAGCGCGCGCTTGATCCTGGCCTCACTCTCCGCTTTGCCGAGCTTGCGGACTTTGAGCGGGAAGGCAACGTTCTCCTCTACTGTCATATGCGGGAATAGCGCGTAGTTTTGGAACACCATGCCGATATTGCGTCTATGCGGGGGCATGTTGTCTATCGGTCGGCCCTCAAGCAGAATCCGGCCGTGGGTGGGCACCTCGAAACCGGCGAGCATCATGAGCGTCGTGGTCTTGCCGGAGCCGGAGGGCCCGAGCATGGTCAAGAACTCACCCTGCCTGATGTCCAGGTTGAGATTCTTAACAACCAGCGTTTCGCCATCATAGGTCTTCTGGACGTCGGAAAACCTGACAAAGGCAGTGCTTGCGTCCGGCATAGGCCCCCTCTCCGGTTCCGCCACTTCGCCCCCTAAATCGGCACTGTGGACTACCGGATATTGCTGTTGTGTCTTGTCGGATTTCTGCATCGTCAACGCGCAATCGCGACCGGGCTGCATGAGACGCCTGCGATAAACCAAATGACGCATTGTTTCCCCACCCGAGCCTCATTCTGCGACTTGAGCTGCTGGTCGCTTTATCCTTCATGGACGCGTTTATCAGGCACCTAGAGCTGAATCGCGCTGATTTTCTCGTCAGGCAGCCGAAATCCTGCGCAGAATTGGCAGTGTGCAGGGATTTAAGTCATCTTCGAACTGCAAGTATCGGGCGAGCGTCGTCAACGTGCCGCCTCGCGACACTTTTATGATGCACGACCGGCTCGCTCGACCAGGAGACTGTTTGTTCCGCGATAGGCCCCCCGTACTAATGACGGGGCGAGCCATTTAATCTGCTACCCTGCACCTACAGGCTAACAGACGTGAACATGGAAGCACTGGGTCTATGCCGCATATGTCGTGCTTGACCTGTGAAGAGTTCTTCATCGAGCATGGCGCAATCCATGCGGACTCTGAGTGCGGTTAGCTGCTCTTCTTAATGCCGAGAATAGCTCGCTGCTCGATCGGTGTGGCGACGACGTTCATGACTTCAGTAGTCGCAATAGCCGCAGCACGATCCAGGCTTGGGAGGCCAGCAGACGGCGCGTCCAACGCTAACAAAAGCATGTTCTTGCAACCGGACGCGCAACCGTAACGGATTTCGCCAGCATCGAGGCCGAACTCACCTCAGCTTGCAACCGCCGTCGCCAAACCGATCAGGCCGTCACTAAATCGGCGATAGCTCTGAAGCAGCCAGAACGATGACGTCAACGTCGGCCTCGCGCTGGACTACAGCGCGCGCCTTCACTTGAGTCGATATCGGAATATCTACCGCCTTGAACTTTCAGCCGCGCTGAATCTCAGGATACGCCGCTGAAATCATCTATTGGGAGCGTCTTCGAGAGACGCATGGCGCGTGCACGCTATTCTATGCACGGCCGGCCTCGTGCATAAAGCATGACACCGAGTGCTGTCTGAGAAAGTCCTGTCATCACTTTGCGGTCGAGCGCACATCTCTTGTTATCGATCTCGACAAGTCAGAAGCCCCCACATCGACAGTGATTCCGACCACCCTGCGATGGTTGCTGAGCTCTTTTGCAACTACTTCAGTGGATCCGCCATTAATATGACGCGACAACGCGCATGCCTTGACTCGCAAGGTTGCTAGTGATGGCGAGGCCAATACTGCAGGCACCACTTTGTAACAAGCACGCCCCTTCCATCCGAGTTCGATCCTTCGCAATCTCCAGCGACTCTCTGGCCTCGGCGAGAAGTCACGGCTCGCCTGACGCCTTTAATGTCCCTGCCTTCCCCCTCTATCGACCGAGAATGAGGCGTGACGTTGCTTCGAAGGGCGGACTATTGAGCCGCCGCGCTAATCGCAAGTCGGTCAGTCGCAGCCTGGTGAGACAAACTGAGTATTAATGACAAATCCGCTAGGCCGAGAATTGGACAAACCTTGCTCAGCAGCTCGCTGTGAGTGCGCATGGGAATAGTGATCAGCGTTTCCGGTCGATCGCGATCACGGGTTTCGATGGTGATCACTTGCGGAGACGAACACGACTGACGCGTTGTTGTGTGCTGGAATGGATCTTCCTGATCAAGAGGGCGGGATGATTTGGAGATCGTTGCGCCGGTCCATGAGAGCGCCTCGCGCGCGGCGCGGGCTGGCCCGCGACAAGCGACGCAACAGCGCGCTCGGTGGTCACGCTTTTGTCCTATCGTCGGTCCGCCGATGCAGTCGACCTTGAGCTCGATTTCGTGGACGTCGTGAATGATGCGGTCCAATGTGGCATCCGAGGATTCACGCATGGCGTTCAACCGACTCCTGCCGTCGCTCGAACACCACGACCTCGTGGCCAAGCGAATGCAGCTCACGCGTATAGCCGCGCAAGAATTGCGCATTGCCGTTGTTCCAGCAGGGATCGGCAATCGCGTCATGCCATTGTGACACCGAGATCTTGCTTGCGATCAACAAGGACCCCCGGTCATAGCGATCATCGACGATGTCGAGCAGATCACGGCGCTGGGATGAGCAGGTTGACGTGCTCCAGCGGCGATCAGGCGAGCGAGACGGCCTTCGCCGCGCGCCTGGGCGAGATCAGCGAACAAGCGGGGCATGCGGTTGTAGATCACGGAAAAGCCTTCGCGGCAGGATTTGTTGCCGAGTGCGCAAGCTAGGCAGGACCTGCCAGTGCCGGTCGGACCGACGATGACGAGCTGGCTCGTGTTCGCAGATCACTTGCCGCCATAAAACACGCCCCACGGGAAATGCCTCCGAAAAATCGAAAGGCCTCCGACGGGCATGCCGGAGGCCTTCTTGGAGGTTCAACTTAGATGCAGAGCTCCTTTTATTCTCCTTCCATTAAATTCGAGAGAGACTTACCAGTTGCGCTGAGCGCGCAGCAGCAGCGCAACGGTGCTCTGGTCCTTCAGCTCATATGTGGTACCCGGCTTGGCGATACCCGACTGCTGCGGCAGGGTCACCGTACTTCCGCCGGCGTACTTTTGGTCGAGCATCATGTAGCTGAGTTCAGCCGAGAAAGTCAGGTTCTTAACCGGGGTCCAGCGCGTAATTGTACCAACAACAGCATAGTTGAAGTCCGGATTGCACCCGGCAAGGCCGCTCGACAGTGCGAGGGTTCCGACGACCGCGCCGCAAACATAGCCCTTTGCCGTGTTGTTGTAGCGTACGGCTGCCCAAGCACCGTAGATCGCGGTATTCCAATACGGATCCCAGTTGTGGGTGTAGGCACCGTTGAAGCCGTAGGTCGTGGTCAACTCTTGACCGGAGCCCGTGACGAACACGGAGTCGGAGATACCAGCAAGGCCGACGCTCTGATAAGCCCCAGCGAGGTTGGTGCCGCCATACATTGCGTAGGTACTCGATAGATAGCTCTGGAAGTTGTAGCGGCTTGCACCGTTGGTATACACGCCTTGAACGTTGATAGTATCACCTGCCCCGGTGGGGATGTTCTTGATCGACAATGCCAGCTGACCAGCCCAACCCCACTTGTCGCCTGGATGGCCGGTGACCTCGGTCGCGCCATAATAGGCAGCATGGTTGTCGTGCGCAGCAACCGAACCCTGGAAGAGGCCCCATGCCTGGTCAACACGCAGCATCGCGACGAGGTCTGGAGCTCGCGTGCCGCCAATGTCGTTGGCACCGTACGCACCGGCGGCGAGACCAGCGGCGGTCGCGCCGCTGACGTTCCAGATGTTGGTCGTGTAATTGACGACTTGATCCTGGGCCGAGAACGAGGCCGTGATGCCTTGACCGAAGTCGGCGGTATAAGTGAACTGGTTCACGGGCTCATAGCCGCCACCGCCGGGCAGTTCGAGGTTGTTGCCCGGATACGAGAACCAGGGCGCGCTGAACTGAGAGTTCGCTTTGCCGAAAGTGAACCCAGCAAACTGGATGAAGGCGTCCATGAGACCAAGCGAACCACCACCAAGTGCAGAACCGATTGATGATGTATACGCCGTCGAACCATTCACGGCAGTCGTACCAGCGCCGGAAAAGGTACCGGTCGTCCAGGTGAAGATCGAGCCGAAGAAGGTGCGAACCACGCCGTACTCGGTCGCAGTGCGCGTATCGATTGAGAGGTATTCGCGACTGCGCGCGCTGTAGTAGTCAGTCAAGCGGTTGCGAGCGCCAGGCACGCCGCTACTGGCTACGTCATAATGGACGCTGGTATTGAGCGTGACTTCTGCGCGCAGGTAGCCGCCCAATTTGATGCACGTGTCAGTGCCCGGAATGTAATAAAAGCCGGCCCCATACAACGAGCAAATCTTCACGTACTCGACCGGCTTGGCCTTCAGGGGAAGATCGGCCGCTTTTGCCCCGGCGCTCGCAAGCATTGCTGCAGAACCGAGGATAAGAGTCTTCGTTAGTTTCATCCATGAACCTCCAAGTTGGAAATGTCGTTTCCGTCCTAGATCCGCCTCAACAGCCTCACCCCAGGGGCGGGGCATCTGACGGAACGACCTCGAGGGCCCCCTCGCGTCGAAGGCAACATCTACTTGAATACTACAATTGCTTCAATTAATTATTTTCAGCAAGTTACGTTTGCCGCCCAGGCGACGTTTTTTGGCAACAGTAGAGCATGGGATCCTTCGCGCTAAACGAAAAAGAACCTCTGGGGGGCATCCCGGAGGTTCCATTTGGAGGTTTTCGCATGATCGTAGAAGAAAGTTCAAACGATCTGGACGGGACTAATAGCTCAAATCAATTATATCTGTCAATTATTTTTTTACATGACCGCCATGCCCATTCGTCCCTTTGTTGGGCCGCCCGATACGGATAGGTGTTCCGGTCTACGGGAATCTTTGTGGATCCTGTTTTGGCGGGAGGAAGAACATGGCCGAACAAGAGCATCTCGATAGAGCCGCTCGGGACTTCATCTGGAACGTCGTCGAGATCCATTCCCAACTCGAGGCAATACACAAGAGTTGGGCCGAGATGTTAGGGATAACCGAACCACAGTGGTTGATCCTAATGGCCGTCGACGAGCTCGACGAAGGTCGCGGGGTCTCGGGAATTGCAGTTGCGAACAAACTGCGAATCCATCCAGCCTTCGTTACCAACCAAACGAAAAAGTTGGAGGCAATGGATCTCCTGGCCCGCGTAACATCGCCTGATGATGCCAGGTTCCTACAGATGTCGCTCACTCAAAGGGCGCGGGCGGAAATCACGGGGTTGTCGAACAAGCGACAATCCCTCAACTCGACTATATTTGGCGGGTTGGATGAGGAGTCGCTTGACTATCTCAACAAACGCCTAACTTCGATTGCCAAGAATAGCCGATTGGCGTCCCAAAAGCTAAGCATGGGAATTTGGTGAGGTACGATCCCATGCTGAGCTTACGCATCGGTAACGCCTTGGGCGACGTCCGAATATGCTGCGAAAGAAGGTCAGCACCGAGACATAGCGAAAAAAATGTAGCGGTGAGTAGGATGTGTCATATCAATAATGCGTTTGACCTCGGCTGTTTTGTTGCCAATTTCGTTACCGGACTATAAGAAAGTTCGAGATTATCGAATTGCATTGACCTTGCACAAATCTTTCTGATCCAGCGGACACTGGTGCGTCTGGATCACCTTACTGATCCGCTGCCGTCTAGCTCAAAGAGACTTTCAGCAGCGCCTGCTCTACCTCATCGACAATGGCTTGTACTTGAGTGCCTAGTGCTCGTCCTCGAGTGGAGGCTCGCGCTCCTTTTCTGCACCCGCGCGATTGCGATGCTCTGACCTCCTTTAGCGATTGCGACGCACTCAGCAACCAAAACTAAAGTCCATCGTGCGGCACTCGCAGCTTCGTAAAGCATGAAGATGGCCTGCGGAAGAACGCGATGAAGACGGCCATCGCGGCGTGATCGGCCCTAAACAATGCAGGACACTACCTCCAAGCAGGCGCTCCTGCGAGTGGCTTGCCTTGCTCGCTCGTGACCAGGATGGCAAGTTTTTCAGAATGGTCGCGCATCAGCGACTTCTAAGACTTAAGCATTCGCCCTGCGATTTGCCGGCAATAGGTCTCGCCAGTTGGCCGCAGCGATCGCCGCCTCCATGTCCACCGCGCCGCCGCGAGCGACATTGGCGATCCTTTCCCCGGATCGGCCGAAGCCTCCAATTACGAGCCCGCCGGCCAGCGACTATCGATCAGTGCGGCCTCGAGCACAAAATTCGCGGCGACGCACAGTTTTTAGCTGCCTCGCAGCAAGTCCGGAGAAGTGCTGAGTCCTGGGTTGACGACCAGCTTATGCGACCATTTGAAAGTCCCGGCGCCCTTGGTTGAAATCTTCTTATTGTTCAGGATACTAATGTCGCAAAAGGATTTGCGTCGCATTCCAGTATCGCGCGGACGGTTTCCTGCCTTGTGCTGGCATTTTGCGGCGAAATTCACCGGAGCCCAACGATGGAATACGACCGAACAGACGCCCGCATCCTTGAGATCGTACAAAAGAACAATCGCTTAACTTCGGAGTTGATCGGCGAAATGGCCGGGCTTTCTGCTACCGCATGTCAGCGCCGGCTGAAGAGACTCCGATCGGAAGGTATCATTGAAGCCGATGTCTCGATCGTTTCGGCTAAGGCGGTAGGAAGACCAATACAAATGCTTGTGCTCGTGAACCTGGAGCGGGAGCGTGCCGACATAATCGATAGGTTCAAGAAGGCCATCAAAGCGTCAGCTGAAGTTGTGAATGGATTCTACGTCACCGGTGATGCTGACTTCGTCCTCTACATCACTGCGCGCACCATGGAAGATTACGAGCGGTTTACTCGACGATTCTTCTATGAGAATTCGGACATCAAGGGATTCAAGACGATGGTCGTAATGGACCGGGTCAAAGCAGGCTTTGCGATTCCAATTGAGGCACCGTCCGAGGAGTGAAGCCGATGTCTCACCGCTACGCGGCTTTTCATCGCTCCCTTGCATAGAATGCAAGAAATCCGCACTGTGCTTCGTCTAGTTTATAGCTTGTGATCACTTGAGCTGAGACGACTCATTCTCTGGCGGGTGTTCCAGGAGATTAATATCCACGAATATCGTGCCGCTTCAATTTCCGAGCTCGCTTATTCGCGAAGTAGTCGTGATCGTCCATCGCGGGCGAGTACGACTTAAGCGGTTGTGAAACCCGATGATGCCATCTCAGAATAAAGGTCACAATGGCTGCAATTGCAGGCAGAGCGCGCCGTAGCGACTGCGCAAATTAGAGAACAAGAATGGGCAAAACCCGCCGCGAGGTCGACAGTTTAGGAGAAGTGGACGTCCCGAACGAGGCTTACTACGGCGCTCAGACTGTACGTGCGATCGGAACTTTCACGATCTCCGGAATTTCAATTGAGCACTCTCGTACCTTATTCACGCCCTGGCGATACTTTAAGAAGGCGGTTGTGCCGGCTAACGAGATACTTGGCGACATTGCAGCTGACGAAGCTGGCGCAATTGGTGCGGCTTGCAACGCCGTCATTGCTGGAAAATTGGCGGCTGAGTTTCCCATCAATGTCTTTCAAGGCGCCGCCGGCGCCCCACCAATATGAACATGAACGGGGTCATCGCCAACAGAGCGCTCGAGCGCTTCGGATTTGCTCGTGCCCGCTACAACATCATTCATGCAAACGATGACGTCAACCTGTCTCACAGCTCTGACGCCACTGATTGGATGTGAGCGCGTCTGATATTGCGAAGGCTACGGTGAAGAGCGGTCAGTAAATTTGCGATGTTATCCATCAGAGCTGCATTTTCCAACAGACTTGCTGAACCGGTTGCCTGAACCAGCCAGTTTGATGCGACCACGGAAAGTAGAGGAAGTTAGAAGTTCAAATGACACATCGGAAGCTCAACAGGCTGCGATTAAGGCGGCGTTCGCTGCACGAGATCGTCTGTATCACAAAACTGAGAGACACGATGAAGACGTTAAGGCGCGCAAGGGGGCTGCGCTCGGATTGCGCAAAGGGCCGTCCGGGAAGCGCGGTTGTCCGGTTATTGGCTCCCCACCTTCCCGAAACACTGCTGATCGCATCCAGAATCAAATCGACCGAGCCGACGCGGCGGCTAGGATGATCAATCCGTTGAAAGGCCAGAGGTTCAGCGCGGACGGCATCACAGTGCCGCTACGCCATTCGTTTTTTCGGCGCATTTGGCTGGCGAGTTTATTCTCCAATTTGGGGTATTTGATCCAGGGCGTTGGCGCGGCCTGGGCAATGACGGAGATGACGTCGTCGGCTGATAAGGTTGCGCTGGTGCAGACGGCTTTGATGCTACCGACGATGTTTATCGCGATACCGGCCGGTGCGATTGCCGACATGTACGATCGGCGCATCGTTGCGCTTGTTGCGCTCACGATTGCGCTTTGTGGCGCGGCCGTGCTGACTGCGCTAGATGGGTTAGGCCTTATTACACCGAATCTGTTGCTGGTGTTCTGTTTCTTGGTTGGCAGCGGCCTCGCATTAATGAGCCCGGCCTGGCAGTCGTCCGTGAGCGAGCAAGTGCCTGCCGAGGAATTGACGGCAGCGGTGGCGCTGAATGGAATCAGCTTCAACATCGCGCGCAGCTTCGGGCCCGCGATCGGCGGCATTGTGGTTGCGACGGCAGGCACTGTTACGGCCTTTGCACTTAACGCGCTTTTATATCTACCGCTGGTTCTGGCGCTGTTCTTCTGGAAGCGTGTGGCTGCGCCCTCGCAGTTGCCGCCCGAACAGCTGAGCCGTGCCATCATTTCGGGCATTCGGTACATTACTAATTCGCCATCCATCAAGATCGTGTTGACCCGCACCATGGCAACCGGCGTGATCGGCGGATCGGTGACGGCGCTATTGCCGCTGGTTGCTCGCGACCTGCTAAATGGCGGGGTGCAAACTTACGGAGTCTTGCTCGGGGCTATTGGGCTTGGCGCTGTTATTGGTGCGCTCGGTATAGGCGAGATGCGCAAGCGCATGAGCGGCGAGGCCGCGGTGCGTGCTTGTACTCTGTCAATGAGTGGCGCGATTGCGGCGGTTGCGCTCAGCCGCGCACCCGTCGTGACATTTGCTGCACTGGTCCTAACGGGCGCGGTGTGGACGATAGTGTGGACGCTGTTCAATATTGGCGTGCAGCTTTCGGCGCCGCGTTGGGTTGCGGGCCGGTCGCTTGCAGCCTGGCAGGTCGCGTTTTCCGGCGGTGTTGCCATTGGTAGCTGGGGCTGGGGCCGTCTTACCGATGCCGCCGGTGTCCAGTCGGCGCTGCTCGTCTCTGCGGGGCTGATGCTGCTCCTCCCGCTGCTCGGGCTGTGGCTGCCTGTGCCACGAATCAACGCAAGCGACGTTGATCCCGAAGTCCTGGCCGCCCCCGAGGTGAGGCTCCCGCTTGGCAACCGCAGCGGGCCGCTAGTGGTGGAGATTGAATATCGCGTAGCGGCTGAGAATGCGCGGGCCTTCCATGGCGTTATGCAAGATGTTCAGCTGTACCGCCAGCGAAACGGAGCATATGGCTGGTCTATTGCGCGCGACATCGCCGAGCCCGAGCTGTGGACCGAGCGCTACCATTGCCCGACCTGGCTAGACTATTTGCGCCAGCGCAATCGCGCGACGCAGTCAGAGCGCGCGCTCGACCGTCAGGCAGAGGCCTTCCACATCGGTCCTGAGCCTGTTCGCGTCCGGCGCATGCTGGAGCGTCCCTTTGGGTCGGCGCGCTCGAACGAAGATGAGTCCGGCCGCACTGTCGTTGAAATTATGTCTGGAGGGTCGGCCGCGGTGGGACAGTAATCTTCAATCGTTGAATACCAAATGAGCCGGCTTAGGCAATCGAAAGCAAGCTGCTGAGGAGGACGACAGCGGCTTGGTGTGAGCTGAAGCCTTCGGCGAGCTCAACCGCAACTCCGCACCGACCTGCAAAACGCAGCCGTTGGCGACGATCATCTGCGAAGCGTGAGGCCGCGCGATCTACCATTGTGACCTTGAGACATCGTGCACTGGCCGCAATCTATCAGGGCGCCCTGCGGACCAATAATGTGCCCGCTTAACTGTGCAGCTCCAAGCGGTCCAACATAATTCGGCTGGTTGTCACTTTTCTCCAAAGACGGCCAATAGTCACCCCGACCGCGACGATGGAAGCCAATCGAGTGCGCGAATTCGCTCGATCGATAGCAGAAACTTTCATCGCGTAGCTCCCCCCTGATGGGCCGACCCAAGCGCGGATCGGGCGCGCGATTACTTGCGATCCTAGCTGGACATACTTGACGCTGGCACAACTGCCGGCGAACGTGGTGACCCGCACTCAGCACGTGCGCAGGGGTAGTTGTGGTCCTCGTCGGTCGACACGCGGGGCGGAGGTCCGGGCGGGGATATGACGTATTCCGCGGAATCGCACGGCGCCGATGAAGATCGAGTCTCGACGATGATCAGAGCCCAGCGTCTTAATCGGTCGCCGGCCGCTTCGCGAGGATGCCGTCGAGCCAGTCGGGATCCAACTCCGGGACCGAGGAGAGCAGCAGCTCGGTGTAGGCGTGGTGCGGCGGGGTCAGCACTTCGGATTTGCGGCCGCTCTCGACCACCCGTCCCTGATGCATGACCACGATGTCGTCGGCGATCGCCTTTACCGTCGCAAGGTCGTGGGTGATGTAGAGATAGGAGACGCCGAGCTCCTTCTGCAGGCGCAGCAGCAGCTTCAGGATCTCCTCGGCGACGAGCTGGTCGAGCGCCGAGGTTATCTCGTCGCAGATGATAAGCTCGGGGTCGACAGCGAGTGCCCGGGCAATGCAGATGCGCTGCTTCTGGCCGCCAGAGAGCTCGGCTGGGAAGCGCTCAAGGAAGCGCTCGTCGCGTTCGATCATTTTCAGGAGATCGACGATGCGTCGGTGCCTGGCGGCGCCGGTCAGGCCGAGATGGAACTCGAGCGGGCGGCCGAGAATGTCGCGGACCTTGCGCCGCGGATTGAGCGCGGTGTCCGACATCTGATAGATCATCTGGATGCGTTTCAAGAGCGCCTTCGGCCGATCTTTGAGCCGCGTCGGCAGGACCTCGCCATCAAAACTGACTGACCCGGAGGCTGCCGGCAGCAGCCCGGTGATGACCCGCGCGAGCGTTGATTTGCCTGAGCCCGATTCGCCGACCACCGCGACGGTCCGGCCGCGCGCCACCCCGAGGCTGACGCCGTGCAGCACCTTCAACGGACCGTACCGCGCATCGACGCTGTCGACACGAAGCAGCTTCTCCTCGGCCCGCGGCTCCTCCTCCTTGCGCAGCGAGCGGACCGACCACAGAGACTTGGTGTAAGCCTGCTGCGGGTTCGACAGCATAACGCGGGTCGGAGCCCCCTCGACGAGCTCGCCATAGCGCAGGACCATGACGCGATCGGCCATCTGCTATGGCGCGACAATCAGGATGAGAGCGCGTCTCACCTTGATCGCCGCCGCCCAATCTGCGCTACGACCGCGAGATCGTGGCTAATGTAGATCGCGGCGGTATAGAACTGGCGGACGATGTCCTTGATCGCCGCCAGCACCTCGATCTGCGTTGTGACGTCGAGCGCCGTCGTCGGCGAGTCCGATCGTCGATTTACTTGCGCCAGACTCGCCGATCAGATCCAACACCTCGCCGCGGCGCAGCGTCAGGTTGATGCCCTTGACAATCTCGCTCCAGCGATCGTCGCTCTGCCCTTCGACCCGGAGGCGCCTGACCTCAAGAAGTGTCTCGCGCGCCGCCGGAGCGCGATCGCTGCCGATGACGCGTGCGCTGGTGCTCATTCCCGCAGCCCGCTTGTCAAGTGAAGGAACCAGTCAACGACGAAATTGACGCCCACGGTCAGAAGCGCGATCGCGCCGGCTGGCAAGAGCTAAGGGCGTAATTGTTCGGCAGTTCGTCGATCTCACTGGGATCGTAACCGTCAAGCCATTCCTTGATTTCGGCATGGCCCCGGGCTGTTCAGGATCGGCGGTCGCGGCATGCATCTCATTGAAGCCGTGAGCGCCTCCGCCATCTTCGGGCGGACCGTCGCGCTCCCCGCGACATACCTAGGATAGGAGAGAGAGCGGATGGTCGGGTCGGGGTCAGACGATGCTCCAGCAGTCGTCGAAGTCGTAGAGATAATGGATGGTGGCCTTGCGCGGACAGAGCATGTTGCGAAGCCCAGACCTTGCCCGCAGCATCGCCTTCAGCGTCCCCCTCGTCGGGCCGAGAATCATTGGCGTCCAGCGCCGACCAGAAAATCACAAGACGCGGTTTTTGCCCGAGCCGCTTATAGTGCAATCGATTCAAATCACAACGATCAGCCGGCCGCCACGTGCGTTGCGCAGTCAAATGCACTCTAGCGAGGGCATTGGGAGATGCCCATAAGGGTCATGATGAGGTAGCGGCCCGCAATGAGATCGAGGTCGTTGATCCCCGTCATCCGCTTTACAGCCGGCGGCGCTAGCGCTTGATCTCGATCGGAAGGAAACGACAACTCGCGGAGAGTGCAAGGAGTCCTCACGTGTACTTACCGATTCGGTCTCACGCTTCTTCTGCCGCTCGGGGGGACGAATCTTGAGCGGAACGGCTTGTCTCGCGACGCGCCGACCAAGCTGAGCCTCGACGCGCTGCAGGACTTAATCGCGTTCCGAAGAGGGGGGGCACATGCCCATCGGAATCTCGAGAAATCTGGCGCAGTTTGCCGGAAACGGTCCGGCAAGCGATCCCGGAAGACCTCGGTCAAGTCCTGCTGGAGATAAGCGATGGGCGGCTCGGAACTCGTCAAACCGGATCACTCGGAGTCGTGTATGTGCGGCAATCGACGCCATGATTACCAATCAAGAAAGCCCGAAGCTTCAATACGGCCCTCTCACAGCGCGCTCACAAGCTCGGATGGCGCGAGGTAGATATCAATGTGATTGACAGCGGTCTTGGGCAGACCGGTGCTGGCGCGGCCCACAGGAAAGGATTTAAAGAACCTCGTTGCACGTGTTGCTCTTGGTGAGGTCGGTCCTAATCTATCGATGAACGTGACACGCCCGGCTCGCAATTGTTCGGATTATCCGCTTCTCGATGTTTGTGGGCATCGTTATTGTTTGATCGCAGATCGGATGGCGTTTATGACCCTGGAACGCCCAACGGGCGTCTTCTGTTCGGCTTGAAGGGAACGATCTCAGAACTTGAATTGCACATGATCAAGAGCCGGATGGACCACCGGGCTTTTGGCAAAAGCCAAACGCCGTGACTTGGCCCTGCAACTTCCCGCCGGCCTTGCCTGCGATGCCGCCGGCGTGGTCACGAAGTATCCCAATGTTGAGTTGAGGTGCAGGGGCGCTTGTCGCCGCTCTTCGAGACATTTCTTGAAAGCGCGGACCGCCGCGAAGGTGATGCGAATCTTCAACGTAGCTTGGCTTTGCCTCTGATCGCCATAGTGATTCGCGCTGGCCGTCAGCCACCGTCTCGGCTGTGCCGCGCGGCAATCAGGGTGACAGTGCCCACCCAGATTGTCGCGCTATACGGTTGTGATCGTGATCCTGAAGGATTCGGTCTATGCGGGGGCTTTTGCCTGTGGAAGCACTTGGCAGAAGCCATCCCGAACACCAGAAGCGCCTCCACAAAAATCACCACATACGGGAATGGACTGGAGGATCGCGGTGCGGGACAAGTATCCTGCCTATATCCATTGGGAGACCTTCGAGAAGATCCAGGCCATGCCGCGAGACAATTGCGCAGAATACCAACACATCAAGAGCTGCGGGATCCCGCGAAACGGGGCAGCCTTGCTCCACTGCATCACCTATTGCGGTGAGTGCGGACACAAGATGACCGTGCGCCACAAGGGCAGCAGTCAATATGTTTTCAATCGCCTCAAAATCCAGCGTCGCGCGCCAGAACGTCAGAACCTGCGGGCCGGTCCCATCGATGCGCAGGTCGCGGCGGCTTTTTTGCAACCCGTGGCGCCTACGGAAATCGATGCGCTATCCAAAGCGCGCAAGACAATAGCTTCAATCCGAAAGAGCCCCGCGGCAATCCGAGAAGCAACAATAAGCCCCGTTGGAACTTGGCTCACATCTCTCTGGGGGAGCGACTTAAGTGCTAGGGTCAATGGCGATCCACTCCACGAAGCTACTTGAGTGACTAAGCGCCCGTCCGATCCTGCGAGCATCCGCAAAACTCTCTGCGCAATGTCTCTGAGTTAGCTCCGCAATCTGGAACAGGCCCCAAGGCCGGAGCTTTCTCTCCATCAAAAATTGAACCTGGCGCGATCAGGTGAATGTCGCCCGCCGCGGTGGACACCGGTACCCGTCGTAGATGTGGGTGCTTGGATAGGTCGTCTATCTGGTTAAGCCGTCCATACGCGAGTCCGGCCGCCTCCAGCTCGCTCATTGCTTCCTCGCTTGAGATTTGCGCGAAGCGATCAAGTACGATTTCGTCCAAAGCAGCCCTATTATTGATCCGCTGCATGTTATCGGCGAATCCAGTCCGGCGGATTAGTTCCGGTTGTTTGAGAAATTTGGTACAGAAGTTCACCCATTCGCGGTCGTTTTGAACGGAGAAGACAATTTCTTTTCCGTCTGCACAAGGATATGCGCCATATGGCGCTAGAGATGGATGGTTCACGCCTGCGCGCGCGGTGTGGTAGCCACTGTAGTCGAACTGAAGCACCGGAACATTCATCCAGTCCGCGATGGCATCAAAAAGCGACACCTGAATACTCGCTCCTTCCCAAGTGCGCTCACGAAGGACCAGCGCCTGCAGGATGGCATTTAGAGCTGTCATGCCAGCTGCAATATCGCACACGGAAACCCCGACCCGAGCCGGGCCGTGTATCGTCCCCGTGATTGAGCACAGTCCAGTCTCCGCTTGCACTATCAGATCATACGCTTTCAAATGCGACAGCGCGCCGCCATCGCCGAATCCGGAGATGTCACAGGTTATCAGGCGAGGGAAGCGCTTACGAAGATCTGCGGAAGCGAAGCCAAGCTTTTGGATGCTACCGGGTTTTATATTTTGGATGAAGACATCCGCCTGAGCTATCATCGCATCGAGCACCGCACGGTCTTTATCGATCGTAAGGTCTAGACAGATCGATTCTTTTCCGCGGTTTAGCCAAACGAAATACGCACTCTGGCCCTGAACGAGTTTGTCGTAATTTCGTGCAAAATCCCCTTCTGGACGTTCGATCTTGATGACACGCGCGCCCGCATCCGCAAGGCGGGATGACGCGTAAGGCGCCGCGACCGCCTGTTCGACAGCAACGACGGTAATGCCTTCAAGCGCCTTTTTCATGCTGATGCCGCTCGTAGGTTCCGAGGGGAGTTTTCGGAGGGGCCACGCTTGAGCATGGCAATTGGTTCGCTCCTCTCATTTCCGACAACGGAGATGCCCTTCCCGGCACCGTATCTAACTTTTGCGAATATTGTCTCAGTTTGTTTGGACACCCGATCGCTGCCCGGGAGCCTCAGTGCAACTTCCACCAACATAGGTATCTATCTCATCTTTCTTACAGACTGACGCGGCTGTCCCGCGACCAAACCCACGCCAGCCAAGTCAAGGCAGCATTCGCAACGAAAGCCGATAGCCGGGAGATTTGGCAGAGCCGCCGAGCTTCCGGAAATGAATGGCCGAACAGCTCTCCCGCCAAGATCACTTTAGACCCTCTCACCAGCCCGGGCGAGTTCGTCCATCACGGAGCGAACGGCACTCTCGGTGATCGAAACGATCTCATCTATTTCCGCCTTGGTAGTGACAAGCGGCGGAGCGAAGCCCAGAATGTCGCCATGCGGCATCGCTCGGGCGATCAGTCCGCGATCTCGGGCTGCTTTCGAAACGCGGGCACCTATTTTAAGCAATGGATCGAACACGCTCTTATTAGAGCGGTCGGCGACGAACTCGATCGCGCCCATCAGCCCAACTCCACGCACTTCACCAACGATCGGTAACTGTGCGAACTTCTCCTTGAGCCGGGCCTGGAAATATGCGCCGACCTCGCGGGCATTGCCAGGAAGGTTCTCTTTCTCAACGATGTCGAGAACGGCGTTCGCCGTCGCCGCGCCAATCGGATGTCCCGAATAGGTATACCCGTGTGAAAATGCGCCGACCCTCTCAGCACCATCTTCCAATACCTGATACACTTTCTCCCCGATGATCGTAGCGGAAAGTGGAAAATAACCAGAAGTCAGGCCCTTGGCGACCGTAACCAAGTCGGGCTCGATTCCATAGTGCTGCGAACCGAACATTGAACCCGTCCGACCGAAGCCAGTGATTACTTCGTCGGCGATCAACAGAATGTCGTGCTTTTTAAGCACGGCCTGGATTGATTCCCAATAACCTTCCGGAGGCGGCGTGATACCTCCTGTGCCTAGCACCGGCTCAGCGATGAAGGCCCCCACGTTGTCCGGGCCGAGCCGCTCGACCAGCTGGTCGAGCTCACTCGCGCGACGGGCGGAAAATTCGCGTTCAGTCTCGCCCGACTTCGCGCCCCAATAATAGTGAGGAACACCGGTATGAGCAATCTGCGGCAGCGGAAGATCCATGTAGTCATGGTAGAAGCTCATGCCCGTCATAGAGCCGGAAAGAACGCTGCATCCGTGATAGCCACGTTCGCGCGAGATGATCTTCTTTTTGTTTGGCTTGCCTCGAAGGTTGTTAAAGTACCAGACGAGCTTTGCTTGTGTCTCATTGGCATCGGATCCGGACATGCCATAGAAGACCTTGCTCATTTTCCCTGGCGCCATCTTGACGAGACGATCGGAGAGGATAGCGACCTCATCCGTCGTGTGGGCGGCATATGTATGATAGTATGCCAACTTGTAAGCCTGTCGCGCGATTGCTTCGGCCACTTCGGTCCGGCCGTAGCCAATATTGACACAGTAGAGACCAGCGAAGCCGTCGATGTAGCTACGCCCCTCCGCGTCTTCGATTCGGATGCCTTTACCTCCGGTGACAATCGTGGGGTCAATCTTGCCACTGGCGAATTCTTTGAGTTGAGTGAAGGGATGCAGAACACTTGAGCGATCGAGGTCAGCTATGCTCTTAATGTCAGTCATACCGAATTCTCCTAAGCTGCCAGATCGCCGAAGCAGACGTACTTCATTTCCATATACTCTTCGATACCGTGTCGCGAACCTTCGCGACCAAGCCCGGATTGCTTCCAACCACCGAACGGAATAGGAGGCCCCGTGAATGAAGCTGTATTGACACCGACCATTCCGTACTCAATCTGCTCAGAGACCCGGAGCGCTCGACGTAGACCGTCGGTGTAGATGTACGCGGCCAACCCCATTTCGCTGGCATTAGCCCGAGCAATGACTTCTTCTTCGGAATCGAACGGCAACACAGCAGCTACTGGGCCAAACGTCTCCTCATGCGCAATGAGCATGTTTTCAGTGACATCACTAAGCAGCGTTGGAAGAACAAAGTTCGGAGCTAACCTTTCGTCTTGTTTCGCGGAGAAAACTCGCGCTCCCTTTTTCTTCGCGTCATCGATTTGATCTCTACATTTGTGGGCAACAGACAACTTCGTCATAGGACCGATATTTGTTGCAGGTTCGAGTCCATGTCCGACGTTGAGTTGAGCTATTGCGTCGGCAAACGCCTCAACGAAAGCACTATAAACGCCCCTCTGCACGTAGATGCGGTTAGCCGCCAAACAGTCCTGACCTGACGTGGCGAATTTTGCGGCCATCGCCCCTTTGACAGCTCTATCGAGGTCGACGTCATCAAAGACGATAAAGGGGGCATGCCCCCCGAGCTCCAGTGACACCTTCTTGACTGTCTCGGCCGCGCCCTCCAAAAGCAGACGGCCCACCTGCGTAGACCCCGTGAACGAAAGAGCCCGTATTCTCGGATCACGCAACAGAGGCGCAGAAAGCTCGATCGGATTGCCAACGAGCACCTGGAACACACCTGGCGGGATACCAGCCTGTTCAGCTAACCTGGCAACAGCGAGAGCGGACAACGGGGTCTCGGGAGCAGGCTTCACAACCATCGGACAACCAGCCGCAAGAGCCGCCCCAGCCTTTCGAGTAATCATGGCGACAGGGAAATTCCACGGTGTGATTGCCGCAGCGATGCCGATTGGCTGCATTCGAACATGAACCAGGCTTGCAGGCTTGTGGCTCGGAATCGTCTCGCCGTATGCACGCTCCCCCTCTGCGGCAAACCACTCGAGAAACCCAGCGCCGTACGCAATTTCGTGACGCGCCTCCGCGAGCGGCTTGCCCTGCTCGCTCGTCACCAAGATGGCAAGATCCTCGGAATGGTCGAGCATCAATGAAGCCCAATCTCTGAGGATGGCGCCGCGCCTTGACGGCAATAATTCTCGCCAAGCAGCGAACGAGCGCTCAGCCGCCGCAATGGCCAGATTTATATCCTCGGCAGCGCAACGACCAACTTCGGCTATCTCCTCCCCCGTAGCCGGATCGATCACCGCCTCTCGCGCTTCGCCAGCTAACCAGCGACCATCCACCAGCGCGCTCCCCGCCAGAAAATCGCGACGGCGAAGATTTTGCAGGTGTCTCGTAGCCAGCCCGACCGACTGCGGACCTTTGTGCCGGATAGTTTTGAACGCCATTTGCGGGTCCCATGCGAGCATTTGTTGAAATCGCCCATACATTCAGCATACTGATATGGAGGAAAGATTTGCGTCGCATTACCTCGTCGTTCGGACGATTTCCTGCAACGCAAAGGCCGCTTGCGACGAAATACACTTGGAGGTTGGAGCCCCATTATGCGATACGACCGAATAGACGCACGCATCCTCGAGATCGTCCAGAAGAACAACCGTCTAACCTCCGAGGTTATCGGCGAAATGGCCCGGCTCTCTGCTACGGCGTGCCAACGTCGGCTGAAGAGGCTCCGATCGGAAGGTATCATCGAGGCCGATGTCTCGATCGTTTCGGCGAGGGCGGTCGGAAGGCCAATTCAGATGCTCGTGCTGGTGAGCCTCGAGCGAGAGCGCTCAGACATCATTGATAAGTTCAAGAAGGCCATTAAATCGTCGGCTGAGGTCGTCAATGGATTTTACGTCACGGGCGATGCTGATTTTGTCCTCTACATTACCTCGCGTACCATGGAAGACTATGAGCAATTTACCAGGCGATTCTTCTACGAGAACCCGGACATTAAGGGCTTTAAGACCATGGTGATAATGGACCGCGTAAAGACCGGCTTTGCCGTTCCGATTGAGTCTCCGACCGACGAGTGAAGCGGGATGGCTGCCTAGACGGATCCTCGTGCGCCAGGTGACAAGAATTCCGTGAAAGCATTCCCGAAGGCGTTAGCGGGCACTCTAAGCTCCAAGCTCAAACGGCGCGCTTACGATGGGGCGCCGCTCTATTTTGCGAGCGGGTCACGTCTTCGGGCGGTCAACGATCCGGTGATGACTGAGTCGCCATCGCCACAAGAACTGGCAAGCGACTACCGAGCAGAATGGGTAAGAGCCTCGCGAGTAAATTTGTTCGGGTCTCATCTTCCCTGCTGATGCAAATGACTGCGGGCGCGAGTTGATCGGGTGCATTGACTGGTAAGTAGTGGGCCAGAAGTTCGGCACGTTTGCAGGACACAATTTTTACATTTTCCAACTTATGTCGCGATAAAGCTCCGTTCTGAATGGTGACCTCAATTTTTGCCGAGATCTCGCCAGTTTGTTGAATATGCGACCCAGTTCTGCTGGATTGTTGGGGCGCGACTGACTTCGACGCTATCCAAAAACATCGCGGCAGCCCGGCGTCTCGACTCCAGATCGCCCCCAATTTGAGGCTAGGTCGCGCACAACATCCGATTCGTCCCTCGGTACGGGCCTCACCGCCCGCTTCGGATCCGCTAGATTGTGCCCGGGTGAAGATCTTTGGGCCTGCTAACTCACCTTCGACTCTTCTGTTTTTGAAGAATCGGGCTACTCAGGCAGAAATCGTTCAATGTAACGCCTCGAACCGCCGAGCTTCTGCACGTGATCGCGAGTTTGAAGCTTTTGGCGTCAAGGAAGCAATCGTAGGATGTGACATCAGCTCGATCCATTGATGTTGGTCTGAGCCCCTCGCTTTATCCAGCGATAGGGAGAGTCCCGGTGACATTTGAGCCCATCAGGCTCGATGGAGCAACGGGGCGGGGCGCGGAGCCCTCGGCATAGCGCAGCGTCCCGCCCCGTTGCGGCCCAGGATCGCTGCGGTTGGCGTATTCGATCGGTGTGAGGTTGCCCAGCGCGCTGTGCGGCCTGGCGTTGTTGTAGTCGTCTTTCCAGGCCGCCAGCACGGCGCGAGCCTGTGCCAGCGAGGTGAACAGCGTCTCATTGAGAAGTTCGTCGCGCAGGCGGGCGTTGAAGCTCTCGATGAAGGCATTCTGGGTCGGCTTGCCGGGCGCGATGTAGCGCCAATCGATCTGCCTTTCCTGGCTGAAGCGCAGCACCTCCATGCTGGTCAGTTCGGTGCCGTTGTCGGACAGGCACATCGTCGGCCGGCTGCGCCAGGCAATGATGCTATCGAGCTCACGCACGACCCGCAGGCCCGGCAACGAGGTATCGGCGACGAGCGCCAGGCATTCGCGGGTGAAGTCGTCGACCACCGCCAGGAAGCGGAAGCGTCGGCCGTCAGCAAATGCATCCGACAGGAAGTCGAGGCTCCAGCGCTGGTTGGCTCCCTGCGGGATCGAAAGCGGCGCCCTGGTGCCGAGCGCCGTCTGCGTCCACCACGCCGGCGGACTTGAAGCCGTGCCTCGCGATAGAGACGCCGGCACTCCTTATGGTTCATGATCAGCCCCTCACGGCGCATCAGCACCAGCAGACGACGGTAGCCGAACCGGCGGCGGATCGCCGCCAGTTCGCGCAGACGGGCACGTACGAGAGCATCGTCGGCTCGCTGGCCGCGATAGCGCACCGATGCGCGATCTGCGCCAAGGACTTTGCACGCCCGCCGCTCGCTCACCTCGAACGTAGTCCGCAGATGAGCGACGGCCTCTCGTCTCGCGACGGGCGTCACCATTTTTTTGACGCAACGTCCTTGAGCATGGCGTTGTCGAGCATCGCCTCGGCCAACAGCTTCTTCAGCTTGGCGTTCTCGTCCTCCGATGCCTTGAGCCGCTTGGCGTCGGACACTTCCAAACCGCTATACCTCGCCTTCCACTTATAGAACGTGGCGCTGGAGATCCCGTGTTTACGGCAAACATCGGCCGTTGCTGCTCCGGCTTCCTGCTCCCGCAGAACCCCAATGATCTGCTTATCTGTGAACCGACTTGGCTTCATGGTCCATCCCTTCCCAGGTGACGGACTCTACTCATTTTTGGAGGAGTTTGCGGGGCTCAGACCAATGTCAGCGCACAACGTCCCGGGAAAACCATAGAGTTACCTCGCTTCAGCGTCAGCTTGCTAGGTAGAGCTTTCGTGTCCATGGAAAACGAGACACAACTAACTCGCTGATATCGAGTTAGAGCACGCCTCGCGTTCGCAGCAGCTTCGCTGGCCAGTTTCCTTGCTCAATCGCAGGCGTCCGATCTGGATGTAATTCTTTTTCTCTATCGGGGTCACTACCAGGCCTTGACACGCAACGGTTTGCCCCGACCTCCGGGGCGTGGCAGGTCAGGAGTCCGGCTCAGATCGAAATGAATCAGGAACCAACCGCAATCTTAACTGTGCTCTCAGTCCTTAACGAAGAGCTTCCGTTCGAGACTTGTCAGTGTCTCGGTCCCCTTCGAGGTGATCAAAACTGTTTCGCTAAGCTCGTAGTTCGCGTCGCCTTCCTTCGTACCGTCGCCGGCCCACATGCCGCAGATGACATGGAAGCACATGCCCGGCTGCAGTTCGATCTCCTCCCCCTTTCGAAGACTTGCGGTATGGTCTCGCCAGGTCGGCGGATAATTGAGGCCGAGCGAGTATCCTATGCGGGAGTGTTTCTGGTAGCCTTTCCGTTCCAGAACGGCCTGCCAGGCCGCCCACACGTTGTGACACGTCACCCCCGGTTTCATAACCGAGATCGCAGCCCCCAAGCCTTCCTGGACGATATTTCCGACGCGCAATAGGCTAGCACTCGGCTTTCCGAGGCTTACGGTTCGGCAAAGAGCCGCGTTATAGCGCAGGTAGCAACCCGCCAATTCCAGCGCCGTGTAGCTGCCCCGTTCGAGCACATCATTGGTAAAGGGGGTGTGGGGATAACCCGCATGAGCGCCAGACAAGATCAGGGGAGGGGCACTGGGGATTGCGCCGCCGATCCCATCGACGCCCTCGGCTTGTGCGCAGAGAGCCCGCCCCGCCAGTTCGTTCTCTCGTATTCCGGGCCTAATGTAATCAATTGCTACCTGCATCACATGATCGGTGATCCGACCCGCCTTCCTCATGAACTCGATTTCACGAGGCGACTTGATCGTTTTAATTTCATTGATCAGCAGGCCTACATCGGCCCACTTCGCCTCAGGGATGCCGTGCGTTAGTGCATAAAAAGCGCGGGGACTGAAATAATATGTATCGCCTTCATAGCCGATCGTACCGCTGTTCCACCCCCGTTTCTTGATCTCTGCCGCAACAGCTTCCATCGCATGCTGCGAATGCGAGTCTGAGTAAGAGTCCTCATAAGCGACGATGTTGTCTGGCGAAAGCCAAGTTGTGTGGCAGGCGCCGCCTTTGTCAATGCCACGCCCGACCCAAACCGGCTCCACGTCTTGTTTTGGTACAAGCAGCGCTTGCGTGTTCTGATAACTCCAAGAATCGAAACCAGACAGATAGTTCAAATGCGCCGGATCGGCTACAACTAGCAAATCCAATCCTTGACTGGTCATTTCCCTTCGCACCTTTTTCAGGCGCTCTTCATATTCCTGTTTCGGAAACGCGGTCGGCATTTGGCCCTTCCTTCTTGAGTTATCTTGCGGCTTTCTTGTTTCGGCGTGTATTGGGCACGGTCAGCAGGTGGACTACTATCGGCGGACTTGCTCTGGCCTTACGCAGGTCTGTCCTCAAGGGAGCCAACCGAAAGACCGGCAGCCTCAAGGTTGCCGAGAGCGTCAAGGAGAGCGGCTCCAGTCCGAATCCCGTTCACGAAGCAGTCGATTGTGATATTCTCGTTCGGCGCATGATTGGCTTCGTCGGCATTGGCGTAAGGTACCACGAACGAGTCCGTGCCGAGAATTTTCGTGAAGACGTACTCCGGGAGAGTACCTCCAAGTACAGGATAGATGAGCGGCTCGACGCCCTGTCCAAGGCGGACAGCTCGCTGAACAACCTCCGAAAATCGTGAATCGAGAGGTGTCTTCGACGGCAGTGTCGCCTCGGCTCGAACGAACTCGACTTCAGGAGCATGTTTTCTTACGTGAGCCTCTATTTTGTCGAGAATATCCTCCGGGTTCTGCTTTTCTACGAGACGAGCATCGCACTTCACCACGGCCTCGTGTGGCAAGACTGTCTTCTGGCCCGGGCCGCCATAACCCCCGTGGAAGCCATTAATCGTCAGCGTCGGATGGAACATCAGCCTGTCCGCAAGCGGCCTATCTATTGGAGCATCGAGGCTTTTGAGACCCAGCTCTCGCTTGACATTCTCAACATAGAGAGGCAAGCGGGCGGCGGCAGCGCGCTCACGCGCGGTTGGCGCGACGACATCATCGTTAAATCCCTCGATCGTAATCTCGCCGGCAGCATTCTTCATCGTCGCCAACAGGTGTGTCAGCGTCCAGATCGGGTTCGGAACCACACCCCCGAATAGACCGGAATGCAAATCTCGAGTGGCGGCACGTGCCCGCAATTCGAATCCCGCAAGTCCACGAACGCCGTACGTGATAATCGGTTGACCGGATTCATGCAGCGGACCATCGGCTGTTACAACCAAGTCAGATTTGAGGAGGGTACGGTGCGTGCGCACGAAAGACGCAATATTGGGGCTTCCGTTCTCCTCTTCACCTTCTAGAAGAAACAGGACATTGCAGGGCAAGCATCCATGCACAGCCAAATGCGACTCGATGGCTAGCATCTGAGCAAAGTGTTGACCCTTGTTGTCCCCTGCGCCGCGCGCATAAATGCGGCCGCCCCGGATAGATGGTTCGAATGGCGGAGTTACCCAGGCTTCCAATGGATCTGGAGGCTGAACATCGTAGTGTCCGTAGAGCAATACGGTTGGCTTACCAGCCGCGTGTTCCCAACGCCCGAGCACCATCGGATGCCCTTGGGTAGGAAACGTTTGCGCCTCGAAGCCCAAGCGGCTGAGAGCCTGCACAAGGAGTTGCGCTACCTCGCCTATACCGATGTTGTGCGCGCTGATACTGGGATGTCGCAGGTATTCAACCAGACGATCGACGAACTTGTTTTTATTCGTGTCGATATGCTCGAACACCTTGGACAATTCCGCCGCGGGTTGACTGCCATTCATGCGCATTACCTTCTTTTGGGCCATCGATTTTGGCCATTTCTTCGTTAAGCTAGTATGCAATTTAGACGTCGCGACGCGCTGAAAAGAGGCATTCAATACCACGCTGCTGCCGAAAATCTGCGTTGTGGGCCTAGTTCGCGACGCAACCAACCCGCAATGTGTGATTTCGTACCAAGGCATGCTCTCTCCCCGTTTCGCTCCATCGTCGTATGCCGGCCCGCTAATCGGGGTTGTTCACTCGAGGTCGTATCGGCAGTCAGTCAGATTCGTGATTCGTGTCTTGGTCGGAAGATCGTGGCTGTATTGGTGTTTGCAGAGCGCTGACTGAAGTGACACGATGGTCATCCGAACACGAAGGTAGTTGGTTTTGGTTGACTAACCGTCCACCGCCAGGGGCGACCGCCCAAACTCTTTTCGCCACGCGTTATAGATACTGGTGTGGATGCTCTGACAGGCCTTGGATCTGGTTCAATCATCATACGCAAGCCCGGCGGGCTCCAGCTCAATCATCCATCTCGCTCGAGATTTTGGGGAACCGGCCAATCACGATTTCGTCCAAAGCTTTCCTATTGCTCATTCTTTCCATGTTATCGGCGATCCGGCCCGGCGGATCATTTCCGGTTCCTTGACGAATTTGACGCAGAAGTTCACCCATTCGCGGTCATTTTGAGCGGAGAAGATTATGTCTTTGCCGTCGGCGCAGCGGTATGCTCATTATGGGGCTAAAGATGGATGGCTCACCGCTGCCCGAACGGTGTGATAGCCGCCGTAGTCAAACTGAAGTACCGGAAAATTCATCAAATCCGCGCGATGCATTAAAGAGCGAGACTTGAATACTCGTTCCTTCCCCGTGCGCTCACGCTGGAGCAGCGCCTGCAAGATCCGTCATACCTGCTGCGATATCGCACACGGAGAGGCCAACCCGGGCGGGGCCATGGACAATGCCAGTGATTGCTCAAAGTGCAGTCCCTCCTTGCACTGTGAGATCATACGCTTTTGGCGTGCGACAGTGCCCTCCATCTCCGAATCCAGAGATGTCACAGGTTATTAGGCGCGGAAAACGTTTACGAAGATCTGCGGAGGCGAACCGACTCTCCCAGGCTTACGATTTTGGATGAAGACGTCAGCGCGCGCAATCATGCTGTCGAGCACTGCGCGGTCATTCTCGAGCGTTAGATCTAGGCAGATCAATTCTTTCCCGCGATTTAGCCAGTAAAAATATGCACTCTGGCCGCCGAGCGAACCACAGCATTTCACCTGGACAACGCCTGTGCGAAGCTCGGCGTCAGCTCGCTTCGTCAAGCCATCGTGTTACTAACCGAATCAAAATCTTGAAAATAAGGCGCCGGCCCGCCGTAATCACCTGTGCTACTACACAGGATGCGCTTTGTTGGACCTCTCTGCTTAGTTTTAGTTGCCGAAACAAGAGCAGGGAGCCAAGAATGATGCAGCTCATCACCCCGGAGTACTACGGCGACTTCGTCCACGATCTCGCCGAGATGCACCGGCTGCGCTACCGCGTTTTCAAACAGCGCCTGGACTGGAGAGTCGAGGTCAGCGGCGACATGGAAGTCGACGAGTTTGGCGTCCTTCGACCGGTGCATCTACTGAACCGCTCTGCAACCGGACATATTCAAGGTTGCGTCCGGCTTTGTCTTCGGCCGGCCCAACCATGCTGAGAGACACCTTCCCGATCCTGGTGGACGGGCAGCCGGCACCACGAAGCGATCGGATCTGGGAGAGCAGCCGAAACGCTCTCGATGTTCCTCCGGATGCGCCGAAGACGAGTGGCGGACTTGCTGCTGCCACTTACGAGCTGTTTGCGGCCATGATTGAGTTCGGCCTTTCCATTGAATTGACCGAAATCGTCACTGTGACCGACGCCCGCATGGAGCTCATTCGCGCCGCGCCGGATGGCCCCTGCGGAGCGGGAAAAGCTCGCCCTCTCGGAGACACCACGGCTGTTGTCGGCTACCTCGAGGTCTCGCCCGATGCGTTGGACCGCATTCGCAAAGCGGGACACATCTCTAGACCGGTGCTCTGGGCTCAAGTCATGCAAGCGGCTGTCTAGGCTCTCCAAGCAAGCCCAAGCGCAGCATCGCTGCAGATTAGATCGGAAAGCCGCTCTCCTCTCTTGAGACTTACGATGCACAAGCCACGCGAACAAGACCGTCACTTCAGGCCAGCAAAGCGCTCGAACTGAAGCACCTCAGATCGGCCGTTGCTGCGGCTGATTGCGGGAGCTTTCGTGGAGCCGCCGAGTTGCTGAGGTGGCAACAATCGGGTCTCAGCCGAAGACTCAGCGAGATTGAGCACCACTTGAGCATTCCAATTTTCGAGCGCTTCAGCGGAAATGTGTGCCCAACGCAGGCCGGCTGCGACGTCTTTCGGTTGGCCAGGACCATTGTGGATGAATTCGACGCATTCATCGCAACCGCGCGATCCGTTCACAACAGCGAAACCGGCCGCCTGAGCGTCGGTTGCTGCACACCGCTTTCGGCGGGCAATCTGCAAGCCTGCTTACCTAAGTTCAAGCAGCGATTCCCGCAGATTGAACTTGCGACAGTCGAACGATTAAGAACACGGCTAGCAGCAGCACTTCCCAACGGAGCGCTCGATCTCCTAATCGTCACGGGGAGCTTGCCGTTGTTGGACAACAAAGTCATCCCTATGTGGAGCGAGCATGTTCTCGTTGCCTTGCCTCATGACCATCCTCTCAGCTCGCGCGAGGCTGTCTACTGGACCGACCTGCGCGGCGAGGCGGTGCTGCTCGGCCATTACGACGCCCGAAAAGAGCTCGAAGATCTTCTGGTTTCCAAGCTAGTTTCGCTTGAGGATTGTCCTAAAATCTAGCGCCATGACGTCAGCCGCGACATCATCAAGAGCCTAATCAGCATGACACTCGTCCCCTTTTCGGCCAGGATCTGTTCGATGAGCGCCTGGTCGGTTTTCGAAGAGGCGGCCGTGAACGCAAGCGCGATCTCGCTCAAGCCAAGCTCGAAGAGGCGATTGCTGCGGCACGACTGGCAGTAGTAATCCCGCTTGCGTGTCGCGCGGGCGAGAATCTCGATTTGCCAGTTATTCAGTCCAAACCGCCGATAGATGACCGTGATCTGCGGCTCGATGCAGCGATCGTTCGGCAGCAGAATACGGGTCGGGCAGCTCTCGATGACGGCGGGAGCGATTGCAGAGCCGTCGATGTCAGCCAGCGACTGGGTCGCAAAGATTACCGAAGCGCTTTTTTCCGAAGCGTCTTCAGCCATTCCCGGAGCTTGCCGGCAAAATCAGCATCGTCTAGCGCGAGCCAGCCCTCATCGATCACGAGCAACGTTGGACGGCCGTCAAAGCGATCCTCAATTCGATGAAAAACGTATGCTAGGACGGGCGGCCCGACGGATGTTCCGATTAACCGGTCGGTCTCAAAGTCCTGAACGGATGAACCGCCGAGCCGCTCACCATCGGAATCCAGCAGCCGTTCATAAGCCCCACCCAGGCAATAGGGTTGTAGCGCGCGCTTTAAGAGGTTGGATTGAAGAAGACCGAAAGCGCTGTAAGCGGGTCGATTCGCGATTTTGATCAATCTGAAGAACGACCCGAGCAACTTCCTCCCCATCGGCCCCCTCTGCAGCGGCGTCAAGTAGATGCCAATACGTTACCAGATGTTGCTGATCGTAAGCCGTAAGCACCGGATCTCCGGAGCAACATCGGCTGCGCCGGGATCGAGCGGCCGGTTTTGCATGGTCCTTACCATCAACTTAGTGCCTACATTACTCAACTTCTGCAAGCTTCGTCATGCGAGCGTCACAATATGGATGCCCGCGCCTAAGGTTTGCGCGCAGTAATTTCGTCAGCGGGCGTGATCCGTGAGAACGGGCGGGTCCGAAAGAGAGTGAGTTGTGAGCGCTCGTTCCACGTATAATAACACGTAGCGCCAAACTGCGCGATCACCTATCCTGCGGATGGACATTCGCAAGGTCTTTGGAGAAAATGCGCGTGAGTTTCGGTTGGCGCTGGGCCTAAGTCAGGAGGCGGTTGCAGAACGCATGAGCGTTGATCGCGCTTTCATCAGCAGCATGGAGCGAGGGCTGCAAAACGCAACCCTGTTAACAGTGGCAGATCTCTCAAGCCCTCGAGGTTCGGCCAGCAGAATTGCTCGACGAGAAGACTTCCAAGATTCGTTCCTGATGCCCGCTGCCGCACGAGATCCCGCATAGCGGTACGTTGCGAATGTTCGGCAGCCTGCCGGTTCCACAGACTGCGAATGCCCCGGCCAGCAGATTGGATGGCGGATCGAATGCGCCGAGGCTTGGGATTCGGCATCGTTGAAGCCGCCCGCGCACGTGACGGCGAGCTCCAATCGGCACGAACATCAGGCGTGGCGGCCCGACATATTTCGCCGAGGTCCGGACGATCTTTTCGATAACGGGAGCGGTTCAACAGGTGATCACGCACAGCCGCCCCCTGCCACTCGACATCGAAGCCGTTACAAGTCCTCCACCGGCTGGCGGAGCGAAGCCAGGACGAACCGCTTGCCGCGCCAATGGTCAGAAACACCTCCAGGTGGATTTCGTGTCGGCGACACTCAGCTTGGTGCACTGTCATATTTGCCATCGCTTGACAGCCCTGCAACACTTGGACAGAGGGAATGAGCTATTTTTTAGGAGATCTGAAGGTGGAAATGGGTACCGTAAAGTGCTTCAACGCGACAAAAGGTTACGGCTTCATCAAACCAGACGACGGCGGCCCTGATGTCTTCGTGCAGATGAGGTCCGTTGAAAGGGCCGGCTACATCAACTTGGCAGAAGGTGCCCGGGTTAGCTATCAGGTGAAGGCCAGCCGTTCTGGTAAAATGTCGGCCGAGAACCTCCGGATCGATAATTTCGACGGGGCGCAGCGCAGTTTTCTTCAATCCTTCTACCGTTTCGCTCATCCCCTCGTCTGCATTTACCATTATCCTGCTGCGCTGTGCCCAAAGATGTGATGCAGCAGCAGCTCAACAGCCTTTTCTGAAAGGCGCGTCGCTCTTTCGGCCGCGGCTTGCTCCCGGTGCGGGACTCTTGCGCTGCTTGCTGCAATGTAGTGTGCCTGCGTATGCAAGACTGTCCGACGCAGTTCGGTCAATGCTGCACCCGTGTAGCAGGATCCCACACGATATCCGAGGGCCGCTTCGCAATCCGTTGACGATCCACACCCGCACCGCTCCTTTCCCTTCTCTGAAGCAGACCGCCGGTGGTGGCGACCCGGCCGTTGTGATTGGCTGGCGGCATGATGTTAGACCGTCAAGGGGCGATCTCAGCGTTCCTCTGAACCGGGCCAGCCGGTACGAGATGCACGACCCGATACGCGTTCTCGCGCAGATACCGTAAGAACGCCGGCATCATGGCGGCCGTTCGGGGCTGGGCATCGTGCAGCAGAATGATGCCTCTTCGTGAGGTCTCAAGCTGGTCGGTCAAATTCTTTAATGCGTGGCCCGGAGTTATGTTCTCCCAATCGCTCGCCCAAAGATCAGCTCCGAACACGACGAGCCCGCGCGACTGCAAGAAGTCGACCGTCGCAGGCGTCGAATCAAAATAAGGAAAGTGGAAGAAAGGCGTCGACGGGGTTTTGGTCCAGACGCCGTTGAGCGCCATTTCATCGGCAGCAATGCCAAGCTAGATATCTTCCTTCGCCTGTTTGAATGAAATCTTTGAGATAATCGGATGTGACCAGCTATGGTGCGCAATGGTGTGGGCGAGGGCGCCGGTGCGGCGGACGAGCTCGGGAAATTTTGCGGAGGATCTACCGACCAGGAAGAATGTGGCGCGAACGCATTCCCTCGCCAGCGCGGCAAGCACTTTTTGGGTGCTAGGCGGCCGCGGCCCGTCATCGAAGGTGAGAACGACCTCATGGTCAACTAGAGGAATGGTCTTTGAAAAGCTATCTAATCCCACCCGCGAATAGGTCTTTGCATCGACAACGAGCACACGCGACCTGCCGAGCGCATCCCGCCGCGGGCAGTCGGCCGCGCTTGTCACGGTCACGCCCGCGAGCACAGCCGTCGCAGCGCCGGCGAGGCGCGAGCTCAATCTGTGTAGGCGCATCTTTGTCATATTGCTGGTGCAACCTTGATCGGTACGCGGAGGCCTTATAGGCCGCATGCTATTCGATACGTATCGCCGGATTTCTGCATAGTAGCGACATATCGAGAGAAAAATTCGGCGCCCGCGGGAAGCAGTATGCTCCAAACGGCGAACGCGGGACGTTCGCATCTTGTCCCGAGTCACAAGTTCGCAATCCTAGATTCGCAGTGGATTCGCGTCGCTGTGCCAAGGATGGGGCAAACAGCGACGGAGTCTGCGATGGCGGTCCAGCAACTTGCCCCCTGATATTGAGCGATGATGAGCGTGCCGAACTGACGTCGCTGATGATGCGGCGGAAGACGGCGCAGGCGCTGGCTCTGAAAGCCCGGATCGTGCTGACCTGTGCGGAAGTTGGTCAGAACACGGAAGTGGCGGCCAAGCTGGCCGGCAGACCGTAGGCAAGTGGCGGCAACGTTTTATGGAGCATCGCGTGGCCGGGCGGCACGACGAGCCACGCTCGGGGGCACCACGCACGATTGACGATGCCCGCGTCGAAGCCGTGATCGTGAGGACGTTGGAGAGTTGCCCCGAGAACGCCACTCATTGGAGCTCCCGCGACATGGCGAAGGTCAGCGGTCTATCGGTGTCGACGGTACAACGCATCTGGCGGGCCTTCGGGCTCCAGCCGCACCGGATGGAGACGTTCAAGCTCTCGACCGATCCGAACTTCGTGGCCAAAGTGCGCGATGTCGTGGGCCTCTACGTCTCACCGCCGGAGCACGCCATCGTTCTGTGTGTGGATGAGAAATCCCACATCCAGGCGCTGGACCGCAGTCAGCCGATGCTGCCGATGCGACCCGGCCAGGTAGCCCGAAGGAGCCATGACTACAAAAGGCATGGCACCACATCGCAGTTCGCCGCCCTCGATATTGCGACCGGACGGGTCATCGGCAAGTGCTACGGACGCCACCGCACCGCAGAGTTTCCGCAAGTTCCTTGACGAGATCGAAGCTGCCGTGCCGCGCAAACTCGACGTCCATCTCGTCATGGACAATTACGTCACGCACAAGACCCCAATGATCCGGAGATGGCTGGCCAAAAGGCCGCGTTGGCACATACACCTGACCCCGACCAGTTCGTCATGGCTCAACCAAGTCGAGCGCTTCTTCGCGCTCCTCACCGACAAGAAGATCAGGCGCGGCGTCTATCGCAGTGTAGCCGCCCTCAGGGCGGACATCGCCTCGTTCATCGAACGACACAACGCCGATCCCAAACCGTTCCGATGGACCAAATCCGCCGATGACATCCTGGCTTCCATCGAGCGCTTCTGCCGTTACAATGCTCCGGCAAAACGCGACGCAGTGTTGCGAACTTCTGGTTCAGGACACTAGCTGATCGGATGATGGATGAGTTCGGATGTATGGTGCGTCGCTGATTAGAGCCAACGCCGAACCGCGCCGCCGTAAGATGCCGGGCCGGTTGATCGCATCAAAGCACCATTGTTGCCTTGGCTAGAGTTCGCAGCTTCCACTTCGCAACGAAATCTCTCACCTCCTAAACGAGCAAACCTGGAGGCACTACCGCTTCGATCGAAGTGGCACCTGATCTTCGTATCGGAGACGAGTCGCCACAGATGACGTTGACGCGCCTCCGCGAATGGAATCTTCAGCAGCAATAGGTCGTGCCCACAGTGTCGGGTTCCCAAACGAATGTCCAAAGGTCCACCTGTGGTTCATGTGCAGGACGAGCCGGATCTGGGCCACTCGCAACACTCCAGCTGCCGCGTTCCTTTTATCCGGGATTCCGAGAAGGGCCTGCCAGTGTTGCGATCCTCGATGCCGGCCTTCTTCATGGCGTCGGCGTCGGCGAGGAACTTGCCGATCTCCACCGCACTTCTCGGCGGGATCATATGGCGCCTCACTCTCGCACATCACACTCTTCATCGCCCTGGAGCCAACACTCGCCAACTATGCAGGGACTAACGCTGGCCTCCGAAGATGTGTTATCAGGTCAAGGAGCACTCTCCATTCCTCCCGGCCGAATGTGTCGGTCGCCTTGCCTGAGCTCAGCGGACTGACGGAGCATGACAAATAGTGCAATCATTCCGGCGCCCAGCTCGGCGATGACTTGACTGGCCAACACTCCGCTGAAGCGAGACATAACAGGGAACAACAGTACCGCCGGTATGAAGAGATATCCTTGCCTCGCGAAAGACACGACCGCTCTGAGGCGTGCTCTTCCGAGCGACTGAAGCATCGTCGTCACGAAACTCTAAACACGTAAAGTCCATAAAACACGATGAAAGACGACGCAGGTCGAGAAGGCAATATCCGTGACCTTATCGCTGTCGCTGAACAGCCTGACCAAAGGCCGGATAAAAACCATAACGCTCGCGGAGTACGCAAAGGAAACCGTGATAGAGAGCATGAAATTCGCAACCTTCAGTACACGGGCAAAGTCGCGGGCGCCCCGGCCGAACCCCTCGAAGCCCTGCTCCCCCAATATCCGACAACCGCCCCGTGAGCACCTTCTTAGGGTAAGGTCCTTGCGAGGGCATCAGATCTTAAGCGTAACGCCTCATATGTATGTTCGTCTGCGCCGCCCTCAGCGCACCCCTTTCGGATCCGATCCTACAGGCCGATCAATGGCCGCGATCGGGTCAACCGGTTGACGTTCCACAGGCTGATTTTTCCCTGGTTGATTTTCCGTAGGCAAGCGCCCCGTCATTCTTCGGCTTCTGCAGCGCTCAAATCAAAAGGCCGAAGCTCTTGATCGAAGTGCGCGTTGCGTAGCCACCGTGATTCACAAGTCACGTTTGTCATATCTTTGCCTTTCGTCGTTCGGGTTCACTCCTGTTTTCTCGATGATCGGCAGGAACGGGGGACGCTAGGACCGCGACTTCGCTTTGGCAGCTACCGACTCTTGTAGTCGACCCGCGATCGTCTGCATGGCACCCGCAAGGGAAAAGGTGGCATGGCGTACGATCACCCAACGACCTGCGCGAAGATCACTCAACTCGCATCCGGACAAAGCGGTCATCGTGTCACCCTGACTTCTCGTTCGCGGCCGCACTGACACTACGTCGCAGAAGCCCCTTCTATCCAAGACACTTTGGTTGCATGCCGAAGTGGCAAAGCTTTACCCACGCGAGGGCGTCCAAACCAGCTGGAAGCCGAGACCATCGTCTCATGGATCTGACCCCATGCCCACTCCAAGCGCATAGAGCTTTACCTCTGTGCTAGTCCAGGAATAGGGAGCTTCACAGGTCCTTAGGTTCAGTGCAGCGGACATCGAGCGGTATCCGAACCTCACTACCGTCGAGACCAGGGCGCGCCTCCGGCGGCTCAACTTGAACGCGCTTCGTGCGGCGGCAGCGCCGTACGCGCTTCTAGGCTGGAGAGCGTGCGGTAGATCTCATTGTGCGGGCAGATCATCGAGCCAGCAGGCTGTCGCGACGTACGGTCGGGAAAAGATCTTACCGATCTTCTCGGGAACTTTATTCTGGTGGTACCGCATATACACGCGGCCATCCTGTCCTAAGTCCAATATCTCTATTTTTCCTGTGTAATGGGACATGATGTATTTAAATGTCTTCTCGATGCCGCTCAGACGCTGGTTGATGCCGCGTACAATTTCTAGTCCACGCCGAAGTGCGACTTGGAAGTGCGATGCACCCTTCACCGGCCTAGCTTGAAATAAGTAGTAAGGTCGCACTCCGATTTCGTGGCATTTGGCGAAGGTCGCGGCCAATATTTCGGGATCATCGTTGACTTTGGCGAGAAGCACGGACTGATTAAGGAATTGCACGCCCTGTGCTCGCAAAGCGCGAACTTTGTGCTCCGCATCGGATGAGATCTCACCTACGTGATCGAAATGCGTGACGATGATTGGGGTTTTACCCGCCTTGTGGATACGCTGGAATAGCGCTGGTAGAGCGGAATCCTCAAAGCGCCTTGGCTCATAGGCCAGCATCTTTGTGCCAAATCTGATCGAATTCAAATGATCTATTGGCAGCAGGTGGTCAACGATCTTGTTCAGATTGGCGGTGCTAAGCACGAACGGGTCGCCTCCGGAAAGAAGTACGTTCGTCATCTCAGGATGGCGCGCAATATATTGCGCGGCTTGATCGAAGTCCGGCGCGATTTCATCCGAAACCTTGCCCACAATGCGCTTGCGAAAACAGTAACGGCAATATGAGCCGCAGCGTTCCGTCACCAGCAATAAACCGGTCTGGGCGTACTTGTGCTGGAGCCCCGGTACCACTGTGTTGTCGTACTCGCCGCTCGTATCTAAGGTGCCGGGGCTCTCGAACTCCTTGATTGAGGGCTCGACAATGTACTTCAGCTGATCGTAGTAACCACTTTTGATGATCTGTTCGCGATAAGCTTTTGTGACGTGATAAGGTGTGATGTAGTTGACTTGCAGTTCACTCTCGCTAACGACGCGAGTTTCTTCAATGAACTTCAACACGCGTTCTCTGCAATTCAGCGGATTAGCTGTTGTTTCCATTGCGCCCTCGTCTTGCCGTATCAGCGCGTTTGATTCAATGCGATCTTCCTCGTCTACAATACAGCATCAACAGTGGGTCGATACCTACCTAGTGTGGTAAGGACTATCGGTCTCGAGAGTTGAGACAGGCGCACCGGGTACTCGCCAGATAGCTGCGCTCCGAGGATAGCGGCGCGATGGCCAGCCCAAGTCACGGCCATTAGATCGTGTTGAGATTGAATTGAATCGCAAGAGATTCCCAAACAGGCGACGCGTGATTCATCCTCAAGGCGGCAAGGAGGGCTGGCGGGGATGGCGCATGGGGAGGCTCTTGCGATTTGGGTGATCAAGGCCGTGGTTGAGGCCGATCTTACGCGGAACGACGCGGCACGGATTTTCCCGGTGGGATCGCGAGCGCAATGCATTGGATGAGAGTTCGCGGAAACGCGCCGCACAGCAGCTTTGCGGACCGGGTGCGGAGCGAGGCTCCGCGTTGAAGCGGCACTGGGATTGGCTCCTGGGCGGTCTAACGCTCGATGCGATCGCCGAGCGTCTGCCTCGCGCGCCACGGGCGTAAGCGGTTTTTCGCCGCCGAGGAGATCAGCTTCAAATAATAACCGTGCAGCGCAACGAACAGGATCGCCCCGAAGTCGCTGAGCGCCGGGAAGCGTGGCGATGTGAAGGACTTTGGGTGCCCTTGATTTTGTTTGATGACACTTGACGACAACCGCCATGGCACGTCGTTACGCTTGGGCCGATGTCAGCGCACGCGCCATCGGCGATGCACAGAAGGGCCATTGGAACACGACGACGTTCCTTGCGGGCCTCACCTGCGAGGGGTGATTGCATTTTTCGTGCTCGACGGCGCGCGCCTACTGCCGCCCTACAGCCCCGATCTGAATCCGATTGAGATGGGCATTCGCCACAATCAAAGAACTGCTGGGGCAAGCCCAAGCCAGAACCGTCGATGCCCCCACGGATCTCATCGGACGCACCTTGAACATGCACTTTTGAAGGAATGTGCCAACTACGTCCGTCATTGCGGATACAATCGCTTTGCTCACGACAGGCTCCAGCGAACCGCGCAGCATGCCTAATATGTGCGACAACCGTCCCCTCGCCTTTCTGTCCGCACAAACACGCAACCGCCGCGCCTCAAAATCGAGGTGAGTGCCATCTCATTTGCGAAGGACACCTTGAAAGGTCCTCATCGGAATCAGGACCTGGTGTGCCTGGGCCCACATTCATGAGTTATTTCGGTGTGCGAGGCCGCTTTAGGTTGAATAGTGCCTCGACCGTCGCCAAGCTCGATCCGCTCCAGCTTTTCAATGCCGCACCGATAGGCAAGAGCCGGCTCGCATTGTACCCGGCTCTCACACGAGAATGGCGCCGCCTGCCCGCGCCTTTCCAGCCATCTGGCGTGGATCCTCACTGGCTTTCTGAAAACAACGAAAGTAGGCGTCGCCGGCGACCGGATCCGTCGTTCGAGCATGCCGGTCGGAGGACCCGATCGCCGGTCTTCCGATCGGCACGTCCACGCGCTTGATCCATGCCGACGGCGCCGAAGTCGGTCCCCGCCCGTAGTGGCGGACGCGCGGACTTGCCGCTCGGCCTCGCTCACGCGTCCTCCACTTGAGGCTGCCCGGAGGTGTTGTAGACCTCGGCCTGGCGGTACTCGTCGAGGCCGATGACGTCGCCCTTGCAGCCGTCGATAACGCAAGGGCGCGCGACCACTCCGTGGTCCTCGTCGCAGATCAGGCAGTGCAGCGTGCCGGGATCCTTCAGATAGCCGTCTTGCTCAGTTTCGGATCGACTTCGTAGAAGCGAGTCGGCGCTTCGCGGATGCATTTGTGGCAGAGTTATCTTCTCTCCGTCTTGGCGATGCCATACAGCTTCTTGAAGGTGCTCTTCCCGATGTGCGCGAACGTCAGCGGTAACTGGTCGATGACCTCGGACGCGGCGGAGTTGTACTCTCAATCGCGCACCAAGGCAGCTCCCGTCCGGGAAGCGAAACTCGCCCGGTCGGCCAGCCACGACCGATCGCTCCAGAGCTCGATGTGTTGGCGAATCAGCAGATCCAGCAGATCTTCGGGCTTGAATGTCTGGCCCGCCTGTCCGAGATGGGTGAACTTGTTTCTGATACCCACAGTTGTTGTAGTCACCGATGTAGCCGTCGCTCAAGGGTGCGGACACAGCGAGTTCACTGCGGCGGGAAGATCGACCGCATCGAGCGTACGGAATTCGGAGAAGTCGATGTCGGGGACCTTGGCGCTGAACCTCGGCTCGCTCCGAGCAGACGGCGCAGATCCTAGCCTCCAGCACGCGCTCGTTCGACTGCTGGATTACGGAGCACACCGCCTGCACCTCGGGCTAGTATCCTTCGAGGATTCCGACCACTCTTGGCCTACTATCAGGCCGAGCAGTTTAGAGCCTTGTTGCAGGAATGGGATCGCGTCGAGGACACGGATGCCCGTATACTGGCCTATATTCTGGGATCCGTCTGCTACGACAGCGACGACTTTACCCGCAGCAGCGAGAACTTCTTTTACAGCAACTTCGTTCTCGCCTACGAGGCCACGACTGCGGCAACCACACAGCCCGGAACGGATGACGGCTGACTGTTTCGCCCGCGAGGAATGTATCACCTGGTCGGGATGACGCCTGATCAAATCAAGGAGCGCTCTCGATTCCTGGCTGAATGTGCTGGTCCTCCTCGCCTGAGCTCAGCGCACTGACGGCGCATGATAAACAGTGCAATCATTCCGGCGCCCAGCTCCGCGATGGCTTGACTGGCCAACAGTCCGTTAAAACCCGATATCACCGGAAATAACAGTACAGCCGGAATGAAGAGATAATGCCTCGCGAAACACACAACCGCGCTGAGACGCGCTCTCCCGAGCGATTGAAGCATCGCCGTGACGACACTCTCAATACCATACAGTCCAAAAAACAGATGGAAGACGGTGCAGGCAGAAACGGCAATCTCCCTGACGTTAACGCTATCGGTGAACAGCCTGACCAAAGGTCGAGCAAAAATCACAACGGCCGCGGAATATGTAACCGAAAGAGCGAGAGTCATAGAGAGCATGACTTTTGCAGCCCTCAGTACACGAGAAAAATCGCGTGCGCCCCACCCAAAACCCAGGATAGCTTGAGAACCCATACAGAAACCGCTGATAAGCAGTGCGCCAATCGTTAAGATTCGCACGGCTATTCCCACGGCCGCGATGGAATCTTCGCCGAAGGGCGCAGCTGCTCCGTACAAGAGCATAACAGTAATAGCAGATAAGATGCTGGTCATGGTCGCTGGCGCCCCCACGAACGCGATCTGTCTGATGCGATCTGCTCGCAACGAGATGTGAGACATCCTGACGACGACCATTCCGCGTTGCTTGGTAAAATACGCGATATAGAGGCTAATAGCCGCAGTCTGAGACACAAGCGTTGCGAGAGCGGCGCCTCGCACACCGAGGTCCAGCACGGATATGAGCACTGGATCAAGGCCAGCGTTCAATATGAAGGAGGTCATCATCGTCCACATGCTGAATCGTGTGTTGCCTTCGGCTCGGACGATGAAGCCGTTGACGATGTTCATAAGCATCAGGGTGCATCCGAACAAAAGCGTCGTCGCGTAGTCGAGCGCCAGGGGCATGATGGTTGGAGTTGCACCGAGCGCTAGGAAGATCTCTCGCATGTTTAGAAACAGAGCGACTGTGACCGTGATGCCGACTGGCGCGGCGAGCGCGAGAGCGGTACTGGCGCCTCGACTCGCCTCTAGGTACTCACCAGCACCAAGATGACGAGATATGAACGACGCTGCTCCAACTCCTATCCCCTGTCCGGCCGCCGCGAGCAGGACCACGATCGGCAAGGTCATGCTGACGGCTGCGATCGCCGGCGCGCCGAGTGTGCCAACAAAGATTGCGTTGACGACCTGCTGAAACGCGTTGATCGACAAGCCAACAACAGACGGAATGGCGAGCCGTAGGATAAGTCTGAACAGACTCGGGTCTGATAGATCAATGCGCGCGTTCTTGTTCGGCATCACATCGTGATCGGCCTCGGCGGCGAATTCCGCATTGGGCTCATTCATGAATGACGGTGTCCCGAGATCTTCCGAATTTCGCTGATCGTCTGCATCAGCTCCTGTTGCAAGACCGTGCAAAGATGGCGGGTCACCTCATAATCGACCATGCTCGGATCATACGTGGTGTCAATCTGTAGATGGCCCGATTGATATCCGACCTCGAACCAGAAGAGGTGGATCGCCGCCGCTTGATGCATGTGTTCGCCGATCCAAAGTGGACAAGGGTCTGTGTCTAGAAAACGGCGTGGGAAATGGCGCTGCAAACCGGCGCGATAATTCACCCCAATTCTGGGCAGTGGCAGGCGATCGAGCCGACACCGCACGGCTGGATCTCGGTTTAGGAATTTCAGGGCCCGAAAGCCTATTCCACCACGCGGCAGCGCATTGCGCTGCCGGTATATTGAACGAGCACGGTCGGAACGCGACTCCCTTCCTGTGACCTTCAATGAAAGCGGAACGAGCTCACTGATAAGGCCAATGATCTGAGATGAATCGAAATCGTCGAACAGTCGACCTCGTGTCGAGGTCAGGCTATCAATCCAGAGCGAATAGTTGCCGAACAGGGCTCCACACGCACCCGACAGGGCAGCAAGAAACACATCAAAGTCCTGACAATGCGCTGATCTGGCTCCAATACTAAGGAGACCCGCTGTCGCTTCCCCGTCGATCTCAAGATGGTACTTGGCCCGATCTACCCGCGAACGGCCGTTCGCATCCTCCCGACGACCTCCGAGACTTGCATCGTGAAGCTCTCTCGCGCTTCCTTCGGCAACACTCGTGCCGCGCGATGACGCGTCGCTGACACGCAGATTGAATTGATCGTAGTCAATATCCTCCCAGTACTTGAGTTCGTCTGGTGCTTCGCTGTCCGCGTAATGCTCGAGGCGCTTCAACCAGGAAGAGAGCCTTTGTACGGTCTCAGGGCCATTCACATCATGGCCTGCAGCAAGAGCGTTGTATGCGCCCTCCAATGCTTCCAGGAATAGCCGATAGCCCATCCCATCCGCTACGAAATGATGCATCAGAACCAGCAGATAGTAATCGCCGCTTTCCGAAGTACGGAAGGCCGCGACGTAAACAAGAGGCGTGTGGCCGTCAAACCGAAATATGTGCTGACGTCTTGCCGAGACGCTCTCGATTGCCCTGCGCTGGTCTGGGCCGGTCATTCCGACGAGATCGATCTCCTCCACGATGCGCTCAGTCGGACAAGGCCCAATCCCCAGCCGTAGTCCATCTTGGGTTCGGGCAACGCGGAGCCTGAGGCCTTCGTGCCTCTCGATGACATGGGCGAGAGCGCGGTCCAGGATCTTGATGTTCAGGATGCCGCCGCGCAAGAAGAACAGATCGCCGATGTTAAAATGCTCGTCAAAGCCGAGAAGAGAATTCCAAAACGATATTACGGGGGGCACAGGCAGTAAGCCGTCCGCGGAAGCGACGTTGTGGGGTGCCGCCTCCGCTTCCCCGGCCGCCAAGTCCCTGATGGTCGGCGTTCGATAAAGTTGGTTGACGGTGAGACTCAGCCCGGCTTTGCGCGCCAGGGTGACGCAACGCACGCTCAGAAGAGAATCGCCGCCAATATCAAAGAAACTGCTGTCGATTCCGACCCCCTTGGCGCCTAATAGATCCTCCCAGATCTGAGCAAGAACTCGTTCGTTCCTGGTGCGGGGCTCAGCAGATCGACTGGTTTCTATCTCGCGGTAAGGAACGGAGGATAGGCGAGTACGGTCTATCTTTCCGCTCGTCGTCAGGGGAACACTGTCAACCAACCTGAAGGCTGCGGGAACCATGGCAGATGGCAGCCTGTTGCGCAGATGGGCGAGAATCTCTCCAGAACTGAGATTCTTGCGAGCGGGCACCACGCTCGCCGTCAAGCGGCGATCGTCATCGATGCCTTCTGCGAAGACCGCGGCCTTTGCGATTGCCGGATGAGACTCAAGGGCAACTTCGACCTCCTCCGGCTCGATGCGGAAGCCCCTCACCTTGATCTGGTTGTCCGATCGGCCGCAAATCTCAAGAAGGCCGCTGGCTGAGATGCGTGCGATGTCCCCACTTCGATAAAGCACGTTGTATTGTCCGCCATCATACGGATTCGGCACGAAACAGCGGTCAGTCCGATCTTGATCCTGCCAATACCCAGCGCTCAGACAGCGGCCTGCGATGCACAGTTCGCCAGGGGCTCCAACAGGCACTCTCTTCAATCGTGAATCGAGTACGTAGAGTTTGACGTTGTCGATTGGCCGCCCCACTGGGACAAGCGCCGAGTTGTCATCGGCATCCGATGTTTCGTGCACGGCTGCATTGGACGCACATTCCGTCGCACCATAGAAGTTCCACAACGGCACGCCCGGAAAAGACGCACGCCAGCGAGCGGGCAGCGAGGAAGGCATCGGTTCGGCGCTGCTTGTGACCAATCTCAAGGCGGTTCTTTGCGGTTGCCGTTCCTGGGACCCAATGAGACCGGACAGGACTGGCGGAGAGGCAAAAAGGCGCGTCACGCGATGTTTTGCCAAACTGCACAACAACAGATCCGGATCTAGCACCTGCCCTTGGGTGAGGATCAGCGTTGGCACACCTCTCAGAAGCCCACCAAAATACTCCCAAGCGGACGCAACAAGGCAGGCGGACTTCTGGACAACCATGACGTCGGTGCCATCGAAGGGAAAGCGCCGCCACATCCAGTTCAGCCGGTTGAGAATGGCCGCTTCCGGTATAAGAACCCCCTTCGCCCGGCCTGTGGAGGAGGACGTATATATGAGGTTCGCAATTCGGCGATCTAACGGTCTCTCGCTAGGTGCGAAATCATTCGCGGTCCTGCTGCACCTTTCTAAGGTGGATAGACACATTGAAGGCATGTCAAAATCAGGCTCAGTGGCAATCGCGTGAACCAAGAGCTTTGCTTCACTATCTCGCAGGATATGTTGGATCCGATCGCGCGGATAATCCGGCGCTATCGGCACGACAACAGCATCCAAGCCTCGCGCCGCAAGCATGACAGCGGCAACGTCCGGCGACCGGTCAACAAGCATGGCGACCAGATCGCCGGCCCCCACCTTCATATCCCGCAGTAACGAGCGGATAGCTGCTACGCGCTCACGCAGCTGGCCAAACGTGACCTCCCCGAACTCGCCAAAATATGCTATTTTGCCGTGATCAGAGACACTGATCTGCTCGAAGGCTTCAATAAGTGGACATTCAGATTCATATCGTTGGGTCGACCCATCCAGCGAATGCAGCATAGTGAGGTCTGAGGCGCTGAGGCAGCTTAGTTCCTCAATGGGCACAAGTGGTTTATCAACGCAGGCGGCAATCAGACAGCGCAGATTGTTGGCCATGCGAACAGCCAAATCACTCGAGAATATGTCTTCCGCATACGCCAGCTGGAGCGCAATTTCATCGCCCTGATCTTGCGCGTACAGTGTTAAGTCGAATTTGACATAGCCTGTGTCGTACTCGCGGAATGTCAGAGCCAACTCGTCTTGACCAAGTGGCTCGGCGGCTTCTGAGTACATGTTGAACATGACCTGGAAGATCGGTGATCGACCCGGTTCGCGACATAACCTTGTATCCCTGACCATCCATCCGAATGGATAGGCCGAATTTGCGATGGCATCGCTGACCAGGCCCTGGATGCGCGTGGCATGAGCAGCAAAGGACTGACCGGCATTGATCACGGCACGGATCGGTAGCATATTCAGGAAAAAGCCAATGATGTCGGCGCTGCCAGGTTGATCCCGTACAGCGTGTGGCATGCCGACGACAATATCGTCCTGACCGCTATAAATTCGTAGCAGCAGCTGGAAGCACGCCAGCAGTGTTGTCGACGTGGTGCAGCCATTTCGGCGCGCGAATTCTCTTACCCGACTGGAGAGATCGCTTCCAAGCAGCACTGGATGCGAGCCGCCGCGGTATGAATTTGTTTGCGGGCGCGCCCTTCCAAGCGAAAGCACCGGCGGATCATCACCAATCTGACGACGCCAATAGTGACGTTGGCTCTCCAGCGCTTCTTGAGAAACGTGTTGTTTTTCCCACGCCGCGTAGCCCGAGAGTGATGCACGGTTTTCTGGCCAAGGCGCCACGGCATCTAAATATCTCTGCTGAAGATCTCTGAGCAGAACAGAAACTGACCAGGCATCGAGGATGATTTCGTGAGCGGTGATCAATATGAGATGATTGTCGGGACCAAACCGGACCATGCGCGCGCGAAACAAGTGGCCCTGTCCGAGATCGAAATTGTCTCTCAGCTCCGTTCGCCGAAACTGTGCGATGAGCTCCTCAGCCTCGGAGGAGGTGAGATGAGATGCATCGATCAATTCTAGATTGGTGCATGGCGGAGCATCAAAGCATTGAACCGGACCGTCTTCGTCGATAAAGCGCGCCGAAAGTGCCTGGTGGGAATGAATGACCTCGGTCCAGGCGCGATTGAACCGAGCTAAATCGATGTTTCCCTTAATCCGCAGCCCGCCTTGAATGATGTAGTTCCGGGCAGATGGATCGAGCTGCGCCAGAAACCAAAGGTGCTCCTGGAGTCGCGTCAGAGGCGATCGGTTAAGCTTTCGGTATGTCAAGGCTGTGCATGGATTGGGCTCAGTGCGAGCCTCGATCGAAGCGGCAAGAGATCGAATTGTGCCATTCAGGACCAGTCTGAAATCCGCTCTCACTCCTAGCAAGGTCTGCAACTGTCCCAATATAAGCATTGCGCGGAGCGAGTCTCCGCCGAGGCTTATGAATTGGTCATTCACACCTATGTTCTCGATACGCAAAATGCCGGACCAGATTTGGCGTAGCCGGACTTCGAGGTCTGATTGCGGCTCCTCGAAGGGCGTTGACAATAACGGCCGAACACTCCCCGGGTCGGGCAATGTTGCAAAGTCGACCTTTCCGTTCCTGGTCAGTGGAATACTGCAGATGCGGATGATTCTTTCCGGAAGCATGTAGCTGGGGAGTGCTTCAGCAAGAAAATTCTGAAGGTCGCTTTCCGCCAGTTCAGCTGGAGCCGACACATACGCAACCAGCCGCCGCGATTCGGCTTGCGCCTCGGCCCCGGCTATATCTCGCGCCGTAAGCTTTACACCTGCGCAGACAGAGGCGACTGCGACGGCACCATGCACCAAGGGATGAGCGGACAAACGAGCTTCGATTTCTCCCAGCTCGATTCTGTGCCCGCGAATTTTGACCTGACGATCCCGTCGACCGAGACATTCCAAAAGGCCGTCGGAACGGAGGCGCCCAAGATCACCTGTCCGATATAAGCGCCGGAAGGACAGGTCGTTTGAGAACGGGTTTGGCCCAAACGCATCCTTGGTGCGGACATGGTCATTGACGTAACCGGCAGCGACACCGACGCCGCTAACACAGATTTCGCCGACTTCTCCTACATTGCAGAGCCGTGGTCCGTCCGCGACATAAACCTCAACGTTTTGAATTGGCCTGCCGATCGGCACATACGGCTCAGCCAGCGCAGGCGGCACAGAAACCAGATGATGCGTTACGCCGTCGGCGCACTCGGTCGGCCCGTAATGATTGAGAATGGAAACGCGGGGATACAAGGCGAGCCACGCACGCGCCAATCCGGGCGTTAGAGGCTCTCCGACCGTTGAAATAATCCGCAAGCCGTCCATGGCTCGCTCTGCCGCGGCAAGCGATTGCAGATATTCAACAAACACTGCCAGCATCGACGGAACGAGTTGGACGACCGTAGCGCCGCATCGTTGAATTGCTTGAAGGAGCGATGACGGCGATCTTAGTGTCGCATCATCAATGATTGATGTAGAGGCTCCGACGCAAAGCCCAGAAAGAAGCTGCCACAGCGAAATGTCAAAGCAGTGCGATGCCGTTTGCGCGACGCAATCCGTCCGAGTGAGACTTAGAGCATCGATCTTTGCCGCCAAATGATTGTTTAGGCCGGCGCGCTCGATCATTGCGCCCTTAGGCTGGCCCGTCGAACCAGACGTAAACAGAATATAGGCAAGTCCATCCACGTTCGGCGATGGCACAACAGACGAGGTCTGCTCCCGGCGCAGTGCCGCCTCTATAGCTACGAATTGAGGAGCTGCTTTGCTGCTCTCCTGGAATAGGCTGAGCGAATCCGGCCGGTCTCGGCCCATCAACAAAGCGCAGCGGCTCTGCTCGATCATGAATGATGTACGGGAAGCCGGCAGCGATGGATCGAGCGGTAAGTACGTTGATCCAGCTTTCAAAATTCCAATGACCGCCGTCGCCCAGTCGAGGTCCCGCCCTCCCCAATAGCCGACAACCGCGCCGCGAGCACCCTGCTCTCGTAAGGTCCTTGCAAGGACATCCGATCTTGATCGTAGCGCCTCATATGTGAGTTCGTCTGCGCCGTGCCTGAGCGCAACTCTCTCCGGATCCGAACCTGCAAGCCGATTGATCGCCGTGACCACGTCAACCGGTTGACGTTCCATAGCCTGCTTCTTGCCTGATTGATTTTCCGTAGGCACGCGCCCCGCCATTCGTCGCCTTCTTCGGCGCCCAAATCGGAACGCCGGAGCTCGTCATCGAGGTGTGCATGCGCAGCCACCCTGATTTCGCACGTCGTAAGGTTTTGTCCGTATGACCTTCTCGGTGTTCGCTTCTGGCTCGATGATCGGCAGAGGAACAGGAGGACGCTAGGACGGCGCGTCCACTTTGGCACCTACCTACTCTTGTGGTGGACCTGCCATCGTCTGCATGGCACCCGCAATCAACGCGCCCACAGGCTCGTTACGGCTTGTGATTAGCGTAATTGTCCGATTTCCCGGCACTTGAGCCCGGCACCACCAACCCATCGAGAGCGTGTTGGCCACCCGGCGATACGGCTTGTACGGACGAAAGGCTTCTTACCGTAACCACCGCCAGACCGATGGTGTTCAAGCCGGTGATCGCCGCAACAGGGCCCCGGCGGCGCCTCAACATTACAACGAGTTATCGAAGCTCGCAGCAGCAGTCCCAAGCACGGCCTTGAGGTCATCCAAGTGCTGGCATCGGCAAACAAAGCGCCCGATCACCTCGTTACCTAAAGTCGAATGGCTCCGCTTGGCCGTTAGTCAACGGAGATTGATTGATGACTATGGTTGACGCGAGCTGGAAACTGAGGCGTCGTACCGTCGCGTAGAGCCCTGGGGGCGAGCACAAACCGCTGTGGATAGGCGCCGAGGGCATTTTCCCGGGCGGCGCTCGGTTGAACGGCTGGCCGTCCGCGGGGACGAATGGCTCACGGAGACTTCGATCGAGAGAGACGCAGCCTGCCCACGGGCCTCTGCGGGGGGATTAATCCATAGCAATGCGCTCGCCAGACTGGCTTGATGAGCAACGTGACCACTTTCTACGGGCCTTGCGGACCCGGGCGCGGCATATTCCTTTCCGCTTAAGATCATCTGGTGAAATGCGAACGTCGCGTCCTTGCTCGCGATCGGCGGACTTTACAAAAATCAAGCGGTTCGATTTTGGCGCTCTTCGCTCAGCTATTCGGGCTCGTCAATTCAACGATGCTGGACTGCATGAGCAGCATCATCCACGCCACAACTTTAAGCCTGCTGATGCTGCGAACGACGAGCACTAGTTCGGCTTGTGCGGTCTGCTCACCGTATTTCCAGGCGCCATTGTGTGCCCCCGGCAGTCCGCCGGTACTAGATGCGATTGCGACCTTAGTGGGCTGGGGGAGACTTGAGACGTTTGGCGTTAGGCTGAGATTTTTTGTCCGCCAGCCAACGCGCAACCTGGTGGGAGGTTTGGTCGGGCAGTGCCGGCGCTCGCATGAAAGGTGGCCGATGTCAGGAGGCCTAAATGCCGCAGCGGGATCTCTCCTAGGCGATCGTGACCGCGGCAACGCCCAACATCACGTCGCGGTTGATGCCGAAATGGAGGCGATAGAGCCACCAGATTGCGCAGCACCGGTCGAAATCGGAGAGTGCCCGAGCGCGCTTTGTTGCTGCTGCGACCCGCGCTATTGGCTTCATGACACGTCTCATCTGGAAACCTGAACGTCTCGGGACCAGTGCTCAAATTTGGTGAGTTTTTGGTCGGTGACGGTCCGCTGTCGCGCGCATGCGTCGGCAAAGGATTGGGAGCCCAGGTTCATGTTTGCCATGGCATTGCGCGTCGAAGCTTGATGAGAACACACATATGTGCATCCGACCTTTCCGTAACCTTACGATGCAAGTACTGCTTCCCCAAACACCCAGATCTGGTAGTGCCAATTGACAGCACTCTTATGCGATAGTTACGCGGTGGCGCACGTTAGTTCGCAGACCCGATGCTGGTGCATCGAACCGATCGGCGTCGATGGCGTTGGCTGCACCTCGGAAAACGGCGTAGGCTCTGGCGGCGTGGGCCCTGAGCCATGTGATATCGCCTCAACTCATCGATGGCCAGTTCACGATCCTGAGCTTTATTCCCGCCTGATGAACCCGCCCCTGGCGAACTGACCGAGACGGGGATCCACTGCGACTTCCTGCTGCTGTGGGGATGCGGCCAACGAATGTGTATTCGTGATTTGAACAACTCGCCGGCCGACCATCTAACCGATTTGGACACGCGATATAGCCAGGGTATACGGCAAAGCTGCCCGCCCACAACACTGGTCCGGTTACGGTCGACACCACGTTGCGCAGCCTGATGCGGCCTTCACGAATATTGAGGCCAAGTGAATACGAATTTGGCGCGCACCACGCACTCTCTGAGGCCGGTGCTTCAACTGAACAGCCTACCAATGCATTATCATGCTGTGCGCACACGCATGCTCTAAGACCAATTTTTCTGGTCGCGATGATCGGGCTCGCTGAAGTCTGTACTTGCCCCCGCCTATGTCGATAGAGAAAATACTTTGTGCCAGGCTTGGGAGCGATCGGTTTCATTTTTGGCTGCGCGCGCTGATGGGCGGTCAGCGGCCGTCAGTGAGCAGGGTCCGCACGGCCACAACAGCTGCCGCTCGTTTGTGAATTGCCGCACAGGTTCGTCAGCTTTTGGAAAGCTAGCGTGAGTACAGAGCCGCTAGGGTTAGCGAGGCGTGGTAGAGACAGCGCCATTACCAGAATGGCACAGCGCCGAGTCACGTTCCTGCTAACCTCAATCTGCAGCGCAGGCGCGGCAGGGACAGCGCCGATCCAGTCCCAAACGACCGGCGCCGAGTCGCGCCCGCGCTGCTTCCGGTATCGGAGAAACGACCCTGGTAGCCGCACTGTCATGCTTTTTTCAGGCACGGACACCCGGCCCGCTTGTGGCGAGGGAGATTGGCGACGTTAAATTTTGCGGCGCGTGTGGTCTTTCAGTAAGCGCTCAGCCGGGGCCCTGTTGAGACTGGCTTGACGCCTTGCGGAATCGCCACGGCATAAGGTCTTCGATTCTGCTATGGGGATGGCCGTCGATGATCGCCTCGAGTGTTTCGGCGATGTAGCTGGCCGGATTGACGTCGTTGAGTTTGCAGGTGGCGACTATCGACGCCAGCAAGGCCCAGTTTTCGGCCCCGATTTCATGTCCGGCGAAGAGAGCGTTTTTCCTGGTCAAGCAGATTGGCCGGATGGCGTTCTCGACCGGGTTGGTGTCGAGCTCGAGACGTCCGTCTTCGAGGAAGCGCGTCAGCCCCTCCCAATGATTGAGCGCATAGCGGATATCCTCGGCGAGCGTCGATCCACTGGAGATCATTGACAACTGTTTCTCGAACCACGACTTCAACGCGGCTACCATGGGCAGCGAGTGCTCCTTGCGCGCGGCCAGCCGGATGTCCGGCGATGAGCCGCGCACCATGGCTTCGATGGCGTAAAGCTGTGCGATGTGCCGAACAGCGGCCTCGGCGATCGGTGACTTGCTGTTGCGCACCAATTTGACGAAGCGCCGGCGCAAATGGCTCCAACAATGCACAAGCGTCCAAGGCCCTTGTGGTCGAACGACTTCGTTCAACCGGTCATAGCCGTCATAGGCGTCGCATTGCAGGTAGCGTCCGCCAAAGCCGTCCAGGAACTGCTGTGCGAAGGCACCGCTGCGACCGGGAGCATACCTGAACAACACGATCGGTGGACTTGGGCCGCTGTGGCCGCGGTCGTCTGAGGCGACCGCCCAGAAGTAGCCTTTCTTCGTTTGGCCGCGCCCCGGATCGAGTACCGGCGCCTTGGTCTCATCCATGAACAACCGATCCGCCATGGCCAGGTGGTGGCGCATGTGGTCCGCGATGGGCTGAAGATGGAAGCAGGCGCGGCCAGACCAGTTGCCCAGCGTCGCCCGATCAAGCCGGATCCCCTGGCGCGCATAGATCTCGGCCTGACGGTAAAATGGCGTATGGTCGCCAAATTTGGAGACGATCACGTGCGCGATGGCCGCTTCGGTCGGCAGTCCGCCGGGCACGACGTGCTCCGGTGCGTGCGCCTGCACGACGGGCCCCGAACAGCGACGACAGATGTATTTCGGCCGGCGCGTGACCAGCACGCGCCATTGCGCCGGGATCACGTCGAGGCGTTTGCTGACGTCCTCGCCGATCTTCGTCATGGCGCCGCAACCGCACGGGCAGAGCGTGCTTGCAGGCTCGATGATCCGTTCCACGCGCGGCAAATGGGCAGGCAAGCAGCCGCGATTGCGATGAGAACCTTGATCCGGGACGCTCCGCGATCGGCCCTTGATCACAGCCTCGGCTCTCTCCTGCGCCGCGTCCAGGATGCCTTGCGCGATCTCCACGTCTTCCAGCGGTAAGTGATACTGATCTGGCCGCAGCTTCTCGGACTTCGCGCCGAACCTGTCGCGCCGCAATTCGCCGAGGATGACCTCCAGCCGACGCCGCGCTTCCTCCGACGCCGCCAGCGCCCCCTGATGCTCGCTCAAGGCCGCCTGCGTTTGCGCCAAAAGCGCTTTCAGTTGTTCATTTTCGTCGCGCAGCGCCGCGATGCTCATGCGCTATTTCGAGCACATCGCCGCCGCGCGTGCCACGCTCAAAATAGCTGCCGAGTCATTCTGCCGCAGTTATCTGGCGACCTGAGTACGCCGCGCTTCTTCCGGGCGGACCAACCTCCAATCCAGCCCCTCGAACAGGGCCGCGAACATCGCCGGCGATATCCGCATCACGCCGTCTGCGATCGTTGGCCAAACGAACTTGCAACCTTCGAGACGCTTGTGCACCAACACCAGGCCCGTTCGATCCCAGACCAAAATCTTGATCCGGTCCGCTCGTTTCGATCGGAACACGAAGGCTGCGCCGCTGAACGGGTCGAGACGAAGCATCTCCTGCACCTTCGCCGCAAGCCCATCATGGCCACAGCGGAAGTCGATCGGCCGCGTCGCGATGTAAATCTTCAGATCAGCACCGGCCGCGATCATCGTGACGCTCGCACCGCACGGATCACCCGGGACAGCTGCTCACCATCAATGGCCGTATCCGTCCGCAGCACGACATCACCGATCGCGATCTCAAGCTTGATCGCCGGAGCAGGAAGCTCCTCCAAAACACGTTCTACGACCAGCGGAGCGAATGTCGGCGGGGATGCCTCGCACGGCGGCAACATGCCTCGCTGGCGAAACCGCCGTCGCCAATCGTAGATCTGCCAGCGCGTCGCTCCGTGCTTGCGCGCGACCTCGGACACCTGGGCACCGGGCAACAGACTCTCGGCGACAATCCGAGCTCTCTCAGCTTCCGAACGCACGCGGCGCCCCGACGGTCCTTCAAGAACTTCCAGCCGGCTAACCGACCCCGCCGATGGGCCGTCCAAATGGACGTCCTTTTTGCTGTCCAATCCCATCCAAAACCTCCGTCCAAAGCCGGAGGCTTCTTCGCATAGCTATCCAGATCCCGAAGCAAGGGTTACAGCTAAGCGCTTACGTCTTTCAAGCGATCGCTTCCATACCTCCCGTCTTACTCCGCCAACATTCTTGGGCTCTGTCATGAGCGGCAGCGTGCAAGCCTTTTTCATGCGGCGGAGCGGTTTGGTGTGCTGGGCATCTCCGATTTCTCCGCGAAGGTAGCGGACCAGCGTAGAAAGTAGCGGACGATCCAACCAATTCAGGTAGGTGATTGGCAGTCGTACTAAGCCTACAACTTGGCGGCACCCCAGAGGGGCGAAGTGTCAGCGTTGATACTTTATGGGGCAAGGCTGGTGCCAAGGTTAGCGGCGCGTGGCAGGGACAGCGCTTTGCAGGGCTTGAGCGCCGAGTCACGTCGCCGTTAACCTTTGACGTCGCTGGCACGGTAGAGACAGCGTCTTCTTTGAAGGCTTGCCCACCAGGTAGGTGCCCTGCGGTACCTCTCAACAATACCACTTGGTAGCACCGCGAGCGGCTTGACCCTCACGGGAGCAAAGGTGGCCAGCTTTGGCTGACCACAGAGGCTTGCGGCATCTGCCAGGAACAGCGCTTTCAGGGATTCACTGCCCGATCGCCGAGCCACCCGCTAGTTTCGCTAGCATAGCGGCTAGCAGGAGCAGCATCGGATTCTTTCGATGGCGCCAGTCGCGTCTGCGCTGCTCTCCGTGTTCTGCAACAACTCTTTCCTGACACCCTCGTCGCTCTTGGCACCGCTCGGCAACAACGAAGTCTCTCAGCTGAGTGACCTTGGGATATGCCGGCCCGCGGCGTTCGAATGGTCCGGACAACGCCCAAGCCGAAACCTCTCAGCTCGCCTCAACCGCGCGCCGAATCCCAATTCGTTCGGGCTCATACATCATGGGTAACGATACGCTTTGCCATCTGTTCGACTTGATAGTGGCGTATCCAATTCGCGACGTCTCACCGCTTGCCCTCACACTATCGGCTGCGCGTTCCAAGTCGACACTGCGGTACTTTGCTCTGGCCGCCACTCTTGTGCAGTCAATGGCTGCTGCCAAAGTAGGTTACGACGTGCCGTACCGCGTTTGATTTGAACTGGTCGTTATACTTGATAACCCGACCGGCGCGCATTCCTTGAGCCTCAGCTAAGAGAGTTCGGCGTCGTGCCTATTGAGCGGACGGGAGAGCCCAAAACTCCGTATCATGGCTGATGGCGGCGTGCGGAACGTCCACAAAGATGTTGTACCGGTAGACGAAATTCTCTGAGTCCAGAGAATGAACGAGATTAGGTCCCTGAAACGCGCCGTCTGCGCTGATCCAGGGATAAAGACCACTATAAAGATGGCTGAACGGCTGTCGCTGCGATCGCGATAGTCAGCGCCGGCTCATTTCATCGGAGCTGCAACTCCATTTCGATCAATGGAGGAGCATCGCCTCCGCTCAGTCAGCATCTTTGCTTGCCTCGAGGCCGTTCGTGCGAGTTGGGCAGCGGAATCAAACAGCTGCCGAGGCAGCAGTTCGGGTGAGCTTCGGCCAGCGCCCGGAAAACCTGGGCCGCCGCGAATTGATAGACGGGCGACATACCAGCGCTTGTACGGGCCGCCCCAGTCGCGTCCGGGAAAGACGATGCGGTGGCACGCATCGAATAATTCGATCTAAAACCTTCCAATCCGGTGATGTTTTTAGGTAGGTTATAGCCAGTGGTTTGATGACCATCGAAATGGCTGCTTTCGCGCATGAGAGCTCGTGCGCTTGTGGCTTACAATGTGCGCCGGATCCGCGTCCAGCGCGGTATTCCGCAAGAGCAATTGGCTTACGATGCAGGAGTTGATCGCTCCTACATGAGCGGACTTGAGCGCCAACAAGCGAACCCGACAATCGACCTTCTCGATCGCCTTGCCGAGACGCTCGGCGTAGCTGTCTCCGAGCTATTTGTTCGGCCATCCAAGGGCGCGCCGCCACCTGCAACCTTACCTAAAGGTCGCAAGCCGAAGCCGGCGCGCGGCAAAAGGACTTAGCCCCTGACAAACGCCAGTTGAGACGCAGCTCTTGTGCGGTACTGGCGCAGGTATCACGCTCCCACGAGGATTTCGTGCGTGGTCGACCCATGATACGCGGCTATCCGGCTATGGGCATCGAATAATGTGATGGATGTTCATTCTGGCGCCGGAGCAGACAATGGCGACTCAAGACGATGAAGTTCCTTTAAATGCCATCCGCGCGTTTGTGACCGTTGCCAGGGAAGGAAGCGTCACGCGCGCGGCCACCACTTTGGGAACAACGCAAAGTTCGGTCAGCCGCTATTTGTCTGTACTGCGGGATTATCTGGGTGCTGATCTCATCCAGCGGCGTGGACGGCGCAGCGATTTGACCGAGTTCGGGAGGCTATTCGCAAACGCAGTGTCTGAACCGCTCGAAACCGTGAGCTTCACCGCGAAGAGAATGCGACGCCGTGCAGGCGCAGGAACGAATCGGATTGTGGTCCGCACGTCGCTATCAACCTTTGCTTTCTCTCTTCTTATCCCAAACCTGCAGGCTTTCTCTTCTGAAGCGGGTGGCGTTATCGTGGACATCGTCAGCTCGCTCGCGCCGCCGACATCTTCGGATGATTTCGATATTTTGATTACACGGGATCTTTCCGTCACCGAACCCGCCGATAGTTGGGAGATCTACAAGGAGGAGCTGGTGTGCGTCGGCCCGCCAAATCTCGTCGGCGGCAAAGAGCTCTCGATTGTTCGCTCAACCCCTATACTGAACATCACATCCCGCCCCGACATCCTGCCGACATGGCTGAGGGCCATGAACCTGTCTTCAAGTGACATACGAGCGGGCGCGCGGTATGATCACAACTATCTTGCTCTGCCGGCCGTCATGACAGGAAAATGCCTTCTTGTCGCGCCGGAAATCATCGTCAGTGATTTAGTGCGAGGGGGCGCTTTGCAAATCATCCCTGGCACCCGCACTCCAAGTGGCATGCAATATCGCGCCTATGCCGTAGACCGCAGCGCGCACCCCGAGATCGCGCGTTCTTTTTGCCGATGGCTGGCTCGTCTTTGCAAAAAGGTCGCACTTGCGCAGGCTGCCTGACGTCTAGCGGTGCCCCCTCGATCCGGTACAGCAGGAGATCAATGCTCAAGTCGAGAGCGCTCAACAAGAAAACTATTCGAGCACAGTCGTCAAACCTTAAGGAGATGGCGCCGCTCTGGTGCAGCAAATCAAGACGCCAACAATGAGAGATCGTAGTGCAAAGACTCTATCCTGGCCGCCATCGTGCCATGGCAGAAGAATTGGCAGGCAGAACGGAAAGGTAAGCCGTTTATCGCGCCGCAACCCTTTACTTGTCGTCCCTGCCCCTGCGTTTGTCGAGCAATGCTCGCCAGCGAAGGCGCATGAGGCGCCGCCCCAGCTTAACAAGTCGAATGGTTCGGCTGCGCAAATCGCCTGTTTTCCAGGCGCGCTCGGCAATACGATGGTTTCCAAACAGGCCCTGCGCGATTTGGCGGTAGCTATTTCCTTCGTGCCATCCATCCACTGCGCGCAGCGCAAGGATTAGCCGACGCTGCTTCAAGGCAGGCAAAGCAAGAGGGGGCATTCCGAGCGCCCGACGCTCAAGGGCGAGCCAAAATCGACGTGCGGCACCTAGGCGAAGCTCGAAATCGGCGTCGAGCGGCAGATCAACGACGACAGCATATCCGCTCGCCGGAAGCTCTCTTAGCCAAAGGCGATGCTTCGTGCCCCCGAGCGGCGCGATCGCATGCCATCCATCCGGCGCACGGCGAAGCTCAATTCCCGGCAGATTGTCGAAATCGAGCTGATAGGTTTTGGGCGCAATGCAGCTCGTCGCCCGCACAGCCAGTACGGTCGGCAGCACCTCGGGTGCCCAGAAGACTGCTTGCTTGTCAAAGGTCTTTTGCGGATCAGCAGGAAAACGAGAGTCCCCACTTGCGTCGGAACTCGCCCGCCGCTGCGCTCGAACGTTCGCGGCGAGATAGCCGCTTATAATCCTCTTGGTAGTCGCGATCCCGGCGCAGCCACTCCCAGGCCAGGTCGGCAGCATCCGCCTTCTTCAGGCCGCTGTACGCTTCCTCAGATCTCCAGTCAGTATCCGCCATCGCACCTTTCCCGCACAATCTTCAGACGCGGCGAAATGCATCCGATGATTGTGGCCCTTTCCGGTTGCCTTGCTTACCGTGTGCGCGCCTTGCACGCACTTAATCGATGGAATGATCGACTTTTGCGATCGAGACGTATTCCGGCGACCCTGACATCCGCGCTGATCATTGTTTCGGCCAACCGCTACGTAGCAGATCGCGATAGCCGTGGCCCGCTAGCCACTTGGCCCGAGTCAGATGACTTTCGAATGTGCGTCGCGCACGATCTGGTTCAACGGTGGGATCAAGCCCAAGCACAATTCGCGCGATCTCGCGCCAATCTGCCTTGTCAGCGTCCGCATCAAGCAGTCGCATGTAGGCAACAGCGTGCTCCCTGTCATATGAGGTGAGCTCGTCGACGCTGGGCGCCAATTCTGCGATCTTCGGCTCGGCTGGCACTGCCTGAAACTCCTACCCAGCTGAAAAATCTACCGAAATCAGAGCAACGATAACTAATCTGAGATCGTTTTGACACCCGTCCAATGGTCGCACGCCGACCTCCTTTTCGCGCTGAGATGGCAATCGCATATCGGCTCACATTCATCTGGTGGCTCCATCCTGCGCTTTCTCTTTTTCATCGCAGTCCATACTGCAAGCGATTGCACATGTGCGCTGTAACTGGGTTGTCCTTGCTGTTCCTGGCGGAAGGCGTGGTGGTCCGTGGTGACCGGCCTGCTCGCAGTCGTGAAAGGCAATAACCAGAACCGGCCGACTGGAGAATATTCGTTTCCCTTTCGAGCCATAGTTGAACATTCGTCCTATCTAGTCGCGGTCCCGGGAAAACGCCGCCGGTACCTCTGGGCGCTATTTCTTCACTGCTGCTAGTGGCAAGCTATTGCCCCGCGATAGCGCTTGTGATGGTCAACGAGAAGGCGGGCACGCGCTAGCTGCGTCTGCATCTCACCGTTGCCTGATTCCTCGAAGCAACCGGGGAGGACAGCCACTACTGCTGCGAGCTTATCGTAATAGTCTGGCTATAACCAGTGGTTTCATAATCATCGGAATGGCTGCCTCTGCGCATGAACGCTCGTGCGCTTGTGGCCTGGAATGTGCGCCGGATCCGCGTAGAGCGCGGCATTCCGCAAGACCAATTGGCCTATGATGCCGGGATCGACCGCTCATACATGGGGCGCATTGAGCAGAAGAAAGAGAACCCGACTATTGACCTCCTGGAACGCATCGCCGCGACTTTGGGCATTCACTTGTCTGAATTATTCACACAGCCGGCTAAAGGTGCAATGCCCCCCAAGCCGATGTCCAGAGGGCGCAAGCCGGCAAGGCTTGGCCGAAACAAGACGTAATTATTGAGCGAGCCATGTCTCGGCGAACGCTTGGGCGGAATCGAGCCGGAGCGGCCCACCTGCTTCATGATCTACAGCCGGCGCTTCCGATCTCCTGCTCCAGCCGATGTAGCCCCAGCAGGGTTCAGCTTAGCGCTCTCTCGGAGCGGCCTATTATGAGGCCGAGCATCTTCGAAATGACGTTTGAGCCCCTCGCGTAAACCTACCGACGGCCGCTTGAACCCGACGTTTTCGAAGAGCCTGTTTGGGGTCGACGGTGCGGTTCGGGTGATGGCAGCGCCCGAACCGGGAGTCCGCGAGGGCATGGAGGGACTTTGCTATCCTGCTGCGCAAGAGCATGAGAGCAGATCCGTCCTCCAGAGCTTTCGGTTGGAGGATCAAGCTGGTGTGCGCCTCGAGGATGGGACCTTTCCACTGGACGAAGATCGGGAAGGTGTGGTGCCCATGCAGTGGCGCAATTTAGGGGCTGCTGGAAAGGCTCGACTGACGGATTGTTTATGGGACACGTAAGACGCAGGCACCATCGCGAGCGGGATAGTTTCAGCCGACGCCGGGCGCTGTGAATCAAGGCCATCCGACGCATCGCGAGATGGTGGCGAATATGCTCTGAATTGGGTGTGAGCTACGCCGGGCCTGACTATCCCGATACGATGAAGGAGATGCTGCTCGCCGAGCGAGAACCAACGGATGCATCAGATCATCAAAAATGCAGCGTCATCGGTTTGACCGGCGAGCAGAGACGATGCCTGAAGATTAATGCTGTTGGGCCTGGAAGAAGCCTAGCAGGTGGCAGCTGCGTCCGTTAGCCGTTCCTCGCGTAAGACCAGCCGCTCCGCTCGACATTGCAGGGCCGCAACTTAGTCTTGGGTTTCCAGGCGTTGACGTGATCCGGGAGGTGCCGACAATGTCAGGCAGCCTTTGCCGCCCTTGATTTTGGCCTCTTCTCGTGCGGTACGCGGGCGTCAATCGCAAGCTGATCCATCATCCAGTGAGGGCTGCTGGATTTGCTGACAGGGTACGGCTCAGTCGCGCGATTGTCCCAGATTACGACGTCGCCTGATTTCCAATTCCAGAACAGGGTGTTCCGGGGCGCAATGAGATAGGATTGCAGCCGTTCAAACAGTCTTTGGCTGGGATAGCGCTGCAGGCCGACGAAGTTGTTCACGGAACGACCGAGCGATAGCATGCGTTCGCCGGTCTCGGGATGAACACGAACAATTGGATGTGTCGTTTCGTAGATCGTTCCAGTGGATACGCCCCACCAAGGCCGCTTGTTGGCTTCGGTGGCCCTCTCTGTCGCAGTGAGATCAGATGCGACGAAGCTCACAGCCCAGAGGTTATCTGCGAGCATCCGCAGGGGATCAGGAAGATCAAGATAAGCGGCCGCCCTGCTCGACCAAGCAATGTCGCCGCCAAAAGGCGGGACCGCTGCGAGCCGCAGCACCGAAATGGCTGTGCGGACCCGCTCATCGTTCATCTGGTTGAGATGACTGCAGGCGGGATCAGACAGCTCCTGCCGGATCGTTAAACCGCTTATTGTGTCCGCCGTTGTGGGATTCGGTATCAGCGAGCCGAGCCGGAGCACAAAACGCCGCTGCTGTGCATCGTCGAGATGTCCCTGGTCACGGAAGAAGATGACCTTATGCTCTAGCAGAAGCCGGTTGAACGCTACGATGACATCGTCAGGCAAATCGTCCGACAGCGCAATGTTCTTGATTTCGGCACCAAGCCGCTCCGCGTGCTTGATGATGTCTGCTCGCGGAATGACATTTTCAACAGCCATTGTTCCACTCATGACGACGCCTCTTTCTGTGGATGTCTAAAAAAGCTCAGTGGTGGTCGCGTCACGCGACAAACCCGGCAAAACAATCTTGATGCAACACACCCGAATTGTCTGAGCGTGGGTCACCACGCCGCTCAATGAGGCGGCTGAAATACACACTACCAGCATCTTAGAATCCGACTCCCTCTGCGTGTCGACACGGCTAGTGCCGCTTTCATCGAAGGACACTCGCATATGAGGCCAGCAGATCGATTTGCAGCCTGATCAACAATGCAGATCATAGAGGCAATCCATGTCCAGTCCATGAAACGAAACCAGCTTTCTTTTTGAGCCCGCGCAAAGTTCGCCTCGTCTCAGAACTCATGCTTGGAAAATCCTCGAACAACGACTGCGTCGTGCCTCCATCCTGCACGGCCTCATGCGCATGACAAAGATTCGAACTGGTTCGCGGCATGCACTCGTGAAGCGGATAGGACCCGTCGCCTAGAGAAATCTACCTGCAGATGTATATTAAAATATTCACTACTTCAACGGGTTTACAATCATATTTTCGCGACTTGGAGTTGTTCAATGCGCGACTTGTTTCATCAGCTGATCACCTGCTGTCGTGCCTTGGACTAGCGGTAGAAGCGCAAAGTAAGGAGGCTGCAACTTGCGATCCAGCTTAACAACGGACTTAATCCCTCGATTTTCGAGTTTGCACTTGGCACGAATGCAGGTGTCCCGGCGGGTGACCTGCCTTTGGTTCTGCCCGGAGACGTAGATTTTCCTAACGGGGGGCATACCGTTTGGCTTCGTGGCAGTTGAGCACATGGAATAGAAACAGAGCGCCGACCGCCCAGGAATATCGCTCCCCTGTGACAACAAGGCGTCTTTGCGCTCTCAGACTGCAAGCGGCAAATTCCGGCTGGCTATTTTTGCCTCACTATGAGCGACACGACATGGAACGCCACGCCGGATTTCAGATCATAAGCGGGATTTATCTTCCTCATGATTGCTCGCTCTTACTCACCTCTACCATTGTGAAGGACGTAAATGATCACACACGATCAAGCCCCTCCCATCTGTTCTACGGTGAACTTTGCAGGACGCGAGCGAGCGTCCTGTCTGGATCCGGTGGCGACTGACATCCATGCCTCGCGCTGCCGTGATAGCGCTGTTGGTCGTCTGCGTGTTCTTCGCGGCGCTATGTGTGAGGCTTCGCGCCCTCACTCCTGCCCCGCTCGCCGCCCTTCGGCGACCCTGCTACAGTTTGCGCAAAGGTCACGTCACGTTGCTCGGGAAATGTGAAGATGTGCAATCTACTTCATCACCACCAACGAGGCGGCGATCAGCGCCGTGTTCTGCGTGGTCAACCGCTAAGTCAGCGATCTCGTACCGATGCCCAGACTCTTTCCTGACTACAAAGCACCGATCGTATCCGGACCGGCGCCGACAGTCGCGAGCTCGCAACCGCGCGCTGGGCTATGCCGTCCTCGCAGCATGCGCAAATGGAGGCGACCAAAAAAGGCGCAGTGAAGCTGGAAGCCAAAGGTAAGCCGGTCGACTTCAAGGAACTCCTCCGGATGGAGCCAGATGGCGGCACCACGAACACCCATAACGTGAAAAGCAAACATTGGGCGCGTTGGCTGGGTCCGGAGCATAGGTGCGTGGTGCCGTTCAACTCCTTCGGCGACATCTGGTTCGCTCTCGACGGTAGCCGGTCACTCGCCTGCTTCGCGGGCATCTGGACGAACTGGACTTCGGTCCGGAAGGTCAAGGAAGGCGAGGCTACCAACGATCTCTACGCGTTCCTGACGACCGAGCCCAACGCGGAGGTGGGCGCTATCCACCCGAAGGCGATGCCGGTGTTCCTGACCACGCCCGATGAGGTCGAGACTTGGATGACCGCGCCATGGGCAGAAGCCAAGGCATTGCAGCGGCCGCTGCCGGGCGACTCCCTGAAGATTGTCGCGAGGGCGTGAAGGAAGACGAAGTCTCGTCGACCGCACAAGCCGCGAACCTCTGGATCGGAAACATCGCAAGTGACAGACGAAGACGTTGATGACTTCGCCCGAGAAATGCTGAAGACACGGCGCGGAATCGGCATGAGGCCACCATTCTACGCCGAGACCGCCAGCATGAAGGGCAAGGAGTCCTGGCCCTTCTGGATCGTGAGGAACAGTTACTGCAACTCGCTGGGCTGCTTTCTCACAAAAGATCACGCGGAACGCGTCGCCGCCACAATGAACAAGGAATCCACGCTGATGGCACAGATGGAGGGCGATCTGATCTCTCATCAGGAAGATGCGGGAGAGTACTACGTTCTGCCCGAATGGGCGCTGCAATACCTCCCCGAGAAATGGAGAGATCATTTTCAGGCGATGGCGGATGATGGGCGCGTCATCCTTAAGTCCGTCGACAACGAGCTGTCACAGCTTGTCAGGGTCTTGCACTCGTTCGCCGCCGTGGTGGCGTTGAAGCATGTGCAGAAGCGCCTGTCTTCCTACAAGTTCGAATTGAAAATGGAGGCTTTCCTCGAACTTGAGATGCTTACGACAGCATTCGTAGTCACTTACGTACGCTTGCACCAAGGCGGTAGCGGCAGCGGCTTTTCGCGCGACAGCATCCCGGAAAAACTACGCAGCATTCACGATCGGGTAGTCGATTTGAGAAACAAACGTTTCGCGCACAACGACGAACACGATTCGATTTCCAACGCGCTCGAGGCGTCGTTCGAGGACAATCGTTTTGAACTCAAATTTGGACTGTCGCTCGGATACCATATCGGAGGCGCCAAGGAGTGGCCGGATCTCGTGAGCGCCGTCGAGTCCATATATCTCGAGAGGATCGAGAAGCTACTCGCGCGAATGAAGCAGAAGACCGGCCACGAATGGGCCCTCCGAAGCGGTCCGGCGCCTGAGGAGTGACCGAAAAGCGTACGAAAAGACGAACTCCCGTCATTGATCGCGTAAGGGGGCAGCCGCCTAACTAGACACGTTCCCTCGGCAAACGCAGGGTCATATCAATAGTTGTCAAGCCGCTTGTCCGCATTCAGTTTGTCATGGGACGACCCGAAGACGGTAGGGCGCGTCATCGTAACTCCTCCGAAGCTCGCCGTGACCTGACCCGATGCCAGTTGTCCGCTCGGGTCCATTGCGGCGGCGACAAAGTAGGTTCGCTTGTTTTTCTCGGAGAGCCACGTCTGCTGGACGACACCCGTGGTCCAGACTTCGATCTCCGGCCCGTACGAGCGGTAGGTGCAAGAGCAGTCGGCATCCGTCATCGTGGCCGTCGCGGACATCCTGAACTTGCCGACGTCGAGGCCCATCGTCGCGAAGAACCGGGCGAGGCGGTACGCGAGAGCCAGGTTGCCGTCGCCATCGAACTTCAATGTCGTCACCGAGTCGTCACGGCCATCGGGCTTTCCGTCGACGACGTGCAGCGGGCCGGCCCAGATCATTTGATCTGTCTTGTGGGTCTTTCGATCGAACCAAGCCTGCGCGACCGGCCAAGAAGCGTCGACGAAGGTACCTGCAACCCGCTTCCCGACGGTCGAAGCGGCACCCGCCAGCAAGCCGCCGATGATGGGCTTGGAGAGCTTGCCTCGCTCTTCCGGTACAAAATCTTCGACCCGGGCGCCAACGGTCGAAAGCTTTTGCTCCACGGCAGCGCGACCGCCGGTGAAGAAACCTTCGGTCACGGGGATGGCAGTGACCGCCAGCAGGCCCAAAAGGGCAGCGGCGGCGGTCGCTCGCCAAGGGCTGTGCCTCGGAGCCGGCTGTTCAAATACCCGCGAAGTTTCGGCCAAGTGGAGAGCGGATGAAGTCATGTCTAGATCCAAGGTTGGGTCGAAGCGGGAATACTCGGCCGAGCGGCACGACCGAGCGCCGCCCAAAACAATCGCATGGGCTATTGAGCCCAGGGACACGCGGCCCTCGGCCCGGCCGTGTTCAACAGTCGGCCTTAACCTCAGTGACCATGTTCACCTCCTCTATCGACTTAGGCGTAGCGTCCAAAAGACATTGGGCCGGACCAGACGGCGGTCAATCCTTCTCACTGGATGGATTTTTTTGATGGGCGCTGAACCGTCCCCTCTTGAAATTGGTCAGTCGCCCACTATCGCGCGGGTCGTGAAGGCGACCTTCTGCGGCGGCCGCTACTGACAACGTAGCGAAGCTACGTCGACGAACGCGGAAGAGCATCCGTAGCTCATACCAAGGAGAGCATCGGCCTACTCGCAACTTGCGGAAAAGTCCGGGCGGTTTCGACCAGCATCGCCGCTCGATCTGACGGACCGCATCCGAAAAGAAGCTTCCATGCGTGCTCACGGCGCTTTCTTCGGCTCGAACTATCGCTTCACGGCGCACAGACGCCGGTGCGCGATCTTTGGGACCGGCAGGGTTCGACGAGCGTCTTCAGGCCCATCGATGAGAACGGCTTCTCGGACATCGTCGTACGCTTCCTTCAGTCGGAGCTCGCAGACGCCGGCATCTTCGCCAACCGCGAGGTCGAAGTCGGTCGAGTGCCGGGAGCCCCCGTCGGCAAGCGTATAAATATCTTGATCAATGCTGTTCGGCGCCGCCGTCCAGGCGGGGAAGCGTTCGAACCGATTACTGCCGTCATCGAAGCGAAGGGGTGCTGGAACGACGATATCTTCACCGCGCTCGAGGCGCAGCTAGTCCGCGAGTACATGATCCGCCTACGCGCACAAGCGGGAATATTCCTGGTCGGCTGGTTCGAGACGGACAAGTGGGATCCCAAAGACGGGCGACGCAGGGACCGCGCCGAAGATGTCGGTGGGCGAAGCCAGGGCGAAACTCGAGGACCAGGCTGCGAGCCTTCCGGGAGGGATCATCGTGCGGCCGGTCGTTGTCGAGTGTCGCGCTCCATCATGACGGCCTCCGCGCGATCCCCGCGCTGTAGGCGAGGAGCACGGCTGAAGCTAGGACCAGGATGACCGCGCGCGAGGGTCATCCGACGTTGAAACACGGCGGCGTCGCGGGCATCGGTGCCAGAAGGGCGGCCGATGTGGAAATCGGGTTATTGCCTTCGGAATCAGTCAACCCGCCCGATCGTGTGATACGTTCCGTGATGTGATCTGGCAGACGTCGCTGGGGAGGGTTTAAGGAGTCATGTTGCAAGGGGATCTTAGCTTGGCCGCGATGGCTTCTGCGCTTGGTCAGTCCCAAGAATCGTGTCCTTCGACGCTTGATTCCGCGATCGATTACGATTTCGCCGGCCGATCAGGCCGCCAAAACGGGTATTCTGCTCGGTGTGGAGACCACCTGTCTCGACCTACAGAAAGACGAGGTCATCGAACTCGGCATGGTCAAGTTCGACTACGTCGCCGACGGCCGCATCGTCGGCGTCCGCGACGTTTTCGCCTCGTTCAACGAGCCGTCGATACCGATTCCTGCGGAGGTGACATCGCTCACCGGAATCAGCGACGAGATGGTCGCCGGCCATCGCATCGAGGCAGCCGCCGTCGAATCCTTCGTGCAAGATTCGGTCATCGTGATCGCGCACAATGCCGCCTTCGACAGGAAATTCGCCGAACGGTTCTGGGCCGTATTCGAACACAAGGCATGGGGTTGCTCGGCGACCGAGGTGGAATGGCGCCACCATGGATTCGCGGGAGCTCAACTTGGCTACCTTCTGAACGGTGCCGGCTTCTTTCACCATGCGCACAGGGCCGTCGACGACTGTCACGCCCTCGTCGAGATCCTTTCCGTCGAACTGCCATCCGCGGGCGCACCGGCGCTTGCGGCGCTGTTGGAGCAGGCGCGAAAGAAAACGGTAAGGATTGTGGGCCGAACAGTCGCCGTTCGATCTGATGTCCTGAAGCGTAGAGGCTACCGTTGGAGCGACGGCAGCGACGGCCGGCCCAGATCCTGGTACATCGACGTCAGCGAGGCGGATGTCGATGTCGAGATCGCCTTCCTCAAGTCGGAAATCTATCTGCGCGAGATCACGCCTCGCCTGCAGACGCTCACCGCGTTCACTCGCTTCTCGGCGAGAACGTAGCGGCCCGGGCGCGTTTGACTTATTCTGTGTGGAATCCGACGCGGAATCGGCGGTGCAGCAGTCAGGTCATCGCATGTGGTGTCGGTCACGGTCCGTTGGGGCCCGTCGAATCATCCTATTCTGGAAGAACAGGCTCTTCACCGAAGGGACGATTGATGACTGCGAGCGCTTCAGGAGCGGCGTAAACTCGGTTGCGTGCGTATCCGGTCCGCTCGTGCAGAATGCCGGCTTCCACCAACTGCGCAATGCCCTTATTTATCTGTGCGGGGGTGACATCGAGCAGTTCGCCAAGCCGCTTCGCCGTCACGACCGGATAATTGTGAAGTTCGTCGAGCGCTCTCATGGCCGCAGATCCCCTTCGGAATTTTCGGCGGCCCCTCCATCGCTCGGATAGTTCCGACAGCGCTGTGCGCGTCCGGATGAGTTCTTCGACGGTACCGGTCACGGCGTCGGCCATGAAGGTGATGACGGGCTCCCATTCGAGCCGTTGTTGTGCATCCTTGAGCGAGGCGTAGTACGTGCCCTTTTTGCTTTCGATGTAAGGTGAAAGGTACAGGGGCACATGCTTCTCCGCAGCCATCATGAGCGGAAGCAGAAGGCGACCGACACGACCGTTGCCGTCCCGGAAGGGGTGCACCGCCTCGAAATGAGCGTGCGCAATCGCCATGCGCGTAATGAACCCTTGCGTCATCTGCTGCATCCCCTCGTTCCGGAGGTAGTCGACCGTTTGCGCGAGGCAATCAGGAACATCGGCAGGAGGCGGAGGATTCCAACTCGAATATGCGATGTCTTTACTCCCGCCGATCCACACGACGCGCGCGCGAAGGTCGCCGGGAACGTCCTGATAATCCGGATCGTCCTTCATCACGGCCCGATGGAGATCCCTGATCAGGTCCATCGTAAATACGCCGTAGCCTTCCTTGGCGGCTCTCGGGATGAATCCGTCCAAGGCGACAGCGTAGTTGCGGACTTGGCGCGTTTCGTCCTGAGCACCGTCGTCGCCGGTCTCCTCGACGGAAAGCAATTCGTCGAGAGTGCTCTGAGTGCCTTCGATCGACGAGGAACTGACCGCCTCGCGTCTGGTCAGGACCCGGCTGACAATGTAGGGGTCGTTCATCTGGGCCGCGATGGCGTCGACCTTGCCGAAGGCCGCCTGAGCGGCTTCGAGCGCCTTCGTCGCTCCGGGAGCGAACACGCCGTCTTCCGGCGGCGCCGGCGGCACGATCCCGTAATGGGAATCGTAGGGCGGCGGCAGCCGCTTCAGGGTCTCTCGGATCGTATGGCTGAGATCGCTGCGCTTCATGGGAACCCAAACTAAGAGGCCGATTCCCTATTTATATTTTGGTTTTTTATAAAAAACCATAACATGGAGCGATCGCGGGAAGGCTTGTTTGGCTTTTCACAGAAGTGGCGGTTTCCACTCGACTCTCATGTTCTCCATATGTTCTAATGAGACATGGCTGCCGAAAGACCCGCGAGCTGGCGCATGCCGCCCCCAAAGCAGACGGAAAAGATGGCCAGCGCCGTCGACAGGGAGGCACCCAACGCGCGCCAGACAGGCCCGGCGGACCCGATGCCGGCCGAATACTGGGATGCCGTCCTGAAGGACGCCGGCGCCGACGCCAGACAGGCCGGTCCCCCGATCCAGTCGCGGAGGCTTTCGGAGATCGACCAGCACGTGCTGCGGGTCTCCTGCAGTCGATGCGGCCGCATCGTCGAAATCCAGAAAGCCGATGCCTGCCGGCTATACGGTCCGGATGCGGGCTGGAAGGACGTCGGGCAACGGCTGCTCGACGCCACCTGCCGCCAGCGGACCGGACGCTACGAAGAGGATGGCTGCTGGCCGCAGTTCGTGTAGGTCGCCGGCGAGTGGCGCCAAAGCACCATCCCACGCCCCTCAGTGGCGGCGACCGCAAGGCCCTCACGAAAGAGCTCGGCAAGGCGCGCGCGATGACAACGATTCTAGCCGCGCAATCCGTCGAGGCCCGCGTCAAGGGCGAAGCTCTTCTCCGGACGGCGGACAAGCTGTCGTGCGAATCCTGGAACGAACGAATGTGGGCCGACGGCGAGCCGATAGATCCGTCCCCTACCATCGACTAGGCCGTGAACGGCGGTTACCGCAAGCAGGCGCAGATCACGGAGTTGAACGCGCTGAACGCCGTCATGGCCGTCGTCCGGTTCAAGCAGCATTTCAAGCTGCTCGACCGTCTCGATGAGAAGACGTCCTATATCTTCGATACCGCGACGATGGAGATCGACTAGGATTATGGTGAGGTTCTCATATCGGGCCGTCGAACGCCTGCCCAAGCAGCTCGAACAGGGCGTCCTCTACCACTCCCCGGAATTCGAGGTTGCGGCGCTTTCCTGCGTCTGCGGCTGCGGACATCGCGTGATGCTCCTGGTGCCCGACAGTCACCAGGTGTCGCAGCAGAACGGGTTCGCGACCGTGCGGCCGTCGATCTCGGTCTGCGATGCGGTTTGCAAGTCTCACTACATCAGTACGTCCGGCCAGGTGCAGTGGCTCGCCGCGTTCTCGGACGCCGTGGCCTCGTCGACGATGCGCAGGCAGATCGCCCGGCACGTCGACCGCGAAGCCGAGCTGCAGACGTGGACAGGTCCGGCAGATCGGCGGCGAGCACGGTTTGCAGCTCGCTCGCGCTGCTGCATTCGCTGGTAACGAAGCGTGGTGCGCTGCTCACCTGCGATCAGCGAGCTTCCGAGGGTACCACAACCTTCAACATGTCATACCTGCCTTATCTGATAGTCCGCGATCGCAAGGCAGTGACATCCGTCAGGCCCCCCTCTAGGAACAATGTGAAGCTCGCCACCGATCTGGTTGCAGTTGAAGGCCCGGCCATTTGCTCGCGCATAACCGAGGCGTCTGACCGCCTGCAGGTCGACCCGAGAGAGCGGTTTGCCCTTCTTACCTTCCTGAGCGTTCTTCTCGATGTCAGCCAGCTCGAAGATACCCCCGCCGCGCATGGGCAATGCAAAATGCCGGCGTAATCGGCCGCAACTTCGTCTGCGGGTCGAACAGCGGTTCGCATCGGCTGTAGCAATCGACGTACAGGACGCCGGCGAAGGCGGCAAGAAGCTTCTGGAGATGATCGCCTCGTCGGTCGCTCGAGGCGTACTAGACTGCCCCCGGCGCCGCAGGCCCGGTGGCCGGCCATGCCGCACACAAGTGCAGAACCGGCCGGTTGTACACTTGCCTTTCGCCAGGATACGGATGGTGTGGTGAATAGGCCAGCCGGATTTCACCTCCAGCCTCTCGCAGAACGGGCGTATTGGACGGAATGCGCGACGTCTCTAATCCGCGAACAGAGGTTGCTGAGCACGGTTCTGACCGAGCTTTTGTAAATGGCGCCCCCTTGCACTGCTGGGCTGGTTACCGACAATGAGATCTCATCCCGCTCTACTGAGCGCTTGTTAGGTTCGAGACCAATGTCGGCAAGTTGACGATACGCAAGGTCAGACAAAGCGCAAAAGCAGCACTTTCAGTTTGGCATGCCGATTGCCTTGTTACGGCATTATCACCGATCGCTTCCAAAGCGACGGATAGGTAGCAACATATAGCAGAGGCCCGGCTATGTCGCAGGCTGAGGTAGAACGGTTTGTCAAGAATCTAGCGAAAGAAGGTAGTCTGCTGGAAAGCCTTAAGCAGAGTGCTACAGGTCTTGCACTGATTGTAGCGGTCGGAAAGAGCCACGGCTACGATTTCACGCTTGACGAGGTTAGGAGCAGCATCCGAGTGCCAGGCCGACACGAGTTGATGCAGCTCGACGCGATTGTCGGCGGCAAGCAGGACTTGAGCGGTGCGGGCTTAAGCAGGATTGTGCATACCACTGCGTTGGCTAGTTCCACGTCGGAGGCACCTACGAGCGCCGTGCAAGCCGCGGAAGCCGGCCGTGACCTCGTCGCTATCGTTTTACTTATTGTGGTTGTTGTCGCTGTCGCGGCCTAAAATATTTTAACTCTGATCGCATTGGCTCGTCCTCAAGAAAACGATCCGGTGCGAAGAGAACTGAAAGCACGCCTCGTCAGGAGTGAGATCATTGCTTTCAGGCTTAGAGATGCGGCTTCAGGGCTCACCCGTAACGTATGACGCACACTGCCACCGAACACTGCCGACAGATTTTTGACCGGCGTACCCCCGAGCAACTGCGCACGTTGTCGCACGTCAAGCGCTTCATGGAGCGGCTGGCTGGTGACTTGCAGTTCCGCAGGGCGCTTTCGGAGAACGTTGATTCTCCTCGAGCGGTAACAGAGCGCTACGGCATCGAAGTCGACCCAATGAAGATGCTGCCGCTCTGGCGCGACCGCTACCTGAAACACCGCTTCAAGCCGGAGTCTACGCCCTGGCCCCTGGCTATGATGTGGGACGAGTTTATCTGCGAGATGTTGCGCCATCGCGACCTCCTGCGCGAAGAGGGCGAAATGTCGACGATCAACCCTCGCTTTCATGCTTGGCGCGAGCGCCAAATCCGGCGCTGCAACGACGAATTGGGCAGAACGGCGGCGTCGGTCACGTACCCCATCATCGCTTTCGAGCTGAGCGACGGCTGCTCCGTCGGTTGCTGGTTCTGCGGCCTCTCGGCCGACCGCTTCAAAGGCTATTACGAATATAGTGAAGAGCATGCAGCGCTTTGGCGCGGCGTGGTTGGTATCGCGAGCGAGATGTTTGGATCGGCAGCCCGTACTGGTTTCTGCTACTGGGCCACAGAGCCTATGGACAACCCACACTACGACCGCTTTCTATTCGACTACTATCAGATCACGGGCGCATTGCCACAAACAACGACGGCGGCCCCGCTCAAGGATCGCGCACTCACCACGCGCGTGCTCGAACTGTTCAAGCGCTATCGCGCCGTGACGAATCGTTTCTCCGTGCTAAGCACAACACATCTCAACCAGATTCACATGGCGTTTTCGCCTGAGGAGCTGATCGGTGTCGAACTCGTCCTGCAGGGCAAGGAGGCGCTGACTGCAAAGGCTTTTGCCGGGCGCGCGCGCGAGCGGAGCGAGAAACTTAGGGCCGCTAACAAAGATGATGCAATCGCCTTGCTGGAGGGCGATCACACGACGATCGCCTGTGTTTCCGGCTTTCTCGTAAATATGCTGCAGGGACGTTTACAGTTGGTGACGCCGGTGCGGGGTAGCAAACGCTGGCCTCTCGGCTACCGCGTCTTGAGTGAACGCTTCTTCAGGACGCCTGACGAGTTCCGGGAGGGGCTGCAGAACATGATTGACCAGCATATGCTCGAGAGTCCGGCTCCCGAACTGCCGATCCGCTTCCGCAGGGACCTGCAATACAAGGCCAGCAACCGATCCTTTCATCTCCGCTCACGCAACATGGAACACCGCGTACTCGACGACATCGCTCCCATTTCCGTTGGCCATCTAATCGCGTACGGCAACTGCACAGCGTCGGAGCTGGTTAGGCAGGTCACGACTGACGGAACGAGCGTGCTCGCAGTAGCCGACCTGCTCGATCAGTTATACGCGGCCGGGGTGATTGAAGAGGACTTAGACGACAGCTTCGCCTGGCAGAGCAGCTGACCTGTCACAGCGCTTTCATGCGGTTAGAGTCTCGGATTTTCTACGCCAGTGGGTCCGCCCGAAGAATTTCATTGTCGAGTTGCCCAGGCGAACGGTGCGTGATGCCCCTGCAGTTCCACCGCGCTGTCGAAGACATGGAAATTTGGAGTGCACGCAGCGGCGGCTACTCGTTCGTTATAAGCTTGCAGAGCCCGACGGGTCCTGGCTTTCGCGGAAGGTTCGGCTACGTCGCTTCGTGGCGTCCGCTTGACCAGAGCCGTGGCTCGATCAGGGTGCTCGGCTCCCCGCTGCAGAGCTTCGCTGAGGCCAAGGACGCCTGCAACAGTGTGCTCAATTACCTGAGAGACTGAACTGATTCCTGGTCGCTGGAAATGGGAGCATCTTAAAGATGCTGCAGTCGCGCCGGGTGCTACCCAGGATGTTCACCGGGTCGGGACGTACTTTGTAGCGATTGAGATTATCGCGGTCGATTTGAGCGGGCGCTACACGTTCTATCCGTCGGACCGGCTTGCTTCCAAATCGACCTCATGTGGATGATCTTGAAGCTCATCTGCCGTCCCTCACGCCCGTCGGGGCAAACATGTTCGTCGAAGGCTCGACAGATTTGTTCGCGTTTCCCAATCCGGTAACTAAGCCGTACCTCAGGATCGTGATCCACAAGACGGCCCTAGCGAACGGCTAGGCCACCTACCGGACTATCCACGAAATGATCAGCACTATCCGTACACGGTTGCGAGCCAGAACAGCTTGATGACAAGGGCGGGACAGGTCGTGACACTGTAGTCTCAATAACTTCATGCCGCTGATCTTTGCCGTCCTGCCAGACCTGTTCCGATGGCGATTGCAGGCACTGTACCCATGAGTCCGCTAGTCTTTGCGGGCGTCGCGGTACTCTTCTTCCGGGTAGGCGTGGCGACGCTCTGCAAAGAGTGCGTTCCAGCCAAAGACAAAAGCGACTGATCTGCCCGGGACCGGAAAAAAGCGATGACGCCACAGCAACTCCTAGCCGAGCTGCAGAAAACGACCGAGTTGCTGGACTGGATACTGAAGCTCGTGCCGCCCGGCGGCGGTGGGTCGAACCTATTGTGGGCGCCTCCGGATCTGGAAGCACAATTCAAGGTCCTTGGCATTGCGGGTGGGACGTTTATCGATCGCTACCCCTCGTTTCTGAAGCGGACAGACTGGGTGCACAACGCCTTCGAGAATTGATTTCGAAGTCTCCGGCTCTCCGCCAAACCTGCCGAGCGGGCGCGGGGATCGCGTCCGGACCGTCAACGATGCGGAGTTCAACGGACACGTCTACTCCTCCAGGTCATCACAAGGACTCGGCTACGTGATCGCGTTGCCGATGGGGGCCATGCCGTTAATCTCGAGCGATGCCGAAATGCTCATGCTGCCCGCCGACACAAGTCTATGCGACACGCTCGGAAACGCATTGACCAAAAAGGGGGTTGGAAAGGATTCAGAGCCGTGGCTGCTGCGGCTAAGGCGTCGGCTGGTCCGCTTCTCCAGCCGGCCCGATCTCGCCAGGAGGTTCTCTAAACAGATCGGCTGGCAGTTCGGAATGATGATCCACCGGTACGTTCACCTCGGGACAGCTGACACGCCGGATGTGATCAGGGAACTTGGCGCAATTCCACTCGTCACCGACGTTCGGCGTTGGGGGCACCCACTTGAGGCTGGGAGCAACGTAGATTCTTCGCGATCCAGTTCCTTCTCCTGCATGAGTGCGGGCATGTGGCGGCTGGAGCCCTGTCGATCGAGAAGACAACAGATGCAAGTCACTTCGAGATGGAATTTGCTGCTGATGGTTTCGCGTTTCGGGAACTGATCGGCTCTGCCGATGGAGATGATGTGGCTATATCGGGCACTCTGGGGGCGTGGCTGATCCTGACCAAGAGACCGCGCCTCGGTCACATCCACCGGCAAGGGAACGCCCCGAACGTCTCCGCGCCTACTTGCGGTCTCGAGAGCAGGAACAGCCGTCAATGACGCGCGCCCTGGAAGTTTTCGACGCCATGGCGAGTATGCAGAAACGGCTTTTTGAGGAAGCGAAGTCGGCTGGCGTCCTCACCATGGAGTCTCCGCTGTCGCGGTTTCTAAGCATGTGCGCAGAGACCGGCCGGCATGAGATGTTCTACGACCAGCTGCCGCGATGGCTACTATTTGGCGCGCCTTCGCGCCTCTGCCGGGAATTGGCTCGCCTGCCCGTCTGCATGGAGCGAAGGATTAAGAACGATCAGCAGGATGGCCGCGCAAAAAGAGCAGTTGGGGCTAATAAACTGGATGTTCGATGCGGCTCTGGCCGCGCCGAGCAACTCCTTGTCCAGAAAACTTCAGGCCTTTTATGCGAGAGCGCGAGCGGCGACCAATAGTTGACTGTCTGCTTTTCGGCGCTCGTCGACGGATGCTCGACACTTAATACCGGAGGACGCCCTGCGTTCAACGCTCGGCTGGCGCTCTACTTCCAGCCTTCTCGATCACGTCGCAGTGGCGGTGCTGTTTGGATGATACCGCCTCCTGACTTCGCAATCGCGGTTGAGGTCGACGACGTCAAAAGCAATGCGGTCAGTGCGGGCCGCGGAAACAGCCGCGAACGACCCCACGTCTTAAAGAACTCACGCTCTGTCCAGCCTTTGACGGTGCAGCACCGAAGCAGTCGGGCAACAGTCTCACAGCACTTTGCACCAGCGCACGATTGTTAATTTGCGTCGCCTGCACGATTCAGGCCTGCTCTCTCTCCAAGCCAAACAGAATATAGAGGGAGGGCGAGGATGATCGTACGGGCCGGTCACTGTTGCGTTGCTGCTGATTGCCCTAGTTTAGGATCCGAAGCCTTCGCTTCTGGGCCGTGTTCGAGCACAAGGCATGGGGTTGCTCGGCGACCGAGGTGGAATGGCGCCACCATGGATTCGCGGGAGCCCAATACCTGTTGAACGGTGCCGGCTTCTTTCACCATGCGCACAGGCCGTCGACGACTGTCACGCCCTCATCGAGATCCTGACTACCATCCGCAGGCGCGCCGGCGCTGCTAGAGCAAGCCCGAAAGAGAACGGTAAGGATGTCGGCCGAGCAGTCGCCGTTCGATCTGAAGGATGTCCTGAAACGTCGCGGCTACAGATGGAGCGACGGCAGGCCCAGATCCTGGTACATCGACGTCACCGCGTCTCGAATGGCGATCAGGTCAGCCGGATTGCTGGGCTGGCGTTGAAGCGCGGCAAGTCAGTGGACTTCACCGGCTATTGGCAGCGGGATATTCCATAGAATTCCCTTTTCAAGGGTCTGGCATGCTGGCAATATGTTTGTACAATTTCAGGTAGTTAGAACATTGGCATGCGACGATTCCAAAGCACGCTGCTTTTTGTAATTTTCCCTCTAGTCGGGAACGTGATTCTCGCAGTTGCGGCTTTCATATTCAATCCCACTGATTTCCGCGCCAACTTGCAGATGTGTTATTTGACGATTGCCGCCGTGCTGATGGCAACGGTGGTCTCGTTCATCGGCTTTAGAATTCATGATCTAGGACCAAAGCGAACAGTGCTCGCTCTGCTAATCCAGAGTGGCACTCTGATTTTTGTTTTTGCAGGGATCTACCGAGGCTTCGGACTGCTTTACGGAGGCACCCCCATTTCCCTCATCGATGACGGGCAGAGCGCACTTTATTTTTCAGTCATCACTTGGACGACATTGGGCTATGGGGATTTCACGCCGCCACCTGAATTGCGATTGATCGCCGCAATTCAGGCACTGCTTGGGTATGCGTTTTTTGGAATCTCTGTTGGACTTGGAACCGCTATACTTTGCGAGAAGCGATCGTCTATTTCAAAATCACAATCGCCATCACCAGCGGCACCAAGGACAGCACAATAGCCGCAATGCGCGCCACCGTCTTAGACGGGTGATCCCTATCGACAATCCAATGTGTTCGTTCATACCGCCATGCGGTCATTGGTGCTCTCCGACCTGAAATTAAGCCGCACTGGAAGTTGCAATACAGATACCCTCGCCCAACCGAACGGCGAAAGCAATCAGTTTGTTCCGCGTGGAGATTGGCGGGTTCATCCTAAAGTGAGGTAAATTGAGCGATTTTCAACGAAGTAACCAAGAATTAACCATTGGAAAGCGCCTATCAAAAGCGCCTATCAGATGACCTGTCAGCGGCCAAATGTGGGCTCGTTTAGAGGATGATCGACCAGTCTCCAGCGATATGGCCTAGCCTCGCCAACCCGCTCTACGCCCTTACCGTCATGGTTGGACAGGCTGTGCTGGATACCTAGCGTCATGGGCTCCGTGGCCGTCCTGAGCAACGTCCAGCGCCCTCCTATAGCGCCCTCCTATAAAGAGTGCCCCGCTTGACCCAGCGGTTTGGTTTGCGCCGCTTCACGTTGATGCCAGCCAGGTTGTAGGCCGGGTCGAGCATCTTGATGACGGCCTTCACGTGCCGCATCTGCTCACTTAGTTCTTCGTGCTTCTGCCGGTTCTCAAGGATGGCCCCGCCTAGCTCGGCGTGAAGCCGTTCAAGCGTAAAGATGGCCGGGCGGGTGTACGGGTTAGTCGTGAGTCTGTGTCGCGCCATAGTGATCTCCTTGCCGGGGAGATGTGCGCGACATTCAAATTGCTTGTGGCGTTTGCGCCATAATACCGCGCTTTTCAGCGCGGGCATAGAAACGACCGCCACGGTGCTCACCCGGGCTGCGGCACGGTCGTCGTGCGGCGAGACCCGCAACCAGGAGCGGCGAAGTCGTTCAGATCACTACGGTCAGGCTGGTCGCCGCGGCGCGGGGCGAGACGAGCGCCGACCGCACCAATATGAGGTTTAGCTCATTATACCCAGAGTATTAGGTAAAACCAATATCGGCCGATATTGCGTAAAAATCATATCCGTCCTATATATCTTAAATCTCATACGGGATGGACCGGCATGATTTTGAAGACAATCAGCGACTTAGGACTTGCCGTCCGGGAAGCCCGCCATCGGCGGAAGCTGACCCAGAAGCAACTCGCCCAGACGCTGGGGACCACCCAGGAGTGGATCTCGCAGTTCGAGACCGGCCGCCTGGAGAATCCGAGCCTCGGAACGGTGCTAAAGGCCTTCGCCACGCTGGGGATCAACCTGAACATCGACAGTGTGCCGGGATCTCTACGGAACGACGACTTGGATACCGGTGATCTGGCGCTCGACGAGCCGAGCTTCCTCAAGGGACGGCGGCGATGAGCAAATTCATGAACGTCCTGATGGGCGGGGTCCCGATCGGCCGTCTCGAGCAGATGGATACCGGCGTCCTCGCCATCGAGTACGCCGATCGTTGGCGCGCGGCCGACAGGGTTCAAATTCCGCTTTCGATGTCCCTGCCTTTTGCCGCCAAGAAGCACACCGGCGCGAAGGTAGCCAACTATCTCTGGAATCTGCTTCCGGACAGCGACCAGACCCTGCAGAAATGGGGACAGATCTACGGCGTGCCGCCGAACAGCGCGTTCGCTCTCAGGACGGCGCGTCGCCCGCGAACTGAAGGCGATCGTCGAACGACGTGGCAAGCCAGGAATGATCGTGTCCGACCATGGCACCGAGTTCATCTGCAACGCCATGCTGGCCTGGAGCAAGGACGCGGCCATCGACTGGCACTTCAGTGCGCCGGGAAAGCCGATGCAGAATGGCTTCATCGAGAGTTTCAACGGCCGGATGCGCGATGAGCTGCTCAACGAGACCCTGTTCTTCGATCTGGATGACGCCCGTGCCAAGCTTGCCACCTGGGTTGCCGATTACAATATTCGGCGGCCTCACTCGTCGCTGAAATACCTCACCCTGCGGCCTACGCCGCCCACCTCACCGCAACGGACGACCGGCTACGCAACCCCGACCAGCTCCGCCGATCGTCCGTTGCTCCACCCACGCCAATTGGCGTACAAAACCCCGAGACTCTAACCGCGGCCGGATGAAAGCTCGGCGGCAGGTCAGCACCTCCCGATGAAATTCCCTGGCCGCTCTAACTGGTAGGGTTTCATTGTGTTGTTTCGGATCGCTGTTTTCGCGGCGTGCCTTTGCACGCCCATAGCTCGGGCCGTTGCAGGTGAACAGCAAGCTGTTGCGTGTACGATCAACGGAAAGTCTGTAAGCGCGGCGGACTGCTTGGCAGCGCTCACTAAGCAGGTGGGTAGCGCCCCTCCTCCGACAACTGCTGGAGCAAAGCCGACCACAGTATGGGCGCATGCCGCTCCGCTGAAAAGCAGCCCATCTTCCCCTCTCCCCAGCCTAAAAACTAGGCCCCCCGAGAAGGCCTACAATACGTGGCGCTGGGACAATACCCTGCTGGTCCGCAATTCCATGGACAACCTGGGTTCGTTCAAGGGCCCGTCCTCCTTGAAGAAGGCGACGGGCGCAGAGTTCTCTTGGGCTCGCGATGGAATAGCGCATAACGATGTTTGGACCGCGCGTGGGTTGGTGCCAGAGCGCCTGTTCAGTTGGGAAGAGCCCAGCCTCCTGCCCTATATCACTCATGCCCTCATTGTCCGCTACGCAGTGTTCGACCGACTCGCGAACACCAACCCCGCGAAAGCGACAAATAGCGTCGACGATTTGACGGGCGGCCTCTCCGCAGAGCTCGCTTTGGCGAACTTTCTCCAGGCAATGCACTATTTCCGCTTTCTCGCCGAAGAAGACGGCGACTTTGCAGGTCGTGCTAAGAATTGGAAGGTCGGTCTCGAATACCAGCCCTTCGGCAATCCCACTCCAGAGCAGGAAACAGCATCTTCGCATATCTCGGCACGCCGCGGCCGCTCGGCCCATACTGGTTTTTGACCATCTCTCCAAAGTTACGCGTTGAGTATCGGGAGAGCCAGGACGGCGCTGTCGATCCGATCTTTTTCCTGCACAATCAGGTGCTGACTCACGTATGATCTCGATCCTCACGGGTATCTGGGGCTCACTCTCAGCTATCGTAAAGGAAAGCTCGAAACCACCGGCGCGAATGTAGATCCGGTCAAGGTTTCTCTTTCTGCGAAGTTCGGTGAATAGAAGTTGCCGACGACGAGCGCAACATCAGATGCGGAGTTGCAGAATGTCCGCAGAGCCAGACGGCTACACCAAGTGGGTCTTTCCTAAAGAAGGGCCGGGTCATGAGGTCTACACTACCGGGCAAGGCCCCAATGTAGTCGTGCTGCACGAACTGTTCGGGCTCACCGACCCATGCTTGAAGCTCGGGCTTCATCTTGCGCGAAACATTCCTGCAAAGGTGCACCTTCCGTTGCTATTTGGCCCGGTGAAGCCAAATTCGATCGAACGGCTAAAGAATGGTGCCAGGGCCTGTATCAGCAAAGAAATCCATATGCTTGCCCGCAACGAGACGAGTCCAATCGTTGGCTGGTGCCGCGCTCTGTGCGACCAGCTAAAGGCAGACGATCCATCTTACCCGGGCGTAGCGGTCGTTGGCATGTGCCTAACGGGAGGGTTCGCCCTGGCGCTCATCGCGAACGCGTCCGTTCGGGGGGGCGTAGTCGCTCAGCCGAGCCTTCCCTTGTTTATTCACCGGGCTTCCCTTGGCCTCACAGATGACGACGTTTCTGACTTGGTCAAAGGAGCGGACCAGCACGAGGGCCAATGCGTGCTCGGCTTACGTCATGAACGCGATTTCATTTGCCCGTCTCAACGGATGGCTACGATCAGAACGCTACTCGGTCCGAGATTTAAAGAATGGACGGTCCCCGGGTGCGGCCACTCAACGCTGACGGCCGGCAAGTCTGAGGGGGCCCTCCAAGAGACCATCGCCTTCCTGTCAGAGCGACTTGGAGTAGCGGGTAAAGTATAGTTGGGGTTTTGGAGGGGTGGCGATCATTGCTTCGTTCCAAGCCCGTTACCTTCACAAAATCTCTGTCTTTTAGGTCGTGAGCTTGACGAGGCGTCAAATGGCAGCACACTCAACGGAACCTGCACACAAAAAAGAGAGCAAGGCGGACTACGTCTATTCTCTTCATGGGATCAGGACCAACGCGTTCTGGCAAACTCAACTCGAGCAGCAGATTGAGAAGAGTACGGGTTTCGAGGCCGGCGCTCGCAATTACATGCGGTTCAGCACGGTCATGTTCGTGCTCAAGAATATTTTCGCAGCCAAGCCGCTCCGACTGGTGGAGGGAGATCTTCTCGATCTTCAGGAGCGCTACCGCGTGAACGTCATCGCGCATAGCTTTGGTACGTGGCTGCTTTTTAACGCGCTGCGCGAGAACAATAAGTTGCGGGTGCACAATATCATAATGTGCGGCTCGATCTTCCCAAGGGCATCCTCAGCATGGCGGCAGCTCAAGTACGGTACCGGACAAATATCCGGCAATATCGTAAACTTCTGCGGCGCGCGTGATCCATTTCCGGCGCTCGCGGAACTTTTATCACGCGACTACGGCGCTTCAGGTGTCGTGGGCGCCGGCGATCCCACGGTCGAAGACTCATTTCACGACGTAGGGCACAGCGGATTTCTAACGCCAGAGTTCTGCTCAGAGTACTGGATCAACATTCTCGCGTCTAAGAAATATACATTGCAGCCAGCTCCGGTTAGACGGCAATGGTACATCCCGGCAATACTCTGGAGCGCCACTCACCGCGGAGCGTTGCTGGTCGCACTTAGTGCAATCGCTGTTCTGGGATATTGGCTAAATCAATCGGAGTATGCGTGCTGGTGGCGCGATTGCTACGTCGATGTTGTGCGAATTCATAACTTTGGGAGTTCGACGCGACAACCCGGGTCTCCGCGCCGCTACGTTGATCAGGTGTCGTTCGAATACTCGTACAACTTCAATCGATCTGAACTGGTGTTCCGTGCTCCACGCGACCGCAATCCTGTCGTGACCAGCCTGATCGGCGACAACTTGGAACGTATCAAGCCGCAGGAAAGTGTCGAGAGGCTCTTCACGGGTGATGATACCGCTTCCAGGGAATATCTAAAATTCAGATTGCCCGTTCGTGATCGTCGGGCAAATTTCTCGGTTGAGTTTGCCAACGACTCCAGCGAAGCACCGGACGGGATAGAGGTCTTTGCGGATAGGACCATACGCAATCTCAAGCTCCAGATCTTTCTCCCGGATCAGGTATCACTCAGTCCTCCAAAAGGCTCCTTTAGAAAAGGCGTCCTCATTAAACGTCAATCGCGTGAAGACGTCGGCGCGAGGAACTGTCAGTTCGACGTGGATGGTCGATCGGTTAGCTGCACGGATCTGAACATCCCAAGCACGTCCGGCTTCTACTATTGCTTCGACGTGAAGGGCTGGAGCGGTCCGCAAGACGTGCAGGAGGTCAAATTAAGCGAGTGCAGACCAAGCGGAGCGGCGAAAAAATAAGCCGGCGCGGTGAATGCTCGCGCCGGCTTGAAACTCGTGCATGCGCCCTGGGGCATCTATGCTTAGCCGCAGGGATCGACCTGGATCATGGTAGCCTCCTCTCGACTATCGATAAATATAAGTTCGCGCCCCTGAATGTTCAATGAATGGATAAAACTGCAATAACAATAATAACTTACGGAGCGACGGCCACATCTAAATACCAGGGTGGGGTTGATAGCGCGCAGCCCATTTGAAAGCGGAAGCGGCTACACCGCCTGGATCAATACAGGTCCTTTGGGGATGAAGTTTTTTAGGTACAGATGGGGCTTCTCGAACCCACGAAGTAAGCTGATCTTCACACCGCGGGTCATCCTTTCGAGTTTCGTGACTTCCCAAAACACGACCCAATGCCCTTGGTTATCCATCGGATACTTCAGTGTGCTCCTGGGTCGGTATTTCATTCCATCGCGGTGCGCACCATTCACCGCTCGGTTGAAACCTATAAACCGGCCGGACCAAGTCGGAGGGCTGATCGGGCTTGTTGCATCGGACGCATAGAAGAGCACGTCGCATTCAGCGCCTTTCAGTAGCTCCTCAAGCTTATAGAACAGCTCCCAATTCTTGCTTCCAAACGCAACCTTACGAGCTTCTTCCACCGTAGCCTGTCCCGATCTCGGCGACGGGGGCCAATAGTGCAACACTCATGTTCATCCCTGCATATGATGGTTCTTTTTGCCGCCTTACTAACAGTAGCAGCTACGACGGAAGCCCGAAGCAATTAAAATTGGCGAGCGGATCGGAGGCCGTTCAGTCACACCGAGTAGCGCGCCAGATGCCGAATCTCACCGTCGAATTTTTCGACATCCGACCAATTGATGCGGGGTGCTTGTTTCTCAACTTCTCGACCGCTGTCGCATAGTGCTCAAGCGCGTCCGCCGGCATTCACCCGTGCCCGAAATCCAATTCGGGTCCGTTTCCCACTTAGGCTCGAACTCACGCAAGGTAATGACATTACCCTTTGGTGGACAAATGGCTCGGACCAGTTCGTCAATAAGCTGTTCTGCGGTCATCATTCGCATGACACGCTCTGCTTCTGGTATGAAACTCCTCCGAATTGATGGACACCTGTAATAAGCTCGAGGAGCCAGGAGGTGTCGAATGGAAGGACGTCAACGTCGGTCGTTTACGGACGACTACAAGCGGCAGGCGGTTGATCTCGTAGCGTCGAGCGGGCGCTCGATCGGATCTGTGGCCAAGGAGCTTGGCCTGCGCGATTCCGTGCTGCGGCGGTGGGTGTAGCAGCGCGGGGCCCGGCTGGAGCCGACGGGCGACGCGGCGCCCCACAACGCAGGCGACGCTGCCGTCGGCGGACCACGCGGCAGAGATCGCGCGTTTGCAGCGAGAGAACGAGCGGCTGCGCATGGAGCGCGACATTTTAAAAAACGGTCCAGCACCGTGGCGCGCCTGTGCGGCGTAGAAACAGCCTTGTGTTATCCTCGATGGCTGGGAGGGTAGCGGCCGGTCGATTATTGGAGGCACAATTCCCGTTAAAAAACGTGGTCCATGGGTGCATGCGAACTTGAGAGTGGTGACGTCGCCCTGGCGACGATCCCGATTAGGAAGATGACGATTGGCATTGCCCAGACCCTCCTGCTCATCATTGAAGGGAGGATTGCCGTGCTCAAGAAGAGGACGGCCGGCGACTGCCCGGAACTTAGGCCGGTCAACGTCGGGGCCGCCGCTATCGACATCGGATCAAAGATGCACATGGCTGCGGTGAACCCCTCGGCGTCGATCTGACCGAGATCCATGGGTTGGGTCCATCACTGGCATTGAAGCTTGTCGGTGAATGTGGCACCGATCTGAGGGCATGGCCGAGCGCCAAGCACTTCACCTCCTGGCTGTGCCTTGCACCGGGCAGCAAAATCTCTGGCGGCAAGGTGTTGTCCTCGCGCACACGGAGATCGTCCAGTCGGGCGGCCGCACTGTTGCGGTTGGCAGCAACAACCGTCGGACGAAGCGATACGGCGCTCGGTGCATTCTATCGCCGACTGTCCGCACGTGCGGGTAAGTCAAGGCGGTGACAGCGACCGCCCGCAAGATCGCAGTCTTATTCTACAACACCCTCCGGCACGGCATGCACTACAGAGACCCCGGCGCGGATCATTATGAGCAGCAATATCGCGACCGTGTCCTCGCCAACCTTCAGCGCCGAGCCAAATCTCTGGGCTTCGTGTTACACGCAACTCCAGGCGAGCCCGATCCGGCTGTTTCTTAGGAAGTCGATCGCGATCTTTGCTGGAACACGGACATGAGATTCCGCTTCATCGAAGATCGCCGCGCCGATTATCCGGTGACGCTCCTGTGCGACGTGCTGGGGTCTCGCCGGCCGGCTATTATGCCTGGCGCTCGCACCCGGAGAGCCGACGATCTGCCGCCAATCGTGACCTCGTCGACGACATCAGACGGGTCCACCGCGACACCCGCGGGCGTTATGGCAGCCCGCGCATCCATGTCGAGTTGAAGGCGCAGGGCCGCGGGGCGAGCCGTGGTCGCATCGAGCGGTTGATGCGGCGTCACGGTATCAGGGCGATCATGGCGCGGCCACGCCGCGTGCGGACCACCGACAGCCGCCACGACCTGCCGATCGCCCCGAATCTGCTCGACCGCAACTTCATCGCCACTGCTCGGAACCAGATCTGGCTGGCCGATATCACCTACATCGAGACCGAAATGCCCCGATGGAGAGCTTCTTCCACACCCTCAAGACCGAGCTCGTCCATCATCGCCCGTACCAACCCCGTGCCGAGGCTCAGCGCGATATCTTTGCCTTTCGAGGGCTTCTACAATCGAACCAGGCTCCATCCCGCCATCGAATATATCTCTCCGATCCAGATGGAGCTAAAAGCTGCTTAAACCCGTCCACTTTTTCGGGGGAAGATCAGACCTTGGCTGCGTCTAGCGACTCGCGTTTACTTGCGATCATGATCCTCAACCGCACGCTGACCCGCCCCATCCCAGTAACATCCCACACAGGAACCACAACAGCCGGCCCACTAGTCTAGCTGGCGCCCACACTTCACGAAGAAGATCGCGCTGGGCAACTCCACTTCAACCGCGATGCAGAAGAACAGCAGTCATGGCAGATCCTCAGCAGAAATCAGAGAGAAACTGATGTCATTCCCCGTTGTTCGCACCGCAGCGGCAGCAGAGTGTGTGTGCGTTAAGGTTTTGCTCCAGAATCGCCAAGCGCTGCCATCGTCCTCACTGTCCGCAGTGACGAGACACCGGCGCGTCCCATCAAAACCAGAAAACGAGATATTGCGAACGGGATAAGATATCCCCAGTCCCCGCCCCTTGAGGTAAGCTTCCTTCAGAGTCCATATCTCAAAAAACCGATGCCGCCGACACTCCTCCGTCAGCCTCATTAGCGCCGATAACTCCTCGGTAGCGAGAACACTCGGGACCAAACGACGATAATCGACCCGATCGATCCGTTCGACATCCACGCCACAATCGGCCCGGCTAGTGACGATGCACGCGACCAGTCCCTTGGTATGCGACAAGTTAAAACGGATCGGTGTCGATGACGGCCAAGCCAGCTCAGGTCGTCCTCCCTTAGCAAGGGCAAAGCAGAGCTCTCGGGGATCCACTCCTAGGTAACGAGCAAGCACGAGCCTCAGTAGGCCGTGACTGAAGATGTACAAGTCGCGATCGCGATCGAAGACGAAGCGCAGAGCGCGCTGGCGCTCCTCTTCATCAAGGACCTCACCTACCGCGTTCCGCAGCCTTGTGCTCGCCTGCTCGGGTCGGCTCAGAAGGATGTCGATGTGTTGCTCCCGAATCCCTCGCCCCGTACCCTGCTCCGCCACCCAGCGCATGGCTAATGCTCCACAACTGACCAATCAACCAGGTCGGCGATCGTTGAAGCTTCCGAACGCGTCCCAATCGCGACCGCATAGATCGCAGACTCCATCACCGGATCGATATCGAGCGCGTCCTCAATGACGGCGTCATCCAATGCGCAGGTGGGCGCGGCGGCAAGGTCGTTTGCGGTAGCCGCCAGGAGCATGTTTTGCGCGATGTGTCCGGCCTCGATCAGCACCACGCGAAATCCCGTCGGGTGCCGGTATTTCCATGCTGTTCTCGCAAAATTTGCAACCAGTAGGATCAGCGCTGCCGCGCCGGAAAACCACACTTGCCCGCCAAGAACCGCCTCGACCAAAGGAAGCTTGTCGAGCGGCGTCGGCGCCAGCGAATTCTCGAGCGCTGAATAGTGATAAACGCCGCGCGGAAGATTTCGGACATTGTATGCGAAGACGTAGGCCTCGTAGGGATTTCTGGCGCCGCCCGACGGCGTCATTTTAAGCGGAAGCTCTCCGATATCCGTCATCGCCAATCCCACGATGCCGAGGCCCGAAAATAGGCAGTCGCGCAACTGCTCCTTTGTGATCGCCGCTTCGGGGCGCCCGTCAAAGCCACGATAGCTGCGGCGACGTTTCATTACTGCAAAACATCCATCGTCCCGCGGTGGCGGCAGAGAGACGACCCGAGCGTCACCTGCGTTAGTCTTGAAGAGAGATATCTGCGGCAATGTTCGAACCCGCTCGGCCATCACTGCGATGCTGCTGCTTGCATCAAGGTATTGGGTGTACTTGATCGAGAAGTGGTAGAGGCCAGCTATTGGTCCCCACGCCCACTCCCGATCGTACTTCTCGTTCCGGTCTCCGAGTGAAGTGCCAGCGACAATCAGGAAGCCGTAGTCCAGCAGCCGTATTACCTCCCTCGCGACAACCGAATAACTTCCCACCTTGTGACTCAATTCGCTGACGCAGCTTGATAGCGGTCTCCAGTCGGAGAATGCGCTCAGTATAGCGATGCTGGTAGGATGCAAATGTCCGCTCATGCGTGACAGGAAGTCGTATCCGGCAATGCCGTCCGCCTCGAAATTAAGTAGCAAAGCCCTCGATCGTCGCACAGGGACCTCTCGAAACATGCGGTTCTCCCAACGCCTTCCTTTGCAGCCTGAAACGGCGGACTGTGTCCCCTGTCGGTCCCATGAGGTTAAGGATCCGGATATGCCCGAATGACATTCAGCATCCGCTCGACAACCGACGTTTGATCAAACGTGAGAAAAAGATTGGTGCGATTACGCGCGAGATCACCGCGATGCCAGCGTTCGTAGAGGTCCTGCCGCGCCGCTGATCCGTCGCCGACGAGGTCCCAGGCAAGGCGAAACAGCCGGGACTTCTCGGTGACATTGATCGATTTGCCGCGCATGTAACGCTCCAGAAACGGTCGCAGCGCGGGTTGCCTCAAGTCGGCTTCGCTAGGCTGCATGACCAAGCCTGACGCTCCGATGCCGCGGACGATCTCCTGCAACCGAGGCGCGATCTGCGCAGCAAAGCAGCTGAGGGGCAGATCACTTCCCGGCGCCCACAAGCCGCCTTCGGTGCGCCGCGCATCCGCTTCCATGCCGCGCAGGCCGAGACGGACCATTTCCGTATACATGACGAGTTCCCCCAGACTCTCGCGAATGCCGCGAAACTCGTCCACGCCGATCGACCTTGCCATCAGTGTCGCCGCGGCAACAAAGGTCACAAGCTTCTGATGGAAGCGCACCTGGCTCGCATAGAGCGACCAGGCATTGATGCTTGCCAGTCCACGGGTCGCGACGTCGCTGTCGTAGAGCAGAAAGACTCTGTTCCAGGGCACCAGCACGTTATCGAAGATGACCAGCGCGTCCTGCTCGTCGAATCGACGCGCGAACGGGTGGCCGTGCCCGCTCTGATGCAGGGAAAACGGCTCGCGACAGAGCACCCTGAGTCCTGGCGTGGGTAGCGGAACCGCAAACCACGAGACGAACTCGCGCTGCCCGCGCTGGGCGTATGAAGCCGATAGATAGACGAGGAGTTCGTGCGCAAATGGGGCGAGGGTCGCCAGTTGCTTGGCACCGCGAACCACGATGCCGGTGCTCGTTTCCTTGACCACGCGCAGCGCAAGATCGGGATCGATGGTGGGGTGGCTTGATCGATCTATCTGTGGGTCCACGATGCTGTGCGTGATGGCGAGATCGGCATCGCGACAATATTCGTAGTACTCCACCGCGTTTTGGCCAAATTGGGGATTGACCGACGCGAGGCTGTCGCGGAAATCGTACAGTCCCACGACAACGCTCGCCATGAAGTCCGGTATGCGGGCCATTTGTCCCCAGGTCTCCCTGGACCAGTGCTCCGTATTGCGGCGCCGCTTCAGGAGGTCGTTCGGTGTTCGCGGTAAGAGGTAGGAGTAGCTAACGCGCCTTCCGCTTTCGGGCGACACGAAGGTCATGATCTCCTGGGTCCCGCTCTGATGCTGCTGATCATAGAGGCGGGCCAGTTCGTCGCGCATGCCGCCGAACGCGGCATGGCTGGTGACATCCACCCGCTCTCCGTCGAGCCAGACCTCTCGCTCATCTTTGAGACTGGCAATGTAGCGCGCACCGGAGAGGACACCCTTCAATTCCATGCTTCCGTACATCTGAGGCCCGCTTCCTCAATTCATGACTAATGTCTTAGCGCTACACCTGTCGCAGACGTGCTTCCTGCCGATCGGCCGCGCCGGTGCTGCAGACCGCTTCATGCAAGAGCCGCAGCGCCCTGCTCTTGTCGGCATGTTGAAACACGTTCCGCCCGACACACATGCCCGCAGCCCCCAGCGCGACCGCGTGCGATGCGACGGCCAGCAATTGATCGAGATCGCCTAGCGGACCGCCCGAGAAGAATACGGCGATATCGTCGACAAGCCCGTCAAGCAGCAACGGCATATCCCGAATCGAGGTCGGCGCCTCGATCTTGACCGCGTCCACGCCGAGCTCGCAGGCGATGCGAATGAGATGGCGCATCCGGGGCGACCGCTGCTCAGGAGCGGTCTGGTCCTTGTCGTAGATCATGGCCAGAACTGGCAGCCCCCAGGCCGAGGCCTCATCGACGATCCGGCCGAGGAGCTTGAGGTTGTGCGCGGCGTTGTCGCGTCGGAAGTTGAGCTGCAGGGACACACCGTCGCAGCCCAAACGCAATGCGGCTTCAATGGTCGTCAGGATTTCCTTGGTGTCGGGCTGCTCGGCGAAATCCGGCATGCCATTCACGTGCAGCATCAGCCCGGCCGCACCAAGCGCGCGCGCTTCGACAAGCCTCGCCAGCGTCCCCTTATGCGCAATGATTCCGTTTATCGAGGGGTGGCTGATCCACGTGCCGAGCGCATGGATGCTTTCGAGTCCCGCAAGGGGCCCCCGGGTCAAACCGTGGTCGATGGGTAAGAGCAACGATCGACCCGAAGCACGATCGGTGAATCGAGACCAGCGAGTCTGCTTTCCAATGCTCTGGCTGCACAGGGTTGCTGTCTGCATTTTTCCCTCACTGAACCGCATCGATCTGTCTACGCCTTCCCAAGCTCCCAGCGCTGTTGTCGACCCGTCTGGGAAGCGTTGTACGGCGCGAGGATCAGCGCTCTAAGATCGTTTCGTCGACGCGTATCCCGACATGCCGCCCGGGCCTTCCCAAATGGCCGAGTACCCTGTCGCCGGGCTTCATATCCGACAGGCAGATCGGTTGGCCACGATCGGAGTAGATCCTCACGTGCCAGTCGTCTTGCAGAAACAAATTCAATATGGCGTCTTCGGCGAACCCGACCTCGATCAGCCGCAACGGGCGAACCTCGGTCTTGACCCGGCCAACCCGAGAATTTCGGGTGCTGCCGTCAAGGCCGACTACCATTGCCGGGCTTCCGGCGCGCAGCTCGCTGAGATAGTTGGTCCGGCCGCCCGGACCGTAGACGTAACTATGAATGGCTCCCGCATTAACGCGGAACGGACGCAAATCCATGTAGGGCATGGGGAAGACCTCCGGGCAACACAGAAGGCCGCCATGAGAGGTCGACCCCACCAGCATCCCCTCGGTCTTTGTGAACATGGTGACGAGATCGACGCAGCTCCGATGGCCCATCCCGGCCGGAGAGGTACGCAACACTGTGCCGGTGCTCAGGATGAGCTTGCCCGACCGGCAGCTCTTAAGACGTTCAAGAAAGTCGTCGAGTGCGCCGGCCGTGCGCGGTGAGAACATAACGCAATCCGGCCCGGATTCCATGACGCCTAGACTGAGGATGGCACCGTCCACATCCTGCGGATCGCTAACGATCCTGACCAGGCTGGTCGAACCGCCCTGCAGCGTTGCGATCGCAAGTTCGAGGGGAATATTGGTGACGTCCTTCAGCTGCAACAGCAACCACCGATACCGGCGTCCCAACTCGATTGCGTCGCGGAGTTCGCCGGCGCTTGCGACCTCGGCACGCAGGCAGCGCTCGAACTGATGCGCAGGCGCCTCCTCGAGAACCTCGACGGATCGACTGGCCACAATCCAGGATGGCTCGTCGGGCGCCCGCAGCCAGCCCGCCTCCACAGCGCTTCTCAATTCCGCTACGCTGTCGATCTGCAGGACGCGACGCAACCGCCCTGGAGCGGCCTGGTGAATCTTGTGCGCCTTCTCGGGATAGAGAAGGATCGCGCTAAACGGCGGATCCGCGATCCGCTCAAGAAGCGGACTCAATGTCTCAGCGTCATACCCGGCGGTATCAAACCACACACCAGGCTCGCGTGTTGCGGACAATCCTGCGCAGACAGCCTGTATTGTCACGGCGCACTCATCCTCCGCTCATTGCCTTGCCGACTGCGGCGGGAGCCAGCTCTGGGATGTCCTGCTGCGGCAGGTGCCGCCAGGTCGGATAGTGATTGCCCATCTCGAGGACGAACAGCCGGCACTCGTCCCAGTACTCCTTCTGGGTTCGCCGCGCCATTCGATACATCTGGCCGCACTCGTGATCGATCGCGATCACGGTGCGCTCCATGACCGGAGCCGTCCGCTTTCCTTCCCGCAGCAACGCGGCTTCGCGAGGAATGTCATACGGACACTCGATCACCCATCCCCGCTGCCGTTTCTCCAGCACCTTCAGCCGACGCAGGTGGCCCGTCGAACTCAGGAGCGTGTTACGATAGACGTAGGGACGCGCCAGCATGTCAAACTCGACCGCCGCCGCGATGGTCTCTGCAAACGGCCCACCGAAGAGATCCGGATTCCCGGCAACAAATTTGAGCAGGAACTCGTCGAACTCCGTCCGGAAATGCAAAACCTGTTCGATCAGGTGGCCGGGCCAGGACAGCGTCGAATAGATCTCGTCGATCTTCTGGCGGCCGAGATGCCACAGACGCGACAGCTCGGTGCCCGACGACTGGTCCATCCATGCCTGGAAGCGCGCAAAGATATCCCCGCGCGTCGCGACGCCCAATCCTTCTGCCAGCGTGCAGGTGTGGTAGAGCGCACGGCAGCCGTGCAGAATGTGCACCGCATTCGTGTACAACAGCCCTTCGACCCAATCGGAGAAGGAAACATCCCGCGTCTGAATGACCGTTCTGGCGCTGCTGTTTTGATCGCCACTCGCGATCGTGACGATTCCGTACTCGTCTTCCTTGCCGTTGTAGCCAACATTGTTGAGCCAGACGAGTGGATATACCGATAAGGCCCGCGCATCCATGCGGGAGAGATCCTGAAGTCCTTTCTTGAAGGTGGCCAGCGTTTCTCCCGGCAGTGGCCAGATCAGCTCAATGAACGAGGCGATACCCAACTCGTTGGTCCGCGCCTGCAGCCGGTAATAGCTTTCATGGCGAATGGCATCCCTGCCCGCAAGCTTCAAGGCATGCTCGTTCAGGCTCTGCAGCGAGAGCGGCTGCACGGATAGCACCCCGCCATGAGCCAGCGTCTTGGCGACCTCGAGGGCACGCTCCGGATTGTTCTTGGCGGAGCTGTAGCGCACGTAGCGCGGATATCCCATCTCCTCCTTGGTCTTGACGAATTTGCGCGCCAACTCCACATCCTCCTCGAAGATCCCGAAATTGGCGTCGCAGATGTAGACGGAGCGCGCCTTGTGCTGCCCCAGTAATTCGATTTCGGCGTGCAGGCGATCGTAGCTCGCGCGTGTGATCTTCTGGCCCGTCGCTCCACCCCAGAAACAGAACTCGCATTGATAGGGACATCCGCGGTTCGTCTCCAGCAGCGCCACCGAGTAGTCCCGCCTGTCAAAGTATCCTTTCAGGAAGGGAGAGGGAATCTCGTCGAGCGACCTGATGCGCGCATATGGCTTTGTCGTCTTCAGTTCGCCACGCTGGAAATAGGAGACACCTCCGATCTGGTCGAATGCCGGCGGGTCGCTGAGCAGGACGCGCAGCAGGTCGCGAAATGTCTTCTCGCCCTCCCCGTTGCAGACCAGCACATTCTCCCAGCCGGGATCGATGAAGTCGGCGGCCCGGTTCAGGACCTCTGTGCCGCCCAGAACAAAGGATGCGCGCGGCATCAGGTGGCGAAGTGCCGGGAGGACGCGTCGGACCAGGCCCGCATTCCAGACATAGATACTGAAGCCGACGAGGTCCGGCTGCGCTTCGTAGATGTCGGTAATCAGCTCGGAGGCGGATATCGCATCGGCATACATGGTATACAGCTGGATGTCCCAGCGTGCCTCCAGATCCGGTTCGGCCATCGCGTAGGCCTTCAAGTATCCTCCCGCCAACGGAATGACGCGCTCCATGCCGTTGAGATGCACAAGCATCGCACGCCGTTTGTCTCCAAAAGCCAAGGCGTCCATGCCGTCCTCCCTGCGCTGCAAAATCTCCAATTCAAACAGTCTCGACTACCGCGCTGCCTTCTACCCTGAAGCTGACGCTCCCCATGGCCTTGGTCGCAACGCAGCCGGCCTTCGCCAGATCGAAGCAGCGATGGACGGCCGCGAGCCGCGTCGCCTGCGAGTTCGGAACAATGACGGACGGCCTGTGGATGATGGCATGCAGCTCAGGCGGCATAGAGCCGCGAAAGATCGCTTCGGTCTCGAGCTTGATGCTTGCTACACCGATGCGGTGTGCGCGCAGCGTCGCCGCGAGGGTCACTAGGAAACATCCGCTTGCGGCTCCGACCAGCATCATCGAGGGCGACACGCCATCGCCGCTTCCCCCGGCCGCTGCGGGCGCACCGATCGGGCAGGACATGTTGCCCATGTCAATGACGCCCGAACCCGAATAATCACCCCGCCACTCGCCGCGAACGGCGGCGGAATACTGCTCCGCGCCCGCCCCTGTCGCTTGCGCCGGCGCATCTGTTGCGCCCGCGTTGGAGGTCGCGCTTGCAGTCTGAGTGCCCTTGAGCTCGGAATGCAGCAGCTGCCTCAACTGCCCCTTGAGGACCTTGCCGGTGACGCCGACCGGCATCTCCTGCTGAGTGACGATGCGCAACCTGTCCAAGGATCTCAGCCCCCTTGCAGCGAGCGCGCCGTCAATATCCGACCGCAGGGCCTCGGCGCGGCTACCCTTCGCCAACACGGCGAGACAAATGACTGCGACCTCACCCGGCTCGGTCTCGATTGCGACCACGCTGCAGTCCACGACTGCATCGACCGCATCCATGATCGTCTCTTCATAGAGCAGCGTGTAGATCGGCCCGTCCTTGGCCATGACGGCATCCGGCACGCGATCGAGATGATGGAAGCGGCCGAGCTCGTCCCGGTACGCGATGTCGCCCGTCAGAAAATAGCCATCGCGATGCGATCTGCCAGTCAATAGCGTGTTGTTCCAGTACCCCGCAAAGAGCCCGGGCGACTTCACGGCTAACATCCCCGGCTCGCCATCTGCGAGTGCCTTGCCGTGGGCATCGAGGATCACCGCATCGACCCAGGGACGCGGCTCTCCGACGCAGCGGGCGACGCTCTCGTCCGAAGAATGGATCATGCTGAAAAGCATCGATCCCATCTCCGAAGACCCGAGACCATCGATAAAGCGCGAGCCTTTCGTCCAGGCCTCGCCTGTCCAGCGCGTGCCGAACGATGTCAAGCGACGAATATGCCTGCCGTGCGCCGCGTCACCGAGATTGATCCACATGGCCATCGAGCTCAGATCATATCGCTCTGGCTCGCTGGCGAGCAGATCGACATAGGTTTGCGGGAAGGCAACAATGGCAGTCTGGCGATGCCGCTCAATGGTCTCAAGCACCGAGCGGCCGTCGAGATCCGACATCAACATCAATTCCTCGCCGTTCATCATTGCGATGGCAACGGCGGAGATCGCCGAATTGTGGGACGCAGGAAGCGCGCAGATCGCACGCTGGGTCGCCGGATCGCGCTGCGTCTCCAGTGATCGCGCGATCGGATAGAAGAAGTCGCTGTGACGGAGCTGGACGGCCTTCGGAATTCCGGTCGTTCCCGACGAATGAGTGATCAGGCACGTATCCGTCGCATGATGCAGGTAAGGCCTGGCATCGCCCAGTGTTGCGTCGCGCAGATCGCTCTCCACGACGATCAAGCCGAGCTGGACATCCTTTTCGGCCTGCAGTGCGGCTCGCCTGGCCTCGTCGGTAAATACGCCGGCCACGCCGACGAAATGCATGTAGCGGGCGGCCGCGCTCTGATCCATGCGCCCGTTGACAAGCGCGGGAATGGCGCCGAGCCGCGTGAGTGCCAGGAAGTGCAGCAGACATTTCGGACCCTGGTCGCAGTAAACGGCGATCGGATCTTGCGGCTTGACTCCGATGCTTGCGTAGCGGCGGGCGTAGCTATCCGCCAGGCGTCCCCAGTCACCCAGGGTCAGGTCCCGGCACACCTCTCCCCAAGCCGTCTCGAAGGGGCGGGCGCAGATGATGGATCGCATATTGTCCGGATAGACCTCGAGAGCCTTCCAAAGGAAGTTGCCGATGCCGAGATCGCTCTCGCCTCGCAGCCGCGCCCTTGCCGAGCGAATATCCCTGCTCATCAGGTTCACGGCTGGCCTCCGGCTTTCTTTCGAGACCGCACATATTTCTGGTTGCCGGCAGTGGTCTTGACGGCATTCCATGCCGCGGCCGCTTCCTTCATCGATTTGCCCTTGTTTTTCGGATCAGCGAAGAACGCGCGTATGAAGCGATTGTACTTTCCGTGAGCGGCGATCGGCGGCACATAATCCGGATTCCGCCGCTTATCGCGCTCAGCGATCCACTGATCGACCAGATCGCCGTAGGTCAGGTTCTTGTGGGCAAATCGATACTGGTTCAACTGGTAGGTGAAATGAAACTCCGGGCCGATCTGCGATTCGAAGAAGGCGCGGGTTTTCTCGTCGCTCTTGTAGTTTACAACAGGCGTATCGCGCGTCAGCTTCCTGTCCGAATCACGTTCCTTGGTCGAGGACTGCTTCGGCTCCGCCACCGCACGCTTTCCGAGCAATCGGCGCTCAATTCGTGACGCCAATTCCGGCTTGTATCCACCGGTCGACACACCAAGCTCGCGCGCGAACTTCTGCAGATCGGCTTTCATCCAGTAATACTGTCTGAAATCCTCGATCGACATTTCCGGGTGAAGCCTCGGTTTCCTTGCCATTTGACGGATACTCAGTGCTCTACACTCTTGAGAAAGTTGGTAAGTTCCGAGTTGAACTCGCTGGCATGGGTGAGGAAAGGATAGTGGCCGGCATTAGCTATCCTTAGAACTCTGGCGTTTGGCATCTTGCCCGCGATGCTGACGGATACTGCCGGAGCAACCACCGTGTCGCAGGTTCCTGTAATGAACAGCGTCGGAGCGGCGATCTTCGGTGCCCATTCCGATGGGCGCAGCGACAGAATTTCGTTCAGGTAACGCATTCCAACGGCTGGACTTGCCCGCTGGCTATTCAGCAGTAGCCTCCGGGCACTCTCGATGACCTCGCGCCGCGGCGCGTTCTCGGGTACGCCTAGCAGGCGCTCGAAGTCAGCGGACAGCGAGTCCGCCGCCGCCTTGGTGAGCGCGGCCGCTTCTTTGACGGACAGTCCCTCGAGGGGAATTGCCGGCACGGCAAGATCCTCCGCCACGGCACCGCACAGGGTCAAGGAGGCAACGAGGTCGGCGTGGTGCGCTCCCAGATATTGGGCCGGCACGGTGCCGAAACAGGAGGCCACGATGTGGACCGGCCTGTTTAGTCCAAGCTGATGCAAGGTGTCCGCAATCGTATCCGCCAAGGCCGATATTGCCGTGCTCTTCGGCGCCTTGCTCCGGCCGTGACCGGGCGGATGGAGCGCAAACAGCGACCAATCGGACGAGAGGCGCTTGAACTGCTCGTGAAACACGGGCGCCGTCAGGCCGATACCCGGCAGGAACAGCACCGGCGGACCGCTGCCACGGCTTGCAACCTCGATCAGGGCGTCGGCATTTTTGCCGACGGTCCAGAAATGAAGCGCGCCAACACCGTTGCGCTTCGAGGTGTTGCGTGGCTCGGGCGGCGGCTCTTCCAGCCGCTGCGGATATTCCTTTAGCGCGACGTCGGCATCTTCGGCCACCGCCGCATCGACCAGGGTGATGCCCGGAGGAAGCGCGCCGTCACCCTCGATCGCCGATTCAAGTGTGGACTTGCCGTTGATCGGCACCGTCGTTGCGCGCTGACCCACCGCGGTACCGATATAGCTCGCGATCTCGCGCAATGTCGGCAACTCGATTAGGTCGTCGACGGGCAGCCGACCGAACGCCTCCTCGACCAGGGTGAAGAAATCAATGATCAGGATCGAATCGACGCCGTAATCGACGATGTCCCGCTCCGGATCGATCTCGTCGGCGGCGATCCTCAGCACCTGCCCCAGCAGATCCTTGAGCAACGCCTCGATCACGGCGGGCTCGCGCCCCAGGCCATCCAGCCGTGCCCCGACCGCTCCCGCCGGAGAGGCGGGTGCGGCCACAGTTTCAACCCTCGGCAGTTCGTCGATCTCGGGCGCGGATGCGCGCGGTTGCGCCTGCTGCGCCGGACTCGCCTCCGGCTCGATGACAAAGCCCATGCGCTGCAGCGCAGCTTGCCCGATATCGAACACGACGAGCTGGGGAAGTCCGCTCTCCAAGGCGTGCTCCAGCGCGCCGAGCGCCTCGTCCGCATTCAGCATGCGCACGCCCTTGACATGAAGCGTCGCGGGATTGCCGCGGGTCGAACCTTCCCAATAACCCCAATTGACGCTCAGGATTCGGCCATTTTGCGCCTGAGCGAGCCCGTCTTGAAACGCACAGGCGGCGCTGTAGGTTGCCCAACCAACGTTCCCGGCAAAGGCCTCGGCGGACGACATCAGCACGACCTGCTGCACCGGATATTCCTCGAGTACCTCGAGCAGATTGAGGCTGCCAATCATCTTGACACCGACGGAGGCCTCGAATGCCGCTTCCTCCATTGTGGACAGGCGCCCGATGCTGAAGTCGAGGCCGCAGTGAAACACCGCCTCGACCGGTCCGACCTGGGACCAGACCTTGACGAAGGCGTTGCGCAATCCGTCGGTATCGGTCGCATCGGCGCGAACATAGGTGAGCTTGCCGCCAAGATCCTCGATCTGGGCCATGGCCGCCGCGATGTCGGAATCGGAATCCCGGCGCCCGACCCAGGTAATGTGAGCGCCGTATTTTCGCGCCAGCGCCTCAGACAACCGGCGCCCGACCACGCCGCTGCCACCGATAACGAGGCAACGATGTTCCTTGTGGAACACTTGTGCCGCACCGGGCCGCCGCGGCGGCGTCGCGCGAAGCGCGCGGCGAAATACCTGCCCGCCCCTGATGACGGCGGTGGAACGGACGCCGCGGTCTTCCCGCAGAACCCGCAGCGCTTGCCGCACATCGGCATCCTGCATGGCTCCATCCGCCGATAGCGCGACGTCGACACATGTCGCCCTCGCACGTGGCAACTCTCTGCCGAGCGCCACGGTGAGCGCCGCTGCGGCCGTCGCTATCGGATTGACTTCCTCGTCCCCTATGCGATGGGCGTTGACCGTGATGACGCGCAACGCCGGGCACGGCTCCTTGCTGTTGACGGCCGCAAGAGCCTTCGCAAGCCAGCGCAGGGGCTGCAGCGCCGATCGGTCGGCTTCCGCGAGCCGGTCGGGCGTCAGGACCGGACGGCCTCCTCCAATGAGCAGGAGGATTTCCGAGACATGCGGCGTGTTAGCGATGGCACTCGCCATGTCCTCGGGCTGACCCAGTTCCTCGAGACTGACAAATTGCACCCTGTGCGCGACCAGCTGACGCATCAGCGCCAGGCGCGCCTCTTCCAGATGTCTTGCGCACAGGACGATGCTTGTCCCATCCGGGTCGGTGCCGGGCGTCGCATCCATGGATTCGGGCGCCTCAGGCGTCCTGACCCAGACCACCTCGCGCGGGAGCCAAGCGGATCGTATCGAGCGGTCACCGAATTGCAGCGCTGAGATACTCAGGCGCGGCGTGTCATCGTCGCCAAGAACCAGCAAGCGCTGTGCGCCCTTCCACGGTCCGACCACGATCCGTCCCTTGCGCGGCAGCTTTCCATGCAGGGTCAGCCGCTCGAATCGCGCGCCGGAGAAAGGCCCGGTTTCTTGCCTGGCCGATGCAGCAGCCCGCAAGCCCTGCTGCAGCAGGTCCATCAGCTGCAGGCCCTCGTTCTCCTCCGCCGAATTGCCGCCGGCCGGCTCAATAGGCGATATAGACGAATCTTGCCCGGTCGGCCGCCAGTCCGCTTCGGCCTCATCATTGGCTTGCGGCCGCATGACCGCGGTAAAGCAGGGCTCAGCCTGATTCCCGTCGAGGTGGGCCCTGATGTCATAGATTCCGGCCGCGCCCGGAATCAGTTCGACGAGCATGTCACGGACATCGGCACTCAGCGGAGGGGCGCCCGTCCAGCTCGCATCACTCAGACTATGGGTCTTGGAAATGCCGCTCAGCCGTGCCGCCGCCATCGCGGTTGCGAGCATGCAAGCAGGACTGAGCGACGGCTTCCCGTCCGCGATGCAGTCCTTTACGCCAGGCACGCTGCCGGAGAGCGATTTGCGGAAGGTGAGACCGCTATTGATGCTCTTCGCCGGGTCGATGGCGTCGATCAACGGGTCCAGGGCGCCGGCCTTGCCGCGAACCAGCGTGGTCGGCTCCGCAACGCGGCAGATGAGCTTGGCGAAGGGATAGCCAGGCAACGACAGGCGCCGACGCGTGCCCCGTTCGTAAAGCGCCGTCCAGTCGATGTCCGCTCCCTCGCACCATAGCCGCGCCAGCTTCTCCAGGCGGCGATTGCGGATCAGATTGTGCAGGAAGACCTGCTCGGTGCCGCCCTCCGTCCGCTCCCGCGCCCTGGCCACCGTTCCTTGCCATATCCGCGGGTCTTCGGCGCGCTCGAGAAGCGCCTTGCGGAGCAGCTCGACGAGCTCTTTCCGCGAGCGCGCGACGAAGGCAAGACGCGAGCGCATCGCGTCACGCCCCGTCTGCAGGGTGTAGGCTATATCGGCAATATCCGGAAGCTGCTCGCGCGCGGGGGACTTTGCGCGGTCGAGTTGCCGTGCAAGCTCTGCCGGATCGGCGCAGTCGGCCAGGCGAACCTCATCGAGCGCGACACCAAGCGCGTCGGCGATATTTGCTTCGAGGGTCGCGGCGGCGGGCTCCGACAGGCCGAATTCATCGAAGCGGTCATCGGCGTTCAGGAAGCGGCGATCGAGCGACAATGTCTTCGATATGACGTCGAGAATGACGGTTTCACGATTTGCGGCGGACACGGCCACCCGCGGAGAGGGATCCTCCTTTGCCGGGTCGAGCGGTGCCTGCTCCAGCGCCCCGAGCAGCATGCGAACACATTCCAGCAGCCGCTCCTCGCTGGCAGCCGACAGTGGCACAAGATGGGCTTCGTCGCCGGACGCATCGACGATCCCTCGCGTCCCTATCCACTCCTCAAGGATGACATGGGCGTTTGCGCCTCCCGCGCCGAAGCTGCTGACTCCGGCCCGGCGCGGCACCGCATGTCGTGCGGGCCAGGGCGCAAGCTCGCGCTGCACCCGAAACGGCGTGCTCTCGAAGGCGATGTTGGGGTTCGGAGGATTCGAGTGAATCGACGGCACCAGCGACTTGTGGTGCATCTGCAGCAGAACCTTGATGACGCCGGCGATCCCGGCCGCCGATTCCGCGTGACCGATGTTCGACTTCACCGAACCGATGGCGCATTGCCTGTCCGCTTCGTCCCATGGCTGCAGCGCCGCCGCAAGCGCCGACACCTCAATCGGATCGCCGAGCGAGGTCCCGGTGCCATGGGCCTCGACATAGCTGAGGCTGACCGGTTCTATTCCGGCCCTGCTCAATGCGGTGCGCACCACGCTTGTCTGCGCCTGCGGGTTCGGCACGGTGTAGCCGCTGGTGCGGCCGTCGTGATTGATCGCGGTGGCACGGATCAGCCCCAGGATACGATCGCCGTCGCGTTCGGCCGCCGACCGGAGCTTCAGCATGATTACGCCGACACCCTCGCCCGCGACATAGCCATCGCCGCCGGCACCGAACGCGTGACAGCGGCCGTCGGTCGCGGCAAAATGGCGCTTGCACAGGAACAAGTGCTTGCTCGGATGCGCATTGACGTTGACGCCGCCGGCGAGTGCCGCCGTGGACTCGCCGCTGCGCAGGCTTGCGCAAGCGAGGTGGATCGCCGTAAGCGACGACGAACACATGCTGTCGACCGCGAGGCTCGGGCCCTTGAGGTCAAAGGAATACGACACGCGATTGGCGATCGAGCCATAGGAGGAGGCGGCGTCCCCCTTCTCGAGTCCCCACATCTCGTATTGTCCCCACATCACGCCGGCGAAGACGCCGATCTCGGAGCCGGCGACCGAAGACGACGGATATCCCGCGTCCTCCAGACAGTGGTAGGCGCTCATGAGGAACAGACGTTCCTGCGGATCGATCATGTCGGCTTCGCGCTTGGACATCCGGAAGAACATCGGATCGAACGCGAAGGCATCCTGGATGAAGGCGCCCCATCGGAAGCCGGAAGCGGGGCCGACGCTGGCGTCGCCCGGCGACACGACAAGCCGGTGGTCCCATCGGTCAGCCGGCACTTCCGAAACGGAATCCCGTCCTTCCCGAAGATTTCGCCAGAACCCGTCCAAATCATCGGCGTCCGGAAAGCGTCCGCTCATGCCGATAATGGCAATATCGTCGTTATCGACCGGTGCTGGACGGGCGAGCTTCGCCTTCGCCTGATCCTCGGTCAGGCGGGCGGACTGCGAGGAATTTCGATGGCTTCGGGAAGACGCCCCGTCCGCTTCGTTACGCGGCGGAGCAAGCTTGTCCGGGTAATTCTCCGCCAAATGCTCGGACAGCGACTGCACGGTCTGGTGTTCGAAGAACAAGGTCTTTGGCAGAAGCCCGAAGGTGCGCTCCAGCCGTTCGGTGACGGCCATGATGATGACGGAGTCGATGCCGTATTGCTCAAAGCGGGTGTCGGCGTTGATCTCGTCGGGACGCAGTTTGGACTCAGCGGCAATCGCGTCGACGATTGCGGTCTTGGCGTTGCTATAAAGCTCTTCGTTGCGCATCGTTTCAGCCCCGCCTTTGGCAAGTTCTGCAGTGGACTCCGGCATCGCCGACCGGAAGCGCTGCGGAACCCACTTGCCGAGCGCTTCGGCATCACCGCCGACGACGAGCAAATTTTCTCTATCGGCCATGAGCGCCCATTCGAGAGCGGCGAGGCCTGTCGCGGTCTGGAGTTCACCGAGCCCCTCGCGCTCCCTGAGGCGATCAAGCATGCGCGGCGGGATTTTCATGCCTCCGTCACGCCACGGCCCCCAGCCGACGGCGAGGGTGCGTCCGCTGCGCTGGCCTTTGCGCACCATCGCCGCGCGGAGGCCCGCGAAGCCTTCGAGCCAAGCGTTGGCGAAGGCATAGCCACTTTGACCGGCGTTACCGATGCTCGCCGCCAGTGACGAAAACAACACAAAGAAGTCCAGCGCATCGTCCCGTGTTTCGAGGTCGAGATATCGGGCGCCGAGCAGCTTCGGGCGCACGACATTGGCAAGATCGTCCGCAGCCAGCCGCAAGACCAGTCCGTCCCGCAGAACGCCGGCGGCGTGGAAGACGCCGTCGATGCGGCCAAAGCGGGAACGCGTGCGATCGATCAGCGTCCGCACCTCGTCGCGAACCGTCACATCCGCCTGCAGGTATTCGATCTCTGCGCCGGGACGACGCAGCGACGCGAGCCGCGGCTCAGCCTGCTCGCGCGATGAGCGGCCGCATAGCATCAGCCGGGCGCCAAAGCGGCCGGCGAGGTCGCGCGCGATCAGGCGACCCAGGCCCCCGAGACCGCCGGTCACGACATAGACGGCGCCGGGGCGGAACGGAGACTGCGACAATGCCGCCGGCTCGATCCGCTCAACATAAGGGATGAGGAGCTGGCCGTCCCGGCAATCGACCACGACTTCCGGCGGTAGCGATGGGCTCGAAACGACACGCAGAACAGCGTTGGCAACATCCGGATCCGACCAATCGCCGCCCCGCGGGGTGCGAAGCCCCACGACGGAAACCATCAGCGTCGGCTCTTCTATCCGAAGGCAGCGAGCGAATGCCCCGATGGCGGCTTCGATCGACCTGTCCTGGTCGCCGTCGGACGCCACCAATCGTGCTGCGAGCAGCTGCACTGGGCTACGCTCTCGCCTTCGCGCGATCGCCCTGGCAAGCGCGGCGAGCCTCGCAAGGTCAATGTTCCAGCTGGCCAGACCGGTCTCGAGGATGATGGTCAGCGCCGCGTGATCGCGATCGCCCTCCAGGCCGCCCAGCAGGCGCGCCCAATCGCCTTCCTCTGTCGTGGCGTCGTCCAATGGTTGGTAGCGCGTCGCCACGCCACGCGCCTTCAGGCGGTCGGCCAATCCGCCGCAGCCACACACAAGCAAGGGCACGTCCGACCGGACTTCCCGTTCCAATGGGGAAAGCACCAGCGACACATTGCCGAGTGTTTTGGCAAACACGACGGGCTTCGGGGCCGCAGAGCGGAGCACCGCGGCAAAGCCTTCGACCCGGACACAACAGCGTCCATCCCTGTCAAGCAGCGTGAGATTGGTGATGCGGGGTGCAGCCTCGCCGCCGTCAGCAGCGGAAACGATCGCCGTCGCGCTCTGCGGAAGTGGCCCATGGATCGTGAGCGTGTCGATTGACAAGGGAATGGGCAGGGCCTCCGGCTGACCGGATTCGAGCTGCCAGTACAGCGCCGCCTGAAAGGCGCCATCCAGGATTGCTGGAGCGGCCGACGCCGCCGGGAGCGATAGAGTTGCCACGCAATGCTCCCGGTCGCATGACGCTTTCAGGACGGCGCGCAGCGTCGGGCCGAGCTCGACCTGATGGGCGCGCAGGCTCGCGTAGACGGTTTCGGCCCGGCAAAGGATCGGCGGCAGAGTCGGAAGCGCATATTCGACAGAGTTCGGTTTGGCCTCTGCGCCAACGGCTTGGCACAGCGGTGGGCCGTCGGCTTTGGCGCGCACCGCTAATGTGTAGCCGCTCTCGCTCTCTTCCCATCTCAGGTTCAAGGCTGCCGGAACGTCATCGGAGGCGATGTTGCCAAGGAACTTGATACGCTCGAGCCTGATCGCGTCCGCTCCGGTCAACCAGCGGGTCAGGTCCGCCAGCAAATGGATGAAAACGGCGCCGGGAATCAGGACGCGCCCTTCGATCCTGTGGTCGGCTATCAGCGCCGCGAACGGCGCCAGCGCGGCCTCGGATTGTCCCTTTCCCTTGGCTCGCTCTGGTGCGCGCGGCGCCCACGCCGGCCAGTGTACCGTGCGTAAGAACGGATAGGTCGGGATTGCCGTGCGACTGGCGCCACCCCACCCCATGCGGCTCTCCAGGACACGCAAATCCGCCGCCTTGCCTGCCACCCAGGCCCGCGCTGTCTCCGCCAGCCACTCCGCGCCCTCGGCGGCATTCCAGACACGCTCGAGATCTGCAGCGCCGATCATGCTGCGGAACGTCTCGCATGCCTGTTCGAGGGTATCGACGATGCATACCAGCCGATGCTTGAAAGTCGGACGGCCTTTCAGCGACGTGAAACCGATGTCGATCAGCCGACCGCTTCCTGTGCCCGTCTTGATCAGCTCTGCAAAATAACTCGCATGGATCTCGGCGTAGACACGAAGCGTTCCGGCATCTTGTGCGGAAACGAAGATTGCTTGTGGCGGAATCGCATCGACCGGCGCGGGAGACGAAGGCGGCGGACACTCCAGCACGACGTGCACATTGGTCCCGCCGAAGCCGAAAGAGCTGACGCCCGCTCGCCGGGGCGTGTCGGGATCGGCCGCCTTGACCGGCCAGGTGCCGCCGTCACCTGCGATATAGAACGGCGAGCCTGCAAGATCGATGTAGCCGTTCAACCGCTTGAAATGCGCAATAGGCGGCACCACGGAGAAACGCGCGGCAAGAACAGCCTTCACAAGACCGACCAATCCGGCAGCGGCTTCGAGATGGCCGACATTCGCCTTGACGGCGCTCAGCGCGCAGTGCCGTTCGCCGCCTTCGAGCCCATGCTCCCGATAGAGCTCGGCAAACGCGTCGACCAGCGCGCGCGTCTCGATTGGATCACCAAGAACGGTGCCCGTGCCGTGCGCTTCGATGAGCCCGACGGTTCGCGGATCGATGGCGGCCTGACGGTACGCCTGAACGATGACGTCCTTCTGGGCTTCCGGCGTGGGAGCCGTCAGCGACGCGCTGCGGCCATTATGGTTGACGGCCGAGCCGAGAACGATCCCGTAGATGCAGTTGGCCCGCGCCTGAGCAGCATCGACCCGCTTTAGGTAGATGACCGCAACGCCCTCGCCGCGCGCGTATCCGTTGGCGTTCGCATCGAATGTCTTGCAGGCCCCGTCCGGGGAGAGCATGCCGAGGCGCTGGAGCGAAAGATCGGTCGCGTCGTCCAGCATCAGGCTGACACCGCCGACAATCGCCGCCTCGCAATCGCCGCTCGCGATCGCGCGGATCGCCCGATGAAGAGCGACGAGGGAGCTCGAACAGGCGGTGTCCACCACCTCGCTCGGCCCCCGAAGGTCGAATGCAAAGGAGATCCGGTTAGCCAATAACGAGGGGGCGATGCCGGTCAGAGTGTGCCCGGTCAAATTGTCGCTGTCCCGGTGGGCGAGCCTCGAGAAGTCATCGCCGGTTGCGCCCACGAACACGCCGGTGCGTGAGCCCGCCAGCGCGCTCGGATCCTCGCCCGCATGTTCGATTGCCGTCCACGCGGACTCGAGCAGCAACCGCTGGCGCGGATCCATCACTTCTGCCTCGCGCGGGGTGATGCCAAAGAACTTGGCGTCGAATGCGGCGATATGCTTCAGGAAGCCGCCCCTTCCGGCGCGACCGCGCTGCTGCGGCCGTCCACCATCCTCGGACGAGGCCGTCAGGCAGTCGCGGCCGGACCGAACGGCTTCCCAGAACTCGTGAAGATTCTCCAGGCCGGCGACGCGGCAGCTCATGCCGACGATCGCAGCAGCGCCTGCTTTTCGATCCGTGCCGACCGCTTCTGCCTTGATCGGATCGGATGCAGTCGGAGGCGCTACGACCGGCTCGGGCGCCAGCGCGCTCGCAATCGCTGCCACCGCGGACAGCGTTCCACCCCGGTAGAATTCGACCGGACTCATCCGGATTCCGAACACCGTGAACAGGCGCCCCGAGAGCAGCGCAAATTCGAGAGACCCCAGCCCGATTTCGCCGAGCGGACGATCGCCTGCAACGTGGTCCGGAAGGTCCGGTCGCAGCGTCTTGATCTCGCCGCGGAGAAACGCGTCAAGCGTCGCGGCCGTGAGGGTGCTGCGCGCCGCAGCGGCGCTACGATCATGATCCGGTAGAGACGGTTCGGAATCGGCAAACAGCCGCGCGACTGCCCGGCGATCGAGCTTGCCGTTGGCCGTCAACGGAATCGATTCGATCAGCCGGATGTTGTCGGGAATCATGTAGGTCGGCAGCAGACGCGTCAGTGCGGCGCGCAACTCGGTCGGATTTGCAGAAGTCTGCTGTCGTGGCACTCCGGCCGCGACGATACGACTGGTGCCAGCCGTTCCCTGAACTGCGACGGCCACGGCCTGCGACAGGCCGCATCGCCGCAGCGCAGCCTCGACCTCGCCAAGGTCGACGCGATAGCCACGGACATTGATCTGGTTGTCGAGCCGCCCTAACAATTCGATCATGCCATCAGGCCACCAGCGCGCGGCATCGCCGGTGCGATACATGCGCTCGGCACCGCCGGCGAACGGGTCCGGAACGAAACGGGACGCGGTCAGTTCGGCATCGCCGAGATAGCCCTCTGCCAGGCAATCGCCGGCTATATAGAGCTCGCCGGCGACATTGACGTCGCACACCGCGAGATCCTCTCCGAGAATGTAATAGCGGGCATTCTGGATCGGCCGCCCGTACGGAATGCTCGTCCATGTCGGGTCGATGTCGCGAACCGGAAAGTAGTTCGACCATATCGTCGCCTCGGTCGCGCCCCCGAGCGAGACGACCTGTGCCTTGGGGAGGGCCGAGCGCAACTGCTCGGGCAGGCTCAAGGGTATCCAGTCGCCGCTGAGGAACACCAGCCTCAGTTTGCAGACGCTGCTCGCACCATCTTGCTGGGGAAGAAATGGAACGAGTGTTTGCAGCAAGGCCGGCGTCGAGTTCCAGAAACTGATCGGCTCGCGCTGCAGCATCTCGGCGCAGGCGATGGGATCCTTCCGTTTGTCACGCGGCACGATTCGAACGCTCGCGCCGAGCGCAGGCAAGCCCAACAGATCGAAAATCGAAAGGTCAAAGGAGGCGGGGCTGACCCATAGGCCAGTGTCCCCAGGACCTATTCCGAAGGTCAGGGCGGTCCATTCAATGAGATTAACCAGGGGTCTATGCGCAACGACCACGGTCTTGGGCACGCCGCTGCTGCCCGATGTCGGGATTCCATAAGCGGGATCGTCGGACGTCAGGCTTGCGCGCGGTCGCGCTTCCGAAAGCTGCGATTGCTCAAGCTGCTGTAGGTCCAGCACGATCGTGTAGAGTCCCAGCGCCTCGAAAGAGCCGGCAACGCCCTGCTCAATTACTGCAAAGGCCACCCCATCGGCGGTGGCAATTTCGGCAATCCGGGACGGCGGCTCTTCGATCTCGATCGGAATGAACGCTGCGCCCGTCTTCAGCACGGCCAGAACGCTAATCAGGAAAGCGTTGGTTCGCTCGAGGCAAATGATGACATAGTCGCCCCTGCCGACACCTGCCGCAAGCAGGTGATTTGCGAGCTTGTTTGCAAGCCGGTCCAGGCTGGCGAATGTAAGCTCGCCATCTTCGGACACGGCGGCGATGTCGTGGGGGTGGGACGCTGCCCGGGCTTCTATCAGACTCTCCAGGCGCACGTCACCGGCATAGGGGCGGGCCGTGTCATTCCATTTCATCAGCATCCGCTTGACCGGCGCTTCGTCGGTGCTGACAACTTCCGCCTCTGTCATCGCCGCATCCACCCTTGCCGAACCCTGCCAACCACTTCCACAAAGGGGGGCTTGAAGGAGGACTGGATGGCGCCCCATGCGAGATCGTCGGTGGCAAGCCGTTCAAGCAGCGTGACGTAAGCATCGAACATTGCGGCTATCGCCGCTTCCGCGATTGCGGCGCGCCGATAGTCCCAATGAACGGTCAAGCGTCCGTCCAGATTGTGCACGAAGCAATCGAGATCAACGCCCGGCGTCAGCGCTGTACCATATCCGAGCTTGATATTTTGAGGCCAGCGAAGCGGCGGCTCGCTGAGAGCGCCCGTATAGACCACGCAGTGCTGCGACCTGTCCTGGGCGAGCGCGCCTTGACCCAACCTGCTCATTGCCTCCATCGGAAATGATCCGCGATGCTGCAAATCGGCGGCAATCAGCTCCTGCACCTCCGCCGCGCGCTGGGCAAAGCTGCGCTCGCCCACCGGTTCGGAGACCCACGACAGAGCGGTGAAGTCGGCAATGGCCAAAGGAGCAGCGGGAGCAACAAGATGCCTCGAGGTCAGCGCCAAGATCGTCTTGAAGGCACGATCAGCCTCATTCCACCCGGCCAATACCAGATTCAGGGCAGCGATCAGAACGCTGTCGGGCAGCAGCGAGCGCTGCGCTGCGCGCTCACGCAGGCCCTCCCATATATCCAGATCCGTCGCCAGACGCGCCACCGGAAGCTCCGCATCAAGGCCGCCGGCTGCATGGGGCTTCGGACGCGGCAGCTTCGGTCCAGGCGGGACATCTAGGAGGCGCTGTTCCCAATGGACGGGGTCCGATGGCGCGCGACCTGCCGCTGGCGCCGGCGCGCTTTGCACGAGAGACCCATCGACATGGGCCTGTCGATAGAGTTGAAACAGCTTGACATAGAGAAGCAGGGTGCTGAAGCCATCGGCGATGATCATGTCGACCGCCAGATGAACGCGTGCCCTGGCCCCGCCCAGAAGCGAGACCTGCGCACGGATGCGGGTGTTCGCAGCCTGGGTAGCCAGCATCCGAGTTCGGATGTTGGCGAGCCGTGTCGAAGAGTCCCTGGCAAGCACCAGATCGTTGACAGTCAGCGTAACGCATCTGTCCCGATTGAGCCGCAACGCGCCTTTTTCGGAGAGCTCCGCCGTCAGCGTGGGCTCCAGGTCCGTGAGGCGCCGCAGCGCCTGACGAAAACGGCCAAGGTCAAAATGCCCGACTTCGAATTCCTGATAGACAGTCCCCTCGGCCCATGGCCGCTTATCGACACGAACCGCCTCGGCCAGATAGGCGCGCTGCAGTGCGGTCAAGTGAGCCGTCTCGGGAACAGCGCCAGCGGTCCTGCGCGGCGAAGCCGCGGCAGCCTTCAGCCGCAAGCGAAAATCTTCCAACAGCGTCGCCGCTCGATCGACCGGCAAGCTGCTCTCGGCAATGTCCCAGCAGATCTGAAGGCGCTCGGCAGCCTCGCTCACCCTGCATTCGAGCGCGATGCCGGGCGTCTGCGCCCTTGCGTAGGATACATGGTCCAGCCAGCTCGGGGCCGACGGCTCGGCGCGCCGGCCAATACCCAGGCGCGGCGTAAACACCACCGCTAGCCTTGGACGATGGCCCGTCTCCCGCGCGATGTCGCCCAGAACGCTTGCTGCACACACGTCCCGGTTCTGAAGGTCCGCGGTCGCCTGCGCATTCATACGCGCGGCAACGTCCTCGAGCGGGCGGCCCGTGATCTGCTCAGCGATGACGACGCTCGTGCTTGTGAACGGCCCGACGATCGATCCAATCTGCTCGCTGAACGAACGCCGGTGAGCGTGTGTCTGAACGATCGCGAAAGGCACATCGCCCTGCTGCGGCGCAAGCGTCTGCGCAAGGCAAGCCAACACGAGATTGGTCGGAAACACGCCGATAGCCGCAGCGCGCTGCTTCAGCGAGGCCCATTCATCCGCCTCGACGACGGCCGAGCTGCGCTGGAAGCGCGTCGGCCCGGTTCCCGTCGGCGCCGCCGCCGCGCCCAAGTCGGGACTATTCGGACAGGCCTCGAGCTTGTCGCGCCAGTATTTGGCTTGACGACGGCCGTCTTGCGACGCGCGAAATACCGCCAGTTGCGAACAGTAGTCGCGGAACGTCATTTCGAGCGGCGACAGTTCGATTTCGGGCCGTTGATAGAGCGCATGCCACTCGCGGTAGATGATGTCGGCGCTAGCCCAGTCCGCAATCGAGGAGTCCATGCTCACATGGACAATGGCTGAACGGTACGCACAGATCGTCGCTTCGATCGCAAACAAGGGCCAGCGCCCTAGATCATAGAGGCGATTCGCAAGCCTGGCTCGCATCTTCCGAAGATGCGGACCGAGTTCGCGCTCGTCGCGGAGATGGTGCGCAGCCATTTCGTAGACCGGCACCCGCGGAAGTACACGCTGCCGTCCGGAGGGCGTGATTTCCGCCCGCAGCATTGGATGGCGCTCGACCAGCCGGTTCCACGCACGCGAGAGCCGCGCGACATCGAGCGTTTCCATCTCGAATTCGAGATAGGTATGGGCACCGACGCCATCCGCCATGCGGCCAAACAAGTATCCGGCCTGAACCGGGGTAAGCGCGAATTCTTCAGACTGTTCGTCAGCAGCCGTCGCGGCTCTGTCTTGTTCGGCTAGCGCCGCCGGACGGCTGCCCGCTTCACCCGGCGCGCTCCACGCGAGCCGATCGGCCAGCTCATTGAGCGACGGCGCGTCGACCAGCAGCGCAATCGGGATCTCGCGGCCGAGCCTTGCCTCAAGCCTCGCCTTCAGGTCGACGGCCGCCATCGAGTCATAGCCGTACGCGTCGAGACCGGCCGCCGCATCAATCGATGATGCCGGAATATCGAGGAGACTCCCGACCTCGTGCCGGATGTGGTCCAACAGCTCGCCGTCGTCCTGGACCTCGCCCAGCGGAAGCGAGTGCGTCGAGGCGGCGCCTTGCCGATCCGATGCAGCGGACAATGCAGGCTGCGGGTTCAGCAGAAGTTCGCGGGCCGGCCAGCAGGGCTGCCGTTCGAAACAATAAGTCGGCAGCGAAATCCGCCGCGCCGTCTCCGGCGGATACAGATCGATCCGATCGGGGCGCAGGCCGCGCTGAATGAGCGTCGCCAGTTCGACAAGGCATTCACGATACCGTTCCGCCGACGGCCTGCCGGAGCGGAGCTCCGAAACGATGCGCTCACTCCGCGTAACCAGCGTCGCCTCATCGACACTGACTGGAGGCACGCTGCAACCGTCGTCCGGACCGGAATTGCTATCGGGGAGCAGAAGTCGTTCAAGCTCACGGCAGTCGGCGGCAATGATGGTCCGCAGGCAGGGCAGCCGTTCGCGACCGACTAGCAGGGTGTAAGCCACATCGCGGAGTTCGAGGCTGGGTCCGTGCGCGCCGACAAACTCCCGCAACGCAGATGCCTGCCGCGCCAGGGAGTCCGGCGTCTGCGCACTGAGCAGGATCAGATGCGCCGGAGCATCGCTTCGATCGCGATCGGGCGGCTCCGGTGCTTCTTCCACCACGCAATGGACGTTCGTGCCGCTCAGCCCGAAGGAATTGATGGCCGCGCGGCGCGGCACACCCGCGGGCGGCAACCAGTCGTGAAGCCGGTCCGAGACATAGAACGGGGTATCAGAGAAGGGGATGGACGGATTGGGCTGCAAAAAATTCAGGCTCGGCGGAATCTGACGGTGTCTCAGGCAAAGGATCGTCTTGATCAGGCCCACAACACCGGCGGCGGCGGTCAAGTGGCCGATATTCGTCTTGATTGATCCGACTGCGCACGGAGCGCGCGTTCCCGTCTCGTCGCCGATCGATCGCGCCAGGGCCTCGATCTCGATCTGATCTCCGATGGGCGTTCCGGTACCGTGCGCCTCGACGAGCGTGATCGTGCGGGGATCGATATCGTAGCGATTATAAACCTGACGCTGCACGTCGGCTTGGGCCCGCGCGCTGGGCACGCCCAACCCGTTCGTACGACCGTCATGGCCAAGGGCGGAGCCCTTGATGACGGCGTGGATATTGTCTCCGTCGCGGCGGGCGTGCTCCAGCTGCTTGAGGACTACGAACGCAGCTCCCTCGCCCTGCACGAACCCGTCGGCGGCCGCGTCGAAGGCACGGCATTTGCCCGTCGGGGAGAATATGCCGAGCTTGCTGGTCGCAATGTAATGATCGACGGACATGATGATGCATGCACCGCCCGCGATCGCAAGCTCGCATTCTCCCTCGAGCAGGTTACGGCAGGCAAGGTGCACCGCTGATAGCGACGACGAACAGGCGGAGTCGATCGTGAGGCTCGGCCCCTTCAGGTTCATGCGAAGCGCCAGGCGAGCCGCGAACATGGAGGGATCATTGCCTAGGATCGTAGCCTTGTCGGGAGCCAGCTTGGTGCGATCGAGAAGGGTTTCGAAGTCCCCTTTGCGCAAGCCCGCAAAGATACCGACCGACATGTCCTCCAGGGCAGCAGGTGAGTATCCCGCATCCTCAAATGCGCGCCACGCTTCCTGCAGGCCGATCCGGAGTTGTGGATCCATCAATGCTGCATCGGCCGGCGATATCCGAAACAGCAGCGGATCGAACTCCTCAACGCCTAATAACAAGGCGCCCCACTTGCTGAGCGACCTGTTGGGAACGGCTGCATCGGCATCGTAGTGATCGGCAATCCGCCAGCGTTCGGCGGGTATCTCAGTCACGCTATCGCGGCCCTCGGCGAGATTTGACCACAGCTCATCCACCGTCTCGGCGCCGGGAAACCGGCCTGCCATGCCAATCACGGCGATGTCGCTGTCTCGGCCAGTCACGAGAGGCGCTCTCGGCATATCCTCGAGCCGCGAGGCCCGCCCCACTTGCACCTTGTGCACCTTGCCCGGTAGGGGCTGGTAGTTTCGAAGATGCCGCACCAGCGCGCTCATGCAGCAATGGTCAAATAGCGTGGCTGCGCTGACCGGCAGGCCAAGGCCACACAGCCGCTCCGCGAATGTGAGGAGGCGCAACGAGTCCAGGCCGAGCATCTGGAATTGCACGTTGTCCTCGATGTCGGCCGGATCCTGTCCCAGGACTTCAGCCAACAGCGAGCGGATCAGTGCAGGGTCCGCCGAATCGTCGGATTCCACCAATGCGGTGGTCGCGGCGACGGTCAAGGCTCTTCGGTCGCGCTTGCCGCTCAGTGTGGTCGGCAGACGGTCCCTGATCAGGACCCGTGTCGGAATCATAAAGGACGGCAGGCGTTCTGCCAGATATGAGCGGCACTCCGTGGCCGACACGCGCGCACTGCCACGAGGCACAAGGAAGAGCACAAGTTCGCCACCCTCGCGGTCGTCGCTGCGGGAGACGGCGCAGCACTCCGCCACAGCCTCGTGCTGAAGCATCACGGTCTCGAGCTCGGAAGGCTCGACACGCATCCCGCGGACCTTCAATTGATGATCGGCCCGGCCCGCCAACTTGATCGACCCGGCCGGCTCGACGAAACCGAGATCGCCGGGCTGATAGAGAAGCGGTCCGGCGGACTGATCAATGTGATTGACGATGAAGCGCTTCGCGTATTCATCGGGCGCGTCGACATAGTCGACCGCAAGAGAGCCTCCGGCGACAGCCAGCTCGCCGATTGCACCGCGGGGCGCCAGTTGCCCAAATCGATCAACGATGTAGACGCTGAGATTTGAGATCGGCCGCCCGCCGGGCAGGGCGCTGACCTGCTTCTCTTGCGATCCCAACGCATAGTGCCAGATCGTATTGACCTCGGTGCAGCCGTAGTCCTCGACAAAAAGGCATGAGGGAAGCCGCTCGCGAAATGCACAATAGAGCTCGGGCGAGAACATCTCGCCGCCGATCGTAACGAGGCGCAGCGATGCCAGCTCGCAACTGACGCTGTCTCGCTCCAACAGCCGCATGAGCAGGGACGGCAAAATGGTAAAACGGGTCGGCCGATGCCTGGCGATGAATCCCGCCAGAAGGGCGGGATTCCGCGTGACCGACGCGGGCGCAAGAACGGTCGGCACGCCCCAGAGCAGCCCGCCCAGAAATTCCCACACTGACGGCATGACGCTTACAGGGCTGCGCTGACAGAACAACTCGTCAGCTGCGATCGGGTAGGTCTCCCACATCCAGTACAGCCGATTGAGGACCTGACGCTGGCAGTGCACCACCCCTTTCGGCCTTCCTGTCGATCCGGAGGTATACATGATCAGGAAGCGCGAGTTGGCCTCATCATACCCGCTGGAAGTGGGGACGCTGCAGTCGGAAGACCCGCTTGACTCCTCCTGGTGCAGCGCCGCGTCACCCGAACTCGCTTCTCGCATTTGGCTGGGCGCGGAGATTGGCTCAGACGCCTCGCGTGCCAACCGCTTGCCTTGCCAATCGACCGGAACCGTCTTCACGCTGGGTGAGAATGCGACGGCGCGTTCTGCATCCTTCGGCGATACACATATCGCGACGGTCGCGGTCTCCTGAACCATGCGTCGGACGTAGTCGTCCGGATAGCTTTCGTCGATAGGCAGAACGACGGCGCTCACTTTTATGGCCGCAATGAGTGCGCCGACGTAGTTGATCGAGCGGCTCATTTTTATTGCAACGACATCCCCTGGCGCCACGCCCGCGCTCAGCATTTTTCTGCTAATATCGTTGGCTAAGCTGTTCAGCTCACGATAGGTTATGGATCTCGTTTCACTCTCGACCTCCTCATCCATGAGCGCGACTGTTTCAGGTCGATCGCGCACGCGCGCTTCGAACAGTGCCTTCAGCCCTCCTTCAAGCGGATATTGCCGCTCGGGACCGCGTGCCCAGTGTAGCAGCCGTCGTCGTTCGTTCGCCGACAGTATCTGACAACGTTCAACCGGCAGATCGAGATTGCGCTCCATGTCGAGCATCGCCCGCAAGAGATGGTTCGCAACTTGCCGCGCCAACCGCCTGCTTAGCAGGTCGGCTCGATATTCGAGCCGAAGCGAAAGCCCAGCGGGCCCTTCGCCCAGCGCGAATATGATCGTCGCCCATCCATCCGCGATCGCGCGACGGATATCCCGTTCTTTTTCCTCGACAGCATTGCTCCCAAGCCAGAAAACAAGGCATCGGTGGCAGTCCGGGTCTAAGACATCGATGTTGTGGCAAAGGCCGCCTCCTGCGAAAGGCGGCATGCGCTGCCCGGCAGCCCCCGCGTCGACCATCTGCTCGGCGATCGACTTGATCAACTGCCTGACAGTTTTCCCCGGAGAAAGCACTGGCCTCACATGGATGAGAGAGCCGCTCGCGCATCCGCCGGCCTGCGTCAGAACGGCCCCCTCCTCGCCCATGCCATACCGGCACATCATCAAAGCGGCCGCTGCTAGGACAGCGGCGTCATGCGGCTGACCGCTATGATCCGATAGAGAGGAGACCAGTCTAGACTTGAGTCTAATCTCAACCCGTCCGCTTGTCTCCCTTCGTGGTCGGAAGACAGTGTCGTCCAACCACGCTGCTGGCGATTGGGCTGTCATGTCTGCTCACGCGACGTTATCTCACGCTACCTGGATGCGATAAGGCTGGCGGATGCGACAACGCGCCTGGGTGGGATAGCGCACCCGGATGCGACAATGCAGCCGGGTGTGACAACGCTCCAGGATGAGACAGTGCCGCCGGATGCGAGAATGCAGCCGTGTGCGATAGCGCTCCAGGATGCGACAGTGCAGCAGGGTGCGATATGGCAGCCGGATGCGATAGTGCGGCGGGATGCGACATTGCCGCTTGGCTTGCCCCACCAAGGCTTGCTTGCGGTACAAAAGCTGAAGCAGCCGTGTCATGTATCGATGGGCCGCGGGGCCCGGCACGGGTGTAATGGTTCTCCATTACGACAGTCTCTTTCCCGTTCACGTTGGCTGAAAACGTCAGTATCCACTCATCGTTCGAAATGCGGTTCTCCTTCAAACTGAGAGGAATGCCGGCTGCTTGCTGCTCGCTTGTGGATTTCGCTGCAGCGAGCGAGCTCCCTGCGGGCCCCAAGAAGCTGACGTCGGCGGGCTGCGACTGCCAAACACGCTCGGTTATGGAAGGTCGGCCGGCTGCATCCACAATGGCCGCATTGACTGAGCGCGTGGGTTGGCCATGCATGCTCATGAGACCATCGTGACTGAGATTATCAATCCAGGCGGATTCGTAACGACGCTTGCTCAGATTCCATGTAAACAGACCAGCGCCTTGAAAATCCCCTGTGGGCCCGTGCAGCTCAAGCGTAAGGATGACCGCAAGTCCATCCATTAAGACACGAGATACGCAAGTCCCAGAGTTCACGATCGGCGTATCACCCTTCGCCCCGATCCACTGCTTCTGCGTGACGTTCCAGTCGCCCTGGAACTCCGTTATGGCCCGATGTTCAGCAGACACCGTTGCGCGCGGCATCGCAGCCGGCGCTCCTTCGCTCCCGGTCATTCTACTTCTCCCTGATGACGATGCAGTTTTAGGTCTTGAACCGCGAACCCTTTTGTCAAACCGCTCCCGCTTCCTCGGCGCACAGCGGAAAATAGCGCTTTAGCTCAGGATAGTAGGCGCTCTAGAAAACAATCAGTAATACGTGCATCAACAGGTTGTATCTTACACCATCGGCCACCCGAATCAACGAGACAATAAAAAATTCATCGTCCAGGACAAAAAGACAGGCGAGCGAGCACAGAATGCTGCTGCAGCGCGGCAAGCCTTGTGTGCTCTTCAGTCGTTTGCTGAGAGTACGCTTGCCATTTGCGGGCATGGATTGGCACAGCCGATTGGGGAATGGACAACACTCCACGCTTGGGCACGCTCATCGTGACGCGCGAAACACTCGATCGAACCCGCAAAGTTCATCTTCCGTGGAAGGCGGATTACTTTCGTCATAGCATCGCGAAAATCAGACAGCTCGCGGGCATCGACGAGAACGTGAAGTTTATTGGGCATCCGGCACGGCGGTAACGTCGAGCGCGCCAATGCTGGTCTGACGGAAGCCCAACTGCGCTCTCTGAGCGGCCACAAGAAGGCGGGCACCATGATCCGGTAGGGGACACACGTTCCGCCGCATCATTGCTAATCGGAGCGTCCAGAACGTCCACAAAGATATTATACCGGTACAGGTGATCTTCGGCCTCAGAGAATGGACGAGACTAAGGCAGCTGAAACGCGCGTTCCCGCTGATGCAGGGCTGAAAACCCCTCTAACGTTTCCCGAACGGCTGTCGCTGCGATCTCAAAGTTTGGGCCGGTTCGTTCATCGGGGCTGCAACTCGATTTTGTTGAACAGGACCATCGTCTCCTTCTCAGTCGGCGGCTTTGCTCGCCTCGAGGTTCTTCGCCCAATTGGGCAGCGGAACGGCTGAGCTCCGGCCAGCGCCCGGAAAACATGCCCCGCCGCAAATTGATAGACATTCGGTATACCCGCGCTTGTGGGGCCCGCCCAGTAGCGTCGGGGAATGACTCGGTGACACGCATCGAACAGTTCGATCGAGAACTTCCGATTTTGTGACGCTTTTATGTCGGTTATAGCCAGTGTTTTGATGACCATCGAAATGGCTGCTTCCGCGCATGAGAGCTCGTGCGCTTGTGGCTTACAATGTGCGCCGGATCCGCGTCGAGCGCGGTATTCCGCAAGAGAAATTGGCCTACGATGCAGGTGTTGACCGCTCCTACATGAGCGGACTTGAGCGCCAACAGGCAAACCCGACAATCGATCTTCTCGATCGCCAGGCCGAGACGCTCGGCGTTCCTGTCTCGGAGCTGTTTGTTCGGCCGTCCAAGGGTGCGCCGCCGCCCGCGACCTTACCTAAAGGTCGCAAGCCGAGGTCGGCACGCCGCAAAAGGACATAGCCCCCGTTACAGCACCGAGCTGTTGACGCAGATCTTCTGCGGTACTGGACCAGCATCAATCGCTCCATGTGGATTTTATGCACAGCCAACCCTTTATACGCGGGAATCCCCCTATGGACATCGAGTAATGTGATGGATGTTCACTCTGGCGCCGGAGCAGACAATGGCGGCTCAAGACGACGAAGTTCCTTTAAACGCCATCCGCGCTTTTGTGACCGTCGCCCGCGAAGGCAGCGTCACGCGCGCCGCCACCACTTTGGGAACAACACAGAGCTCAGTCAGCCGCTATTTGTCCGTACTGCGGGACTATCTGGGTGCTGACCTCATCGAGCGGCGTGGGCGGCGCAGTGATTTGACCGAGTTCGGGAGGTTATTCGCAAACGCGGTGTCTGAACCGCTCGAGACGGTCGGCTTCACCGCGAAGAGAATGCGACGTCGTGCGGGCGCAGGAGGCAATCGGATTGTCGTCCGCACATCATTATCGACCTTTGCTTCTCTCTTCTGATTCCAAATCTGCAGGCGTTTTCTTCTGAAGCGGGCGGCGTCATCGTGGACGTCGTCAGCTCGCTATCGCCGCCGACATCTTCGGATGACTTCGACATATTGATTACACGCGATCTTTCGGTCATCGAACCTGCCGATAGCTGGGAAATCTACAATGAGGAGCTGGTATGCGTGGGGCCACCAAGTCTGGTCGTCGGCAGAGAGCTCTCAATCGTCCGATCGATGCCGATACTTAACATCACATCTCGTCCGGACATTCTGCCGACGTGGCTGAGGGCCATGAATCTGTCCTCAAACGACATACAAGCGGGCGCGCGTTACGATCACAACTATCTTGCTCTGCCGGCAGTTATGACAGGAACATGCCTTCTGGTCGCACCAGAAATCATCGTCAGTGATCTGGTGCGAGGGGGCGCTTTGCAAATCGTCCCCGGCTCCCGCGCTCAAAGTGGCATGCAATATCGCGCCTATGCCGTGGATCGCAGCGCGAATCCCGAGATCGCTCGTTCTTTTTGCCGATGGCTGGCTCGTCTTTGCAAGAAGGCAGCACCTGCGCAGGCTGCATAATGCCTAGCAGACGCCCCTCAATCCGGTACCGCGGAATTCGATGCACTGCCCGCTATTCAAGTCGAGAACTCAATTTGAGAAAACCATCCAAGAAGAGCCGTCAAGCTCTTACGCAGATAGCGCCTCTTCCGTTGCAGCAGTCCCGAGGCCAAAGAGTGAATTCGGAACGCAAAGATTTTATCCTGTCCGCAATCGCACCAGTAGAAGAATAGGCGGCTCACAACGGGGGTATGCCAATGGTCCTCCGCTCATGAACTGTCATTCTTGCGTCTACCCTTGTGGAGCAATGCGCGGCAGCCAAGGCGCATGAGGCGCCGCCCCAGCTTAACAAGCCGAATGGTTCGGCTGCGCAAATCGTCTGTTTTCCAGGCGCGCTCGGCAATACGATGACTTCCAAACAGGCCTTGCGCGATTTGGCGATAGCTATTTCCCGCCTGCCATCCATCCAGTGCGCGCAGCGCAAGGATCAGCCGGCGCTGCTTCAAAGCCGGTAAAGCAAGAGGAGGCATTCCAAGCGGCCGTCGCTCAAGGGCGAGCCATAGTTGGCGTGCGGCCGCCAAGCGAAGCTCGAAATTCGCATCAAGCGGCAGATCGACGATGACAGCAGATCCGCTCTCCGGAAGCTCGCTTAGCCAAAGGCGATGCTGCTTGCCGCCAAGCGGCACGATCGCATGCCATCCGTCGGGCGCGCGACGAAGATCGCTGCCCGGCAGATTGGCGAAATCGAGCTGGCAGCTTTTGGGCGCCATACCGTCGGCCGCTCGCACAGAGAGTACGGTCGACAGCACCTCGGGTGCCCAGAAGACTGCTTGCTTGTCGAAAGTCTTTTGCGGATCAGCTGGAAAACGAGAGCCCCCACTTCCGTCGGAACTGGTCCGGCGCTGGGTTTGAACTTTCGCGGCGGGATAACCGCCCATAATCCTCTTGATACTTGCGATCCCGGCGCAGCCACTCCCAGGCAAGGTCAGCAGCTTCTGCCTTCTTGAGGCCGCTGTATGCTTCCTCAGATCTCCAGTCGGTATCCGGCATCGAACAATTTCCCCGCATGATCTTCACACGGGCGGGAGTGCAGCCGATGATTGTGGCCCTTTCCGGTTACGAGCCTAGCGCGTGCGCGCCTTACGGCGCACTTAATCGATGAAATGATCAAGTTTTTCGATTGCCCGGATATTTTGCGGACCCCGACATCCGCCGTATTCATTGCTTTGGCCAACCGGCGCGCAGCAGCTCACGATAGCCGTGGCCCGCTAGCCACTTGGCCCGAGCCAGATGGCTTTCGAACGTGCGTCGCGCACGATCCGGCTCAACGGTCGGGTCAAGTCCAAGCACAATGCGCGCGATTTCGCGCCAATCTGCCTTGTCAGCCTCGGCATCGAGAAGTCGCATGTAAGTGACGGCGTGCTCCTCGTCGTATGACGTAAGCTCGTGCACGCTGGGCGCCAATTCTGCGATCTTCGGCTCGGCCGGCACTAGCTGAAACTCCTACCAAGCTGAAAAATTTACTGAATCCGAGCAACGATAACCACATCGTGAGCAGTTTGGTACCACCCGAATCGCCGCAGCGCCAAGCTCCCTTTCGCGCCAACAGCGCGGTCGCAGATTGGCTCACAATGACCTGGTGGATCCATCCTGTGGCTTTCCTCTTTTGTGCCCGTCATAGGGAACTGATGGCGGATTTGCCCTGAAACTACGGTGTTCTTGCTCTTTCCGGACGGGTGCCCGTGGTGACCGGGCCCGCTCGCGCTAGTGGAAGGCCCTGGCTAGACCCAGCCAACTGAGAAGTTTCGTTTCTCTTTCGAGCTCCAGTTGAACGTTTGTCCTATCTGGTCGCGATGCCCGGAAAACGCTCGTAGTACCTCTGAGCGGCCACTACTGCTCTCACGCCAGTGCCAAGCCATCTCCTCGGGAGAACGCTTGTGATGGTCGACACATTCGAAGACGACAAACGTTACGTCGACATCTCACCGTGACGTGCTTCCTTGAAGCAATTAGCGAAGTACAGCCACTGCTTTTCGCGCGAGCTTATCGTAATAGTCCGGCTATAACCAGTGGTTTCATAATCATCGGAATGGCTGCGTTTTGCGCATGAACCCTCGTGCGCTTGTGGCCTGGAATGTGCGCCGGGTCCGCGTAGAGCGCGGCATTCCGCAAGAGCAATTGGTCTATGACGCCGGAATCGACCGCTCATATATGGGGCGCCTTGAGCGGACGAAAGAGAACCCGACCATTGATCTGCTGGACCGTATAGCCGCGATTTTGGGTATTCACTTGTCCGAATTGTTCGCTGAGCCGGCCAAGGGTGCGATGCCTCCCAAGCCAATGCCTAGAGGACGCAAGCCGGCACGCCCGTGTCGGAGCAGGACGTAGTCGCCTGCCGCTCTATCGGCAGGCGCAGATTTTCGGATGCCAGGCCATCGAGCTCGATCATTCGAGGTTGGCGCATTACGGGGGACAAGCAGCCTTCCATCCGTGTCGGTGCTTGAGCGCCTCCTCGGCAAGCGCAGTCAACGGTCAAAGCTGATCGGTGGCAAGACGATGCCGGTGCTCGATCCCTACGAGGATGCAGCAAGACTGTTCAGCTCTGGGGCGGACGACCGGCCGTGGAGCGCCCCTCCATATCTATGCCTTCGATCGCAAGGCCGATCGGCCGATCGCCTATCCGGCAGGCCATGTTATCTCGATCGGATTAAGGTCCAGGCTGAACACGTTCGCTCCTCAAGAACGGCCAACTACATCATTGCGGTCGTCCACAGTGCTGGCTTGGGCTTGCCGCAAAGTTTCTTTGAGCTTCGCCCGCTTTGAGCGCGACAGCCTCCAGCCAGCCGCGCAGCTCGCCTAATGGGTGCGTCGAGCGACCATGGCGACACGCGGCGACATGCAAGCGGACCTGGTTCACCGCTGGTACGAAGAGAACCGGCAGAGTTGGTGGACCGGAACAAGCCGGGGATAATCGGCGCCGGCCCCGATCGCGACGGCTCGCACGCCGACGAGTTCATGCTCAGATTCATCGGCGAGGTCGGCCGCGTCGGAGCCATGACAGACGAGGAATTGGCAGGAGCGGCCGGAATCGAGCCGACATAACCGGTGTTGGAAGCCGGGGTCTTACCACTAGACGACACTCCCGTGATTGGTCCCTGGGGCCAGATTTGAACTGACGATCACCGGTCCACAGCCGATTGCTTTAGGCCTCTAAGCTACCGCAGGGGGATGTCCTCCATTGAGGATTGCGTGGCCGACGACAAACTTGCCCGGCCGGCCAGTGGGTTTGAAGAGCGGCTCGGTTGAATGTGCATTCCAGCTCACGCCGGTAGAAGCTCAGGCGTCTGCCAGAAAAGCCGGAGAAAACAAACAAGATCCTTCCCCAATCGACGATGCAGCCTGCTATATGACCGTCATGGGCAGCACCAAATACCATTCTGGACTCCAGCCGAAGAGAGTGAGCCGCGTGATCGCCGGATTTGACTTGCATGGTTGGGAACAAATCATGGTGGTTACGCTCTTTGCGGCGGGCCTCGTTGCTATCGCTGTCGCAGTCGCGACAGCGTGCGTAGTCATCCTGACCAGACACGAGAACGCGCAGACGAAGACGGAGTACGAGGCTTACAAGCTGACGGTCGAGGGCAAAGTTGCGGATGCGAAGAAGGAAGGCATCGAAGCCGGGAAGTCGGCGGGAAGCGCACTGCTCAGAGCAGCGGAGCTCGAGAAGCAGGCCGCAGCGCTGAAGGCCGCAAATCTCGCATTGGAGGCCAAAGTTGCGCCGCGTCGCCTCACGGGCGAGAATCTGACCAAACTAGCAGATGCTCTTTCGAAGATGGTGCACCTGCCAATTGGGATCGTTTCCCGGCTCTTCGACCCCGAGAGCACCGACTTTGCTGATGACCTTGCGCAATCATTTTCACGCGCTAACTGGACTCCGGTCCGGCAGAACGATTGGACTATGTCGAACAAGGGACTTGCGCTCGCCACTTTCGAAGGCACTGCAATTCCCGCAGACCTATCTGCCGAATTGCTCGCCGCTCTCAGTTTGGTCGGACTGAAGGCGGAGATCATCACCATCAAACAGTCCCAGCAGAACACTACTTCTGCTGGTTTTCAGCCGAACACCCTGTACATCACGGTAGGCGCGAAGCCGTGACATGCTCGCTGCCGTTTCGGTTGGTCGCAGGCGCTGGGGTCGAACCAGCCTACCCGCCCTTATGAGGAGCAGCCCCTACCCTACCGAAGGCCTACGATAAAACTGGAGAGCGCGCCTGGATTCGAACCAGGGGAATGCCGGGATCAAAACCCGGTGCCTTGACTGGACTTGGCTAGCGCCCGTCTTGGCGCTCCCTACGGGAGACGAAGGGCGCCGCAGGAAGGCACTGAAAAACAAGAGCAAATCAGCTTGACTGCGGGGACATTGCTACCACGCACCGCTACCACCGCAACGACTTGCGCACGCCTCGATAGCTACGGAGGCTCCGAGTAACCGATTCGACGTGGTTATTTCAATCGACGCAAAGGCGACCACATTTGCAAACTATGCAACCGCCCGGAGGAACAGCAACGCCACACTTCTTTTGACCTTCACAGCCGGGCGCATAATAGCACTGACTTTGAGGATTGCAGGCGCACGAATTCGTTGGCTTACAGGTAGCCGGACGCAATTTTCTTTTGTCAGCCCACTGCTGCGCAAAAGCGCCGCGCGTCGCTGGTGCGAGCATCGCAAGTGCAAAAATGAAGACCCGTCGCTCCATCGGCAGCTAGCCTCAGATGCGCCAGTGTTATCGCGCCGCAGAGAAGGCGAATAGTACCCCCTTATTGGTACACGCCTTAGCGAATCGAAACGCAGCATGTGCTGCAATAGCAGTTTCCGGCGTAACAACTTGCGCAGGCAGGATTACATCCCTGAATGCCGATGCAGGTATACGGATGAACTTTTCTTGGCTGTTTAAATTTCGTTCCTACTGGGCACGACACGCCGGGCGCTAAGGGATTGCAATTTGAGACGATCTGAGCACTTGCTGATGTGCTAATCACTATAGCCAACGCCAGGAAGACAATCTTTTGCATCCGTCATCCTCCTAATCTATTTGAACATCATATCAGTTGTATTTGTTGCCGCGAACACCCAAACTAGAGTAATCCTTTTGAGTACGAGTGTTGCAGTGAGCACGCCTTTGCCTCCGTAAACTCCTCGAAGCTTTCCACTTGTGTGGTAACTTGGTAGCCACCGCGCTTTGGAAATTTCGCGGCAATGGCATTGTTAAAGGCAGCGAGCCTGCCGCCGTCTTGCACGACCGATCGGACTAAATGGTCGAAAGCAAGGTTCCAGGTCATCCACAATCGCAAGACCTGTAAGCAGCCGCCCGATAGCACGTGAGGGCTTGCGTCAGAAACTCCCGCTCCTCAGTGGTCCCAAGCTTGCCAGGCAAATCAGCAAGCATTTTGGTAATGGCAACCACGGTAGGAGCGGTCCCGAACTTAGCATCTAGTGCTCGCCGCATTTTGCCTTGCAGCCTGTAACCGGCCATTGAACACAAACGCGAGAGCATCCCGCGCGGCTTGTGGGATATTGAACTCGCGGGCCGTTTCAAAACCCAAAGGAAACAAATATGTTCGGAATTCCGAAGAGATTGGAGTGTAGACGCAACCGATGATCGTCAGCGGCGCTTGCTTTTCAGGACGAACTGAACCCGTGGTGGTGCCCACGAGCAGCTGGACGATGGTTCGGGCTTCAGACCCCACGAGCGGCTTTATCTGACGGCAGCTTGCCGAGCATTTGAACGATGTTGGCTCCACTTTCCGTTTGGTGCTTCGTGAATCCAGTTTCTTGCGGGGCGAACATGCAAGCGGCAGCGTGAGTAAGCACGATATCCTTTTTGTCTTCGCCCTTCGCGGCATCCACCAAGGCTTGAAAGGTTAGAAGCGCGTTTTGTCGGTGCCGGTTCACGATACCATTATGCGTGTGGGCAAGCGAATTTCGCGCGCAAAGCATCAAAAGATAGCCAGCGGTGGTGAATATGACGAGCTTTGCCGCGAGCAGCTGAATCGCTTCATACGCATCCTGCGGCTTCAGCAAATCGATCTTTGAAACGAATAAGGATGCCCCCGCGATCAAAGCCACTAAAGCCGCAGCCAACATGGTCCAGAAGCGCCACCTACCTGCTGCTATGTCGTGCTTGTCCGCTTCAGATTTGAAGTACGCCGCCTGAAAGCCAACCCCTTGCTCCGCAGCGACCCTGCGAACGTCCTCCAAAACGCGTTCGGCTTCAGCAGCCTCTCGACCTCCACTTCGCCGTAGTTCAAACGAGCCATGTAGGTCTTGAGGCTCTTCCAGAGGCGTCGGCACGGGCCAACAACTGCTCAATGATGTCCTTATCGGGATGGCGTTGCTCCCAATCAACCGCCAAGTCGATGTCGCCCACTTCGGGCGCGTCAGTAGCATACGAGCCGAATGCACGCACCCGGTTCCTGAGCAGCGCTTCCTTGGCGGCCACTAGTCTCTGAAAATCCTCGTGCGAACCACCGCTGTCAGGATGTGCGTTGCGAGCACTAATCCTAAAGGCCTGCTCTATCTGCGATTTCACCAACTCTCCGGCCTCTGGGAGCCTTAGCCGACGAGATGATCAACCTCACTGGTGTCGCTTTCCATCGCAAACGGGTTCCTGTGAGAGTACTGCTTCTTCGAGTACTGCTTCTTCGAGTACTGCTTCCTGTACTTCTCAATGTCTGCGGAGCCGTGGGAATGCCAGAAATCCTTTTTGTAGACTGTACACCCCTGATTTTCAGCGCGCCCCTTTTGAAGAAGGTCGTCGTAGCGGAAGACGCCCATCTTCGACCCAAAGGGCTCCGCTAGGTGCGCAGTCCGACCCCATTTGTCCGAGGCAATGTGTTCAATCTTTACGTCATAAAGCTTCTGATCATGGTGAGTCAAAACGAGGTCTTCTTCATCATCCTGCATGGTGATGCCCCTTTGTTCTGCGCGTCCTTGTTACTGTTTCGCTGGTCGTGAAGTAATCGCGTTGGCGTCGACGGCATCCCCTCTTGGAGCGATTTGGCCCTCGTAAAATCAAGTGTGGTTAACAGCGGCCAAGCTGGGCCAACGTGGTCATGCAGCAGGTTCGATTTTGAAGTTGTAGCCGTGCTTGGTCAAAAGAGCCAAAAGGTTTGGGCCGTCGATCAACGTTAACGGCTTCTTGGCTGCCCACTCGTGTGCATCTCTCCCGAAATGGCTTGTCGTCACGAGGATGCCTCTGTTCGCACCTTCGTTCAGAACTGTGCCGTAAAGTTCTCGAACGGCAGCCACATCGACAGTGTTGGAATAGCGCTGAGCTATCGCCGAAAGTTGGTGACGGAGGGAATCGGAAAGCGGCATATCGTGGGGGTTCTTGACGCCTCCACTTCTCCACCGAAGGAGCGATATGCCGTGTCCAAAGATAACATCATCAAGCTGATTCTGCCAGGAAACGTCGCCGATCAACTCACAGAAGTCTTGCGCAACGGCACGTGCCCTTCTGGCCCAGGCGGTCGAGGCCGAGGTCGAGGACTTTCTCGGCAAGCATGCCGATTTGAAGACCGCGGACGGCCACCAGCGCGTCGTCCGCCACGGTCACCTGCCGGAACGCGAGGTGATGACCGGTGTCGGTCCGGTCGCTGTCCGCCAGCCACGTGTGCGTGATCGCGAGGCGGACGCCACCGATCCCGACCGCATCCGGTTCTCTCCGTCGATACTGCCACCCTACATGCGCCGTTCGAAGTCGATCGAGACGCTGCTGCCGATCCTTTACCTGAAGGGTGTCTCGACTGGCGACTTCTCGGAGGCGCTGGCTGCGCTGCTCGGCAAGGATGCTGCCGGGTTGTCGGCCTCCGCCATTGGTCGCCTGAGCACGGCCGAATGGCGCTTCCTAGTGGAGTCTTTTTTCCGGTTATTTCAGTCGTTTGCAGTAGGGCGGGTAGCGAGACGGCGCCAAGCGCCTTGAAGAGGCTTTTCAGCACGTGGTCCACTTTTTGGGGGTAAATGGATGATGTTCCTAGACTTTCGCTTGCCTGCCGGCTTGGTTGTGGTGTGCTATAACTGCACCAAGGGGTGGGTGAGAAATGTCGGGGCAAGTCGTTTTGATGAAGATGGCGATGGGCCGCTATCCAGCTGTGGATGCGGTCGTGCCGGGAACCGTATTGTTTGAAGCCTGCAAGAAATATTACGCAGACGATAGCGCAATTGCGTACGTAGTTGGATCGGCTCTCAGTGCGAACTCGATGGTCGATCCGACAAATGCGATCTATATCGCCGATTTAGAGGATACCTCTCAGTCTCTCTCGCTTCTGTTGGTGCGTGGAGATCCCAAACGAGCTATCCCTGCCTTTGTAAACCCGCGGTCCCGGACGGTGAAGCAGTCGAAGCCGGACGATCCCGGTTACGTGCCAGGGGCATCCTGTCATCTGATCATTTCCAAACAGGAGATTGCCGCGGGTGCCGACCAGGGTCGCTTCCGGATGGTAATGCAACAAACCCGTGGGATCGGCCGCACTTTGGCAAAGGACTTTCTTACCTTGCTGTTGCTGCGCTTCAGCGAGGATTATCCAGATCGCTTTGTCGCCGAAAAGAAAAGAAGGCGCAAAGCTGACAAGCCGGAAACAGTGTCATACCGGCCGACAGTCAGATTCCACCCTCAGATGAACGGCAATTTGAAGAAAGACCTTGAGGAGGGGCGTATTGGGGGATTCAAGCTCACGCGGGGCTCAACAAAATTTCGAGGCGAGGCCGACGAGCCATCCGTCCAGCGGCTCGACGTACAGTTGCAGGCCCGAATTGCTCCAACTCGTGATTTTTCGAAGGTCAAGCGGCTCGTCGATCACGTGCGTCAGACGTTGAGTGTGATCTCTTTCGAGTCCTTGAATGTCGAACTCGTGGATGACAGCGGCCATCATTTGGAAAGCGTATCAACAGCCACGATCGACATCGCGAATCTCGACGACGCCGACATGCGCTACTGCAAGATTGTCACTATGCCCGAACATGACGGGGAGGAAGCTGAGTGCTATAGTGCCTTCCACCTCCCAACCAAACTCTTTGCGACTAAGTGCCTTCAGACTCCTGAGCATTGGAAATGACACAGATGTTCTGGTGGTTCCGAGAGTTATTGTCTTGTTTCAAGTTCATTGCCATCACAGGCAATCGTGGATTTTTTCAATCAAAGCGAGTCTATGAATTCGTTTTACCGGGAACAGCCGCCATTGGCGTGTTCGCGATTTACCTCGCTTTCCCAAGCATCTTTGCGCCGTCTTTTCTGAAGAATTTCTCGGCAAGCGTTTTCCAGGTCATGGTGTTCGTCGTCCCCTTCCATCTGGCGGCGCTCGCCGCTCTGTCGACATACCAATCAACTGGACTGAACGAAAAGCTTCCTGGCTCGGAGGCGCAACTGCGCCTGTGGAGCAACGCTGATAATGATTATTTCTATCATCAGGTGACGCTTCGGCAGTATGCGAGCCTGTTGTTCGGCTACCTCTGTTCCTTGGGGATTGCGTACGTTCTGGTCTATATGTTCGCCGCGGGTATTGATCTATCGAACGCGCTTACCGGCGCAGGTCATTTCACCTTCGCCTACAACGCGGTTCTCTTCGTGTCATTCTTCTTCGTGTTTCACTACGTCACGTTGACGATCTACGCGATCACTTTCTTGTTCGACAAAGTCAACAAAATCAAAGTGATTTGACCGAGGTGGAGATTAGCATGGCGCGCTCGACAGGACTCGAACCTGCATCGGGCGATTTAGAACACTGCTGCCCCTCCATGGGACCACGCGCGCGAATAGGATTCCCGGACGGGTGCTTCCCCCCGCTCATAGCCGTTTTACAGACGGCCGCGTTCATGTTTCGCCACCGGGAACTGGCTGCCTCTCGCGACCTCGAACCGCGGACCTCTCGAGTCAGAGTCGAACGCTCTTCCAACCGAGCTAAGAGGCGTTGAGCGGCCCGAGACATAGGTGACAGAACGTACCGGACACATGGGTTACACTTTCCGCTTTTGTTCCGCGGGAGGTGTCGATGCCGTGGAAAGCGAGTTCGGTGATGGAAGAGCGTCTGCGCTTTGTCGCTCGGCTCTTGGACGGGGAGGCGATGACGGATGTGTGCCGGGATTTCGGCATTTCGCGCAAGACCGGCTACAAGATCTTTGACCGTTACAAGGAGCACGGGCTTGAGGCGCTGACCCGCACCAGCGGCCGCACGTAATTGCGCAGCGCGATCACCGACGGCAGCCGCATCGTAGTCGTTGGGCTCCGCACCACCTGGTCGTATTCAGCGACCATGACGTGCGTCCCCTTCACGACCGCGCGCACCGCGTCTTCCCAGTTTGTCATTCGGCCTGCAATATTCGCTCTGACGCAAGTTTGGTGCAGCGCCGCCTATTCCGCGTCGATCAATCTGGCTTGAAGCAAATCTATTTTCCCGCGACCGTACATTTGACGTCGGACGAGCTTGAGGCGAGTGATCTGGCCTTCAGTCTGTCAATTGGACCAGGGCAAAGTGATTGCTGCTCGAACCGCTCCTTTATCTTTCGCGACCCCGCTGGCGAATGAGGCGACGAGACTAGCGCGGGCGCACTCGATCCATGGGATGAGGCCCGCTTCGGTCTTGCGTCGGATCATCAGGGGGAATTCAGCGATGATCTCGCGTGCCTCGACCAGGGGTTGGTACGCCAGCTTCGATCGCCGCGATCGTGACGGTCTTTGCTTTCGTGAGCAGGTCCCGCCCGATTGTCATGAGGCGCGCGATTGTTCTAGCCGACGGAATCAGCTGTAGGTTTTGTGCATCGGCCTTTTCGGCCCGTCGTCTGCGGGTCGCCCACTCGCTGACGAGGCGGAGCGAGCCGCTGAAGCCACGCGCTGCTAAGCGACGCCAACGGTCCGCCCCGTTGCGACAGCCGGACGCCCACTGATCATCGAGCCATGGCAAATGCAGATCCAACGAACTTTGCCCGATCCGGAAGACACCGGTGCGTTCGCCGCGGATCATCGTCGAGCACAGCCCCCGGCCCACGCTCTCGGTGTCGAGCCAAGATCAAGTCGATGTTGAGCAACTTCTCGCGGCCGTGCCGGCCAACGATACTCTGACTTCGTCCGAACCTTCGACTATGCCGATCGACTTGCTTATGCTCATCGCAGAGGCCCGTAACGAGGCGCCGAGCCAGACGGCAACTTGGCTTGGTGTCCTACTGATGACGCTGGGAATGCTCTCCATCTTGATCTCGAGCCGCTCGCTTCGCCACGCGGTCAGATTACGCTACTGAGGCGCACTGCACCGGGCCCGGATTACCGTACGCGCCGTCGGATCGAATAGTTCCAGGTGCCGGTATAGCCGAGTTGCCACACGTACAAACGTTCCTCGCGCCTGCGCTTTGGCGCTGCCTTAAACCAACATTCAGCTTGGCGGCGAGACAGGCCTTCTACTCAGGGTGAGCGTCGGTTCGATTTTCATTGAACGTTGCGCCTCGAAACACGGCGACGAGCCGATCGCCGTCCCAAAGCTCAACGTCGTTCTCGCCACATTTATTCGGCTCGACGTCTCGCCGCCCGCTCGTCGATGAGTCGAGCTTTGCAGCGCAAATCACTGGCCGGCTGCTGTCCAACGACGAACACTTTATACATACCGCATGATGGGAGTCCCATCCTCAGGGGTTATCGCCATCGTAAGGCTATGCTCCACTCGCTGATCGCTCGCGCGTCGGGCTTTCAGGGGCTATGGCCGCTCTCGCCCGCAGAGCCGCCTGTGTGGGATGGTATCAGCGCCGGCGCCGACACGTTCACTTCAAGCGGACAAGGCAAAAAAATACATTCGGCGTTGTCGTGACCGAGAGCAGCGCGGGCGAGGAGCTCTCAAACACGAAGAAGGGCCCTGAGCGACATCAAACTCGACTTAGGAGCGCCAATGCTATCGCTTGCTCGCCTCCAAGGCTCGCGGACGTCACGGCGACGAACAACGCAACGGTCTTGACGCACTTGTTCGTCAAAGCTGCGGGATAGCGCGTGCCATGCGAAAAAAAATTAGAGGAAGTTATCGACTGCGATGCAAGCAGCCGATGGTTTCGCGGTCTTCTCATCCTTTCCGTTCGCCCCACTCCGGGTTGGGTCGCTGATCAGGTCAGCTGCACCGCATTGTATCGCCCTTCACTGTTCGCGACGAGTTTTTCGGGCGCACTGCGGAAGGTCTTCGGCAGGTGTCAGCACGCTACGCGCGGTCCAATTCGAAGTCACCACAGCGCGGCCTGTCGTGAAAGGGAACTTGCTCCGGCCGCTGTGACAGTTTGTGATAGTTCGCTTAATGGCCCTAACCCGTCGAGGCGATATCGTCAGGCCTGATTTTTGGCCTTGAGCTTCCGGCGCGCTTCCGTTTCGTCCTATTCAGCTAGAATGGTTTACTCGCACTCGCGCTCGTCGCCTTCTGTGCTAACCAAGCCGCCCAGTTTCGTTGCGGGCTACTTGTCGGTCGGCGGATGCGATTATGATCCCGCTCCGCAAGAGCGGTTGGCCAGTCCATGAATTAGTCGGTTTAGCGCGACTCATGCCGTCTCGTGCGCTTAGCGGATCAGTTTCCAGGACGGCGCGCTCCTTGAATGTTTCGATATCTTGGTCATGGATCGAGACCGGCGTGCTTAATCCTGTTTGGTTGAGCTATCGGCGGGTTTGCCGGCATCGCTACTTTGGGGTGATCGACGACGAACTTGCTGAAGCCACATCGAAGGAGCGCTGGTCAGCGCTTTCTGTCCGACTTGCCGGAGAACTTCGACGGACGTCTCACCTCGCCAGGCTGCTTCTAGAATTTTGGAAGCGACATGCGTCCGGGTGCCGGTCTCGTCAGGAGACAGTCCTTGGCAAAGCTCGTCCAGAACTCGACGAAGGCACGCAGTTGTTTCGGAGTCGAGCATAGAAGGTCTTCTCCAATGGAGGGGTGCAATGACCCCACTGCAAGCGCGAATGTCACGACATGAATATTAGCAATGGGTGGCGCCGACGGAAGGAAATGACTTTCTGTCCCCCCCTTACATAAGGCTGCCCAATCATACAACAACGACGTTGCGTGTCATCAACCTTGATCTCTCGGCAAGATCGCCGACGCATTCGGAAAAAGTGTTTCGACGAACTTGATGGTCTTCTCGATGCCAAGCAGGGCCGCGCGGCTGAAGAGATCCGCTCGCGGCGCTCATCAATGATCGGCGATTTATTCGATCTCGTGAACGGCCTCCTTACAGCGTCTTCAAATACTCAAGAAGCGCCCGCCGTTCGGTGTCGGTCAATTCTGGCCCGATAACCCCCGGAGGCAGCTTCGATTTATCGGTTTCCTGCCCTTCAAACGAATGCCCGCGATTGCTGTTGCCAAGCAGCGATACGTCGAAGTCCGTCAGGCCGGCCGCGCAGGCGTCGTTCGCTCGCACCTTCGCAACGAGCCCGACATTAATGGGATCGAATTTGCGGCTACCAATGCAAAAAGAACTCGGCCGCCGGCCCTGCGGCAATAACATGTCCTTCAGCGTCGGTACCGATCCGTTGTGCAGATACGGAGCTGTTGCCCAAACACCGTCCAGCGGACGCGCCCGGTACTGAGGTTCAAGAGCAAGGACGTCTTGGTCCTTGCCGTTACGGCGCACCCGCGCTCCAATGTATGCTCGCGGGTTTTGGCAGTTCTTCCTCGGCCCCCACATCTGCTGCTTGGTTTTTTCGGAAGAGTTGTTGGCGAGGTTCCATTGATCGATCGTCTTACCCACGACATCCATCAGGGCGAGCACAAACAAGGGATTTGCCGCGTTATCGGCCGGAAGGCCACACCCCCAGGCTTTGTTCAAGTCATCGATCGGATTGAGACCGAGTGCCTCGGGTAAGTGAACACGCCGCGTCGTCAGGACATTGGATTGTTGACGATCGGTGCCGATGACGTTCACCGGTAGCTGAGCGACGTTGAAATAGTGGCGCCCGCCGATCTCCACCCAATTTTTCTCGCCCTTGGCAGAGCGATCTGGGTTCTCCGGCTTCCAGAACGAATCCTCCGGCCACTTTGCATCGAATGCGGGATCGTTGACGGGCCCTCGGTGGCATTCAAAGCAGTGCGAGCGATAAAGATCGCGACCTTTCTCAACGAGGTTTTCGTCAATGGCCCAGGCCGGGTCGCCTCGAAACCTGTTCTGCGCATCCTTCCATCGTGGCGCGACAAGCCCGTCGAATTTCCTGCCGCTTGCCTCCGCCGACGAAAAGGGATCGGTACCGCGCAACAGCTCCTCGAAACCCGCAATATCCGACAGATGGATGGATGATTCAAAAAGCGGCCGTCCCGGCGCGGGTGCCCTCATGTTGATTTTTGCGCTGACGCCAAGCGCTTCGCCAGAATTGCGAACAAGCTCGTTGAGAACAGAGGCGTCATACTGCGCCCAAAGGAAGTACGGCGTGTCCCAGATTGGCGGAAAACTCACAGGAGCGTCGTTGCGCGCGAAGTTGCCCTTGAGGAGCGGATCTGGGAGTTCTCCGGTCACAGGGTCGAGAAAATTGGTGTAAAAGACCTGGTTGCCGATCCGATTCAAGGCATCAAGTCGACCGAAACCCTCGTCGAGATCCGTCACGCCCTGCTTCGTCAAAAGGCTATCGTTTGCGGCCTTTTGCTTCTTGATCTTTTGAAATGCGAGCTCCAGATCACCTCGAAGCTTCTTGCGGTCGACGCTTCGACCTTGAATGCTTTCCAGCCGGTCGGCGAAGCGTTCAAACCGCCACGGCAAGATCAGCGCATAGCCGATCGATAGTCCAATAACCCGTTCAACCTCGCCGAGATTGACCATCGCTGGCCCACCATCGTAGCGAATGCTGACATTCTTGTACTCGAGATGACCGGTGTGACAGGCGGCGCAGGTTAGTCCGATCTGATCTTCGTAGAAGCCTCCCGTTGTCGGGTCGACGCCCCCCTTCAGAATCGCGAAACCTACAGGCAAGCCATTTGCATTGTCAGGCGTGCTCGCTGTCCAAGTGGAGCTAACGCCCTTGGCATCCTCGTAGCCGTACGCAGGTGAGCTAGCGTCAAAGTCCTTTGAGCTCGGACTTGGGATGAAACCAAGGCGTCGCAGGTACTCGTTGTCCGTCAGGCTCGTGTAACGGACCGACAACTCAGGACGTTCTAAAGCCAGGAACCATCGATAGGGCACAGGAATAGTCGCCGTGCCTTGGGACGTGTGGTGGAACCAGTAACGCTGCCGCGCAGTCCAGTTCTGCGGCAGCCAGTATGCGCTATCGATCTTCGATGGCGCGGGCAGTGTCGCGGGCAGCAATTGGGCAACCAGATTTGCGTCATTCTTGACCTTGAGCGCCGCGTCGCGAAGCTTCTCGGGTACGAAATACGCCATCCCTGTTGACGCCACCACGACGAACACAATCGCGAACAAGAGAGCGACGACGTGAGGCCACCGCCTCACCACGCCACCCACCCAAGAGTTGAACGAAACTGCCCCCATCCCAAATTCTCCTTAAGCTCAAATGCGCCTGCCGCCGCGCGAGCGCGCCGGCCCAGTTCTGACATGGCGCTTATTACTTGTTCAGCAATTGGCTATTGATGAAGGTGACGACGTCAGCGGTCTCGGCTGCCGCGCGTCGCGTTATGGTCGCGGACTCTGGGCCACCATGCAAGAACGAGGGAAACCAACCGAAATTGCGAACATTCCAGTCTTCTTTCGGTAGAACGGCTCGGTTCACGCCGGACACCGCGAAGCCTTGCACTTTCCTGGCGAGTGGCTGCGCGGTTTCGGTGTGACAGCTCACGCAGTCCGTATTGAAGAAATGACTCTTCTTCGTATCGGCAATGACATTGACGATTTCGAGTACGCGGCTATTTGGCACGTTGGCATCGATGAAATCGGCTGTCGAAACACCCTTACGATTGGCAAGGGCCAAGGGAGGATTCTGCAGCGCCGCGTGGCGACACGTCATTGGATTTTGGTTGTTCGTGATAGGCCGCGGGACCACGTGCGTCTCGCCGAGGATGCTGAACATCTGCGCGGCATGAAGGCCATCGAGCGTCGGGCCAGGCACTGGTATCAACCCGGCTTCCGGGACCCTTAGCATCGAGACGAACACCCAGGGTTCGGGCGGTGAAATCCCCATGACAGCCATGGTGTTGAGGCGCTGCGGCGAGAGATGCTTTTCCAGCAAAGCTTTGACCGCATCACGAAACGGCTTTGCGGATGCACCGACAAGGCCCGGGTGCACGTTCATGTCGCCGGCAGTCGAGACCTTGACATTGCCGAACTTTCCCGCCGCAAGTTGATCACGCAAAGATGCAACGTCACGAACGATTGCCTTGAAGGCTTGATCGTCAGGTTTAAATCGCGGGAATGGCGCACAACCATCAAGAGGTGGATCGGGTTCGAGGTTGAAACCGAAGATAAGATGACCGGCAGTGTCATGGACCTTGAATCCTTGGGCGCCATTGGTCACCGGCTGAATGATGAGGCGGATTTGCGGTTGCCGGCCAAACTGGGCGATGACATCGGCAGATAATCCCGGGGCTCCCGGATCGATCCGGATGCCCGCAACGAACCAGGCATCGATCTTTTTCACGATATCAGGCAGCTGAATGCGGCGCGCGCCCGAGTCCGGCACGCCTTCGCGTTCTGGATGTTCGGCGTTTGCGATAAAACGCGCAAAATCCTCATCGGACAAAAGCCGCTGTGGAGCCCCAGCGGGGCCGGCGAGATCGGACAGCGCGATCAGATTGACGAGGTCTGCTGGCGTCTTGGGGGGAGGAAACAGGATGGACACGTCGTTGGCCGAAAGCGGCTTCGATGGCGTCTCGGCCCGGGCTATTCCCGCTCCCGAGGCAATGACGACGATCAGCCCCGCTGCGGACAGACTTGTAAACAGCCGACCAAGCTTTGACCGGCGGATTTCACCTTTTGCCATCGTCGGCAATTCCCCTGTAAGATTGAAAAATCGAAAGTCCGTTGTAGATCGCTTTCAGCCACATGACCCCCGCACGCGGCGCGCGGCTGGGGATCAGGATGCTTACTCGCTGCCATAAAATTTGCTCTGCAATGTCTTGAGTTGCGTCGGATGTAACGCCTCTTCAATGCAGCCGAGAAACATCTGGCTTCTTGCATTGACACGCTCCCTATCGGGAGGGCCATGCTCCATGTCGGTTTGCAACGCGCGCACGGCGATCCAGTCCTTCGACGGATCCTTGAGTAGCTCAAACAGCGTTCGATTCTGATAGGGATGAAGCCGAAAGTGAGCGAAAGCGACCTTGGCTGAGATCTTCGCATCACGCAGTGCGTCGGGAAGCGTGAGCAGATCAAGCCCCGCCAGTTCTCCGATCTCTTGCATTTGATTCCGCGCTTCCTGATATTGCTCGCGTCCCACCAGTTGATACATTCCTCGTGGACGAAACAGCCAACCGTCGCCCGTTCCCACCTGGTTTCCGAACGGGTTGCCCTCGTAACCAAGAACAAAGTTGGCCAACTCCTTGGGATGGTTGAGCAATGCATCCAGGCCGACGGGCGGCTTGTTCGCGGCCGCTAGATCGGCGTTGTTCTTTTCTATCCGATCGCGCCATTTGCGCGGCAGTTGCGAGACCGCGCTGTAAGAGAAGTCTTCGCTGCTGCGTGTAAAGTCGGCGCTGTCGTAGGAGATTGCCCCGAGGATATAGGCCAGGATCCGCGGATCCGTCTCCTCGATGCGGTCCCATTCCTGCAGCAAGGCTTTGACCTGCTCGGCCTGGAAATATGCCAGATAGCTCTTTCGATATGGCGGCACGGGCCGGCGAATGGTCATTGATCGACTGCGCCAGCTGGTGCTCGTACGCAGAAACTTTATCCTGGTATTTCTGATAGCCGCGGTCCTGCAGCCACTTGCTCTCATAGCAGGCAAGTAACGGCTGCGGTTTGATCTTTGGAGCGGGCCTGTATTCTTTGTCTAACTCGTCAGCGTAAGCCGCCTGGGCAAGCTTGGCTTCTTTGAGCGTTTCAAAGGCGGATGCGACGGATCCGTTCAAGAGATGAAACAACTTCACTTGCAAGCAATCCGCGTTACTCTGCTTCTTGCGGGATTGATCGAAGTCATCCTTCGGCACACAATCCCAAAAGCGGCCGCTGCTTAGTGAGATGATATCTTCGGTTTTCTGAGATAGCGTCCAGCCAAGGGGCAGATTGTAAAACGAGCCTGTTATGTCTATTCGACCGAACGTTGGAAAGCGTTGCACGCTGGGCGTTACATCACTCGTTGGCCGACGATCGATATTGTTCGCGTGGTTGAGCGCAACATAGGTCCGAGAGCTTCGCGTGCTCAAGAGCGCGCGCACCGGCTCCATGAGCTCACCGAACATGAAAGAGCCGTGATCTCCGAACTGACCGCTCACCAGCGACAGCAGATAAATCCGGAATTTTGGCGCGTCAGAGGTGCCCTTGATGCTGTTGAGCCGCTCAATCAAATCGAGCGCGGTCTCTATTCCGGAATTCTCGACATATCCGCCGTCCACGAGGCGCGCCTGCGGATTGGCGGTAATCCAATCATTCCGCAAGGAGACCGTCGCTGCGCGTCACCCATGGAAACCGCGCGCTGGTGAAGGCCGCAGCGCTAAGCGGGATCCGCAGCGAGTGACTCTTGACAGTTTGATCGGCTCCGGTGCCGGCACGATCAAGCATCGAGAGAATACAGAGGTCTTTGTCTTTGGCGTGGAGCGGGTCGATATCAAAGGGAGAGATGACAACGCGTTTGCCGCTACCGGCATCTGTCGTGTTCAACAACAGCGCCGGCATATTGTTGGAAGGTGTCCAATGTGACTCAAAATCGACCTTTAGCAGATTGGATTGGTCGCCGGCGCCCTTTTGGTTCTTGAGCATTCTGTCTGCAGCATTCTCCAGCGTGTACTCCAGAAAGCGCGCGCGATCAAAACTTGGGATAGCGAGCGGAGAAAACAGCTGGGTGAAGTCAGTAAATAGAAAACCGGCAACCAGGCGAGAGAAAATCCGTCTCCAAGACGCTTGCAACGCGCTGTTCTACCTGCCCAGGGGCATCGATATCCTCAGCCCGGCCGACGCCGGCCAGAAAGTCGGCGATCTTCGGGCATGTCTTTGCGTCGGGAGCGATCGTATCAAGTGGCGCATTGTCGGCATGAAGCGCAGCTGCGAAGATCGCTGAGCCGACGCTCCCTCCGGAGACGCCGCTTATCGCAAACAAATGCTGCCGAAATGCCGGACAGAGATCCTGCATCCTGGCAAGAAAGCGCGCCGCATTGTTGGCTGCGTAGATGCCTCCGCCCTGGGCAGCCACAATGAATACCGGATATTCTCCGAGCCTCTCGGCCTCGGCCAGGCGCGGTTTTTGCCGAAGCCAATCCCGAAATGCTTCGACTGCAGAAATGCGCATCTCTTCTGATGGGCCGGCTGCTCCGGCCACGCTGCGCAGCCGGTGGTCATCGCCTCCGAACAATGAGGCAACCAGGAACAAGCCGCCAAACACAACCGGTATAAAAGGAAAATTGAACCTGATCGTCAGTAGCGCAAAGTGGGTGGTGAGACCGGCCACGCACATCGCAAAGAGAGCGATTACACCGAACGATCCGACGAATTGTGCAAGCCTGTCCGGAAACAAAACGAACCCGGTCGTCAACAGGGCGATGCCGCCGATCGTGAGCGCGAGAAATCTATAGCGGATGAAATAGGCGATGTTGGCCCGGTTCGCGAGTGCGGCCGAGCGATGTTTTGACCCCATCTGCCAAGCGAATACAACAAACGAGGCGAGCAGGATCAACATGGCAAGCGCAAGGATGAGCAGCATGTTCCGCTCGAAGGCGAGCGCTTGGTCCTGAATGCGGAAGATACTTCCGACTTCCTCGACCTCACCGATCTTTTCAGCCGGCCGCGAGGCGAGTTGACCTGCCGTCGCGGCGATGATCGGCAACGCTCCGAGTACAATGGGTGCAACTTTGATACAAAACGCCATGCGCCCCCTAGCGGGCCGGATATGAGGCAGGGTTGCGGCAGTAAGCTGAAAAGCGCCCGCCCAGATCGTTAGCGCAATCACGCCGACGGCGACAAACTCCTTGAGCGTTACCCACCCAATGTCGTCAGCGGCTATCCGGTAGAGTTCCTGAATCTGATCTGGCAAGTACAGCAAAATTGAAATGACCACCGAAAAGACAGCAATCCACCGGAGGTTGCGAAACAATGTAAAGAGCTGCTCGCGCACAGTCATCGCGTCAATTTCCCCATACTGTTATCGGAGATAGTCCCGAGCGAGCAAATAGGCTTGGATTTTAGAAATTCGTACCAGCCCTCGTCGAGGGCCTGCGTGGTAGATAGCGGGCGGCCCGCAACAAATTGACCGGAGATCTCCTATCGGGCACCGCTCTGAAAATTGAGAACGTAACCTACAGTAGTGGCGCGATTTATCGAACATTCTCTTGAATCGTCAAGAGATTTTCGATGCTGAGGATCAAGTCCCGTGATGTCGGTGTTTTTCGCTCTCGATCCGCCACCTTGCGCACTTTTTCTTCACTCATTCGCTTAGAGCGCAATAAAGCCGCATGACCGCACCTCACTCTCGTGATCGGTCGATCGCAGATAGTCATCACTGGACGCGGGCTTCAACGCTTACGGACACGCGAACAGCGTCAGGCGATCCGCTACTATTGAAGCTTTGCAACCTCACGCCGTCGAGCTCACCGATCTGCAACCTGCTTATCCAGCCGCTGGGGACATGTGATCTCGGCTCGCCTGCGTTCGTGCCGGTGCCATCAGCACACCAGCAGTGCCAGATGTCGGATATGTCTCGGCCACTGCCCGACTGAACGTTCGAGACTCTTCTTGACGTGACGGTCGTAGGCTGCCGATTGTACCGCTGAACAGTGAATTTGACAGGTTGGATTTTCGGTTAGAGTAGTTCGGGCAGCTGACGGGGATCAACGAGGAGCTCGATACTGCGTGGCGCCCTCGGCTGCCGTCTGATGAGGCCCTCCCGTTCCAGCGTTAGCACCATTTGGTGAACAGAGGGCGGGCTGACGCGGAAGTATTCTTGCATGTCGGCTTCGGCCGGCGGCCTGCGGTGCAGGCGCGTATAGAGGTAGACGTAGGCGAGATACTGGCCCTGTTTAGGCGTGAAGGTTTTTGCGGGACTCACGCCTGCCATCCGATTCAGCTGTTCGTCCATGCCTCACGAGGAGGCAGGGATGAATGTACGCTATCGGATCGAATTGAGCCAAACGGAGCGGCAGAACTCACAGCACTTTTGAGTGGCGGCAAGCACGCCGCACGCAAGCTCAAGCGAGCGCAGATTCTCCTGGCCGCCGATGCTGGCGCCAGCGACGATGAGATCGCACGGAGCGTCGGCGTGGGCGGCTCGACCGTCTACCGGACCAAGCGTCGCTTCGTGCTCGGCAACCTGACAGCAGCGCTCAATGAGGAGCCGCGCCCCGGAGCGGACCGCAAGCTGTCCGGCAAAGAGGAGGCCCTGCTGGTCGCGACAGCCTGCTCAAGCCCGCCCAAAGGCCGTGCCCGTTGGACCTTGGTGCTTTTGGCGGGTGAATTGGTCAGGCTTACCGAACACGCCAACATCTCCCGCGAGACGGTGCGCCGGCGGCTGGCCGAAAACGACCTCAAGCCGTGGCGCAAGGACATGTGGTGCATTCCGCAGGTCGACGGCGAGTTCGTTGCCCGCATGGAGGATGGGCTCGACCTCTATGCCGAACAGCCAGATCCGAAGCGCCCGGTGGTCTGCTTCGATGAGAGCCCGATCCAACTCATCGGCGAGGTCCGTCAGCCGATCCCGCCCAAGCCGGGGCAGCTTGAGCGCTACGACCGCGAGTACAGGCGCAACGGCACAGCGAACCTATTCATCTTCCTCGACGTGCATCGGCCCTGGCGCAAGGTCAAGGTCACCGACAGCCGCGCTGCAGTCGACTTCGCAGCCTGCATGCGCGAGCTCGCAGAGGTTCACTTCCCCAAGGCAGAGCGCATCCGGGTCGTACTGGATAATCTCTCCACCCACTCAGCTGGCGCGCTTTATCAGGCCTTCCCGCCCGCCGAAGCGCGCCGCCTCCTGCGCCGGCTGGAGTTCCATTACGTCCCCAAGCACGCCAGCTGGCTGAACATGGTGGAGATTGAGATCGGCGTGCTGCGCAGCCAGTGTCTGGACAGACGCATCGACAATCAGGACCAACTTAGAGCCGAGATCAATGCCTGGGAGCGCCAACGCAACGCCGCACGCGCCCGCATCAAATGGATGTTCACAACCGCGAAAGCCCGCGTCAAAATGGGCCGTGCTTACCCCTTGGCAGATGGTGCCCAAATGCCCTCCGCCAAAGAGTCATAATCATTGTGCAGCGGTACTAGTCGATCCAGCACTCCTGCGGAACGAGATCGCGGCCGTATGAGGTCGGCTGGACCCTGCTGCACGCCTTAATTCCCAAGAGCAGGTCGCAGTCGAACGCAAATCTGGAGGACCGTGCTGCCCTTTCTCTCTCGCACGAGCTCGATGTCGGCCACTCCAAGACAAGATACCAAGTCGGATAGACTTTCGATCCGACGGAGTCCGCAGAAATGCGGTATTTTCTCAAAGATTTTTCCGCGATAATCGATCTTACCCACACCAGACGATTTGGGTTGCTCGGCGAACACGCCCGGCCGCGCTTTTCTGTGGCGGCTATGGCATGAAGCCCCAGCTATGCGCGGCATACGGTTTGCTGATGCTTCTCTCGTGCGTGGCTTCTTGGTTGCTCGCTGGGCTGGATGACCCGCCAGCTTCACGGGGTGCCAGTTCGTTTCCATCGGGACGCGTCCTAGATCATGGGCGCCGCGCATGCGCGGAGCTCTGCCGGGACCAGCTATATCGCCGAGAAATCCAACAGCTGGGGTATCAAGAGCATCGCGAACAAAAGAAAACCAGCGAGTTTCGGAAACGGCCCGTCATGGCGCGCAGTCCCCGACAGCTCAGCCCCTCACCGTGGCGCAGGCTGCTCTCGGCCGTCCTAGGGCTTGAATCCTGGCAAGCCCGCCGGCTCGTCGGGTTGCTGTTCCCCGGGCCCCCGATGGTAGCGTTCGCGCATCGCCTCCGCGATCGCGATATCGAGTACGGCTTCGCTATCGGGCGGCGTCTGCCCGGGATAGAGATCGCAGAACTGTTCCTGTTTACGCTTTAGGCCGGTCATCGTACGCCAACTAGTTTGCCGGACAGCAAATGGCCACTCGGAAGAACCTTTTAGCGCGCCCGCTGGCCCACAATAATCGGGGATGACCGGGGTTGACAAGCCGCCGCTCCTCATTTCCTCGCCACCGGCCCGGCCGACTCCCTGATCCTCGGGCTTCAGAATGGCAACTTCCACAGGAAATAGAGAAGCCCAGCAATGGCTCCCCAGAAAAGTATGCCGCGGACAATGAAAGGGAGCGCCATGTTAATCGCCGTCTCGTCCAAGCCGCTGCGCCATGGTGATTCCATCGATCGCGTCTGCCAGACCTTCTAAGAAAACCCGATACCACGCATCATCGTCGGGAAGCTCCCAGTCACGTAGGCTGCCGACGTAACGGGTCAAAGCAATAACGCCCGCGATCGTGGTCGGCGTTGAACGGATGAGTACATCCGCGTGCTCCGCGAGAACCTGATTCCTTTGGACGCTGATTTCGTCGGCGGCATTAAATTCGGCTTCCTCCTCGAGCCTCGCCGATACCGACAAGGCCGCATCGTAGTACGCCGACAGCTCGCGATGACGCTCGATCACTACGAAGATCAGATCCCGATCGGCTGCAGCAATGGACTGGGTGGAAATTTCATGCGAAGACATGTTGAGCCCGGACAAACAGCGGGCCGATACTAGCAACTCAGCCGCGGTGATAATCGGCGTAGAGTGGCTGTGATCCGCTGTCTTTCTGCTCAATCAGCCGGGGATCAGACGAGGTCCATGCTCCCGATCGGCCGGCAACATGGCCGGTAGTGCCAATTTCCGCCTTGCCTGCAGCAGCTTACTTTGAGCTGCGAATTAAAGAGGCATCCGAGGATAAGATAGATTGCCTTCGGATCAGTCTGCCGCGACACCAGATATGACAGGATATCTAGTCGCAGCTCGGCGTGAGACGAAGCACGAACAACTTTTTACCGTCGACCCGATTTTCTTCGTACCAACAAATCACAGCCAAGCAGAAGTCGAAGGCAAGAACTACTTCGCGAGCCGCGATCAGATCGGCGCGGGCTGCTTCTAACTGCGCCGCATTGCCCGTGAAGCGATATTGCAACTCTTCATTGAAGTCATGAAGCCGAACTGTCGAAATGTAGGGTTCAGCGCAAGGTTACCCTCTGCGCCGGCATGAAGCCCTCTTGCTTTCAGGCAAAAGGAGGCACTCTACGCGCTACCAGCGGCCCCGCCGGATCCGTCACCAAGGGGGCGACATCATCTCGGAACGGGGGGCGACAATTGATCGGTACAGGGGGCGAGATTATTTCGGAATGAAGGGCGACATCATTTCGGATTCAGAGGGCGACTTCCCTCGGAATCACCATGTTGCCCTGAAGACAATCGCCGCCGAGCGGGTGTGCCTGTCGCTCGGATCAAGCCCGGCGTAACCTAACCAAGTTGCGGCGGACCACACAGTCCGACCTAAGCGCTTCGTTCACGGCATCAAAAGCTGCAGATCGGTATCTTGAACACAATCGGCGCAAGTATTGACGCAGCCGGACTACGGGCCAGTACGTTTAGGCTCACCCCAGGCGGGAGCACGAAGCTCACTGTCCGGAACGCTTTCTTGGTGCACGCAAACGGGGGCACCTTCGTGGCTATCCGTCGCAGCAAGGATCGACACCCAGGCATGGGCTATATTCCAAAATGCCGAACACAGCCATGTCGCAGCCAGATGCTTGCCGCACGCAAGGCATGGCAGACCGAGGCGGAGAAGCAGCTCGCCGAGCGCATGCCGCAAGAAATCCAGAAGCAGCTATCGGTTGAGGGGCTGCCCTACACGGCGCCGCCAGATAACGGGGACTGAGGACCAAATGACTGACAAGCGATACACGCGGGTGAATCTAGAAGCCGTCGCGATATGGCATGATGAGCGTGCCGCTGCGGCCCACCACAAGGCATCGCATCACCTCCGGCTTCACGTCCTTGATGGTCACCCTGATCCGGACGGCGGTCGTGTTCAGGCTCATGCTGCCAGTCTCGGATCGAGCGCATGCATCGTGCAGGTCGACGCCCAGGGAAGCAGTTCGTCCAGTCGCGCCGCAGGCCAGCCATTAACGAGCTTCGCGAGGACGTCGGAGAGCCAGTGCTCGGCGCTGACGCTATTGAGCTTACAGGTCTCGATTAACGAAGCTAGTACTGCCCAACTCTCGGCGCCCTCGTCGCAACCGGCAAAAAGGGAGTTCTTGGCGTTGAGCTTGATCGGCCGCATCGCACGCTCGACCGCATTCGTGTCCATCTCGATGCGACCGTCCTCAAGGTAGAGCGTCAGGCCGTCCCAATGACGCAGCGCATAACGCAAAGCCTTCGCCGTGTCGCTCTTCTGCGCAAGATGATCAAGCGTTGCCTCGAACCACTGCTTCAAGGCTGCGGCCAGAGGCCGGGCATGCGCTTGTCGGCCCGCACGACGCTCGGCATCAGACCGGCCGCGGAGGACTTTCTCGACCGCGTAGAGCTGGGCGATGCGCTCAAGGGCCTCGCGGGCAACCGGAACTGGCGCAGGCGCCGCCTCGCGCTCGATCTTCACAAACTGGCGCCTCAGATGCGACCAGCAGAAGGCGAGCGTTCCGGACAAGGCGTCCGCACGTACCCATTTCCCCCTCTTTGCGTAAGCGGTTTAGCTGAAGCGGCTCAAGCTTTGCGGGTTTCTACAGCATGAGAATAGCGATCTTAGACGTTCTCCGCCTGCGCGATCCGTTCGAGAGTTTGTGGGAGCCATGCATGCGGATTGACAACATTCATCTTCATCTGTCTGCAGAAGCGTGGCGATGCCCGCCTAGGTCCGGCCGCCCCGATGGCTGTGCGCACGTGCATTTTGATGCCGGAGGAGTCGTTTAGCATTTTCGTGTAAATCGTCAGACCGTCAGATTTGGTTGCCACTCGCCGCCGGAGAAATGGATGATGGCCAGCGAGCAATTCCGACTATCACCCTTCTTTTTGTTGTTTGCTCCGTTGCCTGCGCTTTGACGCTCTCGGAAACCCGCCTTGCGGAGTTGCACAAAGACTCTCATAGCAAGCCTTCTCACCCTTGTAGTTGGCCAGCGCCTCGACCAACAGCGACGTTTCGTGCTGTTTCAGGTCGTCGGGGATAGGCTCAGGACCGCCTAGCGAGTTCAACGCCACCTCGACCAATTCGATTGCGCGATCCTTGTTGCCGCTCTCGTAATAATACTGCGCGACCGCCCCATAGGACAGGTACTTGAAGCCACCGTCCCGTTGCGGAGGATTCAGCGCAAGAATGTGTTCGGACAACTCTTTGCCCATCGCAAGGCGCTCGGCAGACGGGAAGTGGGAGTTGTCATTCGCCGGATTGAAGAGTTGGCGCAGCGCCTCTTCCATCCACAGCTCATCGTTTTTGTCGATCGCGTCGCGAGCGAATTGCCTCATAACCGGCAAGCCGGTCTGCATGTTGCGCAGTTTGTGAAGCAACAGATCCGCATGGAGCGCGCGGAAGTTGAGGTCGTCCGGCATCACCGCGACGGCCTCTTCGACCGCCGAAACCGCCTTTGCCCAATCCTCCGCCTTCATCGCCGGTGAAAGCTTGGCGAGAATCGGCTCAGTCAACGCCCGCTCGCGCGTGATTTCGCGCATTTCGCGTCGTCCGCTGTCGATCCGCTCTGTATCGGCGGCTTTAGCTTCATCGCTGGTCCGCCAGCTGCCGTTAAGAAGTTTCGGCAAGACGTCGTCGAGCTGCATCGGAGGACCGATAAAGGCGATGTGGCCGTCACGGTCAACGGCGAACGAGGTGGGAATCCCGACAGAAAAGCTGGAATCCATCCAAAGCTTGCTCATTTCGCCTGTGGAGTCGAACCCGATCCGATAGTTCAGGTTCGAGAACTTGTCGGTCAACCACGCGTCCAGCGTTGTTCGGGCCTCGTCCGCCGTTGCAGCTTGTTCGTAAGCTGCGACGCCGAGCACCTCAAGTCCGCTGTCTTTGTATTTCTCTTGCAGCTGTACTAGATGAGGCATCACTGCCGCACATAGTCCGCACCAAGTTGCCCAAAATTCGACGATGTACACCTTCCCGGGCTGGAAGCTCGTGAGGGGCTCGCCTCGCAGCCAGTTCTCCATCTTGATCGGGGGAGCTGGGGACTCCATGCGCAGTATCATGTTGCTCTCCAGTTGCGCGACTTTGTGCGCCAGCCTGTCTCTCTCAGAAACGGAGAACACGGGTTCAAGAGAAGGAGAGCATCACTCGTTTTGCGCATCTGGTGTTTCTGCATCCCAATAGCAACAGGCGTGCCATCTCGGTAAGCACGCATCAAGCGCCTGACTACGCTTTGAAAAATCCAAGGCGCCCCAAACGCAGCCGGTGTTTTGAACCTGACAGACTTTGTCCGGTGTCAGAAGTTGGACACGAAATCCTTGTGGGTGAGCGCTTGGTCTCATGCTAGCCGATCCGGCAAGACCTCGTGTCTAGGACTGCCGCCGCCCTAACGCATCATGTAGCACTGGCAGATAGGATCGATTTCGCAAGGGAGGCGCGCTCCCGCTCCAGGGTGACCAGCACAAGCATTGGAATAGGTCTTCCCACCGCCTTCGGCGAGACGATTGAGACGTCGGCTTCGATGATGCCCTCTGAGTGGAGCCTCTTCAGTCGTCGTTGACAGGGCGGTAGCAAAAAGCCCGGCCATTTCGCCGAGCACCTCGGAAGTTATCTTCGCCGATGATGCGCTCTAGCAGGGCGTCGAATAGGAGGCGCATCTTGTCGCGTACTTGCTGCGATCGCCTGGCGCGTTCCGTGGTCGGTTTCAGGGAGCTGGCCTTCCGGGAGGGAGAACGCGAACAAAAAAGCATCACACCTCTCGACAGGCTCGCTTGCTCGTCGCAGCATTTGAGCATGAAAGAAATCCCCGATCTCGAACTATGCCGCGCTTATCTTGAGTGCAAGCAACTGAGGGCAACGCCGTAGGAACTGCTGCGCGCCACGACGGGACGCTCGCTGCGCACCTGCATTGATGCCTGCTACCGCGCTCGTAGGCACGGCTACCTCGATTACTACAAGACGCTGGTACGTGCCTGGCGACCGGGGCATTTCAGTCTCGCCGGCGCGCGGCCGAAGATGGCCTTACTGTTCGACGGAAAGCGGTGGGGCGTACCGAGCGGCCGCCGGGGCACATCCTCCAGGGGCCGATGCCTCACCTGCGAGGCACGACCGAGAAAGAGTACGCGTGCCTGCGTCTCGCGAACCACCTCGGGATCACGGCGGCCGAAGCTAAGGTCGGGAAGTTTGGCGAAGAGGTCGCGATCGTCGTCACCTGGTACGACCGCGAGATCGAAGGATGGCGTCGTCAGACGATTCCACCAGGAAGAGATGCGCCAGGCCCTCGGCGTGCATCCGCCGTCAAGTACCAGAGCGAGGGCGGCCCCTCGGTTGCGTGCCGTTCCCGCGATCCAAACCGGACGACGAAGCATTCGAGACGATCGTTCGTGACGTCGCGACCTTGCGCGATCAGCTTGGGACCGGACATTTTGGCAATGTCAAAGTCCCGACTGCCAGTGATCTGAATGTGCATCCGGGTCTTGTAGGGGCATCGGCAAACGCGTTTCGCGATGCACTCAAAGCATCGATTGAGAAGCATCTCTCGCCGCAGCGCCTCAACACCATGGCCGTGATGGGCATCGCACCGCCCGAACCCTGGATTTTCATCTCGATGTTAACGGTCCCGCAAGCTGGCCTAATCCCAGTCCACGGCCCGGCGCGTGATGGCATGCATGGCACAGATGTTCAGCGCTATCGGCGGAAAGCACGTGGTCCCGGAACCGGGCACGAACAATCAAAATCCGATCACTTGTTGACACGCGGCGGTTCACCGGAAAGCATGCCGCCTCATGGTCCATCTGCATGCGCTGACGCACGAGCCGCCTGCGGGATCCCAACTCGCCGGTCAGCTCGCAGCCGATCTGAACGTCGGCCAACTGACCGATTTCGGACAACTGCGCGCACACTTTGTGGCCGCTCCTGCCCCTTGTCGCGGCTCACGGTCCAGCTTGCTCGGCCCGCGATCCGCGCCCCCTCATCGGCAGCATATCGTCCAGCGCCTGATCGATATCATTGCAGATGACCGTTTTGCCGCCATCGCGCGCGATGGACGATTGCGCGATGCGCCGCATGAACTCCTTGATGAAGGCGGCGCTGAGGCCCTCGCTCTGTCGCACGGCTTCATTGACAACAGCCTCCGTGAATGGAAGGCCTTTGCCATAGAGCCGCACCAGCTTGTCGCGGCCATGAGCATCAGGTAAAGGCACCTCGATGACCTGGTCGATCCGGCCAGGCCGCGCCGCGATCGCGCCCTCGAGCTCTTCCAATCGGTTGGTGGTAAGTAAGAACAGGATGTCGGCATCCTCCTTCAGCCCATCCATCTCATTGAGCAGCCTGTTGAGCAGCAATTCTTCGCGCGCGTCTCGCATCTCATTGCGGTCGCGCGCGATCAGATCGACGTCCTCGATCACCACCAATACCGGCTGCAACAGCCGCGCGAGGTTCATATATTCACCGAGCGCACCGACCTCCCCGGCTGCCATTATTAGAGTGGTCTGATCAGCCAGGTTAGTTGCGAGGTATCGGATCGTGTGGGTCTTGCCGGTGCCGGGCGGGCCATAAAGCAAGATGCCCTTGCGTGTCGATTGGCCCAGCCGGCGCAGCGCATCGCGCATTCCGACAAAGCTCAATACATTTCCATCGAGCAGTTTGAGCACCTTTTCGGGCAGGATCACGTCCGCGCGGTCTACCCGGGGCCAACGATGCACCGTAACGCCGCGCGAACGGCCGCTGTAATTCGAATCGCTCTCGAGGGACAGGATCTTGCCACGGTACGATCCGGCGGATCGTACCGCTCTCTCCAGTTCAACGAAGCAGTGCTGCGCGAAAGACTCGCCGGCCCCGCCGGCGGGCACCGCGACCTCAATGTGCATCATCTCCTCTGGGTCGGTCCCGCATTGTTGCACTGGCTCGCGGTAATAGTACAGCACGACAGCGTAACGAAACTCGTTCGCCTCGGATAGCCACAGCCCATTGTGCAGGCATTTGACTGGCGTAGCCTCGCCGATGTCGATCTCGTGGTATTGTGGCGACGCCAGCAAGACGGCATCGTCTCCGGCGCGCCGGAGCTCCGCGAATGACAGCTTCTCCAAAACCCATCGCTGATGCAGGCCAAAGAAGCGGACCGGCGAAGCGAACAGCTTGTCGATTGCGATCTGGATGTCCGCGCGCATGTGGCCGGGAAATTGCCGCACCATAGTCACGAGGCTGTTCGGCGGGATATCAGCGAAATGCCAGGCAACCGCGTCACGGGCCAATTCGAACTGGATTTCGGACGGATCTGGCGCCTCGGTTTCGCCAGCAGGCTCGGAGGTGATTTGCAACGTATGTCCTTCAGCTCGGATTCGTTCCTGCGCCGCATCGAAGAGCGCCTTTGCAACTGACGGTGGGAAGGGGCCGCACGCGGCCTTGTCCTGCCGTTCGATCAACATGGAAAGGGCGTAGGCATCGCGCTGATGTCTGCCGAACACCTCCCGGAATAGATCCACCACGAAACCGCGCGGCGTCTTACCGCCATCTTGAAAAACCAGCTGTACAGACTCGGGCACAGTGCAAACTTGATGACCCATCTAAGGCTCCTAGTATGAGTGAAACGGTTTGTCGTTGGCCTTACTTCGCCTGATGCGCTTCATTCGACGCACGGTTGTTAGAGGAACTTGCGCTTTGCCGTCCAGGCGCCATTCAGCCGCATGGACTGCCGGAGAACTCATTGGCGGCTCACGGTGCGCCCCATCAAGGCCGGCGTCGATTGGGCCGAATGGCGCAATCGACTGCGATAGCCGAGTAAGGACGCGCAGGACCCGCCGGACCACACGCACAATCGCGTAGTGGACCCGGGCGACGGCATGTTTGGGCTTTGTCAGTATCCTCACAATTGTGCTCTCTCCTACAGTCCCTGAAAAGACGCGCCGGTGCTGGTGTAATTGGCGAATGATGTCACTGCTTGTCATCAAGCCTCTCTCGTTTCCGGATCTTTCAGCAAATTGCATGCCGGTCGCGAAAACGACTCTCAAACTGTTCTTTGCAGGAGACTCGGTACCTGCCCAGGAGCATGAACTTCGCTTCTTGAAGCTCGCGAGTTGCCAGATTAGCGAGCGGAAATTCACGCGCATCGCGGTTCTGCCGACGGCAATAGCCACACTCCGGCCGGACTTCTCGCAACCGACATCCTTCCTGTTGGATAAGCGCTAGCGATAGGTCCCTCCGCGACAGGATACGGCCGAACTGGCGCTAACAACCGCGCCGCCGATCACCACGATGTCCGCTGACTTGGGCTGCGCCTCATCACTGCTGATGTCGGTGGACAATAGGGGGCATGGGGCCTCGGCAATCAAGAAGAGCTAGCTGTATCGGCGATGCGGTGCCGCGTAATGCACCGACAGCTGCGGCATTTTGGTAGTTTGTGCCGAACATCGCCGGCATTCGGGAGTGCGCTGAAGAGGCACGGCCATCCTCGAGGCGTTCGCGCGGCAATGCGAGAGTGCATGCGCCGGTGGGACGAGAGTCGTCAAGCGACATCCGGATTTAAGGCCGCATTGCGCACTAAAGATGTTACCGGACAACTTCCCCGTCGTGTCTGGGGCGGAGCTGCCGAATCAGTTCGGTGGCGGCTATGGCAGGAAAGATCAGGACGCGCGCAAAGCGCGAGATCACATCAGCGCTGGCGGAGCGTTATCGGGCGAGCGGGCAGCTCGAGAAGGAACGGATTTTGGACCAGCTGTGCGCCGTTACGGGACGGCATCGTCAGCACGCGATCCGAGCACTGTCGGGTTCGGCGGTGCCGCGGCGACGGGGCCGGAGCTACGGAGCTTTCATTCACGTTGCACTAATTGTGCTATTGCCTCTGACCGGCTCTGCAGTAAGCGGCTCGTCGCGATGATCCCGTTCTTGCTTCCGGGTCTCGATCTTCTGTTTAACTCATCCCACACCTCGTCTCGCCTTAAGGCGTCCTTCTTGTTGTGGAAGAAGTGAAGTGTCGGGCGATCAACGTCCGCCTCTCGCCATATTAAGCGTGTCAGGATCGACTGCTGTGAACTTCGCTGAGGGATTCCAAACAACGTCCTTGATCCCCGGCTCTCGCGGTCGCAAGGCGCGGTTACGACGCGCCGCGTCGTCTCGGATATATCCCAGTCAATGCAGTGGGCGCGCCGCAGCACGTCAATGAAGAAGTAGACCTTTGCGGGATACATCCTCTCGGGCGCCATCACCTTAAGTGGAAAGAACGCGACGCTCCGCGGTGTCAAGTGCTCCAGCGCCGCACGCCGCAATCCGAGCAAAGAAAAAGCAGCTGGTTGGCCTGCAGATGTCGGGAAACGCGAAGGCGTCATCAACTGTTAGGTACCCAGCCATGGGATCCTGTTGAAGTGCAACGCCCTCAATATGCTTATCTATGAGTTGGTGCGAAGGACTTGGTACATCCCCCACTCATGTTCCGTTACATCCAACAGGTAAACCATCCCGCTCTCTGCTGTTGAGCTTCTACGCGGCGTCTTCCGATCTGCCCGCGAACTGAAGGTGCCCATGACCTACCGTCGTCCGCGCTTCACACGAACGCTGACCAGGCCAAAATCGTCCCGCCGTAGAACGCGGACATCACGTGTGAGATTCGATCGAGCTAATTAGTTGTTGGCGATCGCGTCCTCGCATCCAGCACCGGCTCAGCAGCTCGATCGAAGCCGCGTTCCAGTTAGGTGGTGTCTGCCAAAGAATGTTGCGAACGAAGAAATCCACGAGCTTTAGTTTGCAGTAATTGCCTGGCACTCCGTGGTTTCCGTTCGGCACCACAAGCATGTCGAAGAATTTTCCTGCGTCGATAAGACGGTCGGCAAGTTGGAAGGTGGACGACGGATCGACGTTTTCATCCAGTTCGCCGACAATCAGCAACAGCTTACCTTGTAATCGGTGCGCGTTGTCGACGGCTGAGGATTGTGAATATTCGATGCCAACCGGCCAGCCCATCCACTGCTCATTCCACCAGATCTTGTCCATTCGGTTGTCATAGCAACCACAATTAGCGACACCAACCTTGTAGAACTCAGAATGGAAGAGGAGTGCGCTCACCGCATTCTGACCACCGGCGGACGCACCAAAAATGCCAAGGTTTGAAATATCGTACCACGGATAGTTTGCGCTTGCCGCCTTGTGCCACAGGATTCGATCGGGAAGGCCACCGTCCTTCAGATTTTTCCAGGCGACGTCGTGGAACGCTCGCGAGCGGTTGTTCGTCCCCATCCCATCGATCTGTACAACGACGAATCCAAGTTGCGCGAGCGGCTCGGCCGAGGCTGAGAATGACTTCGGAACGAAAGAACCGTGAGGGCCAGCATATATTCTCTCTACGACCGGATATCGCTTGGTTTGATCGAAATTAGTGGGAAGGTGAATGACACCCCAAATATCAGTCTCGCCATCTCTCCCCTTCGCATGAAAGCTGAGCGGCGGCGTCCAGCCAGCAGCCACGAGCTCCGAAATGTCGGCGCTTTCGACCTGCATGAGCTCCGAATTGTCACTGGTTCGGTATAAGACCAAGCTCGGCGGAAGGTCGATTCGTGAACACAGGTCTACATAGTAGCGGCCATCTGGCGAGAACTCGATGTGATGATTTGCCGCTCCAGGCGTGAGCGCAGTCAGGCCCGTCCCGTCAAAGTCGATTCGGTACCCATGGATGAAGTAAGGATCTTCGCTTGCGTTCATTCCGCTCGCGCCAAACCAGATCTGGCGCCTCACCGGATCAACAAAATAGACCGTGCGGACCACCCAATTGCCTCTGGTGATCTGATTTTTAAGCTCGCCGGTTCGGCCATCGAAAAGGTAGAGATGCTCGTGTCCGTCGCGCTCAGACGCCCAGATGATCTCCTTCCCGTCTGCGACGTTATACTGAAAGATTTTGCCAGTGCACTCCTGGTCCATGTTCAGCGGCTGATAGTCGACGAAGGTCTTGCTGCACTCATCGATCAGCGAGCGGACTTCTCCGATGGCTGCCACCACTTCTAGAAGGCGATAGAGCTGATGACCTCGTTGATTATACTTAAAAGTGAAGCCTCGACTGTCCTCCCACCACTCGATCGGCGAAAGTTCGTACGGATTTCGGAATAGATTGTTGTCGAGTTGGATCTCGCGTCGGCTGCCGATCTCAAAGAGCACCGGATGTGATACTGTCAACAGGTCGCCAGGTTTAGGATACGTCATCGTCCGGCGCCTCGGATGAAGCTGGTCGGTCGGCGACGATTCGACGAAATGAATCTTACGCTCGTATCCGGGGCGGAACCGGTATCCCGCAAGATAGCGCGAGTTCGGAGACCAACTCAGTGTCGACAACCCATAGTAGTTGCTTTCGGATCCGTCCCAGGTCAAGGGCATGTCCTGCGGGCCATCCTTGCTGCACAGGAATAGATTGTGCCTATTGATATAGGCCAGCCATTTACCATCAGGAGACGCGCTTTTTTCCTTCGGATCATTTTCTACCGGAGGGCTTCCATAGGGGTTCTCCTCATCGACTTTGGAGGAAGCGCTCTGGCTTAGACAAGTGTAGCTCACAAGATCGCAGCTCCACCTGGTGCTATCGATCTCGAAGCTGATCTCGCGACCATCGCTAGCCAGGTCGAAGCGACAGAATGGCAGATTGTCAGCGTCGTAATGCCTCTGCGTTGCTCGGGTGAGGGCGGCAGCCACCTTATCATGATCAAAGGCCAGCTGTTTTGCGCCCTTGACAGCGTTCACGAGGATGAATTGGCGCCGGCCCCTTACCCTTCGGCAATAAGCAAAGGCCTCACCATCTGACATCCAGAACGGCACGTCCGCGACATTGACCGTGAGCTGAGCATAGTAGCCGTTAATCGAGAGGGCTCGTTCGTAATCCGCTACCTGCAGGATCTCGTGTCCCAGTGTGTCTTTCCGGCGGTTCACGGCTTCCTCCTCCTCTGAGCTAACGGAGCGATCGTTAAGGTGCCCCGTATACGAAAGGCGCAATAAGGCTCGCTGAGGGTGCGGCTAAGTCGTGGGCCGAAAGATCTCCAGTGCGCTTTCGGTTCAATCCCCCTTGAGCTCCGTCCCAAGTCCTCCCTGCAGAAATGATGCCATCGAAGCTGCAGGCGCTATTACATTGTTTCTGATCCCCTTGGCGGTTAGAGCACAAGAGTAACGCGAACACGAATGTGTAAAATCAAACACAGAATCGAGTTCGGCAGTATCGGCAGGTCGAGCGAACAAGGTTAGGCAGCGGTCATCTCCCGCAGCCGTGACTCTCGAGAAATATCACCCTGCTTCGGACGCGAGTGCGAGGGCATACAAGCACACGCGACCTTGCACAGTTGCGCCAACAGCACGCGGTTTCAAGTGGCATGTAAGGGTGCCAGATCC
>NZ_JALGCN010000007.1:0-363570 GCF_038085055.1 Bradyrhizobium sp. ISRA442
GTTGCCCGCCATCTCGAGCAGGCCGGCGCGCTCCTCTGGCGTGGTCGCCTGCGTAGCCCAATCCAAGCATCAGAGTGCTCCAAGCCTAAGTCATCAAGAGACCAGTTTCGCAGGCGTGCGGTTCCGGCGAGAGGTTTCAGCGCGTTGCTAGATCATGTCTGCGTGTTGCGCGATCTGCGGTTGTGATGCTAGACGCCAAGGATGGGGCATGAACGGTTACCGGGGATTCAGTTGGCGCGCGGGCTCGCGGCCCTCAGCATCGCTTATTTCCATTCGTGGGTCGGTTTGTTGAACTTTCCGAAGGACACGGCGCACCTCATTTACCTTCTCGCACAATACGGATGGATCGCGGTCGACGTGTTTTTCGCTATTAGCGGCTTCGTGATCTGCGTTACTATTTCCCGTTCCTCGTTCAGCTCCGGACAGTTCCTCATCAGGCGGTTTTTCCGCCTATATCCGCTGTGGTGGCTCGCAGCGGGCACCTTCGTTTATATGTCCTACCTGTGGTCCTCGCGCGCCATCGATTGGGGCCATGTGTTCTATTGTGCGACCTTGCTTCCAACCGAAGAGTTTCCGATTCTTGATGTCGGATGGAGCTTGCAGCACGAGATGATGTTCTATCTCGCTGCCGCGATCATCGCTCCATGGTTCGGCCTATACGGCATAGCCGTAGCGCTGGCTGCCTCTACTATCGCCTTCCACACGATTCAGATGCCGTGGTATTTTTCTCATCTTGCCATGTATCACTCCGAGTTCCTGGCGGGCATCTTGGCCTTTCTCGCTCGACCAAAACTCAAAACGATTGGTCCTCTTATTCCGCTAGTCATCGGGGTGGCGGGTCTTGCATTCTTCATCGGGTATTGGGGCGGTCGCACGTATTTCCCGATCGCCCTGTTCTTCCTAATTCTCGGGTTTTCCAATCTGGCAGACGAAAGGTCCGTGCCGATGAAAAGCGGCGTTCTTCTCGGCGACGCGTCCTACTCGATCTACCTGTGGCATCCACTCATGTTCAAATTGGCTTACGTGGCGACCGGAAGGATCGCGCTGCCTATCTGGTGCGAGGAGATCGTCCGCTTTGGCACTTTGGCGGTCATTGTGACGTTTTCCGTCCTAAGCTTCAGGTTCTTCGAGAAGCCGATCAACCGGTTTGCCGGCAAGCTTAGAATGCCCCTACCTCTTCGGAAGCACAAACTTACGAGGCAGGAGCGTGAGCCGGCTTTCCCTTTTCCACACCCACGACTGGCAGTAGCTCGCATCAATTTTGAGGCCATAGTGACGACAAGTGCGAAATGTAGCGTTTGTGGAGAGCCCCGCGGTGACGAGCCTACCTGTGCAAAATGCGGCTCAAGCGCGCGGACCTTTTCCCAAGAAAGCTGTATCGGAGTGAAAACCCGGGTCTCGGCTCGAATGCGGCAAAGGCGCCTAGGAGCTGGACGCTGGCTGGTGGACATGATCGTCGGCCATGAACCCCGGAGAGCGAAGGGCGGAGTGCTGATGGGGTGGGTTGAAAAGTTCTGGCGGATGGACCGGCCGGCCGATCTCTATCAGGAGCGCGTCGTTACGGAAGATGGCCAAGTTCTCAGGGACGTGGAAGAGCCGCTCAGCGCCCACTTCGGACATGGATCCGATCGGCCCGATCTCAAGGAGGAGCGTGAGCGAACACGACGCGGGAAAGGATGAGGCCCGCCAGCGTCCGGCGGGCCCCAGGTCTTCACCGTTTCAACCGGCGCATTGCTTGCTCCCCTTCAGCCGTTCCCGAAGCGCGTGAGCGTGATCCGAGATGATCTGCATGACGCGATGCATCCCATCGATGGCCGTATCGGCGTCGGGTTGCGCGAGCATCACAACGAGCAAATCAGTCAGCAAAACGATGTTCGTGATGTCCGCCTCGTTCTCGAAGCGATCGGGCAGCCGTAGCTCAACGATGCTGCTCATTGCCGCGGCCCTTCGTTGCGAGCCTTGAGGCCGGGCGCGCCGTTCTGCTTGCGCTTCACGGGCGCGGCCTCGGCGCCCATCTTCCGAAGCTGGGTTGCCAAGCCTCTAAGGAACGTGTCGACCCATGGCTTGCCGTTGATCCTGTCGGGCAGGTACGGGCTACCGCTGTCGCAACCGGCCCAGTCGATCCGAACCTTGCGGAGGTATTGCGTCCACCGCATGAGACCGGTCCTTGTCGTGGGGGCGTCGATGATCAAGCAGCGCGCCGCAAACATCATCTCGTCAAAAGCCCGCGCAGTGGCTCGGTGCAGCCGGGCGAACTCCTCATCGCTGACCTTGCCCTCGGCCTCATTCTCGGCATAGACGCAGCGGTCATAGATGGCCGCGGCTTCACGGTGCTCGGCGATGCGAAGGTAAGCGTGATCGCCCCCTTGGGCCGGCATTGTTACGCCGCTGTACGGCGCAACCAGGGCCGCTTGTGCCTTCGCGGCGCGCTCCTCCGGGGTGCCGTTCTTCGATCGGCGCGGCTTCCGGGAGTGGATTCGGCGGCTGACGCTGTACGGAAGTGTCTTGATCTCGGCGACGTTCTCAGGGGGCAACGCTGGGCCTTCACGGCCTACGCGGCGCGTCGACAGTTCGATGATGTCGGTCATGGTGGTTCGTCCAGTTGTGGCCTCTCACAGCCATTGCCCGGTGACAGACCGGGCAGCCGGGGGGTGAGAATCAGCCTGGACGACTGATCGGCAGCGCTTTTAAGGGTCTCCCCTCTGGACATGGCGCACCGCCCCCGGCATAAAGGCTAGGTGAGGCGCGCCCGCCAAGGCGCTCCTAAGCGCCATAGGAAACCCGCCAAGGTCTCCACCGCGCGCATGTCAGGCGGCTCCGCCAGGAGCCGCCCCAAGTCCAAGTCCGGGTTCTCACACCCACCGGGCATCCCATCATGATTTGGTGAATTTTGTCTATCCCCTCCGGGGCGCCTCGGCGCGTCCGTGGCCTGTGCATAGGTGGGACAAGCGGGAAACGTGCATCACTTGCTCGCGCTGCGTGCCATCATCGCGACTGGCCGAATCAGCCGGATCGAGGCCCGAGGGCCGTGGAGCGCCGCCGAATGTCGACACCTGTCAGCAAACCAGCACGGAGCAAAATCGTTCGTAACGAACGCCTCACCAATCCGTCGTCGATATCAGTGGGTTGGCTAACCTAGTGATAAAGCCAAGTCTTCTTCCGTTCGTCGACGACGTTTCTCAGGAAGACTCCAGTTACCTGTATATCCAAAGCCAAGGATGCGGCCATCTCGAGCCTTTGACCGCGCCGCCGTTGATCGCGGCATTAAAGCAACAATACCCATTAGCCCTTTCTGCAGGTTTCACGATCGAGCAATTGAGCGCGGCGCTTCCGGCGGATCGCCAAAGTGCACTCGTCGATCTCATTGCTCCACATCCCTTCGTTGAAGGAAGCTTTCAGTTTCGATTGCCGCCATCTGTACTGGAAATGATCATCCCGACGAGACTTCCAAATGGCCCTCCCGTCGAGACCTTGAAACAGCTCGCAAGCGCTCAGCAGTGTGGCGACGAGCTATGTGTGCAGCAGCTAGAGCAACGCGCTCCCGGCTTCACATCCTTGATGACCAAATGGAATAGCTCACCGCTAAAGTCTTTGGTCCTGAACTCAGTCGGAATAGCTATTGCCCACGCAAATGCAAGACGTGTGTGCGGGCTATCGGCTCCTCTTGAAATCTGGATCAAGTAATGGTGGGTGCCGACGGTCGTAAATCCGTTTTGCAGAGCTGCTGCTGCCGTGACCAATCTTAAGGCGTGATGATCCGCGGCGTGACACATCGGCGCCAAGCGCCGGCTGGCCGACGACTAATCCTCATGGAGCGGCTGGCAACACGAGCCAATAGGACCGGCGGTTTGAGCGCGCATCGGTATTGTCACTGCTTGAAAAGTAGAACCTGCCCTTCTGGTGGGAGTATCGCCCCATTCCCTTCTCAGCAATCACGTACCCGCGCGTATGGGGTAGTGGAAGCAGCTTGTCGTCCTCGTAGAGGAGAACGGGCGATTTCTGATTGTCGTCGTCCTCATCAGCAAAGCGCTCGAGCTGAGGTGGAACGAGAGACGAGTAAACGAAGCCGTTGGGATAAATTCGGTACGGAGTTGGCAGCCTGTAGGCGTTAGGAAAGGGCGGACCCTTTGGCTCGACGTAACCCGAATGCACCCATGTGACTAAGGGGATATTGACCAGAGCGATCGTCAAAGCAGCCGCTATCGCCCACGATGATCGCTTTCGCGCTTGACCTGGATGGGCTTTGTCTTCCGAGTGATAGCGCTCCGCGAGTTCCAGCAATGCCTCGCGAGCCCCTTCCGGGCAGCCGTCGGCCGCCATTTCCTGGGCCTGTTGCTCCAGGCGCTCTAAATTATGCTTTAAGATCAACAAAAATATCCCCTAATGGGGGAAAATTCCAATACTACAACCGTCTAGTCAACCCACAGTCGAAGGTTCGCTTGTCGAACTTTCGGATAGCGCTACTTTCATACCAGCAGCGAGGTCGCCTAGCTATTCTCAACGCCAGGCGCCAATTTGGGGAGGCCCAACATCATGTCGGATATCGAAACCAAATCGATTTCGAACCGGACGATCTTGATTGCCCTTCTCATCTTCAATGTCATTGGAATTGGTCTCTCCGAGGTCCAGCGCATGCGACTTGGTCAGCAGAGCACGGATGCCGTGGTCCAGTTGCAGGCAATCGAGCGCCAAAGGCTCGCAGAGCAAGCGGCGGATTTGGACCGTACTTACAGGCTTATCGCTGGGATCAATGAGCGCGTGAACAATGTCGAAATCGCGCTTCAGTCTGGTCCACTCGCCAGTCAAATCAAGGATATCCATGAACGGCTCATGGCCATCCAAATCAAGATTGAGGCATCAACCGCCGCCAAATAGAGGCGAGCGTCATCACGGCGTGATGATCTGCGGCGTGACGTCGATCATCGGCAGTTGCGCGTCCCGCTGCTGAATGATGATGCAGACACCCGGCGTCGTCGCCGTTGCGGGCGCGGCTGGTGCGGACTGCGGATTTATACCGGCCAGGCCAAGCAGAAAGGTCGAGGCGCGGTCCTTGACCATCTCGTTCGCGCTATCGAGCAGCTTCACCTTCGTGGCACCAGCGCGCGCGGCGTTGAGGGTCAAGTTCCGCAGGATCTTCTCGTTCAGGAGCTCGCGGATGTGCGGCTCGCCAATCGACCGGCTCAGATGCTCCCTGGAGAGACCGGCTTTCTCCGCGGCCTCCGTGACCGATGAGACTTCGCCGTGGACCAGGGCATCGAGGGCGACCTTCATGCGCTTCGAGATGTGCCGCCGGCGTACATCGGAGGCTGCGGGTAAATTTTCGCTCATGGCATTTCCTAGCTTGTAAACCCGCTATAGCTCCGCGCTGGCATCGATCCAGCCCGAAGCACTGTTGAACTGAAGCATTGTCGAGTTGCCAGCAGTAAGGGAGGCGCCGGTCGCGGCACCGGATTGGGTTGCTATAGAATTTGCCGAATTGCCGCTGAAGTTCATCGAGCTGACATTCGTCGGAGTAGCTGCTGTTGCGTTCCAGATCTCCATATGGGCAAGAGACGATACGTTGCTTGTAGGGGTCGCCCGCATCTGCACCGGCAGGTCAAAGAGCTTTCCGAAGAACTGGGTCGCACTCCAAACCTGCATTATTCCGATCACGTCGGTCGCGCTGGCGGAGTTGCGACGGAAATAAAAACGCTGAGCCTTCCGAAGCTGCTCGCCCAGGTCTATCTTGACGTAAGGCGAGGCCGTGAACGCGGAACCAGCGACGACTTCAAGCTGAAGATCGTCAACCGTGAAGCTGTCATCCGCTCCGGCCGTGCCGACCGGAGTAACATTGAACTGGATTTCAAGCTGTGTGCAGTTCGACGGGACGGCGCTCACGGACGTCGCGGTCACGCGCGCCGCAGTTGTCGATGTCGTGGCCGTGCCGGAAATGACGCTGGTCTCTCCAGTGTATGCCGACGCGCCACGCTTGCCAGGCGAGCCGGTGCCGCAATAAACGACATAATTCAAGGAGTGGCTGAAGGACTGGTTTGCGCCCTCTTTTGCTGTGAAGCTCAGCGCAACGTTACTTCCCTGAAGGGGGGCGATCTCGTCGCTATCAAGGGGCATCGCATAGCGGATAACAGTCGTACCGGTCTGGCCCGAATTCCGCGTGACCTTAGCGGCCCACAGAGATCCGGTGGCAATGCCAGCCACCTGCGATACCGTGCTCGCCTGGCTGGCTCCCGTCACCAGATACCAGCCATCATTCGAGTATGCCGTGGTTGAGGCCGCGATCGCGACGCTGGTACCGCGCTGCCAGACATCGAAACCGCCGCCCCTCGCAGCCACAGGGTTCATGTTGCCGCAGGTCGTCGCGCTGACGCCACCGCTAAGACCATTGTTGCAAGTCGTGACCGTGCCTGTGCCTGACGCCGTCACCCAGGATGGATTCGCTGCCGCGCCGCCGCTGGAGAGAAGCTGCCCGCTAGTTCCAGGCCCGAGACACACCCATGTCGACGCATTGCGATAAAGCACCGAGCCCTGTGTCGTGCATCCGGTCAGGGTGTCGATCGAGGCGGTCTGCTGCGAAGATGACAGATTGCCGGAGATGTTGCTGAAGGACGGCTGCGCGCACGCCGGCACACCGGAGGTCGAGATCGTGTTCAGCCACTGGTTTACGGCGCAGGTCAGCGACTGAACGCCGCCAAGTGTGGACGCCGTCGGGTTCGGAAGGCGGCCGGCCGGCAGAGTGCCGCTCGAGATGTTGGCAGCGTTCGTGGTGTCGGTCGAACATGATGCGGCCACGCCCGAAAGATCGGAGCACGCGGCCTGCGAAACGAGCCCTGCCCCGTTGCCCTTGAGCGCACCGGTTACCGTACCCGCGCCGCCGCGGGCGGCCGCAAGCGTGCCGGAGGAAATGTTGCTGGCGTTCGTCGCATCCGTAGTAGCCGATGCCGCGAAACTCACCCCGTTCGTTTTCGTGCAGGTGATCGCGCCAAGCGCAGTCAATGTGCAGTCGCCTGTCACCGTTTGCGCGGTGGCGACGTTGCTGGCACTGCCGATGAAGATTTTGCCGTTCGCCAGCGTCAGGCTTCCGCCACCGACGGCATTCGCAACAAACGCGGTCGTCGCGATGCGGTTGCTGTTGTCACCAGGCGGGGCAGTCGGGGCGATGATCGCGAGGTTCGACTGACCGAACGAGCCCTGCGACATCTGAGCGAATGCCGGCCCGGCAGTCACTGCGGCTAGGGCGGCAAGAATGGCTGTGCGTTTGAGCATACGTGGTCTCCAGGCGTCCGGCCCGGAAAGACCCGACGCGGCAAAGGGTGATCAAAAGATCGCCGGACGCCTGGATCTATGGATTTGGCATCCGCGTCACCGCGCTTTCCGGGCGCGAAGATGTGCGGAATGATCAGCGGGTGAGATTCACCCGCAACGCACTCGTGGTATTTACAGAGCAGAACGGATGATCTTTAGTGCCGCCAAACTTCGCAGTGCGGGTTCCGTGATGCTGTATCAGAAGCTCAAGAGTAAAATTCCCGCGGGCGCTAAGCGGGTCATGAGGAGAGCCCTAGGGATTCCAGCGAGTTTTGCCGGGTCAAAGTCGTACAATCGCATCAATGCGGAGGATGCGGCGGCCCGAGTGAATATTTCAACGGCTCGAGTCCTGGTCGTAGGGGCTAACACCGGAGAAGATTGTAGAGAGTTCATCGAGCTCGGCGCGGCGGAAGTTCATGGCCTGGATGTAATCTCTGAAATCGGATCTGCCTTTGCGCACAACCGCGTGACCTACCATCGGCAGTCGATCGAGAAAGCGGATCTTCCGAGCCGTTCATTCGATCTTGTCTACAGCTTCGCGACCATGGAGCACGTTCCCGACATCGCGGCCGGCTATTCCGAGATGGCACGCTTGGTCAAACCCGGGGGAACGATCTTCTCGATGGCTTCGCCGCTCTGGTACTCGCCCTACGGCCATCACATGAGTTGCTTCCATGGGCATCCCTGGGTCCATGTCGCCTTCGACCGAGCGGGAATCCTGGACTACGCACGCGCGAACAAGATTGATGGCGAGCGGGGTCACGGTATCGAAGGTATCGTCGACTACATGCTGGACGCCAGCAACTTCAACATGCGTCATGCGCGTGAGTACGACGATGCGATAAGATCGCTGCGCAATCTGGAAATCATCGAAAACAGCTTGCTCGAAGAAGACCAGGCGTTACTCGATCATCCCCTCGGACAGCGACTTCTCGCGTCAGGCTTTTCGCGGAATCAACTTTTGCCTGTCACCCATCGATTGATCGCTATCGGTCGGTAGGAGCGTGGAGTGCTGCTGTTCACGCGGCCTGATCCTGCCGGCCCTTGCTCCTGACCTGATGCTCCTGACGCGGCTTTCGCCGTGCAACCGTCCGCGCTGTCAAACCGCTGTCTTCGATCAGCAGCAGCTTGACCCCAAGGACCTCGAGCGCCGGGCCCATGCTCATGCGACCTAATGTCCTGCAGGGGTTCGTCCCCAACAGCTTTCCGGAATAACGATCTGAAAAGCCCGCCAAGATGTCGATCTCTTCGCGCGAAATCTGGAGTTGATCAGCGCGATCGCGCAGCGCGGAGATCAAGCCAATGTAGTCGTCGCAGACTCGGGCAAAAGCCATTGGCGCACGCTCCTAAGCGGCTTGTTCGCGCTTCGGCAAGACCACCTTGAGCGGCCCCGATAGGCCGTCATCGAGCCGAATACGGTCATGGCACCACGGCGAGACAGTCATCCGGGACTTCTGCGCCTTGGTGAAGAATTCGTGCACGCGCTTCGCGCTGTAGTTCAAAGGCCGGAAGCAAGGGTGCGGCCAGCTCCGCGTTTCGATGATCTCGCCCGCCTTCACCGGTCGTTCCGCGTACTGCCAGCAATGCGCGTCGCTCACATCGGTGAATGGCCGCTCGTGGCGATAGCGCTCGCGTGGCGCCGGGTTAACAGCAAACGCTGCCCTGTACCGCGGCGTCTCGAATTCCCAGCCGTCGGGCGGCGGTGGACTGAAGGACCAGTTATCATCGCACCAGACCAGAGCCTGCGCAGCCGATTGGGGCAGCTTCCGCGTCGTGCCGTCCCTATGAAAAATTGTCACTTTGTCGGTCATCAGAAATCTCCTTGCGAAATCGTCAGCGCCGCTCAGGCAGCGCGCCGCCCATGCCGACGGGCGGAATGTTGCGATGCGTGTCGTCGAACCCCTCGCCGGGCCCGTTGATCATCGCCGGCCCAAACTCGTACTCGGCAACAATATGGCCCCCGCCATCCTTAATCGGCGTCGCCGGCGCACCGGACGCGATCTCTGAAGCCGCAGATCGAAGCAGGCTCGCCACGCCCAAACGCTCAGCCATGCTGGTCTCGCCGAAGTGGCCGGTGCGGGTGTGGATGCGCAGTGTAAAACAAGCTTTATCGGTCATGGCTGATGCTCTGGCTTAGGTTGGCGGGCGCAATTTGGTCGGCCCAGTCGGGAGCGGCTTCCATTTGCGCCCCGGAGGCTTTGGCGCCGGCGCGGGTTGCGGGAAGCTCTTGAGCGGGCGCGAGGGCTTCTGCGGCGGCGCTGGATGGCGGACGATTTTCATCAGCTAAATCTCCATGCCGTCAGATGAGTATGCGGGGCTCGCTGGTGCGTTTTGCGCCCGCTGAGTCTTGGGTAGCGACGGAAGCGTTTGGACGCTGTACGGACTCGGCTGGGGATTTTGGCGGGCAAAAAAATCTGGCCAGTGCCCGGATGATTTGGGCTGACGTCGTGCGGGCACCGGACCACAGTCTCGATCGGCGACGCTTTTTTTGGCCCCCATCACGCTATAGGCGGGTCCTGGAATCGCGAGGCCCCCTGCCGCTCGCGCGCGGGCATTCCATTCTGTTGGAGTTGCGTTGCTGCGCCCATAAATCCCCGTCGATCAGCGCTCATGATCATCAATCACGTGGCCTGCTGTGAAATCTCCCTGATTTGCAGCGGCTTGTACATGTCGCGAAATTCAAGTGGGCGCTGTGTGGGCATCTTTCGCGATCGGTGACCCGTCTTTCATCACCGTTGCTCCGCCGCATCACGCTGCTTGTCGGCGCAACGCGTAATCGCCCGAGTTTTGAAGCCTCCGTCGCGCCCGCACGACACCACCCAACGTGATGTTCTCGACCCCCTACTCCCGCCCTTGCACATGGTCGGTCATGCAGATGGGAGCGGTGCGTCAGCGAGTGTCGCCGAAGGCAGAGCGCTGCTGGCGCATAGCGGGTTGTGGATGGATGCGCGCGAGGCGTTGTGCACCATTACTGCGCCAACGCATGGAGGGGGCATTGTCGTGTGCTCCAACGACAACCCCATGGGTAGGGTTTTGGCGTTGTCGGCGCAGGCCGATTTGCGCCAACGGTGCGCCAACGGTTTTGCGGTGATGGCGCAACATCACGAAGGCCGCTTTCCATGGCAGACACGGAGTCCCTTGCGGCTCTTGCGGTCGATCGGATCGTCGTATTCCTCGTTGAAGAGGACCCCATTCTCGACCCAGGTGTTCACGATCTGGCGGCACTGTGGCTCGGTCCGATCGGGACAGTGGCGCTGAACGACGGGCCATGCCGCGCGTGTCTTGGCCGGGCCCGCGTCGGAGTAGCGCTGGCCATTCGGCATGCCGGCTTCGATCTCGTCGAGGGCTGCATTAAGCTGGGCGCTGCTGATGCCGTCCCAGGTCTTCGGCGGATGCCACGGCACGACCGTCTGCACTTCGTCCCCATTCGGATAGTCCGGGGTGCCGTTCTCGAGGGGCACCCCGATCAGCTTGAACCAGGTCGCCTCCCCCGACGGTGGGGCGATGTTGACCTTGCTGCTATCCAGCCGGACATACAGCCGCCGTTCCTCGGCCGGGATACCGAAGGTCTCCCCCTCCCCATCGCTCATCCTGGTTAGCGTGTACATGAGCCTGCCGGCGTCGCGGGCAGCGCTGGCACCGCGGCCGGCATCGGCATCGCCAGCGAGCTGCTGGCCCTTCTTCGTGTGGTGCGGGACGTCGACCGCGATATTGAATTCGATTGCCAGCTTCACGAGCAGACCGCAGACAAAGTCCATCGCGCCGTTGTCGTTCTCCTCCATGCCGTGAAGTTTCACGAAAGGATCCAGCCCGACGAGGTCAATCTGCCGGTCCCGGATGGTCCGCCGCAGCATGGCCTCAAGTGGCCCGGTCGCCCGCACGCCATCCTTGATTTCGGCGAGCTTGATGCCCTTCGGAGTGGCACAAAACAGCCAGCCTTTCAGGTCCGCGGGCTCAATGCCGTGATGGATACGGGCTGCGGCTAGGCGTCTCTGGAGTTCGCTGTCGTCATCCTCGAGGCTGAGCAGCAGCACGCGGCCGCGCTTGAACACGTGCTGACCGGTGAGCGGCCGGCCGGTGGCAAGGGCAAGGTACTGGAGCGTCCGGAGCGCGGTCTTGCCGGTCGCGCCCGGCGCGAGCAGACCCGACAGGAAGCGACGGCAGAACTGGTTGCCGAGCAGCCATTCCCGCGGCGGAGGCATGTCGACAAAGTCGCCGGCGTCCCACTCGTTGAGCCCGTCTGGCAGCTCCTGGGCAAGCTGCGCCGGCCTCTCGACTATCGGTTCGCGCCCCCGATCGTCAGCCCAATCCGGGATACTGTCATAGGCGGGCGGCTCCTCGCGCGCAGGCACGCCGATCCCCACCCTGGCAAATGCCTCGTCTACGTCGCTGGTGCGGTCGAGCATTTGGCTTTCCAAAGTTTATGCAGATGCGGCGCATCCAGCGGATGGCGCGTGAGCCAGTCCGTGAGATATTCGGTGCTCTCGCTACGAGCGACGTGCAGGAACGCGTCGATCGTTGATTGCGGCGTTTGGTAGGGCTTGCGCGGGGGCAGCTCGGTCTGCGGCTCTGGCTTGGGGGGCAGTTCGCCCGTCCATTTCCAGCGATCGCGCTCATCGTCGAGCTCGAAACGCATGAGCAATTGCGCGGCATAGCCGCTGGGCAATTCCGGCATCGGCGCAAACGCATCGGCCATCAGAGCCTGAATTGCGTCCTGTCCGACTTCCTCGATCAGCCCCCAGAGCTCGGCCAGCCGCTGCAAGTTGTCGACTGCGGTGTGCAGGTCGATCCAGCCCTCGGAAAAGAACCAGGCCTGCTGCCCACAGACCTCGACGAAGTCGTCGACGTCACCCAAGATACGCCGGTTGGACACCTTGACGGCGGCGTTCATGACACGGCCTCGATCAGGTCGAGTTCGAGAGCCATGGTCTCGGCCTTTTCCAGCGCCTTGCGCAGCTCGGGCAGCTTGGAAACCGCCAGCACCAAGCCCTTCTTGCTCGGCTGCATGCGGCCGTCCTGGGTCGTGAAAAATACCCAGACGCTAACCACCGGGCGCCCCTCATATCGAGAGAGGGTAATCCGCACCTCCTCCCGTCGCTGTCGATTGCGCCAAAAGCTGGCGATCTTCCGCGGTTCAGTGAGCGGATCAGCGAGATGCGTTGCGAATGCAGGGTCTGAGCAGATATCGAGGCCAGTATCCCGACCGCCTCGAATTGCCTGCCGAGCTCGCCTGCTGTTGAAGCGGGCAGGCCCGGTCATGCGGCCTTCTCCTGGTTACGCAGCCACTGCATGACCGAGGGCCAGAAGTACGTCACATCGCGACCGACCCGGGTCACTGGGGGGCCTTTGCCGTCCAACTCCCAGTTTATGAGAGTGCGCTCATTGTAAGGCTTGCCCCGAACAAGCTCGCCAAGCGTTTCAGCGGTCGCGGGGCGAGAGAGGTATTCAGTTTGATTGTTGCTCATTGCGGTGTCCATGCGTTTCACCTGCATGGACGTTCGCTGATTTGCGTGGGGCAAAAACCCCGGGCAATTGCCCCGGCGTTCTATCGGCCGGCGACCGGCACACTCAACCCCGAATGAAAGATCGCAGTCCGTCCCACCATCAGGACGCACTCGTGAAGCGGATTGAGTGCAGACAGTTGGCTGGCTTCGGCCAGAATTTCTTCGGCGAGACGTTCACAGACCGGCCGGTGCCGGCGAAGCCAAGTCCGGATTTGCTCTGCCGTAAACTGGCGATCGTCCCATCGGATGCCTTCCGCGACACGCTTTGCGGCTGTGCGCTCTGTCACGGCCGCGGCCTGCTGATACGCGAGTGCAATCCCCCCAAAACGTTCATGCTCGCTGATGTTGACGCTGGGCGCCCTGCCCGGTCGATAACGGCCGCTGCGCATACCAGCGATGAAGCTCCAGGCCGGGTGTCCGAATCCGCTGGTGAGGGCGACCATGATGTCTGAAGCTTGAAATAGTCCGGCCTCGACCAAGCGCAGTTGATCGTGCTGATATTTTGCTTTGCGATCTTCGATTGCCTGCGTGATGGCGGCGAGTCCAAACGCTACTCTGCACACATCCAGATCATCTTCGCTGTGCGTGTCAGATTTCCCCAGGAGTGCAGCCTGGTAAAGCGCGAGCACGCGCTCGGCAAATTCCGTCTCCGTGCTGTCCTGGGTCATTTGTTGGCCCGCCGTCCTGCCAACTCCTCGACGTTGGATGCCGGATTTAGAATCCGTTCGATCAAAGCCGCGAGAGCCTCAAACGCCGCCCGCTTCTCTTCGATATACGCATAGCGGTCGTAAACACCCCGGACGCCGCCGATCACGTGCCCCAAGCAGCGCTCGGCATGGTCGGCGGGAACACCGGCGCGCGACATGAGCGAGCGGCCGGTGCGGCGCAGATCATGTAGCACCCAACGCGGCATCGGCTCGCGGCCCGCTTCGGTTCGGATCTTTGCGATAGCCTTGTCGAGCTCGCGCTTGGCCTTGCTGAAGCCGCTGAAGCCCTTGGCGCCCTCGGTCGTCGTGAAGATGAACCAGGAATTACCATTGGCGCCGTCGGGCTTCTCACCGATCAGCTCGCACGCGGCCGCGCTGAGCGGAATGAGGTGGTCGATCCCGGTCTTGTAACGATCGGCAGGGATCGTCCAATCGTTGCCGTCGATCTCGCTGGAGTGCATTAGCGCGGCCTCGTTGCGCCGCGTGACCGTCAGCAGGAGCGATTTGACAAACCGCGGATAACAGGCCGGCACGTTCTCAACAACTTCCAGAGCTGCCCACAAGTCGCGCAATTCATCGTCGTTCAATATGCGATCGCGCGCATTTGTCCCGACCTCCCGAATTCCCTTCACGATCGGGTTCGTGAAATCCTCGTTCCGCGCCGCAAACCAATTGAAGCCCTTACGGAGGTAGGCGAGCGTGCGATCGGCCATTACGGGACCGCTCTCGTCCTCGATTTCGTCGAGCATGTCGACGATGTGCGAGCGCCGTAGCCGCCCCTCGCCAAACACCGGCAGGTCCCCGATATCCGGAGCGACGAGGCGCCGGAACGTGCTGGCATACTGATCGGCGCTTTTCAGCGCCTTTTCCTTTAGGCAATAGCGCTCCACGAACATGTCAAGCAGACCGGGCTGCTTCTGCTCGGGGTCTCTTTCCTCCGGTTTTAGCGCCGAATTATTAGCCCCACCAATCTTCAGCCCCTCGGGATCGTCGCCATCCTGCATGCGGCGGGTACGCTCTGGCCGAGGATCCTCGCGCCGGCCGTTCTTCAAGTCTTTGGCGAGCTTGTCTGCTTTGATGATTGCGTCCCGGACGGTGAGCGTTCCGCCCTGGGGGTTCTCATCCCAGCGCCCCAAGGTCTCGAGGTACTTGCGGCCGTCGACCCTGTGGAAGAGCACGAACGACTTCGTCCCGCCCGCGGTGACGCGCACGCCGAAACCGGCAGGTGCCTTCTTTCCCTGAAGGGTCGCACCGCTGAAGAAGTGGACCTTGTTGCCCTTCACCGGTACCGACAAGCCGGCGACGACTTTCTCGCTGATCTGCTGCATCCCGCCTTCTCCGTGTGGGCATTGTGTGGGCACATCGAAGCAGATGCGAGATTCTGTGAGCTTCAATTCGAGGTCAACAGGTTTCCGTCAAAAGTCACTGATTTAATGGGGATTTCTCGACAGAAAACGAAAAACGAGTCTCCGCCAATGACTTAGCACCGGCAGCCTATTTTGACTTTTAATCACGGGCTCCTGGGTTCGAGCCCCAGCGCGCTCACCAACGCAAAAAGCAAGTTCGACGAGACTGTTGCAAGTTGAGGAGCTTGCCAAGATCGCCACGTCGAACAATCAAGTCGTCCACATCGAAAGGTCAACGCGCCTTTCCTCTTCAAGCTCAAAGGTGCCGGGCGAGGAGTTCGGCGCCGAGATCATGCATGCGGCCGAACGCGGCAGGCTCGATCTACATCAGAGCGGAACGCTTGTTCGGCTGCTGCGCCGCTGGATTTGATGGGATTGAGGGTGCCGGGAGTCGAGAACCCTGCCGCCGCCTGAAGCCGGCAGGTGCAGCCCATTATGTCGACAAGGCTCGCGCTACAACAGTTGAACCGCCCTTCATCGCCCGGACGCCAAAGGGCCGCTGCTTTGAAACAGCGGCCCTACCGGGTTGCAATAAATCCGAAATGAAATGCCAGCCCCGGTTCGCATAAGGTATTTCGTGACCGCTTGTTCCCGCTTTAACATTTCTGAGTTTCGTCAGTGCTCAAGTCTGATGTCAGTCAGGATTTTTGCAAACGATTCGGATTTTTCCTTAAACTTTGTTCAGGGAGCGGTACGCAGTTTGCGCAAACTGTTGACTTGCTACGGGGCCATCACAGGGATGTGTGGCTTGCCTCGAGCTTGGGGTGAGGGCCCGCCAAATGCCAGCCCCCGGCGGGCCTTCCCTCAAAGCCGATGAGTCTGCCAAAGCCGATGAGTCTGCGACGAGGTCGAGAACAGGCCATCCACTGACGACGGCCACGACAATGCGACTCGACCGCGAATTCGGTCGCAACCTGCCGGCTGATTTGCCTGCAGCCGAGTTGCAACTCTACTTTGCATTACATCGCGAGCGTTGCTACTGGAGGCGGCCAAGCACCAGCCTGGGGTAGGTTGAGGACGCACGGCACTCGGCCGCCCCGGTCACGGGGCGGCCGTGACCGTCTCTAAGTAGAACACCGAGTACTTAAAGTTCCGTCGCTTCTGGCGGCTTTAAGCCCATGCATTCCAGGGAATTTTCTACATCCAATACGTTCGCCAGCTCGCGCCCCTTCCGCGCCGCTGACTGCTGATCAGTGGGCCGGACGAGCTGAGCCCGTCGGACTTTGAGCCTCGGTTTGTCTGCACGATTGTGGAAAGCGTGGAGCGGCGAGCCGGTCCGGCTTCAACTGGGATGGGCTTGCCGCTATGGGATTATCGATAGCGGCTCAAAGACGGCCCCGGCCGTGGGGGCTTTTAAGGGGATCGTGGTGGCCGGGGCCGTTTGGAGGCGCTTGGACCTTTGGGGAAGGCCAAGCGACCGCAAGCTTACTCAAAGCTCACGGCGCCGTTCTGTTCGCTTCCGCACATTGGCGGCAATGTTCCTCATAGAACATGCCGTTTTTTCCGTTCGGATTCGCATTTGTTATGGCTCTCTCGCTGCCTCGGTAGCTTTCCATGGCCGGGCTGGTTTTTAAATTTCCGATCTATTGTTGTACCCGCGGCGGCGCACAGCTTTAGGGTTGGCCGTGGGCCTGTTTCCGCACGGAATGAGATCAGCGCTTTCAATACTGAGGCCGCCTTCGGGCGGCCTCTCTGCATTCATCGCGGAAAAAAGTCGGCCCCAGCGGTTGGCGGCGGCTGGGGCCTTGGGGTCGAACTCCGGCACCGTACAGGGGGACCCGGTGACCGAAGCACATCGAGAACGCGCCACATTGCCTGTCGTTCCCGACTCATAGAAGGCCCGAAATTCGGATGAACGACGGCCGACAGTCTCCAATGGACCGCATTTGACCCGTTGCCCGAGCATGGCGCTCGTAGGGGAAGCCGCGCCGGGCACCGATGGTCGTCGTGCTCGTTGAAGCCAAGGACGGCGGAGCCATCCCAATCCACCGTGATGCTTGGGGAAAACCGCTCTTGCGTCAGTGCCTCTGCATTTTCCGAATCGGCGCTCCATGCTCGCTCTCGCGAGTGTTCCGATCGCGGGGGGAGACGTGAGCCAGTTCTTATCCGTGCTGTTGCTAGCGACGGCTCTCATGCTGACGGTATGTTTTGGCGTGGCGGCCTGGCGCCTCTCCGACGAGAGAGGCCTCGACATCACCGGCCAAATTCCGCACCCGTCCTACGGGTGGAAGCCGATGCCGGCCAGGTGAGCGCCCCCGAGCACGGCATGGACGCGCGCGTCCTCGCGATTGCATTCGGCCGCCGCTACGACTTCGCCGTGCCGGGCTCGGCCATCTTGCGGTGCTGCCTGGCGAGCATCTCGTTCGGGGTGATGCTCGCGATCGTCGTCTGGATCTTGTTCTTCAGCCCCGTGACGATGTTGGAGTCCCCGCGCAGCATCGCGTCGAATCCGGCCTTCGCGACCTCATGCGCATCGTCCTTCTTCTCGGTGCCGACCTTGGTGTCCATCATGTCGGCGCGGCGGAAGAATTCCGTCTCGGTGGCGCCAGGCATAAGGCAGGTGACAGTCACTCCGCTGTCACGCAACTCCTCGCGCAGCGCGAAGGAGAATGAATCGAGGAAGGCCTTGGTAGCGTTGTAGACGGCCTGGAAGCTCCCCGGCATGAAGCCGGCGATCGAGCCCGTGATGAGGATACGTCCCGAATTGCGCCGGAGCATCTGGTTGCCGGCGCGATGGATCAAATAGAGCGTGCCGGTAATATTGGTGTCGATCACGCACCTGATGCGGGCAAACTCCTGATCGAGGAAGGCCTTGCCGAGTCCGATGCCGGCATTGGCCAGCAGCGCCTCGATCGGCCGCTCGCCCACCGCCGCGCAGAGCATGTCGACACCTTCGGTGGTGGCAAGATCGGTCTCGACCGCTTCCACGCTGACGCCGAGTTTGCGCAGATCGATGGCCGCGTCCTCGATCGCCGACTCGTTCGCCGCGAGGACGAGATCAAAGCCGGCCTCGGCGCAGCATCTCGCGAGTTCCAGGCCGATTCCTGTGGAGGCACCAGTGACGACGGCGAGCTGCTTGGCGGCCATGGGCCAATCCTCCAGATTGCGTTCGCTACGCCCAATCGCCGCGCCGACGGCTCGTTCCAACTCCAGCGCGCAAGCGCATGTCCGCTCCAAGGAAGGCCCGAAGATCGTCCGACCAAGCCTGATGCGGCCCGGGGACCCGCTTGTCCGTGGGCCTGGCTGGTTCGGCCTTGGCGTGGTGGAGCTGTTTGCGCTGCGGCATGTCATTGGCGCGCGAGGAACCATTCGCCTGCCGCGGAGTCTAGCCGATGCTTCCGGTGTTCCCGCCCCCTGCTTGCCGGAAGCCGTTTGGACGAAGCCGTAGCCCCGGCGTCATTCCCTTTAGCGCGCGCCGGGTCTCGGCGTGAGCTTGGAGGCAGGCGATGAGCAGGACCAAAGGTCTGCAACAGCGGATCATCGGCAAGACGAAGCAGGCTGTCGGCGAAATCCTTGGCGACCAGGATCTCCATGAGGATGGGAAGGCACAAGCGGAGAGCGGCCGCGACGAGCAGGAGCGCGACGAGCGGGAGAAGGAGCCGAGCCCGCTCAATCCGCTGAAGAAGCTCAAGCAGCTCACGTGAACGACGGGGCGCAACCTGCGGTTTTCGATGCAGATCGACGCATTGACGATCATGTTTCGACGGTTTCCAAACGCCGCTTGCGGTCGCGCTGGATTGCTGCGGTCGAGCTCGGCCTGATCAGCAGCACCTTCTCGACCGTCGTCAGCCAGCTCTTCGCTGCCCGGATCGGCCGTGATGCAGCGGTCGACTGGATGACGGTCGCCGCCATTCCGGCGCGCGACTGGGCGATCAGTGCCGAGCCATCATGGAGCGCGATCCTGTCCGGAATCGCTTTCCACCAATGGGCGGATTTTTCCTGGGCGCTTGTCTTCTTCGGTGTCCTCGGCCGCTGGACCGCTCACCTGCGGCCGCAGGCGATCCTGGTCCTCGCGCTTCCCTGGGCGGTGTTCTCTTCGGCGATGGAATGGTTTGTGCTGGTGCCGCTGTTTCCGTTCCGGCAGCCGCTGTTCACGCTGCAGCAGCCCTACTGGATCGGCCTGCTCGTGCACAGCTCGTCGGCCGTGATGTATCCCCTGTTCGCGCGACTGCGCTGGGCAGGCAGCGATGCGCCTAAGCAGGATGTGCGCTTCACCGACGCCTGGATCACGGGCGGCTTGGTCGCGATTGCGCTGCTCGGGACGATCGCGCTGTTCGGCCGGCATTGCTACGAACTCCCGTGGATGGGCCGCGACAGGGACGCGGACCAGAGCTTCATTCGGCACATGACCGCGCATCACGCACAGGGCATCGAGCTTGCGCGGATCGCGGCTGAGCGCGCGCACGATCCGCATCTGCAGAAGCTTGCCATGCTGATGGTGGCGAGTCAGACCGGCGAGAACAGGATTTTCGAGAACTGGTGGCTGAGCTGGTTCGACACGGAGATGCCGGACTGCACCGCGCAAGAGCGCGCCGTCATGCCGGGCTTCCTGACCCCGGCTGAGCTACGCCAGGTTAAAACCGCCGCGCCCGAGCGGTTCGACGCGATCTTTGTCGAGATGATGACGCTGCATCATCTGGGCGCGGTGAAGATGGCTGATCAGATGTGGCACAGAAGCGGCGACCCGCGACTGCGGATCATGGCCCATGCCATTCGCCATGAGCAGCAGGGCGAGATCGCGCTGATGCAGGGCGCGATCGGCGTTGCCGCGGTCACCACCGCCTTCCGCAATATGCTCGGCGACAACGTCAATTGACCCGCTGAGGGACCTCGGACGGGCGAGCGGGCTGATGCGCGCTCGTCGCTGCGCTGGCCGTTCCCTTCGAACGGCATCGCTTGCTGCAAAGGCTGCACTCATGCGGACCTATCACAGGTTAATGCCTGCTCTCACGACCTTGAGCAAAGTACCTATGGCTGGGGACCAGCGGATAATCGATGCAAGCAGGCTTTGCGTTCTCCAAACTCGCCGATCGTTTGGCGGGTCTCGCCGACCTCAGTGCCGAGGACCTCGACCTTCTCTCGGATATGCCGAGCGCCATCGCTCATTTCGGCTCTCGTCACGCAATCCTGCGCCATGGCGACGAGCCGACCCAATGCTGCCTGCTGCTCCAGGGATATCTGTCCTGGCAGGACGCAGAAAGCGGCGACGGGCAAATCACGTCAATCTACGTTCCCGGTGACATACCCGACCTGCACACGCTGTACCGTGCTCGCGCCGACAGCGACCTGGTCGCACTCGGCCCGGCCGTGGTTGCCTTCGTCCCGCACCGCTTCTTTCGCGACCTGTCCGGGCGTTCGCCCGCCATGTCGCGCGCACTGCTACTGATGATGCTCGTCGATCACGCCATCCAGCGAAACTGGACCGTGAACCTCGGCAGCCGGGACGCCCTGACCCGCGTTGCGCATCTGCTTTGCGAGATCACGACGCGCCTGCAAAATGTCGGCCTCGCCAGGGACCTCCGATTATCCTCGCCATTTACCCAGTCCGACCTTGCCGCGGCTTGCAGCATCTCCTCGGTGCATGCCAATCGCACCGTCCAGGAGTTGCGCCGCTGCAACCTCCTGCAATGGCAGGGCAAGTTCATGACGATCATGGACTGGCCGGGCCTGGTTCGGCTCGCCGGCTTCGATCCCACCTATCTGGGCGTTCGTGCCACCGGCGACGCGCGACCGTCGCAACCCAGCCTCGTGTCCTCGGGAGCTGCTCTCGCGTAAACAATCACATCGCGCGCATATCGGCGCCTGCCGGATTTTCGATCATGGAAAGCAAAACAGCGATCAAACCACCGCGCGCCTGCAATTTTCCAGTGCGCAGCGCAGCAATTTACGGTAGTAGTCCCTAGGGACGACTTACGCCACGCGGTCGGAAAACGGGAAGGCCGCAAACAGGCAAAGAATTCGGATGGGGGCAATCCACCAATGCTCCATGGAACCTGCGCTAGCTGAACTTGTTCCCAATTGCGACGAGTTCGCGCGGCGCTGGTTGAGTGGGCCAAAGGGGTTGCAGGTTATGGATTGGGTGCTCGGGACGATTGCGGTCTTCTGCTTCGCGGCTGGCCTTAATACGATCGCGCTGCTCTTCGGCGTGGCCGCGTTGATCACCAACGTGGGCATCATCGGCTTGAGATGGAGGGCCCGGGCGCAGGGGACCCTGCTGGACGACGGGTGGGTCGCGCCGAAGCTGGTAACGGCGATCGTCCTACTGTCCGCCGTCTGGTGTCTCGCCGCGCAGGCGGGATTCATCGGGTCGTAGATCGCTTGCCCCTTCTCTCTCCCCAAGGGCGATCACTGGCTGTCGCGCGTTTGACCTATTCCGTCCCGCTCGTTAGTTGGGCTGAGACGCAGCGGGAGGACTGCCGTGAAACTGGTCGGTGTGGTGGGAGTGATCGTGCTCGCGATCTCGTGCGGGTGCGTGCTTGAGGCGAACGCTGCGCTGGGTGACCAGTTCAACGCAATCCCGAAGGACCTGAAGTAGCGGCAACAGCGGTGTTCTTGCTTTCCAAGACCCTGGGCACAGTTGCCATCTTGCCAAATTTTCTTGCAGCAAGCAGCATGATCGGCTGCTTGCTGATGTTGACGCGATACGCCGCCGCTGGCCGGAAACTTGCGATAGGCTGCACCGTCGGCCTGGCGGTGTGTGGGTTCACTCCGGTGGGAAGCCTTTTGCTAAGGCCTCTCGAAGATCGCTTTCCACCATGGCTCCCGGGGGCGGACGCTCCGACCGGCATCGTCATCCTCGGTGGAAGCACCAAGCCCGATATCTCGGCGGCGCATGGACGACCGGTGTCCGACATCGGAGTAGACCGGCTGATCACCGGTGCAATGCTTGCGCGGCGCTATCCGAATGCACGCATCATCTATTCAAGCGGCAATCCCAACCTCCTCCCCGGGAATCTGCGAGAGGCCGATTACGCTCTGCAGATCCTGTGTGAACTGGGCATTTCGAAGGATCGCGTTCAAATTGAAGGCGACTCGCGCAACACAGCCGAGAATGCAATCCTTTCAAGGGCTGCGGCCTCGCCAAAACCCGGTGACCGTTGGCTGCTCGTCACGTCGGCCTACCACATGCCGCGCGCCGTCGGCCTATTCCGCGCGGCAGACTTTCCGGTCGAGCCCGTTCCTACCGGCTGGTTGACCGGTGGGCACACCACATGGCTCGACTTCGGCAACTTCGCCTCTTCCGTCCTTCTCGTCCATATTGCCAGCCGCGAATGGATTGGCCTTGCAGCCTATCGCGCACTCGGAAGAACGAATGCATTCCTGCCCGGGCCCTAGCTCGGCACGCGGACATCAGCGGAGTCGGTACGATCGCGTCCTGGCTCGCAAAATACGAAAAGCCCCAGCGCTTGGAGCACCGCTGGGGCGTTTCGTTCAAATGAATTGGTCAAGCAATGACGTCTTCATAGCAGCAAACGCGGTAAATGTTTGTGAACTGGTTCACACGCCTCGCTCGTACCGATCGTCGGTTTGAACGTTCGGATGCCGCGAGGTAGCATGGCCTCTTTCATGGAGGCTCATTTGAAACAGGTCATTTGCATTGCGGCCATCGCACTGTGTGCTGCGGCCCCTGCACGGTCCCAGACGCTGGTCGATCCCAACAAGGTTGCCCCTGAATATCGTGAGGCCGCCGAAAAGCGCCGAGCCGAGCAGCTACGGCAACGCGAGTGTGCCCTGAAGGCCGATCTGGAAAAGGTGCTGCCGAGGGACCGCACCGCCTATCTCAACCATTGCCTCGACGCGCTCGCTGCCAAGCCGTAGCGCGGCCTAACTCCGCCGCCGCTTCCTCGGAAACAGGCGATCGCGGATGTAGCGCGAGGTCGGCGTCAGGCGGATGCCGCGCGGCTTCTGCCAGGCGGCGCGATCGATCTCCTTCTTGTCGCCGATCGCGAGCCGTCCCTTGGCGTTCTTGGCGATGAAGATCGCATCGCTCATCCTGCGGCCGGTGCGCTTGTTTCTGGCCTTCACTTCCTTCCAGAGGCTGATCCTGCCGAGCTTGAGCTTTGGCAACTCCTCCTTGATCTCCCGCCGCAGGCAGTCCTTCGAGGATTCGCGCGCGCGCCTGCGGCCGCCGGGGAACATCCACAAACCGTCCGATCGTCGTCTGACCAAAAGAACCTTGCCGCGCTTCGCGGCAACCAGCTTGGAAGACTTCACCATTGCTGCCGTAAATCAATACCAGAATCGCGCCAATGGTAACTTGTCTATTTGAATAGACAAGTTCGAGCCCCCGCGTGTCAGTCGCTCAGATCGATCGACCGCTCACAAAGAGCGGGCTGATCCTTGCTCGCCGCTCCCGCCTGCGCCCGATCGGTCCTGATCCACGCGGCCGCGAGCTCCCAGGCGACCGACAGGACGATCGGCCCAATGAAGAGGCCGACGATGCCGTGAGCGAGCGTGCCGCCGATCACGCCGACGAAGATCACGATCGTGGGCGTGTTGAGGCCGCGCCCCATCACGAGCGGCTTCAACATGGTGTCGATGAAGCCGACCAGGACGAGGAACACGGTGAGCAGCAGCGCCGTGGTGACGTCCTTTGCGGTCCAGATCCAGATGATGACGGGCAGCAGCACGAGGAATGCGCCGATCTGCACGATCGAGAGCAGTAGCACGAGAAAGGCGAGAAGGCCGGCGCTCGGCACGCTCGCAAGCTTGAAGCCGATGCCGGCGAGCAGCGCCTGCACGATCGCAACGCCGATCACGCCTTGCGCCACCGCGCGGATGGTCGCACCCGCAAGCTCCAGAAAATGCTCGCTCTGCTCTGGCACGATGCGAAACAGGAAGCCGCGTCCGGCTTCGACCAGCCGCGGGCCGTGCGGAAACAGAAAGCCGGCCACGAACACCGAGACAAGGAACTGGAGCGTCCCGAGGCTGGCGTCGCCGGCTAGCGACAGGAGCGGCCCTGCCAGCGGCTGGAGATAAGGCGCCACCTCGCGCAGCACCGCGCGGATGTTGTTGTAGGCCTGGTCCCAGAGCTCGTAGAGTGTCGGGCCGATGATCGGCCAGGACTTGATCTGCTCCGGCGCCGACTGCAGCGCGAGGTCGCCGGTGCCGAGCTGGCGCGCGAGCTCCCTCACCCCCTCGACCGCGCTAAGGCCGAGCCAGGTCGCGGGGCCGATGACGATGCCGAGCGTGATCAAGGTGAGGATCGCCGCCGCCGTCTTCGGACGGCCGCCGAGCAGCTTGGCGAGCGAGCTGAACGCCGGATAGAACGCGACCGCGAGCACGGCGCTCCAGGTCAGGATCGGCACGAACGGCCGGATGATCAGGAACGTCCAGATGATCAGCAGCGCCAGCAGGCCGAGCCGGATCACGAGCTGGATGATGTCTTCTCCGGTCAGGAGCTGACGAAGACTTTTCACGGGCACGGCCTTCCTTGCGGCATCAACGCGTCTCCACCGCTTGTGCGGCCTTGGGTTATTGCCAGCATCCAACCGGGCGTCAAGACGACCCGGGGCCGCCCCGCCCCCCATGGCACGGCAGAAGCGACGCAAAATAGGAACGCGGCGCGCAGATTGCGCATTCCGAGACCATGGCCCGCCGACCGCAAGAACTTGATGAGCACAGCGGCGTTCACCGCGGTGTCCACTATTCGTTGAAGCGAAATGGCGCACCGGGTTATTGGCGCTGCGCCTATGCGATCGGCTCGAGAGTCAGAACCGGACGGGTTCAAGGCCGGCTGTCGCTGCTCGCCATCAGGCGCGTGACGATGCGGATCGATCGGGACATGCGGGGCGGCCGGATCGGGCAATAGGCGATGTCGCGGTGTGACCGTCCTCAAATCCGGAACCGGTTTGGCTAACACCCATTAACCGGATTTCCTTGGGCCGGTTTACGCCGATGCAAGCGCCCGCGCCTACGCTTGCCGCCCAGGTCCCCAAAAACACTTCTGTGCAATGGCCAACAGCATCTGGACGATCGAAGAATTCACCTGCGCGGGTTGCAGCATGAACTACACCGCGACCAGGGAAGAGCACACCGAGCCGCACTCCGGCAGCTTCAAATGCAGCATCTGCAGCAGCGTGATTCACACCTGGTCCGGCAATCATCACTTCTTCGGCTGGGCAGCGGTGAAAACGAAGCCACCGGTGTTCGGCCGGCGCTGGGCCGGCGTGGAGTGGTAGGCAGACGCTCGGGCCGGCTCACACTCCCGCAGCTTTGTGCTTCAGTGGCGGGGCATATTGGATGTGAATGTGCGCAGCTCCGCCCGCAACAGCGTGGTAGAGACCGGTATTGCCGCCCTTGATTGGGTTGCTGTTGCTTGAATTATAAGCATTCAAAAAAGCGAGCATCTCAGAAATTTGGGTCTCATTGAAATCGCTGCTCCTGATATCGACCGCCGCCCACACTCCATGTGCGGTCTTTCTGTGCATCTTCGTCTTGTCACTTTTATAGATCCGGTCGTTCTCCTCCTGACTCCTCTCGATTTGCGTAATCGTCACATTCTTGTGGAAATTGGTCTCCACGAAGTGCTGCAGCTTTAGCAGTATGTCGCAGAGCTTGGGGTTGTAGTGATGAAGCTCGGAGTACTCCCTTCGCAAACGCGGAGCATCACTTCCCTTGACCAAGACGGGCATCGAACTACTCCCTCAAATTAGTATCTAGGAAGGAACGCGACTGGAAATTCGGAGGAATAGTGCTGCTTTTCCCGATAACTCATATTTCTCGGTTTCAGAGGCTCAAAATAGATCTGCCAAATGACGCTCTTCGCGGGCAGGTAAGCCTTCATATCGCCGCCGACTGATGAGTTCGCGTGATGTAAACGGACACTCCCAATTCGTCTAAGAACGTCACATGCACCGAAGGGTCGGGATGCCCCTGAGGTGGAACTAGGGCGTGGACTCATTAACGCGCAGCCACAGCCTGATTGAAGCGAGTTGAACGAAGGCAAGGTAGTTGGCGGCAAGCCTGTCGTAGCGTGTCGCCACACGACGACATTGCTTGATCCTGTTGAAGAACCGCTCGACCTGGTTGCGAGCGCGATAGAGATACGGGCTGAAGCAGATCGGATCGCTGCGATTGCTCTTTGGCGGGATGTTGGCCCACGCGCCCTTCTTCATCGCAAGTTCTCTGATCCAGTCGGCGTCATAGCCACGGTCGGCGAGTAACATTGCCCCGGATTTCAGACGAGACAGCAGTTTTCCGGCTAGTCGAACGTCGTGCGCCTCACCGGGGCTCAGCGCCAGCCGTACCGGCAGACCATTGCTATCGACCACCGCATGAATTTTGCTCGTCAAGCCGCCGCGTGACCTTCCCATCGATCGGCGCTGGTTTCTCGTAACGCAGGCTCCATGCTGGTGGACGCGGACAATAGATGTGTCGATCATCTGGACAGCGGCATCATGAGCAGTGGCAAGTGCGTCTATGATGCGGCCCCAGACACCAGCCCGCCGCCAACGGACGAAACGGTTATAGCAGGTCGTGTAAGGGCCAAAATGATCCGGCAGATCGCGCCAAGGTGCCCCGGATCGCAGGACCCAGAAGATGCCGTTTAAAACACGTCGGTCGTTTACCCGAGGAACGCCACGAGGCTTGTTTGGCAGCATCGGCTTGATGGCAAGCCATTCATAGTCGGCGAGTTCGTAGCGCATGATTCGTCCCCCCAGTTTGGGAGTTTGAATCATGGGGGGCGGTCCAAGCGCAACGCTTCTGGCCTGGCTCGGCGCTCTCTGGGCAAAGCTTCAGCTAACCGACAGCCCTCGTTGAGTCCGTCGAAAATGATTCAAAGCGGACGTTAGTCGGACCGTGCGGCCGACTCGTCAATTTTCATGATCGGCTGCCTGCCTTGACCTGCTGGCCGACTAGGTCACGCACGATTCAAATTTTGTTTTTTGACCTTGAGGCAGGCAAATCTCCGCCCACTTGGTCGTTGTCACGGTGCGCGGCGATGAACATGGCGACGGCCGACCGGCAATAGGATTCGATTTCGTTGTCGTCCTCTGCTTTCGCCTGATCGAAGCGTGCGATCATCAGGAGATCGGATCCTTTGAAAAGCGCGGCGAACAAGCGGGCGGACCGGAGAGGATCGGGCACGTTCAGAACCGCCTTCGCGTGCAACCGACGCAACAGGGCCTCGATTTCGGCGATGACATGGGCGGGGCCGGCTTCGAAATGGAGCTTGCTTAACGCGTTTTGACTCGTCTTGTCGGCCATGACCATGGCTTCGAGGCTGCGGACGTCTGATCTCAACAGCGTGCGAAGCAGTGATGATCCCACCGCCACGAGCTGATCTTCGACCGAACCGTCGACGCCTTCAAGAAGGGCCTGTGGTGCAAACAACTGATGGCAGCCGGCCGCCATGGCCGCGCCGAACAGCGCCTCCTTGTTCTCGAAGTGCCTGTAGATGCTGAGCTTGGATATCTTCGCTCGCTGGGCGACCTTGTCCAATGTCGTCGCTTGAAAACCCAACTCCACAAAGAGCTCGCGCGCGGCGTCGATGATGGTTTGGCCAAGCGCCTCGTTGGCGGGCCGGCCGCGCCGGCCCTGGCTGTTTTCGGTCACGGCAATTCCAGTACTTGACAGTATCCTAATTCTTGAATTACGATACCATGAAGTATCTGAAATGTGCAAGCCAGGGGGTTAGGGTGACTCCTTCGATGCAACGACGAGCCCTGCTGAAGTTGGCTGCGCTTTCCGCCATCGGCCTCGCCCGCGCTCAGGCCACCGCCAAGCCCAACTCGTCTCCCTCCATCCACAACACGGAGCCCATCACCATGGATGACGTCATCATCATCGGCGGCAGCTTTGCCGGTCTCGCCGGCGCCTTGCAGCTCGGCCGCGCCCGCCGCAAGGTCACCGTTCTCGATACCGGTCTGCCACGCAACCGCTTCGCCGGCCACTCGCATGGACTGCTCGGCCACGATCACAAGCCGCCGCTGGACATCCTGGCGGAGGCGCGGCGGCAGTTGGCGCGTTATCCCGCGATCAAGCTTGTCAGTGCCCGGGCCGACAGCGTCTCCGGCGCCATCGACAATTTCTCTGTCCTTACTGGCGATGGTGAAAGCCTTGCGGCGCGTCGTCTGATCCTGAGCTATGGCGTCGCCGACCAGATGCCTGATGTTCCGGGCTACGCCGAAAGCTGGGGCACGTCCATCGTGCCATGCCCCTATTGCGACGGCTTTGAAGTCGCCGGCCAGCATTGGGGCCTCGTCTGGTCCAGCCCGCAGTCGCACAATCAGGTCAGGCTGTTCCACGATTGGACTGACAAGTTGACGCTCTTCGCCGATGGTCACGACATTCCGCCCGATATCCAGGCCGATCTGGCGCGCCGCAACATACCTCTCGTCGATGGCCGGATCGTCGAGATCGCCCATCACCAGGGCCATATCGCCACCGTCAATCTCGATACCGGCCGCAATGTCGCGGTCGACATCCTGTTCGCCAATCCGCGCAACAAGCCGTCCGCAAGCCTGCATGAAGCACTGGGCCTTGCCACCGTGGCTACGCCCGCCGGCATCGTCCTCAAGGTCGACGAACGCCGTCAAACCAGCACGCCTGGCATCTACGCCGCCGGCGACCTCACCACGCCCTTCTTGCCCTCGGTCACCCAGGCATCATCGCAGGGCGCGATGGCGGGTATCTTCGTCCAGCAGTCGATGGTGGTTTGAGAGCGCAGATTCCCTTCTCCGGTTGCCGCGTGCCATCGAATTGGAGTTGAGGAAGAGAACGATGTCGAAAGAACCAATGAACAGCTTCGCCGGAAAATGGGCTCTGATCACCGGGGCGTCGAGTGGCCTCGGCCTCGACTTCGCAGATCTCCTGGCTGCGCAGAAAGTCAATCTCGTATTGGCGGCCCGAAGGCGGGAGTCGATGGAAAAGCTTGCCGCCGATCTCCGCCGCAAATACGGGGTGGACGTGCTGGTCGAGGCGATCGATCTTGCCGCGCCGGGCGCCGCCAGCCACTTGAAAAGCAGTCTCGATGCGAGGTCGGTGACGATCGACATCTTGCTGAACAATGCCGGATACGGCTTGCACGGCGCTTTGTTGGACACGCCGGTCGAGCGCACGACAGACATGATCCAGCTCAACATCACGACGCTCACAGAGCTGACCTACCTGTTCGGCCGTGACATGGCCGCGCGGCGCTCTGGACATATCCTTCTCGTCGCCAGTCTCATGGCCTTCCAAGCCGTTCCCAGCTACGCGGCGTATGCGGCGACCAAGGCATATGTACTCGCCCTTGGCGAGGCCCTGCACGACGAACTCCGCTCGCATGGTGTGGTTGTTACCACTCTCTGCCCGGGGCACACCGCGACGGGCTTCGATGCGGCAGCCGGCGCAGCCACAACGGCCTTGCTGCGCCTCCTCACCATGAAGCCTCGTCCGGTCGCCGCGAGCGGTGTTCGGGCGCTTATGGAAGGAAAAGCCATGGTGATCGCCGGCCTCGCGAACAAGATGGCAGCCTTTTCAAATCGTCTGACGCCGCGATCAATGCAAAGGGCCACTTTGAAAAGAATAGTGGACGGTTAACTGCAGGGGCGCTGGCGTGCGGAGCTCATCGAACAAGCGGGGGCTCTGAAGGCTGACGATGTACACGGAGCTTCGATCCGGATCTGGTCGTTCCTCTCAAGGATCAGCGGAGAATGGATCGCTTCATCCCGTTCGCCCTCGCTGCTCGCTGGAGACGATGCGCGCTTTGGCATCGGACAGTTTAGAGAACAAGGATATGTCATGGCACAGCACAATGCCGATCGAGCCGCCGGCTGGAATGACCAAAGCGGGGAGCGCTGGGTCGCCCACCAGGCCCGGCTCGACGCCATAGCGGCCGTGTTCGGTCAGGCCGCGATCGAAGCCGCCGCGCCCGCGACGGGCGAGCGCGTGCTGGACGTCGGCTGCGGCGCGGGCGCGTCGAGTCTGGCTCTGGCCGCCCGCGTCGGCGCGGGGGGCCAAGTGCTGGGCGTGGACATATCCGAACCGCTGATCGCCCGAGCGCGCGCGCTCGCGCCACAGGATACGCCAACCCTGTTCCGCGTCGCCGACGCCAGCAGCGCCGAGCTGCCCGAGGGGGCGTTCGACATCCTGTTCTCGCGTTTCGGGGTGATGTTCTTCGACGATCCGACAGGCGCGTTCGCCCATATGCGCCGCGCGCTCAAGCCGGGCGGGCGGGTCGCTTTCGTCTGCTGGCGTGGCGCGGCCGAGAACGATTGGATGCGCCTGCCGATGGGCGCGATTAAGGGCATCGTCCCGGCGACCGCGCCGCCCGATCCCGAAACGCCCGGCCCGTTCTCGTTCGGCGACCGGGGGCGGGTGGCGCGCATCCTGACGGGGGCCGGCTTCAACGATATCGCTATCGCGCCCTTCGATGCTTCCGTCCCGTTTGGCGAGGGCGCGACGCGGGACGCGGCGATCGACGACGCGGTGAAGATGACGTTCGAGGTCGGCCCGCTGTCGCGCGCGCTTGTTGATCAGCCCGACGACATCCGCGCCCGCGCCTCGGCCGCGGTTCGTGCCGCCTTCGCGGACTGCCCCGGCGAGCGGTCGGTGATGATCGACGGCGCGACGTGGATCGTCACGGCGCGCAATCCCGCGCAAGCTGATAGCGATTAGCAGGGGGAGACGCCCTTCGCTGGCCTTGATGGCCGCTGCGCTGGCCGGGTGCAAGGATACCGTGGCGCAAAAAGCCGAACCGCCGCGGCCGGTTGTGGTTGCGACCGCGCATTTTGACGCCGAGACCCCGGAGCGGAGCGCAGCTGCTTAATGAGTACACAGCCTAGTTTCATCGCGATCAGGTTGCGCAAGACTTGGCCGGAGGTGCCGCGCCGAACCCTCAGTTCCTGTCCTATCTCCAAGATAGACATCGGTGTCTTGCCCCAGATGAAGGCCCCGCTCGGTGACTTAAGCCTGGCCCGGACGAGAACAATTGCGCTCTTTTGACATTGTGTAAATCGTGTTCATGTCATCTTCCCAATGCCCATCGCTGCCGGATTGGCATTCGTTTAACCGCCCCTCGCTCCCCATTTCCGTCACCTTTGATCGCCATGTGATTGCTGGATATTTTCAACGCAGCGTGGCTCGGCGAGTCATGCGATCGATTGCTCAACCAAAACCGTTTGAAGGATGCGGATGAAACGCGCGACGCTCCTTGCCCTTGGCTTCCTGTCTGCTGGCGCCCTGCTGCAGGGCAGTGCGAGAGGCCAGACGTCGGTCCCTCCGCCGCTTTCGCTTGCTCCGCCGCCGACTGAACGGGGTGCGGCGCCTTCGGGCGCGACCAACAACCCCTGGCCGCCTATGGCCGCGCCCAAAGCGTCGCCGCCACGAGCGACCGCCAAGAATTCCAAGCCCGCAGCAAAGCCCGATGGCGGGCCGTCATCGGCGACGAACGGTGCCCTGCCGCCGGCGGCATCCGACAAGGTTTCATCACCACCGGTGATCAGCGGGCCTCCACCGTCGCCGGGTCCAGCCGTCGACTACGATGGCTTCAGCGTCGACACCGTCGACGAGAGTGACACGCCAGCCCAGGCAACGCGCCCCACGAGGTCACGCGCAGCAAAGGCCTCCAAGCCCAATGCGCAGACAGATAACATCACTGCGCAGGAATCGATCGATCAAGAAGATGAGGCGTTGAAACGCAAGCTTACGATCTGCCGCGGTTGCAAGTAGGAGACCTGCGGCTGCTGGCTCGTCGCCGGCGTCTCAAGATACGACTAGCCCGTTCTCGCATGAGCCTATTGCCGGATGAAGGCTTTGGCATGTGGGGGGCGCGGAGCAACATAAAAGCGCGCCTCACAGGCGAGGCACGTCAAGTGCTCCGCAATGTCAACCCGCAATCCTGGCGACATTCTTTCCGAGTGGCAATCCGGGCATTCCCTCTTGTTCAACGCGTCAAGAGCTACCGCTTCAGTCATCTCGAACTCATGGAAAGCCGCTCAATCAGACACCGTAGGAGCGCTTGATCTGTTTCGCCATCACGATGGCAGCATCGGTATAACGGCCGTCTGACCAGTATAGATCGCACATTGCCAGACATAACAACGCGAGAAGCGTGATCAAAATTCCCTTGCACATAGCAGACGTCCCCAGTGAAGAGACTGCCAACCGAGCAGGTATCATTTGAGATTGACTGGATATTTCTAGAAGTCGCTGCTGCGACGATCTGCAATGGCCACAAGCTGGCAAGAAGTCGTAACTATTCTGTTAACTGACCCTCGCTCAGGGCGATGATTTACTCGGCTCTCGGAATGAGTGCCCGGCGACCGTGCGAGGTTCGTTGCAAGCCGGCTACTTCTTGTCGGCATCCTCGTCGCTCAGCTTTTCGATGTTTGCGGGAAGGTCCGGATATCGGCCGTATCTGTAGGTGGCGTTCTCGCACTTGACGACCCACACGTCGTAGTCCCGCTTTGACAACTTCGCATCGCGAGTCGCTTTCTGAGGCTTGTTGCAAACAAGGCCCTGGCTGCGTATCTGGGTCGCGAGCAAGTCTGCTGTCGCGTCGGCATAAGCAGGTCCCACATATCGTTTGCTGGCAGGCAAGAGAGCTGCGGCTAGAACAACCAGCATCAAAACGGAGCGATTGGAGCTGTTCACGGTCAACCTCCTTCCAGGTTGTATCGCATTTCTCAGCCTCAAGATTATAATCCCACTCTGGCGCGCGGCAACGTCTGCGAGCGACCAAGCCCGTGCGACGCGATCTGCCGCGAAGGGCAAGGAGCCGACCTACCGTTCGGCCCAACCAGTAGCAATCGCGCTCGCCCAAATGTGCATCCCCTTGCTGCGCGCGAGTTCGGCCATGGGCGCGTTGTCGTATGGTACGTACCGGAGCGTGGCGGACCACCCCGCGCGTCTGTGGTCCAAAATTGTATAGCACGCGTGCGATGTGCCGACCTCGACCACGTATGGGACAGGCACTCGCCCATCGTAACCGGGCAATCCAACGCTGCCAGGATTTACCACCATTCGTCCATTCCTCAGACGAACGACTCGCGGAATGTGTGTGTGCCCGCACAAGATGACTTGCGCGTCTATTCCCTCGGCCGCAGCCTCGATAGTCTCGATCTCCGCGGAAAGACTCCTGGATTTCTTCGCTGCGCTCGCAATGCCGGGTTTATGGCCGAGTGCAGGACCCTCCCCAACGTCGTCCTGGCGGAGCGCCAGGGACCCACGCCGCAGGTCAGTGTCGTCTGTAAGAACTGCGGCTTCTGCTACACTGCGACACCAGTTACACTCCCCTGCCCGCAATCGAGTTTTGGACACAATGACCGCAGCTTTCGTCCCCCAGATCGCCCTCTACCGCCGCTGGCTCGCTGAACAGCGCGGCCTCTCCTTCGCCGGCTATGAGGAGATGCGGCAATGGTCCGTGCGCGATCTCGAGGGCTTCTGGCGCAGCATCTGGGACTATTACGATCTGCAGTCGCCGACGCCGTTTTCGGCCGTGATCACCGAGCGCAAGATGCCCGGCGCGGTCTGGTTTCCCGGCGCGCAGGTCAACTACGCGCGCCAGGTGTTCCGGCACGTCGTGGCGGCGGACGCCGCCGGCCTGCCCGCGATCGTCAGCAGCGGCGAGGACGGACGCCTCACCGAGACGAGCTGGCCGGAGCTGAGGCGCAAGGCCGCCGCGCTCGCGCTGCATCTGCGCGACATGGGCGTCAAGCCTGGCGACCGCGTCGCGGCCTATCTGCCCAACATCCCCGAGACCATCATCGCGTTTTTGGCCACCGCCAGCGTCGGCGCGGTCTGGAGCGTCTGCGCGCCCGACATGGCCGCCCCTGCCGTCATCGACCGCTTCAAGCAGATCGAGCCGAAGGTGCTGATCGCCTGCGACGCCGTCACCTATGCAGGCCGGCGGCACGACCGTAGCGATGTCATTGGCGAGCTCCGCCGATCGCTGCCGACGGTCGAACATGTCATCCTGCACGGCGCGGAAGCAGCGGCCCCCGACGCTCTGCTCTCGGCCATTCTCGCAAGGACCGGTGCGGCGATCGACGCGTTCGAACCGGTCTGGCTGCCGTTCGACCATCCGCTCTGGATCGTCTACTCCAGCGGCACCACCGGCCTACCAAAGCCGATCGTGCACGGCCATGGCGGCGTCGTCATCGTGGTGCTGGCGCTGCTCGGGCTGCACAACGACATCGGCTGCTCCTACCACGAGAACTCGTTCGGCGAGCGCTATCACTGGTACAGCTCGACCGGCTGGATCATGTGGAACAGTCAGGTCGGCGGGCTGCTCAGCGGCACCACCTGCTGCATCTTCGACGGCAGTCCCGCCGGCCCCAAAGACAAGCCGGACTGGACCACGTTGTGGCGCTTCGTCGCCGACTCGAAGTCGACCTTCTTCGGCGCGGGCGCGGCATTCTTCGCAAGCTGCGCCAAGGCCGAGATCGACCTCGCCGCTGCGGGCGACCTCTCACATCTGCGCTGCCTCGGCTCGACCGGCTCGCCGCTCAGCGCCGACACGCAAGCCTGGTTCAACGCGCGCTTCGCGGCGCTGTCGAAGCGCAACGGCAGCAAGGCGCAAGCCGACATCTGGTGGGCGAACATCTCCGGCGGCACCGATTTCGCCGGCGCCTTCATCGGCGGCAACCGCGAGCTGCCGCAGACGCCGGGCGCGATGCAGTGCCGCCTGCTCGGCGCCGCCGTGGAAGCTTTCAGCGAACAGGGCCGCGCCGTGATCGACGAGGTCGGCGAGCTCGTCTGTACCGAGCCGATGCCGTCGATGCCGCTCTATTTCTGGAACGACAAGGGCGACGTGCGCTACCGCTCCAGCTATTTCGAGACCTATCCGGACAATTTCGACGGTAGTGGCCGGGGACCGGTGTGGCGGCACGGCGACTGGCTCAAGATCAATCCCGACGGCTCCTGCGTGATCTACGGCCGCAGCGATGCGACCATCAACCGCCACGGCCTGCGCATGGGCACGAGCGAGCTCTATTCCGCAATCGAGGCGCTGCCGGAGGTGCTCGACTCCCTCGTCGTCGACCTCGAATATCTCGGCCGCGACAGCTACATGCCGCTGTTCGTGGTGCTGCGCGAGGGCATCGCGCTCGACGGCGCGATGCAGGCGAAGATCAACAAGGCGATCGAGGCCGGCCTGTCGCGCAGATTCTTGCCGAACGAGATCTTCGCGGTCGCCGAGATTCCGCGCACCCTCTCGGGCAAGAAGCAGGAGCTGCCGATCAAGAAGCTGCTGCTCGGCCATCCCGTCGAGAAGGTCATCAACAAGGAGGCGATGGCCAATCCCGCCTGCCTCGACTGGTACCTCGCGTTCGCGCGCGACTACCTCGCGCGAACCGCAGCTTGAAGCGGCAATCAGCCGCCGCCGTAGTTGGAGGGATCGAGATTCCTGTTCTCCGACGGCGGGATCGGCGGATAGCCGGGAAACTTGTACCAGCCGGGCGGAACGGCTGAATTCTCGGCGGGCCGAACCACCTCATGTGGCACGGCATGTGGCCGCGGGTGGGCGCGACGCGCCGGCGCTGCAGCGGCTGCGCTGCATGCCGAGATCAAGAGAGCCAAGGCCAGGACGGACCGCATTGAATGTGCTCCAGAAATCCACCCGTCCTGATGTGGTCCGGGAACCCTGCCCCGCCCACGCGCCGCGAGGTCACGACCGGTCACATCGGCGGCATCGCGGATGCCACCGCTTCGCGAAGATCTGCCGAATTGCGCTGATGGCATTTGGAGTCCGTTCACCCATCGTCGCTAGATCAGGACGGATCCTCCGCGACCCCAATGCTCTGTGATGCCGGACCTCAACGCCGTCCTGACCAAACTGAACGATCGCCTGCTCCGCCTCGAAGGCGAGCTGTTCGTGCTGCGCTCGCTGGCGCGCGCGACGCTGACAGCCGGCGACGACCATGCGATCCGGATGCGCAAGCTCGTCGAGGCCGCCAAGGTCGCGCTCAACGACGAGGCCACGCGCCCCCTTGACCGGCCGACGCGCAAATATGTCGATGCGGCTACTGCGCTGGTGGAGGAATTGCTGGTCGAGCCGACGCCGGCGCGGCCGCTGTTCACCGTCATCGACGGCGGCAAGCGGGACTGACGCGTCTCAGGCTGCGGCGCTAGCCGCCTTCAGCCGCCCGATGCCGGCCTCGATGATTGCGATCTCCGCATCGATCTGGCCGATCGGCAGACTGAAATCGTAGCCGGACCTGCTCTTGAGATCGACCGCGAGCCGTTGCCTGTGCATCATCAGCTCATCCAGGCCGCGGCGGTTCTTCAGGCGGACATAGGTGTCGACGATCTGCTCAATCGCGCTCGGCATCCAAATCGGTCCCGGCAGAAAACCCCGCACGGCATTGGCGCCGGCGGGACATTTTCAGTGTCGCGGTACGCAATACAAATCCGCGACAGATTCGTCGATACGCGAAGCTGGTTGAGATCGTGTTACCGTTCGATGATTTCACCGCGCGGCATGAAAAAGCCGCTGGCGATCATGCCAGCGGCTTTACCGGGTTCGAAAATGGATGCGGGATGAAATGTCGCCAGCCCCGGTTCGCCGAGTGTAGCGGCAGGCGGCGGCTCGTTCTGTCCGGAATCGAACACAGGAACGGGCCTTCCGTAGTCTGCCGGCGACGCGGCAACGATCGCGCAAGGCGCAATGTGACGTTCATCGCTCCTGCACATACATCACGATCGAGCCGAGCAGCCCGATCAGCCCACATGCCAGCAGCGCGTATTGCAGGATGGCGAGCGCCTGGCTCGGCGCCTCCGTCGCGCTCGTGATCTCATAGATCAGCAGCGCCGATGTGATCCCGCTCATCAGCATCAGTTTCGGCCATCTCGACACGGCATTCCCCCAACTTGGACGGGTGTTGGACGCAATGAGGCGGCCGCCGGTTCGATACGACCCTATTTGTGCGCATTGTTGATAACCGGCGCAAATGCCCCGCGGGTGGTGACAGAGCGTCCCAACATGTTATCGGGGGATGACGCAGTTGCGAGACGGAACAGAAGCCCATGCGCATTACCCTCGTCGGCTCCCGCCATTTCGGCGTGACCACCCTGAACATGCTCCGGGAGCACGGCGTGCCTGTGGTGCGGGTCGTGGTGGCCGACGGCGAGGATCGCCTGGCCGCGGCGGCCAAAGCCGCCGGCATCGATGTGGTGGTTCAGGCCAATCCAAAGCTGGTGGTGGCCTCGGAGATTGCGCCCGACACCGACCTGATCATCACGGCGCACAGCCACGCCCGGGTCGGCCGGGACGCGCTCGTCGCGGCCAAGCTGGGCGGGATCGGCTACCACCCGTCGCTGCTGCCCCGTCATCGCGGCAAGGCCGCGGTCGAATGGACCATCAAGGAAGGCGACCCGATCGCCGGCGGCACCATCTACCACCTCGCCGAGCGCATGGATGCCGGCGCGATCGCCGCCCAGGACTGGTGCTTCGTCAAGAAGGGCGAGACCGCGCGTGAGTTGTGGGAGCGCGCGCTGGCCCCCCTCGGCCTCAAGCTGCTGGCCGACGTGATCGACTACGCCACGGTGCACAAGGCGCTGCCGGCCAAGCCTCAGGACGAGCAGTTCGCGACCTCGGCGCCGAGTCTTGCCTGACGTTTACCCTTAACGGCCAGCCGCGTTGATTCCACTTCAAAAATCGAAGCCGGAATTGCAAATAAACTATTGTTTCCACAGGAACAATTTTCGCTTTGGCATTGCAACAAACTTCTGTCACATTTCGCCCGAATAAAGCGTCAACATCTTAGACATATTCAAGGACGGAATTCATGCGTTTTGCTCGCATTGCGGTGATCTGTGCCGCTTCAGTTTTCACCGGTACCCTCACCGCTCCCGCCTTCGCCCAGAACCCCTATGACGGCAACTGGCAGGTCACGATTGTGACGAAGACCGGCTCCTGCGAGCCCACCGCGAGCTCCATGCTGACCGTTGCCGATGGCAGGATCACCGCGCCCGGCGCTAACGTTTCCGGCACCATCGGCCGTGAGGGTCTTGTGCGGGTTTCGATCAATGGTGCATATGCCAACGGTCAACTCAACGGCAACGCCGGATCGGGGAAGTGGAATGGAGCATCAGCAGGCATACCGTGCAGCGGGCGCTGGGAAGCATCGCGCCAATAAACCAACTGAGGCTCGTGCCCGAAACCGGCGGCTGCTGATGGCGGCCGCCGTTTTGTTTGTGGGATCAATCGCCAACTCCGAGAGCCACGCCCAAGCCGGTCCGTTCGCGCCGATGGCGGGCACGTGGAGCGGCGCCGGTACCGTCATCCTCGATGACGGATCTACCGAGCGCATCCGCTGCCGGGCCAAATATGCGCCCGTCGGCCCGACCATGGAGATGTCGCTGACCTGCGCCAGCGATGCCTACAAGTTCAACCTCGCCGCCAGTGTGCGTGCCGAAGGCAGCGCCATCACAGGCGCCTGGAGCGAGGCCAGCCGTAATATCAGCGGCTCCCTGCAGGGCCGCGGCGGCGGCGGCAACTTCGAGGTGGTTGCCTCGACCGCTGGCGCCGGCTTCAACGCCAACATCGCGCTGAGAACCAGCGGCAACAAGCAGACCGTCACGATGCGCGCGGACAGCCAGTTCCGCGGCGCCAACATCACGATGTCGCGCTAAGCCGCTATCACGACGCGACAAACGATCCGGCGCCCGCGCCGGATCGTTTGCGTTCAGGCGGTCGGAATGAACGCCGTTACCTCGATTTCGACCTTGGCCCGCTCATCCACCAGCCCTCCGATGTAAAGCAGGGTCGAAGGCGGGAAATTGCGCCCGAGCGTCTCCTTCCAGGCCGCGCCGATACCAGGGCCGGCGGCCTCATAGTCGCTGCGGCTGGTCAGATACCAGGTCAGGCGGACGATGTGCTCTGGGCCGGCGCCGGCTTCCGCCAGAAGCTTGACGATCCGCTTGAGTGCGGTCGCGACCTGGGCCGCAAGGTCCGGCGCGTAATTCCCGGTCTCATCGCCGCCGGTCTGCCCGGCCAGCACCACCCATCGGCCCGGTCCTTCCACCACCACGCCGTGGGAAAAGCCGCGCGGTTCCGACCATCCGGCCGGCTGCAAGATACGCATGAGCGAAGACCTCCCGATTTTCTTGTTGTTCGGTGCAGCCTTAGCACGCCGCCATGCATCGCTGCATCCGCAGATTTGGCCGTTGCAAACTGCGTTGATGTCACCGATACCGGAGATCTCCCTCGGATTCTCTCCTCCTGCACTTTGCGCCGATGAGCACGACACCGTCCAAAATGATGGCTGCGCTGTGGATGGCCGGTTGGCTGTCGCTGATGCTGATCATGGCGGTTGCCGGGCGCGAGACGACGCGCGAGCTGAACGTCTTCCAGATCATGGAGGTGCGCTCGCTGCTCGGCTTCGTGCTGCTCTCCCCGATCATTTACCGCGCCGGCGGTTTCAAGGTGCTGCGGACAACGCGGCTGCCGCAGCACATCGGGCGCAATCTGGTGCACTACGTCGCCCAACTCGGCTGGTTCTTCGCGCTGACGCTGATACCGATCGGTCAGGTCGTGGCGATCGAATTCACCATGCCGATCTGGACCGCGATCCTCGCGGCGAGCTTCTTGTCGGAGCGCATCACACCCTGGAAGACCGCCGCGATCGTGCTCGGCCTTGTCGGCGTCGTCGTCATCGTCCGGCCCGCAACCGGCGAGATCAATCCGGGCCAGCTCATTGCGCTCGGCGCCGCCATGGGTTTCGGGATATCGATGGCGCTGGTCAAATCGCTGACCCGCACGGAAACCGCCCTGTCGATCCTGTTCTGGATGCTGGTGGTGCAATCTGTCGCAGGCTTCGTTCCGACCCTGTTCGTCTGGACCTGGCCGACACCCTATGCCTGGGCCTGGATGATCGTCATCGCCATCTGCGGCACGTTTTCGCATTACTGCCTCGCCAGCGCGATGCGCTATACGGACGCGACCATCGTCGTGCCGATGGACTTCCTGCGGGTGCCGCTGACCGCGACCGCCGGCTGGCTCCTGTATTCTGAGCGGCTCGACGCCTGGACCGTGCTTGGCGCTGCGCTGATCCTGTTTGGTAACCTCCTGAATTTGAAGCCGACTGTGCCCATTCCCGCCCGCGCGCAATGAACCACAAGCCCGCTCGGACGACCAAACAAAGTGGTCGAGCGTGATTTGGATCACGCTCGAGGGGCATTCCATCGTGCACATTCGGCCACACAGTAACGGGTTTGGACCAGGCGAACCGCCTTTTGGTGGCACGAAGTCCGGCACTTCGTGTAGTTTCGCTGCCAATTTGTTGCTGCCTGTAATTCGATTCTGTTGGGGATTTCAGATGCGCTATCTCACCCTCCTCGTCTCGCTGATGTGCATGGCGTTGTCGGTCAGCGCCGCGAAGGCCGACCGCCGTGTCGCTTTCGTCGTGGGCAACGGCGCCTACAAGAACGTTGCGCAATTGCCGAATCCGCCGATCGACGCCAAGGCGATGGCGGCCACGCTGCGCAATGTCGGCTTCGAGGTGATCGAAGGGGCCAATCTCAGCCGCGACCAGATGACGGAAAAGCTCCTGGACTTCGGCCGCAAGGCGCAGGGCTCCGACATCGCCGTGTTCTACTACGCCGGTCACGGCATCGCCGTCGGCGGCACCAATTACCTTCTGCCTGTCGACGCCGACATCAAATCGGAAATGGACGTCAAGCTCGGCGCAGCCATCAACATCGACCTGACGCTCGACCAGACCATGGGTGATGCCAAGGTCAAGCTGGTCTTCCTCGACGCCTGCCGTGACAATCCCTTTGCCGCCAAGATCAAGTCGAACTCGGCGACCCGCAGCGTCAACGTGCAGAGCGGTCTCGCCGAGATGAAGTCGGGTGAAGGCACGCTGATCGCATTCGCGACCGGCCCGGGCCAGACCGCGCTCGACGGCCAGGAAGGCAACAACAGCCCGTTCACTCGCGCGCTGATCGACAACATCACCAAGCCCGGCGTCGAGATCCAGCAGGCGATGACTTCGGTGCGCGCCCAGGTCAACGAAGAGACCCACAAGGGCCAGCTTCCATGGGGCCACACCAACCTGATCGGCGCAGTCTACCTCAATCAGGCCCCGACGGCCCAGGTTGCCAACGCGGCGCCGACTGCGGCTGGCAGCGTGCCGGCAGCCGTGAGCGGCCCCAACGCCGATGCGGCCAATCTCGAGCTCGAGTACTGGCGCTCGGTCAAGGAGAGCAACAAGCCGGAAGAGCTCAACGCCTATCTCTCCGCCTATCCGAACGGCCAGTTCAAGGCGCTGGCGCTGGCGCGACTGGCGGCGATCAAGAGCGGACCGTCGACCACGACCCGCAACCTCAACGCGGGTGTCGATCCGGCGACCTTCACTGATGAAGCCACCCAGCTCACCGAGGACCAGATCGGGCTCGACAAGGGGCAGCGCCGCGATGTGCAGCGTCGCCTGACCGGTCTCGGCTTCGATACCAAAGTCACCGGTGCATTCAGCGAGGAGACTCGTTCGGTGATCAAGCGCTGGCAGGCCGCGCGCGGTTATCCGTCGTCCGGCTATCTCAACAAGCTGCAGCACAAGGCCCTGCTCGCCGAGATCGTGGCTGCCCCGCCGACCGCGAGCGCTGACAGCGCCAAGCCGGCCCGACGCGCCAGCAGCGCCCCCGCGCCCAGCAGCGCGCCTGCGCCCCAGCGCAGCAGCGGCCCCAGCGATGCCGGCGCGGCCTTCGTGGGCGGCGTCGTCGGCGGCATGATGGGCGGCATGTTCCGCCGTTGAGGCTTTGACGTAGATCCCAAACACAAAAAGCCCGGCTCGCCCCGGGCTTTTTTCTTTCGTCCCTCATGGTGAGGAGGCGCGCAAGCGCCGTCTCGAACCATGAAGGCCCAGCTCTCGCAGCGTCGGCCTTCATCCTTCGAGACGCGCGCAAAAGGCGCGCTCCTCAGGATGAGGGGCCAGGGCGGAATGCGCGGAGAAATGCCTACTTCCCCGCCGCCTTGCGCAGCGCCTCGTTGATCCGGTCCTGCCAGCCGGGACCGGCCGCCTGGAAGAACTCGAGCACGTCCTGGTCGATGCGCAGCGTGACCTGCTCCCTGACGCCGGGCGCTACGTTCTTCTTCGGCGGCGCCTCGGCGACCTTGGCGGTCACCTTCTTGAACGCAGCCTCAGCCTCAGTCCTGGCATCGGCCAGTGTCCGCGGCCGCCTCGGTTGATCCGCCATGTCCTAGATCCCCTCAAACAGCGCCGTCGAAAGATAGCGCTCGGAGAAGGACGGTACCACCGCCAGGATAGTTTTTCCCGCAGCTTCCGGTCGCTTGCCGATTTGGAGCGCGGCGGCAATTGCAGCGCCCGAGGAGATGCCGCCCGGGATGCCTTCGTGCCGCGCCAGCGCCCGCGAGGCATCGATGGCTGTCGTGGAGTTGATCTTCACGATCTCGTCGATCACGGAGCGGTCGAGAATCTCGGGAACGAAGCCGGCGCCGATACCCTGGATCTTGTGCGGGCTGTGCTGACCGCCCGACAGCACGGGACTTTCCTCAGGCTCGACGGCGACCACCCGCAACGAGGGCTTGCGCGGCTTGAGCACCTGGCCGACGCCGGTGATGGTGCCGCCGGTGCCGACACCGGCGACGAAAATATCGATGTTGCCGCCGGTGTCGTTCCAGATTTCCTCCGCGGTGGTGCGGCGGTGCACTTCGGGATTGGCGAGGTTCTTGAACTGCTGCGGCATCACCGAGTTCGGCGTTGTCTTGAGCAGTTCTTCCGCGGCGGCGATCGCGCCGTTCATGCCCTGAGCGGCCGGCGTCAACACCAGCTCCGCACCGAGGAACGCCAGCATCTTGCGTCGCTCGATCGACATGGATTCCGGCATCACCAGCTTGAGGCGATAGCCGCGCGAGGCGGCGACGAAAGCGAGCGCGATGCCGGTGTTGCCCGAGGTCGGTTCGATCAGCACGGTGTCCGGCTTGATGATACCGGCCTTCTCCATCGCGATGATCATGGCCGCGCCGATGCGATCCTTCACGCTCGCAGCCGGATTGAAATATTCAAGTTTTGCCAAAATGGTCGCGTTCACGCCGTGCATGCCCGGCAGGCGGCGCAGTCGCACGATCGGCGTATCGCCAAAGGCCTCGACGATCGAATCGTAGACCCGGCCGCGGCCGGGTTGGTGCGCTGCACCCGTGGTGGACGGTGCGTCCATGATGAACTCCCTGTGACAACAATTCGCGCTCTGATCGCAGCTTTCGCGCAGTTACAGACAGCTTATGGCGACACGCAAGCGGCAATGCGGCACATGTTAAATACGCTGCATCGCAAAATCGCGTGAGCTGCAGATATTAGAAAACCAACGTATTTGTGTTGCGACCTCGTCAACTGATTCTGCTTATGTTAGACTTACGTCTTAAAGCAGGGAGGTCACCACGATGTCAGCAGTTGCTGAAGTGTTGTCGACCGTCGCGCTGAACCGCTATCCGCGTTGCAGCGAGTTGCCCACCTGTCCCGTCTGCGCCGACTCGATGGTCGCCGCCGAAGCTTCTGCCTATGTCTCGGACCACGTGATCAGCTATCTCTGGACTTGCGACACCTGCGGCTATGGCTTCGTGACCAAGCACGCCGTCAAATCGCGGTTTACGTGCAACTAGCGCGGGGCGATGTCGCCCCTCGCCCAGTCCTCGCGCGTACGCTGATAGAATTCTTCGAACTTTCCGTGTGAGATCGCGTCCCTGATGCCCTGCATCAGGAACTGGTAGTAAGCGACATTGATCTCGGACAGCAGCATCGCCCCCAGCGTCTCGCCCGCCTTGACGAGATGGTGGAGATAGGCGCGCGCATAGTTGCGCGTCGCCGGCCATGAGCTCTCTTCATCCAGAGGACGGGAATCGTCGGCGTGTCGCGCATTGCGCAGGTTGACCTGGCCGAAGCGCGTGAAGGCGACGCCATGCCGGCCATTGCGCGTCGGCATCACGCAATCGAACATGTCGACGCCGCGCTTCACCGCTTCGAGAATGTCGTCCGGCGTGCCGACGCCCATGAGGTAGCGCGGCCGGTCGGATGGCAGCGCCGGTGCCGTCTCGTCGATCATCGCCAGCATCACCTGTTGCGGTTCGCCGACGGCAAGGCCGCCGATCGCATAGCCGTGAAATCCGATTTCGACGAGGCCCTGCGCGCTGGCGTGACGGAGCTGCGGTATGTCGCCGCCCTGTACGATGCCGAACAGCATGTAACCGTCGGGTGCGCTCTCGAAGGCACGCTTGGAGCGTTCGGCCCAGCGCAGCGACAATCGCATCGCGCGATCGATGTCGTCGCGCTCGGCCGGCAGCCGCACGCATTCGTCCATCTGCATGGCGATGTCTGAGCCGAGGAAGCGCTGCACCTCGATCGAGCGTTCAGGTGACAGCTCCACCTTGGCGCCGTCGATATGCGAGCGGAACGTCACGGCCTTCTCGCTGACCCTGCGCAGGTCGGACAGCGACATCACCTGGAAGCCGCCGGAATCCGTGAGCATCGGCCCGTTCCAGCCGGTAAACCTCTGCAAGCCTCCCAGCGCCGCGATGCGCTCGGCGCCAGGACGCAGCATCAGGTGGTAGGTGTTGCCGAGCACGATGTCGGCGCCGGCATCGCGCACCTCGCGCCAGTGCATGCCCTTCATCGCGCCGGCGGTGCCGACCGGCATGAACGCGGGCGTCCGCACCACGCCGTGCGGCGTGGTCAGGCGGCCGGTACGCGCGGCGCCATCGGTGGCGAGCAACTCGAAATGATTGGGGAGACTCATGGCGGTGCTTATTGCGTGTCGAGCGAAGCCAATCAACCCGCCCGAGACGCCGTTGGAGCGGCCTCTGCCCCAAGCTGGGACACAATTTATCCAGACTTGTTATCGCGGACTTGGGGAACACGGCGGCTTGTTAAATAAAACGATACAGTATAGTTTTATCAAAAGGAGGCTGGACGAGACACCGCGGCAACGCTGACTGCGGCAGCATTTGCGTGATCTCCCGCCGCCAACCCATGCATTCCTCTTCACACTCGACTGATGTGCCCATCGCCTCCGGTGATTGGATCAAACTGGCTGCCTCTCGCTTGTTCGCGTCGGCAGCGGTGGCGTGCAGCGTCGCGCTGACCGCCTGCACCTCCCTGCCGCGGACGCCCTACACCGCGGCCGAGGCCAGCACCTCACGCGTCCTCGACATCGACGGCTTGCGGCGCTACGCCGACGAGCCCATCACGAAGTTCAGCTTCGAAAAAGAGTATAGCGCCGCGAGCCGAACCTATCTGGCGCTCTCCGGCGGCGGCGCCGACGGCGCTTATGGCGTTGGCGTGCTGAATGGTTGGAGCAGGGCCGGCACCCGTCCCACCTTCTCGGTCGTCTCCGGCGTCAGCACCGGCGGCCTGATCGCGCCGTTTGCATTCCTCGGGCCCCAGTACGACGACACGCTGCGGGAGGTCTACACCAGCGGCATCGCGGAGAGCCTTTTGAATGATCCCAGCATCATCCGGGTGCTGTTCGGATCCGGCCTGTTCGGCAATAAGCGGCTGCGCGAGTTGGTGGCACGCTACGTCGGGCCGGAGATCCTCGCGCAGGTCGCACACGAAAATGCCAAGGGCCGGAAACTGCTGGTCGTGACGACAGATCTCGACACCCAGCGGACCGCCATCTGGGACATGGGCAAGATCGCCGCGGTCGGCACGCCCGAAGCGCTGCACCTGTTTCGCGACGTGATGGCGGCCTCCGCCAGCATTCCCCTGGTGTTTCCGCCCATCCTGATCGAAGCCGAGGGCCAGGGCCGGCGGTTTCAGGAGATGCATGTCGACGGCGGCGTGACAGCCCCGGTGCTAACGCTGCCGGAAGCCCTGCTCTTCCAGGGACGTCTGCCCGGCAACGCGAAGATGGACATCTACATCCTCGTCAACAAGAAGATCGAACGAAACTTCGAGCTCGTGTCGAACAGCACCATCGATGTCGCCTCGCGCAGCCTGTCATCGATCACCCAGTCGCAGACCCGCTCGATCATCTTCTCGACCTACGACTTCGCCAAACGCAACCGGCTGGGCTTCCATCTGTCCTATATCGAGCGCGACTATCCAGCGCCGCCCTCGGAAGGGTTCGACACCGCCTACATGCGCGCGCTGTATCAGTATGGATATGAGAAGGCAGCAAGCGGTCAGGCCTGGACCTCGGCGCTGCCGTGACCACCGGGGAACGGCGCCCTTTCGAAACCGTTGACGATACGGCCAATTCGGCCAGATTCGCGATGACGCCCCCGTCCCTGCGCGATATAGAGCGAATGACGACATTGGGAACGCGCAGGAATCATTGGGCATGGGATTGACTGCGACCAAGACAAGAACGCCAACGCGCTCCGTAAGACGCGAGGTGCCGAAATCGCGCGGCGGCCGACCGACGAAGAGCGCCGCGCTCGAGCGCGATCAGCGCCTGATCGAGGTCGCCACCCGCCTGTTCCTGGACCGCGGCTTTGACGCAACCTCGCTCGATGCGGTCGCGGAAGCGGCCCGCGTCAGCAAGCCCACCGTCTATTCCCGTTACGGCGACAAGCGCGGGCTGTTCACGGCCGTGCTGAGGCGCGAAATCGACCGCTGGCTTGCCCCGCTGTCCGCGGCAGCCGAAACCCAGTTCGGCAGCTCCTCGGACATCTCGGTCGAGCAGCGGCTGGTCGAGGTCGGGAGGGAGATGCTGACGTTCACCTGCGGCCCCGACGCCATGGCCTTCAGCCGCATGATGACGTCACAGGCCATCAACTTCCCCGACATTGCCAAGCTCGGCAAGGAGGAAGGCTGGCTGAAAGCCGTCGCCACGACGGCGCGCTTCTTCGATCACCTCGTGACGCAGGGCGCTCTCGACGTCGAGGACACCACCATCGCGGCCGAGGTGTTTCTCGATGTCGTCGTCGGTCACACCCATCGCATGGCGACATTTGGCATGCCGCTCGAGATCAAGTCGGCCGAAAAGCGCATGCGGGCGGCGATCAGGCTGTTCCTGACCGGCGCGCTGGGGCCCGCGGACCGCATTCAAGGCGCCGGCAAGGCCAACGCACGACGGCGCCCGTCCCGCTGACAATTGCGTGAGCTCCGCGAGCTATCCACACGGCACGACGCTCCGGTCGTTGACTAAAATAAAACGATACGGTATGGTTTCATTATAAGCAGGTACGGACCCGTTTTCACCAGCCCCAAAGGGTACGCACCGCCTTTCAGACTTCGATCGCCGCGACGAGCTCCGGCCCGTTGCGACGCTCCGCGGCCGACCGATGCCCAAGGTCGGCCGCGTCTTGTTTGGTGTATGATGCGGCCCGCCCGGCGGCGAGGATTCGAGGATGACGACAGCCAGACGAACTTCGTGGCAATTGTTTGCGATCGCTCTGGCGGCGCTGCTCGTTGCGGCGCCGGCGCGCGCGATCGTCACGACCAGCGGCACGCCCGCCGCCCTTCACAACGAAACGGACGGTGACGCCGAGGCCGACCGTCAAGAGGTCAGCCGCGAGATCGAGCGCTTCCGCAGCTCCACGATCTCGCTGAGTCAGGCCATGACGATCGCCGAAGCACGGCATGCCGGCGCGACCACGGCCGATGTGAGCTTCGACGGCGCCTCGGGCGTGCCGGTCTACCGGGTGAAGACCCTGCACAACGACCGCATCTGGCGGCACACCATCAATGCCGCGACCGGCGAAGTCATCGGCGGCGAAGCCGCCCTGCCCCTGACCCAACTCGACGCGGAGGATCGCAACAACCTCGCAGCGCTTGGCGCGATCCGGCACCGCCTCGCGGATGCCGTGCGCGTCGCCGAGCGCGCGGCGTCCGGCAAGGCGATCAGCGGCGGGCTCGTGCGTGAGCGCGGCCGGCTGAATTTCGCGATCGTCGTCATCAGCGGCGACGATCTCAAGGAGGTCATCCTCGAGCCTCCGGGTGCCCGGACCAAATAGCGGCAGGTCCCGCCCGCGGCCACAATCCCGCCGAAAGGCCATTGACGGGCGCAAAACTCTCCCGCATAAGTCGCCGCCATGTTCACGATCACGAAACGCACGACCAAAACCACCACGGCCTTCGGGGCCCGGGGAGGCGTGCGCGCGTAGTCGTCGACTGAACGCATCAGCTCTACCGAAGCCCCGCCCTCGATGGTCCGGGGCTTTTTTGTTGTCTGCAGCTCAATGGAGGAGAAAGTGAGTAACGATCCCGTCGTCGCGATTGTCGGCGTCACCGGTGCGGTGGGCGCCGAATTCATCGCCACCATGGACAAGCGCGGCTTTCGCGTCGGCAAGCTGAAGGCGCTGGCGAGCGCCCGCTCGGCCGGCAAGACGGTGTCGTTCCGCGGCAAGGCTGTCGTCATCGAGGAGCTCACCGAGCGGTCCTTCGACGGCGTCGACATCGCCCTGTTCTCCGCCGGCGGCAGCATTTCAAGGAAGTACGCGCCGATCGCGGTCAAGTCCGGCGCGGTCGTGGTCGACAACTCCTCGGCGTTCCGTATGGACCCGAACGTGCCGCTGGTGATCCCCGAGATCAACGCGAACCGCATCCGCGACCACAAGGGCATCATTGCCAACCCGAACTGCGCCGCTATCACCGCGCTGGTGCCGCTCTGGCCGATCCACCAGAAGAACCGCATCAAGCGTGTGATCATCTCGACCTACCAGGCCGCCAGCGGCGCCGGCGCGGCGGCGATGGACGAGCTTGTTGAGTCCACCCGCGCCAATCTCAACGGGCAGGTCTATACGCCCAAGGTGATGCCGCACCCCTACGCCTTCAATCTCTTCAACCACAACACGGCCGTTGATCCCGAGACCGGCTACAACGACGAAGAGACCAAGGTCATCAAGGAGACCCGCAAGATCTTCGAGGACGAGAAGATCGCGGTCGGCGTGACCTGCGTGCGCGTGCCGGTGCTGCGCGCCCATTGCGAGGCCATCACCTTCGAATGCGAGAAGCCGATCACTGAGGATCAGGTCCGCGCGATCATGGCGCAGGCCCCTGGCGTGAAGATCGTCGACGACCGCGCCAAGAACTACTTCCCGATGCCGGTCGACGCCTCGGGCCAGGATGACGTCCTGGTCGGCCGCATCCGCAAGGACCTCAGCGATCCCTCAGGGCATTCGATCTCGATGTTCGTGGCGGCGGATCAGCTCCTCAAGGGCGCGGCGCTGAATGCGGTGCAGATCGCAGAGCTGCTGCCGCAACGGGTAATGGCGTAACGAGGAAGATCCGTAGGGTGGGTTAGCGCAGCGTAACCCACCTCTTCTCGTGCGGCGACAAAAGTGGTGGGTTACGCCTTCGGCTAATCCACCCTGTAAGTGCGCCGACGCTAGCCCCTCGCCCGAAACAGCAAACACGCATCCCCGTACGAATAGAACCGGTAACCCTCCGCGATCGCGTGCGCATAGGCCTGCTTCATAGTGTCGAGGCCCGCGAAGGCCGACACCAGCATGAACAGCGTCGAGCGCGGCAGGTGGAAATTGGTCAGCAAAATGTCGACGGCACGGAAGCGATAGCCGGGGGTGATGAAGATCGACGTGTCGGCCGCGAACGGCTGGATCGTGCCGTTCTCGTCGGCGGCGCTTTCGAGCAGTCGCAATGACGTCGTGCCGACCGCGACGATGCGGCCGCCGCTCTTCCGCGCGGTGTTCAGCTTCTCCGCCGTCTCCGCCGAGACGGTCCCCCACTCGGCATGCATCCTGTGGCCTTCGGTGTCCTCCACCTTGACCGGCAGGAACGTCCCCGCCCCCACATGCAGCGTGACGCGATTGATGCCGACGCCGCGATCTCGCAGCGCCTGCTCCAGCCTCGGCGTGAAGTGCAGCCCTGCGGTCGGCGCGGCGACGGCGCCTTCATTGGCCGCGAACATCGTCTGGTAATCGGCAAAATCCTGATCGTCAGGCGTGCGCTTCGAGGCGATGTAGGGCGGCAGCGGCGGGCTGCCGAGATCCGATATCGCCTGGTCGAGCGTCGGCCCGTGGAACGAGAACGATAGCGTCACCTCGCCCTCTGCGCCCTTGGCCTCGACCTCGGCATCGAGATGACCGAGCAGGCAGACCTTGCCCTCATTGCCGAAGCGGATGCGGTCGCCGGCAACGAGCTTCTTGGCCGGCTTCACCAGCGCCAGCCAGCGCGAACCATCCAGTCGCTTGATCAGCGTCGCTTCGATCCTTGGCTCAGTCTCGCGTCCGATGCGGCGGCCCTTGAGCTGGGCGGCGATCACCTTGGTGTCGTTGACGACGAGCTGGTCGCCGGGCTTCAGCCACTGCGGCAAGTCGGAGACCGTCTGGTCGCGCAGCACACCGTTCTCCACGACCAACATCTTCGCGGAGTCACGCGGCTGCGCCGGGCGCAGTGCAATGCGCTCGGGCGGCAGGTCGAAGTCGAAGAGATCGGTGCGCATAGTCGGGCCTGACGCGACACAGTCAGACCCTCATCCTGAGGAGCGCGGAACGCGCGTCTCGAAGGATGAAGGCCCGGTCTGTGGCCTCATGGTTCGCTCGGCGATAGCATCGTCCGTAGACGGCGCGTCGCGCCTCCTCACCATGAGGCGAAACGCCTACTCCCCGTCCGCGGCCATCCGCGCCTTGACGATCTTGTCGGGGTTCTGCACGGGCTCGCCGCGCTTGATCTTGTCGACGTTCTCCATGCCCGCAGTGACCTTGCCCCACACCGTGTACTGGTTGTCGAGGAAGCGGGCGTCGTCGAAGCAGATGAAGAACTGGCTGTCGGCGGAATCGGGATTGGCGGCGCGGGCCATCGAGGCGGTGCCGCGCACATGCGGCTCCTTGTTGAACTCCGCCTTCAGCTTCTGACCCGAACCGCCGGTGCCGGTGCCGTGCGGGCAGCCGGTCTGCGCCATGAAGCCGTCGATGACGCGATGGAACACGATGCCGTCGTAGAAGCCTTCGCGCACCAGCTCCTTGATGCGCGCGACATGGTTCGGCGCGAGATCGGGCCGCATCTCGATGGTAACGGGGCCCTGCGTGGTTTCGAGGATCAGGGTGTTTTCGGTGGCGCTCATGCTCGTTTCTCTTGGGTTGGGGGTGAAGCCTTCCGGCCGTGGAACTGGACCGCGAATGGACGCCCCGCAGCGGCGCCGCCCATCGCATCGGTAAATGGCATTGGCGTGCAGCGTTGCAATGCCTCCATCACCGCAATCCGGTACTGGAGCCGGTCATTGTCGGAGGCCTCCGCGGATTCGTAGGTAATCTTCGGATGGCCCAGGATGTCTCCGGTCCGGTTAAAGCTCACGACGACCGTGATGTCGAGTGCGCGGGCCCGGGAGGGTGGCGGCGGTCTCCAGCAACTGCCCAGCCGTGCGAAGAGGTCGTGGAGGGTGTTGACCCGGTCGGGCGTCTGAGTGCTCGCGCCGGAGGTGCCAAGCAGGAGCGCCGCGACAGCTACCAGGAGCTTTTCGCCGCGGCGCGGCATTGCGCTTGCTACTTGATGTCGGAGGCGACCTGCACCTTCACCATCTTGTCGGGATCGGTGACGGTGCCGCTCGCGGATCCGGGCGGGGCTTTCTTCAGCTTGTCGACGACGTCCATGCCCTGCACGACCTCGCCGACCACGGTGTACTGGCCGTCGAGGCTGCCGCCGTCCGCGAACATGATGAAGAACTGCGAGTTGGCGCTGTCGACGCTGTCGCCGCGCCGCGCCATGCCGACGATGCCGCGGGCAAAGTGCACCTTGGAGAATTCCTGCTTGAGGTTCGGGTATTTCGAGCCGCCGGTGCCGTTGAAGTTCTGGCCGTCGCCGGTCTGCGCCATGAAGCCGTCCATCACGCGGTGGAACGGCACGTTGTTGTAATAGCCTTCGCGCGCGAGCTGCTTGAGGCGCTCGGCGTGCTGGGGCGCAAGATCAGTCCGCAGCTTGATGACGATGCGGCCCTTGGTGGTGTCGATGACGATCGCATTGGCCTTGTCGAGGCCTGCCGGCAGCGATTGCGCGAGTGCCGGGACCGCGAACACGAGCGCGGCAAGAACTGCGAGAATACGGATCATGAAAACTCCGGATCAGATGAGATGAACGCGTGCCGTCAGCCGGCGAACTTTGCCTTGAGCAATGCCGCAACCAGCGGCGGTACGAAGGCCGAAACGTCCCCGCCCATGCCGGCGATCTGGCGCACCAGTGTGGCGGTGATCGGGCGGACCACGGGTGAGGCCGGCAGGAAGACCGTGTGCACCTCGGGCGCCATCGCCTCATTCATGCCGGCGAGCTGCATCTCGTAGTCGAGGTCGGTGCCGTCACGCAGGCCCCGGATCATGATCGTCGCGCCATGTTTGCGCGCAGCGGCCACCGAAAGATCGTCAAATGTCGTCGCTTCGAGAATGCAGCCGGCCTTCGCCGCCACGGGATCGCAGACATCGTGGAGCATCTTCAGACGCTCCTCGGTCGAGAACAGCGGCTTCTTGCCGGGGTGCACGCCGATGGCGACAACCAGCCGGTCGCACAGCGGAACGGCGTGCCGGACCACGTCCAGATGGCCGTTGGTGATCGGGTCGAAGGAACCTGGATAGAAGGCAATGCGCGACATGGCACCGTCCTACCGCGCCCGGCCGTGCCCGGCAAGCCGGACAGGTTCCTCGGCCGTTTCCGGCAAAATATCACCCGCCATATCGGCGCCGGCCCATTTGTTTCGTCCTGAGGCCGACCACGAAACAAAACGGACCGCCAACGAAACCATTTTGCGCATCCGCGAAGACGTCCCGAAACTGGCCATGGTTACTGATCCGCCCAACGAATGACGGGCCGCAAACAAGGCGCAGCGGCCGCATCACAGGGGACCGTCGATGATCAAGGCTCTTTCAGCGATCGCTATTGCCGCGTGTGTTGCCGCAGCACTCACCGTCCTGCCCGGCTTCGCACCGAGGGTTGAGGCCAGCGTGCCGCAGCCGCTTGCCAAGGCCGACCGGCTCGACATCCGCACGACCGGCAAAGACTGCTCGCAGCAAGCTTGGCCGAATTTCGAGGCGTCCTGCCTGCGCCGCGCCGACAGCAAGGCCAATGTCCGCGAGGCCCGGCTGGTGACGGCCGACCGCACCCCGTAGGGCGGTCTGTCAGCTTCGCGTCATATAACCCCCGATATAATCTCGTGGAAATTTGCGACGTCTCGTCGCAGACTGCGTGATACTCGCGCCCCTCGGAATGGCCCGTCGGGCGCGATCCCATCCGGGGGTCGCCGTTGTCCAGTACGCCAGCAGTCGCTTCCGGCCATCATCCTGATCCGCTGCCCCTTGCAATGACCGTGGGCGCCCTCGGGGTGGTCTATGGCGATATCGGCACCAGCCCCCTCTACGCCCTGAAGGAAGCCGCCAAGGCGGCCGCCCATGGCGGTACCGTGACTCACGACGCAGTGCTGGGCGTTGCCTCCCTCATCCTCTGGGCGCTGCTGCTGATCATCTCGCTGAAATATGCGCTGCTGATCCTGCGCGCGGACAACCGCGGCGAAGGCGGCATCGTCGCGCTCTTGGCGCTGCTGCATGCTCGTCATGCCCAGCCCGGCACCTGGCGCGCGCAGCTTCTAGTGGTCGGCCTCGTTGGCGCGGCGCTGCTCTACGGCGATGGCGCGATCACACCGGCGATCTCGGTGCTGAGTGCCATCGAAGGTCTCAAGGTCGATGCGCCCTCGTTGGCGCCGGTCGTGGTGCCCGTGACCATCGCCATCCTGGTTGGGCTGTTCATGATGCAGAAGCAGGGCGCCGGCTTCATCGGCCGCATCTTCGGTCCGGTGATGCTCGCCTGGTTCGTGGTGCTCGCAGCGCTCGGCATCCATGGCATCGTCAAGGCGCCGGCGGTGCTCGCTGCGCTCAGCCCGCTCTATGCCTTCGAATTCCTGATCCATCAGGATTTCCACGTCTCCTTTGCGATTCTCGGCTCGGCCTTCCTGGCCGTGACCGGCGGTGAGGCCATGTATGCCGACATGGGGCATTTCGGCCGCTTTCCGATCCGGCTCGCCTGGTTCGCCGTCTGCCTGCCCGCCCTGGTGCTGAACTATTTCGGCCAGGCCGCGCTGTTGATCACGGATCCGGGCATGCTCGAGAATCCATTCTTCCAGCTCTGCCCCGACGCACTGCATTATCCACTGGTTGCGTTCTCGGCGGTCGCGACCGTGATCGCCTCGCAGGCGATCATCTCAGGCGTGTTCTCGCTGACCCAGCAGTCGATCCAGCTCGGCTTCTTGCCGCGCATGCAGATCCGACACACCACGAGCCACGCGATGGGTCAGATCTACGTGCCGCTGGTGAATTGGCTGCTCGCCGCCGCAACGCTGGGCGCCGTCCTGAGCTTCGGCACATCGGATGCGCTCGCCGGCGCCTATGGCATCGCGGTCTCGCTCCTGATGGCGATCACGACGCTGCTCGCTGCGCTCGTGGCGATCCAATGGGGCTATTCGCCCTGGCTCGTGGTCGCGGTCAACGGCTTCTTCTTCGCGATCGACGTGATCTTCTTCTCGGCCAACTCGATCAAGCTGTTCGAGGGCGGCTGGTTTCCGCTGCTGCTCGCCGGACTCGTCGCCTTCCTGATGTTGACCTGGCGCGGCGGCGTGAAGCTGGTCGAGGCCGCACGCGGCAAGCTGCGCCAGCCGGAAGAGGACCTGATCGAGACGGCGGTCAACAAGTGCCGCGCGAGGTTGCCCGGCACCGCCGTATTTCTGGCGTCCGCGGCGAAAGGCGTGCCGCTGGCGCTGACGCAGTTCGTCAAGCACAACCGCGTCCTGCACGAACGCGTACTGCTCGTCACCGTGCTGATCGAGGAATCCCCGCACATCGCCGACGAGGAGCGTGCCGAGGTGAACGAGATCATTCCCGGCATCACCCGCGTGGTCCTGCATTACGGCTTCATGCAGAACCCCACAATCTACGAGGGCCTGAAGCTCGCCTGCCGCCAGGGCAAGCTGCCCGGCGTCGACCTCTCCGACATCACCTATTACGTCGGCCGCGAGACAATCATCCCGCGTGAAGACGTTCCGGGCATGTGGGTGTGGCGCGAGGGCCTGTTCTCCTTCCTCCAGCGCAATGCCGAACGCTCGGCGGCATTCTTCGGCGTGCCTACGGGACAGGTGGTGGAGTTCGGAACGGAGATCGAGATCTAGCCGACGCGTTGCTCGCACGCGGCAACAACAATGCGCGCAGCGACGCTACGCCGACACCGGTTGCGACAAGACCCCAGGCCAACGAGCACGCGGGCGCCCGAGCGCTGGAGGCGCGGGATTCAGCAAAACAGCGTCCAGCCGCGGATCGGTTGGTGAAAAAAGCTCCACGCCGAATTTGGAACAAGGTGGGCTGCCTTTCGGTTGGTTCTGGCGAGACCAAATCCTCGGCTGGTGCTCCACCATGAATTCTGGCGCCAACGCCACACTCAGCAACTTGCGCGCCGTCGTCATCCTGATCGTGGTCGCCTTCCATTCGGCCCTTCCCTACCTCGCCTCGCAACCGCCGCATCCGTTCGCTTTCGACTCACCGCCCTATCGGTGGATCGCGTTTCCGATCATCGATCGCGAGCGCTGGTTCGGGCTCGACCTGTTCTGCGCATGGCAAGACGTCAGCTTGATGTCCCTGATGTTCCTTTTGGCGGGCCTGTTCGCCCCGCGAGGCCTCATCCGCAAGGGCGCTGCCGCCTATCTCGCGTCGCGGTGGTGGCGAATTGGATTGCCCTTCGTCCTCGCGGTCGCCTTTCTCAGTCCGGTGGCGTACTACGCGTCGTATCTGACGACCGCGACCGATCCATCGCCTGCGGCGTTTTGGCAGCACTGGCGCGCCTTGCCGATGTGGCCCTCGGGCCCGCAATGGTTCTTGTGGCAGCTTCTGCTGCTCAGCGCACTAGCTGCTGCACTGCATGAATTCACGCCATCATGGCCACGGGCCGCGAGCCTAATCGTCGCCAGGTGCGACGATCGTCCGCTGCTCTTTTTTGCAGGCCTGACAAGTCTGTCGGCGCTGGCCTATGTCCCGCTGGCCATGATCTTTACGCCCTGGGAATGGACATTTTTCGGCCCATTGTCTTTCCAGCTAAGCCGCCCGCTACACTATCTTCTCTATTTTTCCGCAGGATTTGCCATCGGCGGCTACGGCTGTGATCGCAGTGTCCTCCGCACCGATGGCCCGCTCGCGCGCCGCTGGCCAGCCTGGGTGGCAGCAGCATTCGCCTGCTTTGCGGTATGGGGCGTGTTGACCTCGCTGACGATGCCGGACTGGAATGCCAGCCCGCCGGCAGATCGCCTCGCCGCGGCTTTCGCCTTTCCCGTTGCGTGCGCAACAGGAGTTATCGCTTTCGTGGCGAGTTCGCTGGCATTGTTGCGTCGCCGTTCGGCGCTCGTCGACAGCCTTTCGGTCAATGCCTACGGCATCTACCTCACGCATTACCCGTTTGTGTTGTGGCTGCAATATGCCCTGCTCGACACGAGCCTGAATGCCGTCGCCAAGGCCACGTTCGTCCTCGTCGCGGCGCTGGCTCTAAGCTGGGCCGCAAGCGGATTGCTGACCGCGAGCGTGAGACTGCTGGTCCACCGGCATTCCGGACTCCCGAGCAAGAGCGCAATCTCAGATCAACCTCGATGACGGAACGTCCATGTCACTGGTCCCGACACTCGCGTCCCGCAATCTCTTCCACGATCGCCTGCGTTTCCTCGCGACGCTCGTTGGAATCGTCTTTTCGGTCGTGCTGGTGATGATCCAGATGGGCCTGTTCCTGGGCTTCGGTCGCATGGTGACGACGATGATCGACCATGCGTCAGCCGATCTCTGGGTGTTGCCGAAGGGAGCGAAATGCTTTGAGGACCCCTCGCTGCTGGATGCGAAGCTGCGTGACAAGGTCGCATCCGTCGATGGCGTCGCCTCTGTGGTCCCGCTAGTCATCGGCTTCTCGGACTGGCGCCTCGAGAGCGGCGAGATAACACCCATCTTTGTTGTCGGCGCCGATTTGCGTGATGGAATCCTGGGGCCATGGAACGTAGTCGAGGGCGACGTCCGCGCGCTGTCGCAAAATGGAGCCGTGGTCGTCGACCGCTCCTACTACGATCGCCTCGGCGTCTCCGAAGTCGGATCGACGGCCGAGATCCGCGGCCGCCGCGTGAAGATCGTGGCCTTGACCGACGGCATCCGCTCCTTCACCACGACACCCTATATCTTCGTGGACCTGAAAAACGCCCGCACCTACACTGGAACCTTTCCCGACCGCGCCAGCAATCTCCTCGTTCGCCTCAAGCCCGACGCCAATCGCGACACAGTCCTTAAGGCCGTCCGGGCTCGGGTTGGTGAGCATGAGGTGCTTACGACAGATGAATTCCGCAGCCGTAGCCGCTCGTTCTGGCTGTTCGGGACGGGCGCGGGCGCTGCGCTGTTTGCCGGCGCATTGCTCGGAGTGATCGTCGGCACCGTCATCGTCGCGCAAACCCTCTATTCGAGCACCAAGGATCACCTCAGCGAATTCGCCACCCTGCGCGCAATGGGTTCGTCGAATGGATATATCTACGGGGTCATCATCTATCAGGCGCTCCTCAATGCGGTCATCGGCTTCGTCCTTGCGACTGCGATTGGCGCCGTCGTTGTTGAGATGACTGCCAAGAGCGCGTTGCCGATCGTCATCACGCCCTGGCTGATTGCAGCTCTGTTTGTGCTGACGGTCGTCATGTGCGTGGCATCGGCGATCGGCGCAATCGTGCGTGTGGTGCGCATCGATCCAGCAACGGTATTCATGCGATGAACGAAACCATCATTGAGGCTGCCGAAATCAAGAAAACGCTTGGCCGTGGCGCCAGTGAGGTGAAGGCGCTGCGCGGTATCGACATGACGCTGCGGCGCGGCGAGTTCACACTGCTGATGGGGCCGTCCGGCAGCGGCAAGACGACGCTGCTTCTCATTCTCGGATGCATGCTGGCACCAAGTTCGGGCACGCTCACCGTCTGCGGCATGCCCACGTCCGGTGTCGACAAGGAGGGACTGGCCAAAATGAGGCGCGACCATATCGGCTTTGTGTTCCAGTCCTATCATCTGTTTCCAACGCTGACTGCCGCGCAGAACGTGCAACTCGCCCTCGACATCCGTCGCGAGCGTGGGCGCAAAGCCAGCGAACGGGCCCGGGAAGCTCTCAGCATGGTTGGTCTGGAGCAGAAGGCCGATACGTTGCCGGGCGAACTCAGCGGCGGTGAGCAGCAGAGGGTCGCGATCGCGCGAGCCTTTGTCGCCAATCCCTCGGTCATTCTCGCCGACGAGCCAACCGCTGCGCTCGACGGCAATAACGGGCGAAGCATCATGCGGATTCTGGCTGACACCGCACATCAGCGCGAGCGCGCCGTGCTCGTCGTCACCCATGATCCCCGGGTCATTCCCTTTGCGGATCGCATCGTCGAGATCGAAGACGGCCTGCTGGTCGACACCGAATCCGGCGGACCTGGGCGGCTGCATTTGCCGAAGGCGGCCGCATTCAGGTCGTAGGGTCCGTGCGGATGAAGCAAGAGGAGAATGATGACCCTTCGCGCCGAAATGCTGCGCCTCGGCATCCGCATGTTCCTGAAACGCCACCATCAGCCTTTCGATGTCGGGACGTGGCGGGCGAAAATGCATCGCATGGAGCGATGGGTGCCACATCCGCCAGCCAGCACCGAGACGAGCGTCGTGCGGGCCGGCCGCCTCACACTACACCGGATCGCCACGCCGGCGTCGCGACCGGGGCGCAACCTGCTCTATCTCCATGGAGGGGCCTACATCTCGGGCGCGCCGATCTACTATCGTCACTTCACCTGGCGCATTGCCAATGCGACCAGGTCGACGGTGTGGGCGCTTGAATATCGCCTCGCACCCGAACATCCGTTTCCCGCCGCGCTGGACGATGCCGTGGCGGGTTTTCTCTGGCTCGCCAACGAAACGAGCGCTCCCGGCGAACTGTTCGTAATGGGTGATTCAGCCGGTGGAGGATTGGCGCTGTGCCTTCTCATGAGGTTGCGTGACGAACGTAAGCCGCTTCCAGCGGCAGCGGTTGCCATGTCGCCCTGGACTGATCTGGCGCTCACCGCGCCCTCGTTGACCGAGAATGCCGCGTCAGATCCGATGTTGAATGTGCATGATATTCCGGAATTCGTGCGCTGCTATCTTGCAGGCGCCTACGCGTGTAGCCCCTATGCATCGCCGCTCTATGGCGACGTATCCGGGCTTCCGCCGGTGCTGATTCACGTCGGCAGCGACGAGATATTGCGGGATGATGCGATCCGCATGGCCGAGAAGCTGAAACAGTGTAATCCGCGGAGCCGGCTGGAGGTCTGGCCGCGCATGCCGCACGTCTTCCAGCTCTTCGTCCCCGTGCTGCCGGAAGCCCATGCTGCCATCGCGCAGATCGGAGAATTCATCTCCAACCTGCGATGCGAGGTAACTTTGCCGGCTTCGCGGCCGGCCTAGGCCGCGCTGCCGTTCCCGTTCTCGCCGTTGCCGTTCTCGGTCTCTTCGGTGATGTGCTCGACCGAGACCACGTGCTCGTCCTCGGCGGTGTCGAACACGATCACGCCCTGCGTCGAGCGCCCGGCGATGCGGATGCCTTCGACCGGGCAGCGGATGAGCTGGCCCTTGTCGGTGACCAGCATGATCTGGTCGGCCTCTTCCACCGGGAAGGACGCCACCAGATTGCCGTTGCGGTTATTGACGCTCATCGCGACGATGCCTTTGCCGCCGCGGCCCGTGGTGCGGTACTCGTAGGACGAGGTCCGCTTGCCGTAGCCGTTGACGGACACTGTGAGCACGACCTGCTCCTGCGCCGACATCTCGACATAGCGTTCCTGCGGAAGCTGGAAGCTGCCGGACGTCTCCTCGGCCTCGGCATCCGCCGCCGTCTCCTCGGCGGCGCTTTCACCGGCCACCGCGCGGCGCATCTTCAGGTAAGCCGAGCGCTCGTCCGACGTGGTCTCGACATGGCGCAGGATCGCCAGCGAGATGACCTTGTCGCCGCCGGCGAGCGCAATGCCGCGCACGCCCATCGAGGTGCGCCCAGTGAACACGCGCACGTCGGTGACGGGGAAACGGATGCACTGGCCGCCGGCGGCGGTGAGCAGCACGTCGTCGCGCTCGGTGCAGATCTGCACATCGACGATCGCTTCGCCCTCCTCCAGCTTCATGGCGATGATGCCGGAGCGGCGCACGTCGACGAAGTCGGACAGCTTGTTGCGCCGGACGTTGCCGCCGGTGGTGGCGAACATCACGTCGAGCTGCCCCCAGGTGGATTCATCCTCCGGCAGCGGCATGATGGTGGTGATACGCTCGCCCTGCTCCAGCGGCAGGATGTTGATCAGCGCCTTGCCGCGCGCATTCGGAGCCGCCATCGGCAGGCGCCAGACCTTCTCCTTGTAGACCTGGCCGCGCGAGGAGAAGAACAGCACGGGCGTATGCGTGGAGGCCACGAACAGGCGGCTGACGAAATCCTCGTCGCGGGTCTGCATGCCGGCGCGGCCCTTGCCGCCGCGGCGCTGCGCCCGATAGGCCGACAGCGGCACGCGCTTGACGTAGCCGGCGTGTGAGACCGTCACGACCATGTCCTCGCGCTGGATCAGGTCCTCGTCCTCGACCTCGCCTTCTTGCTCCATGATCACGGTGCGGCGCGGCGTGGCGAACTCCGCCTTCACCTCGGCAAGCTCAGCCTTGATGATGTCGAGGATACGGGCGCGCGAGCGCAGGATGTCGAGGTAGTCGCCGATCTCACCGGCGAGCTTGGACAACTCCTCGCCGATCTCGTCGCGGCCGAGCGCGGTGAGGCGCGCCAGACGCAGTTCCAGAATCGCCCTGGCCTGCTCCATCGACAAGCGGATCGTACCGTCCGCGTTGATGCGGTGACGGGGATCGTCGATCAGCGTGATGATGTCCTCGACGTCCCGCGCGGGCCAGTCGCGCGTCATCAGCGTCTCGCGCGCGGCAGCCGGCGTGGGCGAGGTCCGGATCACACGGATGATCTCGTCGATATTGGCGACCGCAATCGCAAGGCCGACCTGCTCGTGCGCCCTTTCGCGCGCCTTGCGCAGCTTGTATTTGGTCCGGCGCGTCACGACCTGCTCGCGGAAGCCGACGAAGATCGTCAGCATGTCCTTCAGGTTCATTGTCTGCGGACGGCCGGAGTCGAGCGCGACGGCGTTGACGCCGAAAGAGGTCTGCAGCGGCGTGAACTTATAGAGCTGGTTCAGCACCACGTCGGGCATGGCATCGCGCTTGAGCTCGACGACGACGCGGTAGCCGTCGCGGTCGGACTCGTCGCGCAGGTCGGAAATGCCCTCGATCTTCTTTTCCTTGTAGAGCTCGGCGATGCGCTCCACCATTGTCGCCTTGTTCACCTGATACGGAATCTCGGTGATGACGATCGCCTCGCGCTCCTTGCGGATCGTCTCGAACTCGACCTTGCCGCGCATCACGATGGAGCCGCGGCCAAGATGATATGCGCTGCGGATGCCCTGGCGTCCGAGAATGATGCCGCCGGTCGGGAAATCCGGACCCGGGATGATGTTGTTGAGCTCGTCGATGGTAAGCGACGGATTGTCGATCAGCGCCACGCAAGCGTCGATCACCTCGCCCAGATTGTGCGGTGGGATGTTGGTGGCCATGCCGACCGCGATGCCGCCGGCACCGTTGACCAGCAGGTTCGGGAACCTGGCCGGCAGCACCACCGGCTCTTTCTCGGAGCCGTCATAGTTGTCCTGGAAATCGACGGTATCGTCGTCGATGTCCTCGAGCAGCTTCAGCGCGATCTTGGTCAGGCGGGACTCGGTGTAACGCATGGCCGCCGGCGGATCGCCGTCGACGGAGCCGAAATTGCCCTGCCCGTCGATCAGCGGCGCGCGCATCGAGAAGTCCTGCGCCATGCGTACCAGCGCGTCGTAGATCGCCTGGTCGCCATGCGGGTGGTATTTACCCATGACCTCGCCGACGGCACCGGCGGACTTCTTATGCTTCTTGTCCGGAGTATCGCCGCGATTGTTCATCGCGAACAGGATGCGGCGATGCACCGGCTTCAACCCGTCGCGCGCATCGGGCAGCGCACGCGCCACGATCACGCTCATCGCGTAATCGAGATAGGACTTCTTCATCTCCTCGTAGATGGAAACGGGGCGAATGTCCGAGGGTTGCGCCGGCTGGTCGCCGGGCTTGTTGTCGTCGTCAGCCAAGGGGAAATCCGGTGAGGTTTTGTCTGGGAATCATATAGCGCATCGAGCGCGTGATAACCACCCTCGCAAGGTCCCCAGGAAGCGCTTTTTCCGCTTATTTTTCCAACGACTTACACGCTCTATAGCACTGCCCCCGGAACCGCCGGAACGTGCCGCCGGAAACCACTCCTCAAGCGCCGAAAATCACACGGTGCATGATGCGTCCGGGCACCAGCGTGAACAGGCCCGCCACCACCAGCGCGCCGGTAAAGATGAAGATCATCATCCGGCGATGATCGGCGACGCGATGAGTATGGGCGCGCCACACCGCCAGTGGCAGCACCACCAGCGTGAAGATCGACAGGAGATGGATCGGGCTGAACGGGCCAACCAGCCGGATCTGGTGGATCCAGAATGACGACGCGGCCACGACGGCCATCAGGACGACCCAGATCCAGCCGATCGTCCGATGCGGCAGCGTGCCCTTGGGCGCCGCGAACTGAACGAGGCCAAGCCCGAACGCGGCCATGGCCGCGAAGGCATGCAGCGGAATGGCCGGCGCGGCCTCAAGCAGTGGCGCGAGGCTCATGGGCGGGCGACCTCCAGAGCGGCGGAAACGGCAATGTGAATAGAATTAACATCAAGTTAATACCATTCACATCGCGCCCCGGTCAAAAGCTCAGGCGCAATCTGAAGCAAGGCCCGGAAATGCCAAGCCCTATCAGACGATTGGTAAGGAATTTTGCCGCTTTACGCGAGTTAGCGGGATCCAAGATGCGAGGTACCCTGCGCCCTCGCGGCCTCAGAACGGGATGTCGTCATCCATGTCGCTGTTGCGACCGCCGCCAGCGGCCACAGGACGGCGCGGAGCGCTGCTGACCGGACCGCTGGAGCCGAAGTCGCCGCCCGGCTCCTCGCCGAAGTTGCCGCCTCCTCCGCCGCCACGGCCGTCAAGCATCGTGAGGTTCGAGTTGAAGCCCTGGAGCACGACTTCGGTGGAGTATTTCTCCACCCCGCTCTGATCGGTCCATTTGCGGGTCTGGAGCGCGCCCTCGACGTAAACCTTCGAGCCCTTCTTCAGGTACTGTTCGGCGACCTTGGCGAGACCCTCGTTGAAGATCACCACGCGGTGCCACTCGGTCTTTTCCTTGCGCTCGCCGGTCGCCTTGTCCCGCCAGGTTTCCGAGGTCGCGATCGACAGATTTGCGATCGGTCGCCCGTCCTGGGTGCGGCGGATTTCCGGATCCTTGCCGAGATTTCCGACCAGAATGACCTTGTTGATGCTTCCCGCCATCGCCGCTCTCCACTCCAAACGTCACTGAATTTCGAAAAAGGCCGCACGTTGCCGCGCCATTCGCCCGTTGGGGGGACCCTATACGCTCGCAAGGCGCTTGCAGCCGCCGATCAGCCCGCCACCCCTCAACTTATCCCCACATATAGCATCGGCGGCCGCCTTGTTCCAGATTTGTTCTTGGCGGAACCAACGGAAGGCTGTGACGGCTGAATGACACGGATGCGTCGAGAAAGTGGCAAACCGAGATGGAACTTTTTTGGGTTCCCGCGGACAGTGGAAACCACTTAACATTCATTAACTTACCGGCTCTGTCGTTCGTCAGCGGCTGTTGCATTTCGGAGACGGACTCGGGTGCGACATTAAGCTAGGGTTGTCTCGGAATTAGTTCATATGGGCGTCGCGCCTAATTGACCGCTTCGGGGATTTCGAGAAGCGGGCGAAACTGGGGAGACTGCAATGAATAAGATTTGGGTGGGTGCAATCGGAGCTGTGGCACTGAGCCTGTCAGCTCCAGCGAGCGCGGCGGACCTCGCCGCGCGTCCGTACACCAAGGCTCCGCCGCCTGCGGTGGCCGCGGTCTACGACTGGAGCGGCTTCTACATCGGCATCAACGGCGGTGGCGGCACCAGCCACAAGTGCTGGGACTTCGTGGGCGTTGGCGGTACGCTGTTCGGTGAAGGATGCCACAACGCGACCGGCGGCACGGTCGGTGGACAGATCGGCTATCGCTGGCAGTCGACCAACTGGGTGTTCGGCATCGAGGGCCAGGGCAACTGGGCTGACTTCTCGGGCGACAATGTCAGCCTCATCTTCCCCGGCAGCGCGCTCGTCACGGGCGACCGCAATCGGTCGCGAATCGACTCCTTCGGCCTGATCACTGGCCAGATTGGCTATGCCTGGAACAACGTCCTGTTCTACGTGAAGGGCGGCGCCGCGGTGGTCGGCGACAAGTTCGATATCTTCGCTGCCTCTGGCACGCCCTTTGCGGGCACCCTGCTTGCTTCGGCCCGCGACACGCGCTGGGGCGGCACGGTCGGCGCTGGCCTCGAGTTCGGATTCGCGCCGAACTGGTCGGTCGGTGTCGAATACGACCACATCTTCCTTGGCAATCAGACCAGGGACTTCACCACGCCCGGCGGCCTGTTCTTCCAGACCGATCGCATCAGCCAGAATGTCGATATGGGTCTCGTCCGCGTGAACTATCGCTGGGGCGGCCCGGTGATCGCAAAGTACTGATATCACCCGGATATCGATCGGCGCTTCAAGGCCGGCCTCGCGCCGGCCTTTTTGCTGCGCGCTGCTGAACAATAGGTCAGCAATGCAGCCCGTTTTCTGACCTGTTGTGACTTTTGGGGTACACAACTTCCAGCTTCGCTGGTGTAAGCCGGCTGCAGTTGGACGAGAGCGTCCGATGTCCTTCCTTTCGCACGGAAGGCAAAAACAGAAACCGGGACTGGGACTGAATTGAAGATGAAGAAGGTTTTGTTGGCTTCGGCCTGTTTGTTCGCACTGGGCGCATTTGCTCCCGCCACGGCTGCCGATCTCGCAGCCCGCCACTACACCAAGGCTCCGATCGCTCCGGCCGCGGTCTACAACTGGACCGGCTTCTACCTCGGTGTCGTCGGTGGCGGCGCGTGGGAAAATTCCTCGACCGACCCGAAAATGAAGGGCGGCTTTGTCGGCGGCACGGCCGGCTACAACTGGCAGGCCGGCAACGTCGTGTTCGGCCTCGAAGCCGACGGCGCCTGGGCTGACGTCAGCGCTTCGGTGACCGGCGCCACCGTCGTCCCCGGCTTCGGTGTTGCGACCGCAACGGCGAGCTCGAAGACCGATGCGATGGGCACCGTGCGCGGCCGCATCGGCTGGGCGGTCAACCAGGTCCTGTTCTACGGCACCGGCGGCTATGCCTGGATCGACAACAAGATCAGCCTCTCCGCACTCGGCATCACCGCGTCGGACAGCAAGTGGCACTCCGGCTGGACCGTCGGCGCCGGCGTCGAAGCGTTCTTCGCGCCGCAGTGGTCGGTCAAGGGCGAGTATCTCTATCGCAGCCTCGCCGGCGAGACCTATTTCTCCGGCGCCCTGCCCTCGGGCACGCTCAACTTCCACACCGTGCAGGTCGGCGTGAACTATCACTTCGGCGCCCCGGTGGTCGCGAAGTACTAAGCTTCGCCCCAACGCCATCGCGTTACGAAAGGCCGGCCTTGCGCCGGCCTTTTTGTTCTTGCGCGCTCCTGCTCAGGCGCCGATCACGCGATCCGTATTCGACTGCGAACGAAGCGCCGACAGCCGCTACCGAGCGTTGCTACTGCCACGTGCCGCCAGCGCACCAACAATCCGTTGACGATTCGCAACTCGCACTGGAAATCCGCCCTCGTTCTTCCTACGTTCGCTGACATACCCATCGGCGCCGATCCCGGTTCCCGGCAAAGCGCGCGCCTGAACGCTGGCGCGGCCGCGCGCCTTTGGGATTTTCCCGTTGGGTTTGGGTTCTTGTTTTCGGTTCTTGGGGACCACCAGGATGGATGAAGTGATCAAGGCGAAGCGCCAACAGCAGAACGCGGGCTCGAGCCTGCGCGCAATTACGATCCGTGGCGCACGCGAGCACAACCTCAAGAACATCGACGTCGAGATCCCGCGCGACAAGCTCGTGGTGTTCACGGGCCTGTCCGGCTCCGGCAAATCCTCGCTCGCCTTCGACACGATCTATGCCGAAGGCCAGCGCCGTTACGTCGAGTCGCTGTCGGCCTATGCGCGCCAGTTCCTGGAGATGATGCAGAAGCCGGACGTCGACCAGATCGATGGCCTGTCGCCCGCGATCTCGATCGAGCAGAAGACGACCTCGAAGAACCCGCGCTCCACCGTCGGCACCGTCACCGAGATCTACGACTACATGCGCCTGCTCTGGGCGCGCGTCGGCGTGCCCTATTCGCCGGCCACGGGCCTGCCGATCGAGAGCCAGACCGTCTCGCAGATGGTCGACCGCGTGCTGGCGCTGCCCGAGGGCACGCGCCTCTATCTGCTCGCGCCGGTCGTGCGCGGCCGCAAGGGTGAGTACAAGAAGGAGCTCGCCGAATGGCTCAAGAAGGGCTTCCAGCGCGTCAAGATCGACGGCACCTTCTACGAGCTCGCGGAGGCCCCTAACCTCGACAAGAAATTCCCGCACGACATCGACGTCGTGGTCGACCGCATCGTGGTGCGCGCCGATATCGGCCAGCGTCTCGCCGAGAGCTTTGAGACCGCGCTGAAGCTCGCCGAGGGCCTCGCCGTCGTCGAGTTCGCCGACACGCCGGCCGCCGCGCCTGCGGAAGAGAAGAAGAAGACCGCAAAGATCCACGACAAGAGCGGCCCCGAGCGAATCCTGTTCTCGGAAAAGTTCGCCTGCCCGGTCTCCGGCTTCACCATTCCGGAGGTCGAGCCGCGGCTGTTCTCGTTCAACAATCCCTATGGCGCCTGCCCGGCCTGCGGCGGCCTCGGCATCGAGCAGCATGTCGACGAGGATCTCGTCATCCCCGACAAGGAGCTCACTCTTCGCAAAGGCGCGATAGCGCCCTGGGCCAAGTCGTCGTCGCCCTACTATGTGCAGACGCTGACCGCGCTCGGCAAGCACTACAAGTTCGCGCTCGACACCAAGTGGAAGGACCTGCCGAAGAAGACGAGAGACGCGATCCTCTACGGCTCCGGCGACGACGAGATCAAGTTCTCCTACGAGGACGGCGTGCGCTCCTACGACACCAAGAAGCCGTTCGAGGGCGTCATCACCAACATCAACCGCCGCTATCGCGAGACCGAGAGCGAGTGGGCGCGCGAGGAGCTGGCGAAGTATTTCCACGACGTCCCCTGCGAGGCCTGCAAAGGCTTTCGGCTCAAGCCCGAGGCGCTGTGCGTCAAGGTCGGGGGCAAGCATATCGGCGAGATCTCCGAGCTGTCGGTGAAGCGCGCCGGCGAGTGGTTCGAGGGCGTGCCGGAGGCGCTGAACGCGCAGCAGAAGGAGATCGCGAGCCGCATCCTCAAGGAGATCCGCGAGCGCCTCACCTTCCTGCTCGACGTCGGCCTCAACTATCTCACCCTCTCCCGCTCCTCCGGCACGCTGTCCGGCGGCGAGAGCCAGCGCATTCGCCTCGCCTCGCAGATCGGCTCGGGGCTGACCGGGGTGCTCTACGTGCTGGACGAGCCCTCGATCGGCCTGCACCAGCGCGACAATGCCCGCCTGCTCGATACGCTCAAGCGGCTGCGCGACCTCGGCAACACCGTGGTCGTGGTCGAGCATGATGAGGATGCCATTCGCTTGGCCGACTACGTGCTCGACATCGGCCCCGGCGCCGGCATGCATGGCGGCAACATCGTTGCCGAAGGCACGCCCGCCGAGATCATGCGCAACCCGAAATCGCTGACCGGCAAATATCTCACCGGCGAGCTCGAGGTCGAGGTGCCGGAGCGGCGCCCGCCGAACCATCGCCGCACCATCAAGGTGGTGAACGCCCGCGGCAATAACCTGAAGAATATCACGGCCGAGATCCCGCTCGGCCTGTTCACCTGCGTCACCGGCGTCTCCGGCGGCGGCAAGTCGACGCTGCTGATCGACACGCTCTACCGCGCCATCGCCCGCAAGCTGAACGGCGCGAGCGAAGGCGCCGCTCCGCACGACCGCATCGAGGGCCTCGAGCACATCGACAAGATCATCGACATCGACCAGTCGCCGATCGGCCGCACCCCGCGCTCGAACCCCGCAACGTATACCGGCGCCTTCACGCCGATCCGCGAGTGGTTCGCCGGGCTCCCCGAGGCGAAGGCGCGCGGCTACGAGCCCGGCCGCTTCTCCTTCAACGTCAAGGGCGGCCGCTGCGAGGCGTGCCAGGGCGACGGCGTCATCAAGATCGAGATGCACTTCCTGCCCGACGTCTACGTCACCTGCGACGTCTGCAAGGGCAAGCGCTACAACCGCGAGACGCTGGAGGTCCTATTCAAGGGCAAGAGCATCGCTGACGTCCTCGACATGACCGTCGAGGAAGCCGCCGATTTCTTCAAGGCCGTCCCGCGCGTCCGCGAAACTTTCAACACGCTGCACCGCGTCGGCCTGGACTACATCCACGTCGGCCAGCAGGCGACCACGCTATCCGGCGGCGAAGCGCAGCGCGTCAAACTGGCAAAAGAACTGTCGAAGCGCGCCACCGGCCGCACGCTCTACATCCTGGACGAGCCGACCACCGGCCTGCACTTCCACGACGTCAAGAAACTCCTGGAAGTGCTGCACGAGTTGGTTGCCCAGGGCAACACGGTCGTCGTCATCGAGCACAATCTCGAGGTGATCAAGACCGCCGACTGGGTCATCGATCTCGGCCCCGAGGGCGGCGACGGCGGCGGCGAAATCGTCGCCTGGGGCCCGCCCGAAGACATCGTCAAGGCGCCGCGGAGCTATACGGGCCAATTCCTGGAGCCGGTGCTGAAGAAGGCGCGGAAGCCGAAGCGGCGGAGCACAAGCGAGGCGGCGGAGTAGTTCCCGGCTCTGATGGTATTGAGGGATCGCACCTCTGATGGAGTGCCGGCGATGCTCAGCGCAAACTACCTGCTCCTTTGTGACGCCATTCTCGCCGAGCAGCAGGTGCTTTGCGTCTATGAGGGCCGCTATCGCTGCGCGTATATCACAGGCACCAGGAAACGCGGCGAGGAAGCGGTGCTGGCCAGGCAGTTCGGCCGCGAGAGCAGCAGCCCATTGCCGCAATGGCGGTGCTTAAAGCTGGCGAATGTCAGCGACGCCCACGCTCGTAACGGCCGCCGCTAGCTGCCAACGAATTCAATGACTGCCTCGCCCCGCGCAACGGCTTCGACAATTTGCGGCATGGCACTCAGAAACTGACGGACTAGCGCGCGATTGTCGATATTGCCGACGCGGACCCACAGCACGATCGGCCCCTGCCTCTTTGCAGCGAGAAATCGCGATCCTTGGTCACGAGAATGGCTGATCGAGAAATGGCTTCGTTCCAAATCGCTCCGTCGGTCGCGGTTGCCATCCCGAACTCGACGACATGAGCCGCCTCGAATCCTGCTCGACGCATGGCATCCGCGAGTGCGGGTGGAAGCTGAGCGTCGATCAGGTAAAGCAAGCTATTTGGCCGCTATGATCGGGTGATCGACTTGACGGGCAGCATAGGCGAGCACCGCGTCAATGTCGGCCTCCTCCAGATACGGATAATCCTCGAGAATGCTCTCGCGCGACTGCCCGGCGGACAGCAATCCCAGAACGTCGGCAACTGTGATGCGCAGATCGCGAATACAGGGGCGTCCATGCATGCGTTCCGGGTCGACCGTAATCCTTGCCAGTAGCTCCGACATCTGTCACCTCTGTGGAGGTCAATATAGCATCTCAGATAGCATCTGTCAGTGCGTCGCCAGCGAGCATGTTGCTCGATCCGCCCGGCACCTCTCCCGCAATGCCCTACTCCCTCGCCATCTTCGATCTCGACGGCACGCTGGCCGACAGCTTTCCGTGGTTCCTGCGCACCATCAACGATGTTGCCGATCGCTTCGGCTTTCGGCGCGTCGCAGATGAGGAGGTCGAGGGGCTGCGGCATGCGTCGACGCGCGAGATCCTCACGCGCCTCGAGGTGCCGCTGTGGAAGCTGCCGGCGATCGCGCGGCATGCGCGGCGGTTGAAGGCGGAGGCGGCGGCGGAGATTTCGCTGTTTGCGGGCGTCGAGGCGATGCTGGAGGCGCTGTCGCAGAGCGGCGTGCAGCTCGCGCTGGTGACCTCTGACAGCGAAGCCAATGCGCGCGAAAAGCTCGGCGATGCCGCGGCCCTGTTCTCGCATTTCGACTGCGCCGCATCGCTGTTCGGCAAGCCCGCGAAATTCCGCCGTGTCATCCGCCGCGCCGGCGCGGAGCGAAGCCGTGTGATCTCCATCGGAGACGAGGTCCGCGACATCGAAGCGGCGCGGGCTGTCGGCATTGCCTGCGGCGCCGTGTGCTGGGGCTACGCGGCGCCGGCGGCGTTGCGGGCGCAGAAACCGGACCACACGTTCGAGCGGATGGATGAGATTGCGCGCGCGTTGGGTCCGGTGCCGTAGCCCGGATGAGCGTAGCGATATCCGGGGCCGTCCATGGATGAAAGCGGCCCCCGCATGTCGCTTCGCTCATGCGGGCTACGGGACATCCGCCTCCTACTGCGTCCGCCTGAGAAACGCCCCGAACGCGCGCGGGCCGTCGCCGACCTTGACCTCGCCAATCACCTTCAGCTCGACCGCGTCGATGATGCTGAGTGAGTTGCTCTCCCAGTTGGCCACGATGATCCGCTTGCCGTCCGCGGTCGCCGCGATCCCTTCCGGATAATCGCCGACCGTGATGCGCGTGACCGGCTTCAGTGTCGCAAGATCGAACACGCTGACGGTGCCGCCATATTGGTCGGTGACGAAGCCGCGGCCTTGTGCCAGCGCCACGGCATAGGGGCGCATGCCCACGGCGATCCGGCCGACCTCGCGCGCCCCGGCGATATCGATCACCGACACGTCGTTCGATTCGACGTTGGCGGTATAGGCGCGCTTGCCGTCCGCGTCGATCGTGACGCCGAACGGATGTGTGCCGACCTTGACGATCGCCTTGCGCTGCCGCGTTGCGGTATCGACAATGGACACGCTGTCGGCATCGCGATCTGCCGAGAGCAGGAGCCGCCCGTCTGATGTCACCGCGAGGCCCGACGGCGAGGCGCCGACCGCGATTTCAGCGACCAGGCGCTGCTCTTTCGGATCGACCACCCGCACCGCCGCGGCGTACCAGTCGGCAACATAGACTGCAGCACCATCCGGCGCCACCGCGACACCGAGCGGACCGCCGCCGACATTGATCTTGCCGATGATCCGCCGGGCGGCGGCATCGACCACCGTAAGCGCCTTGGCTTCGGGGCTCGTCACATAGGCGAAGCGTCCGTCCGGGGTCACGGCGACACCCGCGGGCTTGCCGCCAATCGCGATGGTCGCGACAGGCCGCGCGGTTGCGAGGTCCACGACCGTTAGATTTTCGCTTAGCTGATTGGTGACGAACGCCTCCTCGGCCGAGGCTTTCTCGGCCGAGACCAGGCCGATGCTGGCGGCGAGCGCCGCCAGAACCAGGACGCGCACGGTCAGCTTCCGCTCTCGATCTTCTTCTTGAGCGCCGCGAGGCCGGTTTGATAGAGCGCCCTCACCGCCTTGACCGAGTTCTCGTCATTCAGCTCCGGCGGCGGATCGTTGTTGGGAAAGCCGCGGTAGAACGCGCCGGCCCATTCCAGCGTCGAGCCCTTGCCGTCGGCGCTCGGCGACACCGTCAGCGTCGAGGAATAGTTGGTGACCGGCAGCACCTTCACGTCGACGGTGGTGATCCGGTAGGAATAGGTCATCGCGCCGGCGTCGAATTTGTAGAGCTCCTCGTCGACGGTGGCGCCGCCGGTCAGCGTCAGCCGCCGCGTCGCGCCGATCTCATTGCCCTTCTCGCCCTCGGTCTTGGTGACCGGCGCGAGCCAGCTCATGTCCTGGAAATTGCCGATCACCGCCCAGACCTTGGCCGGCGGTGCGTTGATCTCGATGGATTCCCGCACCTTCTGCCGGGTCGGCCCGTGGGCCCAAACCGGCTCAAAAACCGCCGTCAATGCCATCCCCGCCACCGCCAGCGCCGCCACCCCGGCGATCGCCCTTCCGATCGTCACCCTCATGTCGTGTCCTCACGTTTGATCTTGCGCGACTGACGCGCGCTGGGAACATCGTAACGCATATTTGGACCGTGGGGAGACAAGTTCGTGGCGCCGCCGTGGCGGGACCACTGTGGGCCACCATCCCTTGGGTTGCCCGACGGGCAAAACACCCCAGTGCCCGGTCAAGCCCGGCATCCATCGTCGCCCTCAAATAATTCGCTTTACGCGAATTCGGAATTGTCGCATATTTTGCCCATCCTGGCCCGGTCCGAGGGGCGTATCGCGATCGTCACGACACGTGGGTTGGGATGCGGTGGACGCGGCGGCATCGGCGCGAAGGGAGTTGCAGGGCGGGTCACTCCGTGAGCGACTACCGCGCGCACACGACCGGTGCAGCTCGCGTACGGCAAAATCGCGTGGTCCTGGCGCCCGGAGTCTGTGCGCCAAATCTTGCGGTGATGTGGCGGCCCGACCGGGTCCGCAACATCAGTCATCCGCAAGGCGACGGGGGCAATAGTGCATCGCTCCCCGGGGAGAGCGCGACATAAGCCGTAAAGCCACTGCGCAGGGAAGGCCGGGATGTCCTGGCTGCCCTGTGTGCCGCTGTGCATCTGTTTCCAGCGCATTTGCGCACAGCGGACCGCGGGTGCCAGCCGGCACCCGGCCTTCCCTGCGCCCTCGGCACTTTTGAGGGCGGCAACTGCCGCAAAGCTCGGGCAGGTCATGCCGCGAGAACGGGAAGGTGTGTTCACAGAACGGGACAGAAATGGGAATTGAAGCCAAGCACTCTACGCACACTCCGTCATTGCGGGCGACTGGTCCGCCGAAACTCGCAGAGCGAAGCTGGAAGCGAAGCAATCCAGAGTGCTCCCATGGAGAGAGTCTGGATTGCTTCGTCGCAAGAGCTCGTCGCAATGACGACGGAGAGAACGAGGTTCACTCCGCCAGCGTCGCCTCCACGAAGCCGCGCGGGTCCGCGCAAAACTCCCGCATCACCCGGTAATGATCAGTCTCTTCCACCGTCACCGGCTCAAGGCCGTATTTGCTGAGCCGCAACAGCTTCGCGTTGGGATAGGCCATCAGCATCGGCGAATGAGTGGCCATGATCACCTGGCAATTGCGGGAGGAATCCATGCGGTGCAGCAGCTTCAAAAATTCCATCTGCCGCGCTGGCGACAGGGCCGACTCCGGCTCGTCGAAGATGAAGATGCCTTGCCGCTGACAGCGCTCCTCGAAGAACCGCAAGAAACCTTCGCCGTGGGAATAGGACAGGAAATCGGGCGGCATGTCCGAGACTTCATCGAGATATCTGGCGACGGAAAAGAACGTCTCGGCGCGAAAGAACCAGCCGTTGGTGATCTTCGGTACCCAGCCGGCACGCAGCGCGACGGACAGCTCTCCACCCATGATCTCGCGCGCATTGGAATGATCGACCGGTCTATACCCCTTGCCCCCGCCGGCGTCGTCATAGCCCGCGAGCGCGGCGATACCCTCCAGAATCGTCGATTTGCCGGTGCCGTTCTCCCCAACGATGATCGTGATCGCGGTGTCGAAGTTCAGGTCGAATTCTTCGCTGAAGAGGGGAAGACAGTACGGATAGGCCTCCCAGTCCGGCACCAGAGCGCGGTCGAGCCAGACGCGCCGGAGATAGGGCGCGGGCAACCTGATGTCGCGATTTCGGCCTCGCATCTCCGCTCCTCCCTACACGTGCCATATCGCACGCCCAATTGGAACATAACAGGAACAATTCCGCTTGGGAAGTGGCATCATGACCCGGCCACAAGCCCCGGTGGCACCCTAGGCCAGCGCCTCCAGCACCAGCTCCATGGTCATAAGCACCGGATTGTCGCCGCGGATCAGGCGGCCCTCGGCGAGACCGCCGGTGTAGTCGACCAAGGCGACGTCGAGCACGGCTTCGAGCACGCCGGGCTGGCCCGGTGCGATCGTCCCGGCCGTCACCGCCAGCTCGGTGGCAAATGGCTCGGTCACGCCGCCATGGGTGAATCGCGCGCCGATGGTCGAGCCGACGCCGCCATGGATCTTCGCCCGCGCGATGTCGCGCTCACGGCAGAAGCCTTCGAGGCAGCCCGCAAAATCCTGGTTCGGTCGCACCCGCAGCGCGAAGGCGCGGCTGGTCGTGCGCGCACCACTGCTCGCGGCGGCCACCGGTCCGAACAGCTTGAAGTTGGTCTCGGGATCGGACTCCGCCTTGAACATCGCACCATCGAGACCGAAGGCTTCGACCTCGAACGGCTCGGCAACGATCGTCTCCTCCGGCAGCATGTGGCCGCCGCTGGCGCGGCCATCGGCCTCGTTCCAGAGTCCGTGGCAATGAAAGAATGGTGCACCGTCGCGCGTGCCGAGCGTCATGCTGCCGAGCTTTGTATGCGTTACACCGTTGGGGCGGAACGTCTCGCTGTAGAACGCGGCATTCTGACCGGTCTTGGACAGCGCCGGCATGACATAGGCGAACGGTCCGAGCGCGCCGCGCCGGAAGTTCAGCACGCCCCCGGCAAAGCCTTCCGCCGCAAAGCCACGCCGCGCGGCTTCCAGCAGCGGCACACCCGCTTGAAGCCTGAACGAGAAAGCGCGCCCCCTCGCCTCCACCCATTGGATGCGCTCGGCGACCGGCGCGCCCGGCTGCTTGATGCTGCGCATGACGCCCGCTCAGCCCGCCTGCTTCTTGTCGAGATCGAGCAGCCCGCGGGCCTCGAGCTCGTCGCGCACCATGCGCTTGGGGATCTTGCCATAGCCGGACTTCGGCAGGGCCTCCCAGAAGAAGAAGCGCTTCGGCATCTTGTAACGTGGCACCTTGGGGCCAAGGAACGCCGCCATCTCGGCTTCGCTTACGGGCTTTGCGCCCTCGCGCGCGACGCAGACGGCAACGCCGACCTCGCCCCAGGTCGGATCGGGCACGCCGAGGACGGCGACCTCGCCGACGGCGGGATGCGTCAAGATCTTCTCCTCGATCTCGCGCGGATAGATGTTGGAGCCGCCGGAGATGTACATGTCGGAGGCGCGGCCGGTGATGTAGAGGAACCCTTCCTCGTCCATGTGGCCGAGATCGCCGGTGCGGAACCAGCCGTTGCGGAACGCCTTCGCATTGGCCTCGGGATTGTCGTAGTAGCCGGCGAACACCGCAGGGCCAATCACGCAGATCTCGCCGCTCTGGTTCGGCTTCAGCTCGCGGCCCTCATCGTCCTGGATCGAGACCTGCATCCCGGTGCGCTCGAAACCGCAGGTGCCGATCTTCGCGTGCGGACCGTCCTCGGGATCGTGCAGCGCCGCCGGGAGCACGGTAATGTTGCCGGTGACCTCGCCGAGGCCGAAATACTGCACGATGACCTTGCCGAGCTTCTTCAGCGCGGCCTTCTGGTCCTCGCGATACATCGGCGCGCCGGCATAGATCACCTGGCGCAGCGAGGAATGATCGTATTTGTCGGCGGCGGGATGCTCGATCATCATCTTCAAAATCGTCGGCACCGTGAACAGATTGCTGACGCGATGCGCTTCGATCAGGCGGAACGCCTCGTTGATATCGAATTTTTCCGTCGGCAGCAGCACGGTACGCGCGCCGCGCGCGGTCTGCATCAATTGATGCACGCCGGCGCCATGAGACAGCGGCGCCACCACAAGCGATGCGTCCTGCTCCGTCGTGCCGGGCGTCAGATCGGCGAGATGATTGGTCACCACGAACCCCATCTGGCCGTGGGTGAGCACGGCGGCCTTGGAGCGGCCGGTGGTGCCGGAGGTGAAGAAGAACCAGCAGGGATCGTCGTACTCGACATCCACATTCGCGACATCAGCGCCGGCCTGCGAGGCGATGGCCTCCGCCACGCTTCGCTCGCCGAACGAGGCCTTGCCGTCGATGCTCCAGATGAAGTCCAGCGCGCCGCCGCTCACGGCCGCAGCGTGCTCGGGAAAATCGACGTGACACAAAAACGCCTTCGCACCGGAGGCCTGGGCAAGATAGGCGACCTCGTCCGGCATCAGGCGGAAATTGGTGGGAACCCAGACCGCACCAAGCCGGAACGCCGCGAACATCGAGACGAACATCTCGTCGCCATTCTTGGAATGGACGAGGATGCGGTCGCCCTTCTTGATGCCGCGCGCTGCGAGCGCCGCCGCCAGTGCCGAGACCTGCGCATCGATTTCGCGCCAGGTCCAGGATCTGTCGCCCCACACGAATCCGGGGCGCGAACCATGCCGCCGCGCATTCTGGGTCAACATGTGAGCGAGATTCATGACGCGGCGGGACATGCGCAGGGGCTGCATGGGGTTTCCTCTTCGATGGCGGATCGCGTGCTTGTGCCCCGCCCTTTGCATCCCATTTATCGCCATCGCCCGCAACGTAGCAAGGCCGCCGGCCGCACCTCGCCTTACGGCTTCCCGAACTCAAACGGCATCGCCGAGATGGCCTTCTCCTTGAAACAGCAGAACGAAGATGAGGAGCAAATATCTCATTCGCGTTGGTCGCCGCCGCGACCGCGACCGTTCAGGGAATCTTAAACATGATCGGCGCAACCTCGCGCAGTTCTCGCGTACAGAGTGCCGCATCATGGTCAAAGCGCCCGCCGTCCTCCTGTTGTCGCTGGCGCTTGCCGGATGCGCTGTGGCGCCGCAAGCGCGCCTCGCCTCGGATCCCGCGTTCACACCCGCGCGCTATGCCTGGGATGGCGCCGGCGAGGATCCCAATCAACCGCGTTCCGTCTCTGGCCCATCGCGCACCGTTGCACGAGCCGACCGCAACAACGCGCAGGCGGGATTTTAGCCCTATTCGAAAGAATGGTGGCAGGCCCAGGACGGCATCGAGGCCGAGCAAGACGCCAGGGTCAACCGTTCGCTCGTCATCTGCCAGGGGTGCCTGCGCCCGCGGCAACAACAGCCTGAAGACGCGCGGCTGGCCAAGGCGGCCGATTGAACCGACCGCAAACCCGCCGACCAGATCGTGCATTATGATTTCGTAGGCGAGGCCGATAGCTGGAAGATCGACGACATCAGGGGCGCCTCCGACGACGAGGCGTGGTCGATCCGCAAGATGCTGACGGAATCGCTGAAGAGCTGACCGGAGACGACATGAGCGACGTCATCAACAACAAAACCCACAGCCGCTACGAGCTCGCCGTCGAGGGCCACCTCGCCGCGACCTACTATAAGCTCGATGGCGACGTCATCACTTTCGTCCATACCGAGGTGCCATCGGAGCTCGGCGGCAAGGGCATCGGCTCGAAGCTGGTTAGGGGCGCGCTCGATCAGGTCCGCACCTCAGGCCTGAAGGTCGTCGCGCAATGCCCGTTCGTGAAGGCGTGGATCGACAAGCACCCGGACTATGCGGATCTTGTGAAGAGATGAGGGTTCAGGCCCGCCCATAGCCAGGCGGATCTGCCGACATCTACGGCCTACTGTCCATGCTTGAGCATCTCCTGGTCATTCAGGTCCCAGTCCTGCCAAAGCTGGAGCACGCCGAGGAGCACCACCACCGCGCCGAGGCTCGTGTGGTAGATGCGCAGAAAACCCTCACCGGAATAGCCGAGGACATAGGGCGAGCCGATGAGCCACAGTCCGATCAGAATCGTCGTCACCTCTTGCCAGCGCTGCAGCGAGACATATTCGAGCTGGCTGATGCCAAATACGGCGAGGCCGACTGCGACCGCATTCAGGATCGCCATCTGCTGTCCCACAATCGCCGCCTGATCCTGGATGGGAAACCATGGCGACGCGACGATCAGCGCGCCGAGCAGCATCCCGCACCAGTCTTCCCATGTTCGATGAGTATTCAAGAAACCAAAGTCCGACATCGTACCCTCCTACAACAGAGGCATACGTCGGCGGCTGGCGATCATGACACTCCGAATGTCTAACGACCCTGCCGGCCGCATTCGGGCGTATGTCCTGTCAAGAATGTCGCAACCGCCGTGGAACTTGCAAGAGCGATGGCGCGGATTATTTGCGGTCGCGTGCGGTGCTGCCTGGTCAGGCACTCGTACTGCACTGCAACTACAGGGCACCGAGCTTCTGGAGCGCCTCGCGCGCGGCCGGCAACCCGGGCCGCAGCTCCAGCGCCTTCCTGAAGTCGGCGATGGCACCTTGCCTGTCACCAAGCCGAAGCCTGGCCTGGCCGCGATTGTTCCAGGAGAACACGTCGGACGGATCGTATTGCAGCGCCTTGTCGTAGTCGGCGAGCCCGCCCTTGTTGTCGCCCTGGTAGAGCCGGATCATACCGCGATTGCGCCAGCCGCGCGCATCCGTCGGCGCGACCCGGATCGCCTCGCCGTAATCGGCGGCGGCGCGGTCGAGCTGCTCGCTGTCGCGATAGACGTTGCCGCGATCGATATAGGCGAGCAGACCGGGCGCCAGCTTGATCCGCATGGTGAAGTCGGCGAGCGCATGCGGCATGTCGTGCTTGCGATAGTAGGCGTAGCCGCGATTGGCATAGGCCGTGGCATAGTTGGAGTCGAGCTTGATCGCGGTGCTGAAGTCAGCCAAGGCGCCGTCGAGGTCGCCCTTGTTATAGCGGGACTCGCCGCGGTTGCTATAGGCGAGCGCCAGCGACGGATCGAGCTTGATGGCCTGGTCGTAGTCGGCGATCGCGCGATCGTAGTCGTGCTTGAAGGAAAAGACGCGGCCGCGATTGTTGAAGGCGCAGGCATAATCCGGAGCGAGCCTGACCGCCTCGTCGAGGTCGGACAGCGCGGCATCGAGTTCGCGCTTCTCGGTCAGGCCATGGCCGCGGTTGCAATAGGCACCGGCGAGCCTGCGGCCGCTCTCGCTCCTAGTATCGATCACGGTCGAGCAGGCCTTGACCCGCTCATCCGGCGAGCTGGTCAGTCCGACGCACGCCTCCCAGGCCGGGCCGCCTTCCGCCGAGGCCGGCACCGGCGACATCGCGGCGAGCGCGGCAAGTACGGCCATGAGGCTGATCGGGACACGCATTTTTCGGATATCTCCCCTGCGGCAACCTTCCTTGGTCGCGCCTTGGCAAGAGCCGGTTCAGGCGCCTAGATCGGGGAAACAAGCCTCGCTTCGGAAGGGTCACGCATGGCGGCATCGGTACGCGACAACAAGGACAAGAGCCGCTTCGAACTCGACGTCGGCAGCGAGGTCGCCTTCGCCAATTATCGGCTGACGCCGTCGGCCGTGATCATCACCCACACCGAGACGCCGCGCGCGCTGCGCGGCCGCGGCATCGCTTCCGAGCTGATAAAGGGCGCGCTGGAATTGATCCGCCACGACGCCAAGAAGGTGATTGCCGGCTGCGGTTTCGTCGTCGACTATCTCGACAGGCATCCGGAGGATGCCGATCTCGTCGCCTGAAAGCAAAAGGGGCCCGCGATCTCGCGGGCCCCTGCTGCGACGGTGATGCCGATCAGTGCTTGATCTCGGGCGGCAGCTTGCCGCCATTGGCGGCGAGCTTGGACATGACTTGCTTGTGCAGCCAAACATTCATGCTGGCCGAGTCGTTCATGTCGCCGGTGTAGCCGAGCTCCTTGGCGAGGTCCTTGCGGGCGGCAAGGCTGGAATCGATGTCGAGCGCCTTCATGAGGTCGACGATCGAGGTGCGCCATTCCAGCTTCTCGCCCTTGTGGGCGGCGGCGGCCTTGTCGACGATCGCGGCGACGTCCACGGTTGCCATGGGCGCAGCAGCAGGCGCAGACGACGGCGCCGATGCGCTCGGCGCCGAGCCGGCGGGCGCACTGCCCGCAGGGGGCGCGGCAGCGGCCGGCTCGCTGCCGAAGATCGCGCTCATGATTTTCCCGAAAATACTCATGTCTGCTCCCCGAATAGGATCCGTTGGAAGGCCTTCACTTATAGCCGAAGTTTCTGCGTTGCGCCCGCCGAGTTCAGCGAAGCTGCAACCAGCATCAGCTTATCTGCGGCGAAATGACGACCGAATGACACGCTCGAGGTTGCACTGCGGCATCGAATCTCACCCATGCGTGCGGGACAGGACTCGGAATTGGGAGTACGGTTGACGTTCAGCTCGCGATGCCATCTGGATCTCGCGTCTGGTCGGGATCGCGAAAGTCAGAGAAGAGCGGCCGCTTGCGCCGTTTGCCGGCGCCGGAGTTCGGCCGCATGGCAAGGGAGCTAGCGACCATGGCCACGTTCTACCAGGGCAATGTCCCCACGATGGCCCAGACCGCGGATGCGGCTGGACCTGTGATCCGAACCATCCGACTGTCCGACCTGCATGACGCGCTCAAGCGCGGTTGGGAAGATTTCAAGGCGGTTCCGAGCCACGCCATCATCCTCTGCGTGATCTATCCGGTGCTGGGCCTCGTGCTCGCCCGCGTGGTGATGGGCTATTCGGTGCTGCCGCTGCTGTTTCCACTGGCCGCGGGCTTTGCCCTGATCGGCCCGTTCGCCGCCCTCGGACTCTATGAGCTCAGCAGCCGGCGCGAACGCGGTGAGGAAGCCAGCGCCTGGGATGCCATGGAGGTGCTGCGCTCGCCTTCATTCGGCGCGATGCTCGGCCTCGGCACGCTGTTGCTCGCGCTGTTCGTGACCTGGGTCGCGACGGCGCAGGCGATCTACGTTGCAGCCTTCGGCTATGAAGGCGTGACCGGAATCTCGGATTTCGCAAGGCGCGTGCTGACGACGCAACAAGGCTGGTGGCTGATCGTGGTCGGCTGCGGCGTCGGCTTCGTGTTCGCGCTGGGTACGCTTTGCGTCAGCGTCGTGTCGTTTCCACTGATGCTCGACCGCCATGCCGGCGCGCTGGAGGCGGTGGTGACCTCGCTTCGCGTCGTGGCGAAGAACCCGGTGCCGATGGCGGCCTGGGGCCTGATCGTGGCAGTGCTGCTGGCGCTCGGAACGATCCCCGCTTTCCTTGGCCTGGCCGTAGTCATCCCCCTGCTCGGCCACGCCACCTGGCACCTCTATCGCAAGGCAATCGCCTCCGAACCCGGTGCCCGTCCGGTGCCGCCACCGCCGCATCGTCCACGCAAGCCGGCGGCCGATTTCCCGGCCAACCTCTTCCCCTGGCGGAATGACACGAACGCCTAGTAACATGCAGCGACAGCCGATCCTACCCGCGTCGTGGGCAGGATCGGAGTGTCTTCAAACGCCTTGCTTTGGCCGCGGTTACTCCCGAGATTGTCGCCGCCGGTCATGCCACTTCACGGAATGAATTCATTCGAATGACCCCGACGATTTCTCGTCTCGCCCTCACCGCCTTCATCCTCACCGCGTCCATCCTGTCCGCCGAGCCCACGCTTGCCGCAGTCGCCTGCGGCTCGGGCAACTTCGATGCCTGGCTTGCCGACTTCAAAACCGACGCCGCCGCCAAGGGCATCTCGCAGCAGGCGATCACCGCGGGGCTTGCCGGCGTGACCCTCGATCAGACCGTGCTCAATCGCGACCGCTCGCAAAAAGTCTTCAGCCAGAGCTTTGAGGAATTTTCCGGCCGCATGGTGCCGCCGCGCCTGCAGCGCGGCTCCAACATGATGAAGCAATATGGCTCGGTGCTCTCCCGCATCGAGCAGGCGTACGGTGTGCAGGGCGAGGTGCTGGTCGCGATCTGGGGGCTCGAGACCGATTTCGGCGTCAACATCGGCAAGTTTCCGACGATCCGCTCGCTCGCGACGCTGGCCTATGACTGCCGGCGCGCCGAGCAGTTTCGCGGCGAGCTGATGGATGCGCTGCGCATCGTCCAACGCGGCGATCTGGCGCCGGCTGAAATGCGCGGTGCCTGGGCCGGCGAGATTGGCCAGACCCAGTTCATGCCGTCATCCTGGATAAAGTACGCCGTCGACTTCGACGGCAACGGCAAGCGGGACCTGCTGCACAACGCGCCCGACGTGCTCGCCTCCACCGCGAATTATCTGGCCGGCTATGGCTGGCAGCGCGGCAAGGATTGGCAGCCGGGCAGCCCGAATTTCGCGGTGCTACAGCAGTGGAACAAGAGCGAGGTCTACGCCAAGACGGTCGCCTATTTCGCGACCCAGCTCGCGCGCGCTCCTTAGGACAGGTCCTGAACAAAAGCGTAGGGCCGATCGCGCCGCGACCGGCCCTCTTTGAGCGTTTACTTACCCATGGAGGCGCGCATCGCCTTGTTCAGGTGTGCGCCGCATACACCCATTTTGCCGTTGAGCAGTGAGTCCTGAGCTGCCGCGATCTCCTTCTGGGCGACCGTCTTGCTGTCGCCATCCGGCATGTTCTCGATCGCGGTCTCGGTGTGCTCCAGATTGGCCGAGCTGCACCCACCAGCCGCATGTTTTGCGGCTTGAGCCGGCGCAAGGGCCAAGGGAACGGCAGCAATTGCAATAACCCCGAGTAACTTCGTCATGATGTTACTTTCCTTCTCTTATTCTTGAACACAGAGCCGGCGGCATTGCCGGAATCTGCCACGTGACTTTCCCCGGATGCGGCAACTTGCCGCAATAAATTCCCCGCGAGAATTGCGTGATGTTGCGCGCCGCGCAGAGCCGCATGCGAAATTTCTGATTTTCATTACAACTTTGTAATCAGCTTCACACGCTCGGCGTGTGTACAGCGCGGCAACGATGCGCGCCAACTGCACGAACCAAAACGACCGGCTCTTCATGCCCCGGGGGATGATTCCGGATTTCGAACGCTCACGCGAGCTGCCCAAGGATTGGTTGGCCTAAGTAATGAATATATATTCATTTCAATAAGATCGCTCAACATGCGATTCGCGCATATGTCACTTGGGTCTAAAAGCTGCCGGACTGTCTTGCGGACGGTCGATACACGACTTATTTCATCTCCATTGGGAACCGTCAGGCACGGCAATAAACCCATGATCTCATGGAAGTTTATCGCTGAACTTAGGCGATCCCGCCCATCTCTTGGGCGAGACTGCCGAGAGGTTAATCGTTTCTTACTTGCGCTATGCGCTATTTGCTTAGCTGCATCGCAACATCGGAACTTCCGCACTGCAACACACCCATCTATATTCATTTCAACGATGACGCTCAGGTCAAGAGCTGAATCGAACTACAGGAGACTACAATGCTGCTCTCGCTCATCCGCATGATCCAGGCTTTCCGGGACTATCAGCGCAATGTTGCCGAGCTGTCCCAGCTCAGCGATCGCGAACTGGCCGACATCGGCCTCGATCGCTCGGACATCCCGCGCGTTGCCGCCGGTCAGTATCAGGGCTGATACCGTTTCAGCCCTTACCGGACGAACCCGATAGCGCCCGCCTCGTGCGGGCGTTGTCGCATCTGGAAGGCAGAAAACTCGATCTCGGCGATTCCAACGGCCGCCAAAAAGCGCTACCTGTCCGAGCCATGACAGGACCCCAATCCAACACCGTGCATGTGATCGGCGCCGGGCTAGCCGGCTCGGAGGCCGCCTGGCAGGTGGCTAAATCAGGCATCCCGGTGGTGCTGCACGAGATGCGGCCGACCCGCATGACTGAGGCTCACCGCACCGACGGGCTCGCCGAGCTCGTCTGTTCGAACTCGTTCCGCTCCGACGATGCCGCCAACAACGCTGTGGGCCTGCTCCACGCGGAGATGCGCCGCCTCGGCTCGCTGATCATGCGCGCCGCCGATGCCAACCAGGTGCCCGCTGGCGGCGCGCTGGCGGTCGATCGCGATGGCTTTTCCGCCGCGGTCACCAAGGCGCTCAACGACCATCCCCTGATCGAGATTGCTCGCGACGAAGTCGCCGGCCTCCCGCCGGCCGAATGGGACAACGTGATCGTTGCGACTGGCCCCCTCACCTCCGCACCGCTGGCCGACGCGATCCGCGGACTGACCGACGAGAACGCGCTCGCCTTCTTCGACGCGATCGCGCCGATCGTGCACCGCGACTCCATCGACATGTCGGTGGCCTGGTTCCAGTCGCGCTATGACAAGGTCGGTCCGGGCGGCAACGGCGCCGACTACATCAACTGCCCGATGACCAAGGAGCAGTATGACGGCTTCGTCGCCGCGCTGCTGGCGGGCGAGAAGACCGAGTTCAAGGAGTGGGAGACCAACACGCCCTATTTCGACGGCTGCCTGCCGATCGAAGTCATGGCGGAGCGCGGGCCCGAAACCTTGCGCCACGGGCCGATGAAGCCGGTCGGGCTGACCAATCCGCACGATCCCAGCACAAAGCCCTACGCGATCGTGCAACTCCGCCAGGACAACAAGCTCGGCACGCTCTACAATATCGTCGGCTTCCAGACGAAGTTGAAGTACGGCGAGCAGCAGCGCATCTTCCGCGCGATTCCGGGTTTGGAGAAGGCCGAGTTCGCTCGTCTCGGCGGCCTGCATCGCAACACTTTCCTCAATTCACCCAAACTGCTCGACGGCCAATTGCGCCTGCGCGCACAGCCACGACTGCGCTTTGCCGGCCAGATGACCGGCTGCGAGGGCTATGTGGAATCCGCCAGCGTCGGCCTGATCGCGGGCCTCTATGCGGCAGCGGACGCGCGCGGCGAGCGGCTTACGAGCCCGCCGGCCACGACGGCGCTGGGATCGCTGCTCGGCCACATCACCGGCGGCCATATCGAGACCATCGAGGCGGGCACACGATCGTTCCAGCCGATGAACATCAATTTCGGCCTGTTCCCGCCGCTTGCAAGCGCACCGACGAAGAAGGCCGACGGCACACGCCTGCGCGGCAACGAGAAAACGGTGGCCAAGAAGCAAGCGTTGAGTGCGCGGGCGCTTGCCGATCTCGATCGCTGGATCGCCGATCACCTGCACATTGCCGCGGCGGCGTGAGCTTTCGATGAGCCTCCCCAAGGAAGACGCCGCGGTGCTTTCGGCGCGCTGGACGGACGGCGTGCTGCTCAAGCGCGACGTGTTCTCGACAGTCGAACGGGGCCGCTTTCGCAGCGACAGCGGCGAGGTCGACGCCGTCCTGCGCCGGCTCGACGAAGTCCCGTGGTGGTCGTTCCTACTGGCGCGCCACCTATTCGCGCGCGAGAAGCATGCCCTGGCGCTCGCCAAAGGCCTGAACGTCGGTCCCGAGTTGCTGTGGGCTGGACGTCGCGCGCTGGTCCGCGGCTTCGTCGACGGCGCCGCGCTGCATTTGGCCAAACCGCATGGCGACCTCGCCTATTTTCGCTCGGCCAAGGCGGCGCTGCGCCGGTTGCGCCGCGCCGGTATCTGCCACAACGATCTCGCCAAGGAGCAGAACTGGCTGGTCGGTCGCGATGGGCGCGCCTATGTCACCGACTTCCAGCTTGCCGCCTGCTTTGAGGGACGCGGACGGCTCTATCGCATCCTCGCCTATGAAGATCTCCGGCATCTCCTCAAGCACAAGCGCTCCTATGTGCCGGAGGCCCTGACGCCGCGGGAGCGCAAGATCCTGGCAAAGAAATCCCTCGCCGCGAGCCTGTGGCTTGCCACCGGCAAGAAGGTCTATCGCGCGATCACGCGCGGCCTGTTCAACTTCACCGACCGCGAAGGCGGCGGCCGCCGCTTGGTCAACGACGCGCCGGTGCTGACCGCCCTGATCCGCAAAAATCCGGCCGTGCGCGACACCGCCATCGTCGCCTTCGCCGACCGCCGCTCGGGCGTCGGGCTCTATGCCTTCGTCGAGGCCGACCAGGCCGCCCTCGAAGGTCAGCTCCGCAACGAGCTCACTGCCGCCAGGGGACCGAAGCCTCCCGAACACATCCAGGTCGTGCATGCCCTGCCGCGCGATACCAGCGGCAAGCCGCGCACCGAGATCCTGCAGCTAGTTGCCATGAACCAGCTCGACCTGATCGAGCCGATGATGAGGAACGACCAGGACCGCGCCTTCCTCAAGGACATCCTGGAGCAGCGCAAGAACCTGCGTGACCGCTTCAATTTCGAGGCGAATCTGCCGGCCAGCTAGCTTGGACCTGCCTTGAAGCGTCCACATTGCCGATGGAGAAGCGACGCAGATATCACGGTGGCTTGGTGGGGAATGAGCACCTGGGGGTCAATGACGCGTCGCATGGCCGGCGGAATCGTCGCGGGTCTTCTGCTGGCAGCCGCGCCCGCGATGGCCACGGACTCCCCTGCCGAACTGATCTCCAGCTACCGCCTCAAGCATGGCGAGGCCCGCGTCGTGCGCGACGCAACCCTCGACCGCATTGCGCTGGAACAGGCGCGCGCGATGGCGGCGAAGGACGATCTCAGTCACGAGGTCCTCGGCCCGTTCACCAGGCGGGTCGCGCCGGCGCGTGCGGGCCGCGCCGCGGAAAACATCGCCTATGGTTATGACAGTTTCGAGAAGACGCTCGGCCAGTGGATCGACTCCTCAGGGCACCGCAAGAACCTGCTGCTGCACAACGCCTCCCGCGTTGGGATCGCAAGCGCCAGGAATGCAAGCGGCAAGCGCACCTACTGGGCGATGGTGATCGCAGGCGATTACGAGCCGAAGCCAGGCAAAGGCAAGAAGGACAAGGAACCGCTTGTCGTTGTGAAGCGTGAAGTCGCGCCCTCAAGCCGGCCCAAAGCCGGCGGCTGCCACATCAAGCTGCTCAGCCTCTGCATTTGAAACCGAGCCCGGCGGCGTACGCTGCAAAGCGAAAAGACCACCTGCGGCAAATCGACCGCGACCTTCGGGCCAGCTTCAGGTGCGAGCCGCCCTTCCTCCAAGGCAGGCGGTCATATATGAGGGATTTGCCACCGGAATATCCTTCGAAGCGAATTGGCAACGTTCATGGCGGTAGTTCGTTAATCCGAGTATCGCAATCTGACACTTGATCGACGCAAGCGCGGATAGGCAGTTCGGGGAATGACATGGCAGATCGGTTGACGGCGGCGCAATGCAGCACGGCGATGCGGCGTCGAGGCCCCCCCGGCATTGTCACATTCGCGGCGATGGCCGCTCTGACGGCACTGACCGCAGGCGCCGCGGCCAAGCAGGCGCGCCCCGCCGTCGAGGCGACGGCGCCGCGCGAGGCCGGCGCGCCGATTATGGCGATCGTGTCGATCCAGAGCCAGAAGGTCACATTCTACGACGCCGACGGCTGGATCCTGCGCGCCCCGGTGTCGACCGGCACGACCGGACGCGAGACCCCGGCCGGCGTCTTCGCCGTCATCGAGAAGGACAAGGACCACCACTCGACCATGTATGACGATGCCTGGATGCCGAACATGCAGCGCATCACCTGGAACGGCATCGCACTGCATGGCGGCCCCCTGCCCGGCTATGCGGCCTCGCACGGCTGCGTACGCATGCCCTACGGCTTTGCGGAGAATCTGTTCGAAAAGACGCAGATCGGGATGCGGGTGATCATCTCGCCGAACGACGCGGCCCCGGTCGATTTCTCCCACCCGGCGCTGTTCGTGCCGAACAAGCAGGCCATTGCGGCAGCCCCGGCGCGTGCCGATACACTCTCCCGCGAAGCCGAGGAAGCCACCAGGGCAGCCGACGAAACGAAGAGCGCCGCCGCGGCGGCGGCACGCGAAGCCGCATCGCTCCCGACGACGTTGCGCAAGCTGGAACAGCTCAAGGCTCGGGCCGACGCCGAACTCGCCTATGCCGACAAGGCACTCGCGACCGCAAAAACGGATCAGGCCAAGGCTCGGGCCGAGGAGCAGAAGCAGAAGGCCGCCGCCAACGCCGCGGATGCGGCGACGCAGCTCGACGCCGCCAAGACCGATGCGCAGCCGAAGCGCGACGCCGCTGCGGCGGCAAAAGATGCCGCCAAGGCGGCTGCAACCAAAAAGGCCGACGCCGTCAAGGCGGCGACCGAGGCGAAGCTCGCGCTCGAGCCGGTCTCTGTGTACATCAGCCGGTCGACGCAAAGGCTTTACGTGCGGCGCAACACGCACAAGCCGGCGCCGGACGGCGGCGGCGAGGTGTTCGATACGAGCATCGAGGTTCCGGTCACGATCCGCAACCCCGACCAGCCGATCGGCACGCATGTGTTCACCGCGATGGCGAAGAACGATACCGGCCTGCGCTGGAGTGTGGTCACGATCGACGACGGCGACAACGCCAAGGACGCGCTCGACCGCATCACCATTCCGCAGGACGTGCTCGATCGCATCGCGCCGACCGCCGTGCCGCGATCGTCGATTATCATCTCGGACGAGCCGCTGAGCAAAGAGACCAACTATCGCACCGAGTTCGTCGCGGTGCTGAGCAACCAGCCCCAGGGCGGCTTCATCACGCGCAAGCCGACGACAGATATGATTGCGAGCCGCGACGGCGGCTGGGGCGACGACGACGGCTTCGGTTTCTTCTTCCAGCAGCGCAGTTATGACCAGCAACCCGGCACCGGTTATCCGCGTCGCCGCGGCGGCCAGTATTATCAACCGATGCAGCCGATGCAGCGGGGTTGGTGGTAGGACGGCACACTCGATCGCTAGCGCACCGTCTCGATCAACGCGCCGGACGAAGTGCCGGCGACGTCAGCCGCGGCGCGCCGCCTTGATCGCGGCGACATCGATCTTCGTCATGCCCATCATCGCTTCGAATGCGCGCTTTGCTTCGGCACCGCCGGCCGCCAACGCCTCGGTGAGCACGCGCGGCGTGATCTGCCAGGAAACGCCCCATTTGTCCTTGCACCAGCCGCAAGCGCTTTCCTGTCCGCCATTGCCGACGATGGCGTTCCAGTAGCGGTCGGTCTCGTCCTGATCGTCGGTGGCGATCTGGAACGAGAAGGCCTCGTTGTGCTTGAACACGGGACCGCCGTTGAGGCCGAGACAGGCGACGCCGGCAACAGTGAACTCGACCGTCAGCACATCGCCCGCGTTGCCGGACGGATAGTCGCTGGGAGCGCGGTGGACAGCCTGCACTGCGCTGTCGGGAAACGTCTCGGCATAGAAGCGGGCAGCAGCTTCGGCGTCCTTGTCATACCAGAGGCAAATCGTGTTCTTCGCCATCGCGAGTCCTTTCAGTTCCAACTCAAAGCGTGCCCATTCCCCAAGCGCGCGTCAGCTTAGAATCTTGTTCGCCTGGCTGTCACCATGGGTGGCCAACTTGCCGCAGTGGCGCGTGTTCAAATATCGCGTTCGGAGCCGGCAAAATCTCTCAAAGCGTCCCGCTGCCACAGTCGAAATTGGAATGTGGACGCAAGATACGACGAATGCGCTTCATTCGAATAGTCGCACGCCGCTCACGTGCAGCGCGCGCTCAGGCCGGACGCGCTGAGTCTGGCCATGACTTCGTCGAGATGCGCGCTGTCGCGCGTCTCGATGACCAGTTGCAGCAGCGTCGCCTTGGCCGGAAGGTCAGAGAACGTCCGCTGGTGCGAGACCTCGATGATGTTGGCTCCGGCCTCGGCGAGCAGCGCAGCTACCGCAGCGAGCTGGCCCGGCCGGTCGGGGATATCGAGCGACAGTTGGGTCAGCCGTCCCTCGCGCGCGAGCTCGCGGGTCAGGACGGAGGCGATCAGCCGCGTGTCGATATTGCCGCCGCTGAGGACCAGGCCAACCTTCTGGCCGGCAAAGCGGGACGGATCGGACATGATCGCGGCAAGGCCGGCGGCGCCGGCGCCCTCAACGACCGTCTTCTCGATCGAGATCAGGCTCGCGACCGCGCGCTCGAGCTCAGCTTCATTCACGAGCGCGATGTCCTCGACGAGACGGCGGACGATCTCCATGGTGATCTTGCCGGGCGATTTCACCGCAATGCCTTCGGCCAGCGTGTCGCCGCGCGCGGGCAGGTTGCCGTCGTGAATCGCGTTGTACATCGAGGGATAGAGCCAGGCCTCGACACCCAATATCCGCAATGAAGGCTTCAGCGACTTCGCGGCAATGGCGATGCCGCTGATCAGTCCGCCGCCGCCGATCGGGACGACCAGCGTATCCAGCTCCGGCACCGCCTGAAGCATTTCCAGCCCGACCGTGCCCTGCCCCGCGATGACGAGCGGATCGTCATAGGGGTGGACGAAGATCATGCCGCGGGCCTCGCCATGGCTTCGTGCAAACGCAGCGGCCTCCTCCAGCGTCGCACCGGTGACGATCACCTCGGCGCCGTGGTGCCTGGTGTTCTCGACCTTCACCATCGGCGTGCCGACCGGCATCACGATGGTGGCGGGAATGCCGAGCCGCTTGGCGTGATAGGCGACACCTTGCGCGTGGTTTCCCGCCGACATGGCGATCACGCCCCGCGTGCGCTCCTCCGGCATCAAGGCCGTGAGCCGGTTGAGAGCACCGCGCTCCTTGAACGAGGAGGTGAACTGGAGGTTCTCGAATTTGAGCCAGATGTCGCAGCCGCAGATGCTGCTCAGCGTCCGGCTGTAGTTGCAGGGCGTTTCGACGACGGCACCCCGAACGATGTCGGCCGCGGCACGGATATCAGCCGGCGCAACCGGAAGGCCGGTCAGATCGACCGGATCAACCGTCGTCGAAGATGCGGTTTGGGACAACTCAGCCATAGGACAGCATAGAGCATTTGGCCGGTCCAGGCGATATGCGAGCCGCTATTTGGTAAATTCACGCGACCGCGAGGCCCGCCACAACGTCCATAGCGTGCGCAGTCTCGACGACGGGGCCGGCGTGAACGGATTGCGATCCGCCCGCGACAGCCGCCTCAGGTCGGCGCGCGCCTGGCTCAGGGGCAAAAATGCTGATCGTGCCGATGCCGGCACCTCAGCCAGCAGCGAAGCGGCCGTTGCGAGGTGCTGCCGCGCTTCATTGAAGAGCTGGTCGAGAACGGCGCGCAGAGCGGGCGTCTGCTGGCCGGCGAACACGTCCTCCATGCGGCAGCCATGGCTCTCGAGAATCTGCTGCGGCAGGAACAATTGCCGGCGCGCGGCATCGCGCGGCAGGTTGGCGACGACCTGCACCATGCCCTGGGCGAGCCCGGCATGGCGTGCAAGGTGCTCCATCGCCGCCCATGGCGGCGCCACGATCCGGGCCGCCAGCGCGAGCAGCGCCGAAGAGGTCGCATCCAGATAGCCTTCCAGGGCCGACATGGTCGGCATCGGATCGTTGTAGAGATCGAACTGGTGCTCGTCGACGAGCAGCGACAACGGTTCAACCGGCAGATCGAATTCGCGGATCGCGCGCAGGAGCTCGGCGGCCACCGGGTTGCCCTCGGCGCTGCCATGCGCATGGCCCGCCAGCATGTCGGTCCACCATTGCAGGCGGATTTCGCCGGGCAAGGGCTGGCTCACCTGGTCGCGTACGCGGACGATCTCGACATTGAAAGCGTAGAGCGCGAGCAGCGCGCGGCGCTCGGCGGCGGGCACGAACAGGGTTGCGACATAACGCGGAAAGTCGTGACTGCGCACGAGATCGGCGCAGAAGGCGACGGCATCGGCAGAAGGCGCAGTGCTGCTCATGGCACGGCGATCAAGGCGGCCGCGACACGCCGCCGTTCGCCGATCATGATGTTGTAGGTGCGTACCGCGGGCCCGGTCTGCATCGTATCCAGCACCACCCTCACCGCCTTCAGCGCCTGGCGCAGCTCCGGCGGCGGCAGCCAGAGACCGGTTCCGGTTCCGATCAGCAGTGTGTCGATGCTGTTGGCGGCCGCGAACACCCGATCCAGCGAATAGCGGTCGATCTTCGCGGGATCGGTCACGTCCCAGGCCCAGATCGCGTCGGGCAGGCAGAGTAGCGAGCCTCGGTGCGACATCCCGGCAAAAGCGAAGCCGCCCTTGCCATAGGCTTCGATCGGCGCCGAGCGCGGGAAATGCGGAGCGTTGGGATCGCCGGTCATGCGCTTCGTCCGAATTGGCCTACTGCCCTCGCAAACTCGTGCGAGGGCACGCGGTTCGGATCATGGCCGATTTTTCTTTGCCGGCGCAGCCGTATCCGCGGTGTCTTCACGATGCGTGCCCACGCCGAGATAGATCAGGATCGGCGCCGCGATGAAGATCGAGGTGTAGGTGCCGACCAGCACCACGCCGAACATCATCACCGCGGTGAAGCTGTGGATGGCATGGCCGCCGAACAGGAGCAGCGCGAGCAGCGCGAGCGTCACCGTGACATGGGTGATGATCGAGCGCGACAGCGTCGAGTTGATGGACTCGTTGAGGAGCTGCGGCATCGGCATCTTCTTATAGCGCCGCAGCATTTCACGGATACGGTCGTAGATGACCACTGTATCGTTCAGCGAATAGCCGAGAATGGTCAGAAGCGCCGCGATGCTGGTCAGGTCGAAATCGACCTGGCTGATCGACATGAAGCCGATCGTCAGCACGATGTCGTGCACGTTGGCGATCATGGCCCCTAACGCGAACTGCCATTCGAAGCGGAACCAGAGATAGATCAGGATCGCGACGATCGCGAGCATCAGGCCGAGCATGCCGAAGGCCAGCAGCTCGCCGGACACGCGCGGTCCCACCACCTCGACGCGGCGGTATTCGACGGTATCGCCGAGCGCACCGCGGACCTTCTGCACCGCCTCCTGCTGGGCAGCATCACCACCCGGCTGCTCCGCGACACGGATCAGGACGTTCTCGGGGCCGCCGAACTGCTGCAACTGGACTTCGCCGAGGCGCAAGGCATCGAGCGTGGTGCGCATCGCCGCGATGTCGGCGGTGCCGGACTTGGCCTGCACCTCGAGCAGCGTGCCGCCGCGGAAGTCGATGCCGAAATTCAGGCCATGGGTGAAGAACAGCGTGATCGCGACGATCGACAGCGCTGCCGAGATCGGGAAGCTGATGCGGCGGAAGCGCGTGAAGTCGAAATGTGTGTCGTCCGGGACGATGCGCAGCGACGGCAGCACGCCGAGCGCGGCAACGACGGTGAGAATGGCAATCAGGATGCCAAGCCCGATGAGAACGTAGTGGGTCACGGTCTTAGCTCCTAGATCGGCACGCTCTGCGGCCGCTTCCACCGCACCCACCCCGCCACGATCAGCCGGGTCAGCGTGAAGGCGGTGAACACCGTGGTGATGATGCCGATGCCAAGCGTCACGGCGAAGCCGCGCACCGGACCGGTGCCGATGTAGAACAGCACAGCGGCGGCAATGAAGGTCGTGATGTTGGAATCGAGGATGGTCGCCAGCGCCCGCTTGAAGCCGGCGTCGATCGCCGAGATCGCGTTGCGGCCGCCACGCAGCTCCTCGCGGATGCGCTCGTAGATCAGCACGTTGGAGTCGACCGCGATGCCGACGGTGAGCACGATGCCGGCAATGCCGGGCAGCGTCAGCGTGGCGTTGAGCAGCGACAACAGGCCGAAGATCATGGCGACGTTGATCGCCACCGCGATGTTGGCGAACAGGCCGAACAGCCGGTAGGTCAACAGCATGAACACGATCACCATGATCGAGCCGACATAGGCGGCAAGCTCGCCCTTCTCGATCGAGTCCTGGCCGAGGCCCGGACCGACGGTGCGCTCTTCCACGACCGTGAGCGGCGCCGGCAGCGCGCCGGCACGGAGCAGCACGGCGAGATCATTGGCCGACTGGACGGTGAAATTGCCGGAGATCTGCCCCTGCCCGCCGGTGATCGGCTCGCGGATCACCGGCGCCGAGATCACCTCATTGTCGAGCACGATTGCAAACGGCAGCCCGACATTCTCGGTCGTGGCCTGCGCGAACTTGCGGGCGCCGACCGAATTGAAGCGGAAGCTGACGATCGGCTCGTTGGTGCGCTGGTCGAAGCCGGGCTGCGCATCGGTGAGCTCGCCGCCCGAGACCAGCACCTGTTTCTTGACGACGTAAGGCACCTTCGGCGAGCTCGTGCTCATCAGGAGCTCGGATTCCGGCGGCAGCCTGCCCTGCTGCGCCTGGTCCGGCGATATCGAAGTATCGACCATCCGGAATTCCATCTTCGCGGTCTTGCCGAGCAGCTCCTTCAGATGCGTCGGATCCTGAAGCCCCGGCACCTGCACTAGAATGCGGTCATTGCCCTGGCGCTGGATCACCGGCTCGACGGTGCCGAGCTCATTGACGCGGCGCTCGACGATCTGGATCGACTGCTCGATCGTGCGGCGCATGCGCTCGACCATCGCGGGCTGCGACAGCGCCAACCGAATCAGGCCGCCGCCGGCATCGGTGACCTCGAGGTCACGTTGCGAACCCGAGCCCAAAAGGCCGCCGATCGGCTGCGCGAGATCACGCAGCTTGGCGAGCGCGGGCTGCAGGTCGGTGTCCTTGACACGGACCTCGACCGCGTCGCCGCGGGTCACGAGGCCGGTGTAACCGATCTTGGCCTCGCGCAGGGCGCGGCGGACATCGTCGCGGACCTGGTCGAGCTTCTCTTTCTTCACGTAGTTGGAATCGACCTCGAGCAGCAGATACGAACCGCCCTGCAGGTCGAGGCCCAGCACGAGCCGGCGCTGCGCCCAGGCGGGCCAGGTCTTGACCTGCGCCTCGGGGAAGAAGTTCGGGACCGCGCAAAGGCACACGATCAGCGCTGTCAGGATAATCCCCAGCGCCCTCCACCGCGTGAAATACAACATCGACTGGACCTGTCAGATCAGGAGATTCTCGAGACTCGCGCGAGCGCTCAGCTTGCCGAGGTGTCGTCCTTGGCGCTTTCCTTGGCCGGCTCGCCCTTGGCGCGAACGCCGGAGATCATCTGGCGCATCTGCCGCACGCGCACACCGTCGGAAATTTCGAACTCGATCTGGTCGTCGTCGACGACCTTGGTGACCTTGCCGACGAGGCCGCCCGAGGTCACCACGGTGTCGCCGCGGCGGATGTTCTTCACGAGGTCGGCATGGTCGCGCACCTTCTTCTGCTGCGGCCGCAGAATCAGGAAGTACATGATCACGAAGATCAGGGCGAACGGCAGCAGCGACATCAACATGCTGTTGGTGTCGCCAGCGCCCGCAGCCTGGGCATACGCAGGGGTAATGAACATACGGACGGTCCTCGTGAGAACGGGGGAAAGCCGGTCAGGCCCGTTGGGCGACCGGCTCGGTCAAATTCGCGCGGACTATAGCGGCCAGCGCCCCAATTGCAACGCTGCCAGACCGTCGATTTGGCCACCTTGCGGCGGGCCTTGAGGCCCGATAAGGCTGCGTTCTCAGGAACTTCGGACATGCCCAGAAAACCAAGTAAAAGCCCGGCCGGCAAAGGCCTCAAGACCCCTGCCGGAAAGCCCGCCCGCGTCGCGGCAAAACGCCCCACAGCAGCCCCCGTCGACCTCTCCCAGGAGCGCATCGTCCGCGCGCTGGAGACCATCGCGGCGCACCTTTCCGCCCAGGCGAGCCCCGCCGCGGTGGCCGAATCGTTCGACCGCGCCGATGCCTTCGTCTGGCACCCGGACGGCCGCCTCTCGGCGGTACCGCGGGTCAGCCGTGTCGAGCTCTTCCTGCTGAAGGGCGTCGACCGCATGCGCGACATCCTCATGGAGAACACCGAGCGCTTCGCAGACGGCCTGCCCGCCAACAATGCGCTGCTCTGGGGCGCGCGCGGCATGGGCAAGTCGTCACTGGTGAAGGCCGCTCACGCCAGCATCAATGCCGACCGCGCCGCCGCTGACAGGTTGAAGCTGATCGAGATCCATCGCGAGGACATCGAGAGCCTGCCCTCGCTGATGGAGCAGCTTCGGGCCTCCTCCTTCCGCTTCATCGTGTTCTGCGACGACCTCTCCTTCGACGGGAACGACGCCTCGTACAAGTCGCTCAAGGCCGTGCTCGAAGGCGGCATCGAGGGCCGGCCAGACAACGTCATTCTCTACGCCACCTCAAACCGCCGCCATCTGCTGGCGCGCGAGATGATCGAGAACGAGCGCTCGACCGCAATCAATCCCGGCGAAGCGGTCGAGGAGAAGGTCTCGCTGTCGGACCGCTTCGGCCTCTGGCTCGGTTTCCACCGTTGCAGCCAGGACGAATACCTCGCGATGGTGCGCGGCTATTGCAGCCATTTCGGCATCAAGATCGACGACGAGGCGCTGGAGCGCGAAGCGCTGGAATGGTCGACGACGCGCGGCTCGCGCTCGGGCCGCGTCGCCTGGCAGTTCGTGCAGGAGCTGGCGGGACGGCTGGGTGTGAAGCTGACGGTGAAGTAGGCAGTAGGCCCCGGGGCTGCCGCCCCAAGCACCACCGTCATTCCCCGCGAAAGCGGGGAATCCAGCACGCTGCGGCTTCTCCGGATCGCGTCACTGTCTCTGGAATACTGGATCGCCCGCTCCAGTGCGCAATTGCGCACAAGGCGGGCGATGACAGTCTCTGTGTGGTGATAGCCTGCCCTACGACGAGTTCAGGCCTCACGCCCCGTTCAGGAATTGAAGCGGGTCAACCGGGCTTGATCCCTTGCGGATCTCGAAGTGGAGCTGGGGCGACGCCACTTCCCCGGATTGACCCGACTTGGCAATGACCTGGCCGCGCTTGATGGTATCGCCGCGCTTCACCAGCAGTTCACTCGCATGGGCATAGGCGGTGACGTAGCCGTTGGAGTGCCGCACCAGGACCAGATTGCCATAGCCCTTCAGCTCGTTGCCGGAGTAGGCAACGACGCCGTCTTCCGCCGCCTTGACCGGCGTGCCTTCGGGCACTGCAAGGTTGATACCGTCATTCGACTTGCCATTGGTCTTGGCGCCGTAGGTCGTGATCACCTTGCCACGCACCGGCCAGCGGAAGGTCGGCAGCGCGCCGGTGGCGTCCGCGGCCTTCGGTGCCTCGGCGGGCTTCTCCTCGATGTTCGCCGTGGCCTGGGCCAGGCGAGCACTCTGAACTGGTGTTGCGGCGGCGACCTTGGTGGCGGGCGCGACCGCGGCGGGCTGGGCAACGGGTGTCGGCGCCACCAGAGCCGGCGCCGGAGCGACCGGCACGGCGACCGCGGCGGTCTTGGCACCGGGTACGGTCAGCTTGGTGCCGAGCTTGAGCTTGGCGGACGGCTCGAGACCATTGGCGCGGGCGAGCTCGGCCGCGGAAATGTGGTTCTTGCGGGCGATGCTGGCCAGCGTGTCGCCGCGATTGACGAAATGGATGCTCGGCGGAGCGGCGACGGCAACCGGCTTGGCCGCAGGCGCCATCGTGGGAGTCGCAGCGACGGGGGCTGGCGCGGCGGCAGCCGTTGTGGCCGCGCGCGGGATGATGAGCTGCTGGCCGGGCGACAGCGTGCGCGGGCCCTTGTAGCCGTTGGCGGCAAGGATCGCCTGCGGCGTGACGTGATAACGCTTGGCGAGAATGTCGAGCGTGTCGCTGGTGCCGACGATGATCTTGGTCCCACCGGCCGGCTGGGCCGCTGCGACCGAGCGCGGCGGCACGGTGGCAGTGGTCTCAAGATGCGGCTGCGCCGGCGGCGTGTAGGAGCCGACGCCGCGCCCGCCTCCGGACACGCCCCCGCCCGAAACCGGATAGGATTGCGGCGCGGCAACCGCCGGCGGCGGCAAGGGCTGCGACTGGTAGTAGCCCGGCTGTGTCTGCGGCCGCGCATATTGCGGCAGCTCACGCTGCGGCGGAGGCGCTTGCTGCACCGAACCGGTCGACTCGGAGGCGAAGGGGTTGGAGAAATTCGTCTGGGAAAGCCGCGACGACATGTCGGCGCTGCACCCCGCGAAACCGAACGAGATCAGCGCCAGCACCGCGACCTGCGGCACGCGGCGCGAGTAAAGCAACTCGGCGACAGCGGACATGGTTACTCACTCGTACGCAACAGAACTGGTCTTTTAAGTAAACACGCGCCGAGTAAATAACGGCTTAACCCTCCCAATAAGATGTTGGCAGCACAACCGATCCGGGAATCTACAACTCCCGTGCCACGCCGGGCAGCGCGGGCACGAAGCGGACGTCGACCAGTTCCTTGCGCTCCAGGCCCGTTTCACTACGGGTCAGGCGGATCAGCGTCTGCACGCCCTGATGCGGCCCGACCGGCGCGATCAGGATGCCGCCGACATCGAGCCGCTCGATCAGATTCTCCGGAATCTGCTCCATGGCGGCCGTCACAATAATCCGGTCGAACGGGCCGATATTGGCGGGCAGGTTGAGGCCGTCGCCCAGCATCACCTCGACATTGTGACAGCCGAGCTTCTCGAGCCTGGCGCGCGCGGCATCGGCGAGCCTGCGGTAGCGCTCGACTGTGAGCACATGCCCGGCGAGCCGAGACAGCACGGCAGCCTGGTAGCCGGAGCCGGCGCCGATCTCGAGGACGCGGTGCTGCTTCCGGAGCTGAAGCTGTTCGGTCATGTAGGCGACGACGAAGGGCTGGCTGATGGTCTGCCCGCAGGCGATCGGCAGCGCGCTGTCGCGGTAGGCATCCTCGCGATCGGCCTCGTCGACGAACAACTCGCGCGGCACCTCCTCCATGGTGCGCAGCACCGCTTGGTCGCTGATCCCCCGACGCCTCAGCGTGAGCTGAAACATCATCTTCTCCGGCGGCTGCTGATGGGAGGCCATGTGCCTGTGTTCGTCTCTTCGGGACAGTGCCGAACTCTCGATTCTTGTTCCGGCTCAGGAACTCATGATAGCCTTTTGGCGCAGCATTTGACCACATTTGGCCAGCAACGGATCAACTGCGATCGCCGTTTGCAGGTTTCCGCCAGCCGAAACGCGCATTGCGTCGCTTGGCGTTATCTGCGAACGTTTGTGCGAATGGGCAAGGACTCACTTATGGCTGCGGGAAGGCTGTCGGGCCGTTCTGTATTCCTCGTCGAGGACGAGGTCATGATCAGAATGATGGTCGCGGACATGCTGGAAGAGCTCGGCTATAGGGTCGCGGCTGAGGCAGGCGACATCAACGAGGCGATCCGGCTCGCCCAATCGACCGAGTTCGACCTCGCCATCCTCGACGTCAACGTCAACGGCAAGGTGATCTCGCCGGTCGCCGACCTGATCAAGGCCAAGGGCTGCCCCTTCATCTTCGCGACTGGTTACGGCTCGTCGGGCTTGCCCGAGCAATATCGCGACCGGCCGGCGCTCCAGAAGCCGTTTCAGCTCGACGCGCTCGGCAAGACCATCGAAGCCGCGCTTCGCGGCGGCTAGATCCTATTTCAGCATCGCGTCGAGCGCCTCGGAAAACGCTTCATCGGTGCGGTCGAGCCTGAGCGGCGTGACCGAGACGTAGCGGTCCCGCAATGCCGCGAGGTCGGTGCCGTCGGCAGGCGTGTCCAGCATCGCGGTCCGCTCGAAGCCGATCCAGAAATAGGGATTGCCGCGGCCGTCCCGGCGCTCGTCGATCTTGAGGAAGCCGAGATTGCGCTTGCCCTGCCGCGTCACGCGGATGCCGAGAACATCCTCGGGCGCACAGGACGGGAAGTTGACGTTGATCACCGTATCCTTCGGGACGCCTGCCGCGATCACCTTGCGCAGGATGTCGGGTCCGAACTTGCGCGCGGTGTCCCACGGCGGACGCTCGCGCGTCTCGACGCTGAATTCCTGCGACAGCGCGAACGACGGCAGGCCCAGTATGGTGCCTTCCAGCGCGCCGGCAATGGTGCCGGAATAGACCACGTCCTCGGCGACGTTGCGGCCCTTGTTGACTCCGGACAGCACCACATCGGGCAGCTTGGCGCCCAGGATGTGGCGGGCACCCATGATGACGCAGTCAGTCGGGGTGCCGCGCACGGCAAAGTGCTGCGGACCGACCTCGCGCAGGCGCAACGGGTCGTTCAACGACAGCGAATGCGACACGCCGGACTGGTCGAGCTCGGGGGCCACCACCCAAACATCATCCGACAGCGCCCGCGCGATTTCCTCCACGACCTTGAGCCCGGGGGCGTGGATACCGTCGTCATTGGTGCAGAGAATGCGCATGCCGGGGTCGATTCCAAGAGTTGGGCGAGGCGTTGGGTGAGGCCGTCTTATCTGGCTCTGGCCGATCAGGCAAACCGGCTGGTTTTGCGGGATTTCGGCTGAGCCCGACAATCCAGGACTGCTGGAACCGCTGCCCCCGAGCCGGCACCGCACCCCTTCCGGCCCTGCCCGCCTAACGGCGGATGCGCCACTGCGGCAGGAAGCGCGCGAGTCTGCCTTCGGCCCGCAACTTCATCGCCGGCATGACCGGGTTCGCGGCCGGCGATGCGTCGATCCGGTCGAGCGCATCCAGTTGCGCTACGATGGCAGCGGCCGCTTGTGCTTGCGGAAAGCGTCCGCGTGCCACCGTCAGCGCCTTATCAAAGTCCTCGACATTGACGCCGGGCTTGGTCCGCCGGTTCTGGATGAGATCGTCGTCCCAGAGCCGCGCGATCGCGATGTCCAGCACGCCGCGCAAGCGCTGGTCGACGGCCTGGATGCCAAATCCGGTCACCGCCCATTGTCTGCCGACCCAGAAGATGTCGCGGTGCAAGGGCATGAGGCTGCGATTTCGAGTTCTCGGGCAGCCGTCAGGATATCCAGCCGCCCGATCTTCGCAACCCGAACGACGTACTACTCGCGCGCGATCACCTTCAGCCCGCCCATATAGGGCTGGAGCACGTCCGGGACGGCGATCGAGCCGTCCTCCTGCTGATAGGTCTCCATCACCGCGATCAGCGCGCGGCCGACCGCGGTGCCGGAGCCGTTCAGCGTGTGCACGAAGCGCGGCTTTCCGTCGGGTCCGCGCGAGCGCGCATCCATGCGCCGCGCCTGGAAGTCGCCGCAGACCGAGCAGCTCGAGATCTCGCGGAACATGCCGCCCTCGCCCTGCCCGGGCATCCAGACTTCGATGTCATAGGTCTTTTGCGCCGAGAAACCCATATCCCCTGCACAGAGCGTCATCACGCGGTAGTGCAGGTCGAGCTGGCGCAGCACTTCCTCGGCGCAAGCGAGCATCCGCTCCAGCTCGTCCTTGCTCGTCTCCGGCGTCGTGATCGACACCAGCTCGACTTTGGTGAACTGGTGCTGGCGGATCATGCCACGGGTGTCGCGCCCGGCAGCGCCAGCCTCGGCGCGGAAGCACGGCGTCAGCGCGGTGAGCCTCATCGGCAACTGCTTCTCGTCGAGGATGGATTCGCGCGCGAGATTGGTGAGCGACACCTCCGCCGTCGGGATGAGGCCGAGACGCTCGGTCCGCAACCGCTCCTGGTCCGGCGCGGCCAGCAGTTCGCCCTTGATCGCCCAGAACTGATCGTCCTCGAATTTCGGCAGTTGCCCGGTGCCGAACATCACCTCGTTGCGCACCAGCAGCGGCGGATTGATCTCGGTGTAGCCGTGCTCGGTCGTGTGCAGGTCGAGCATGAACTGACCGATCGCGCGCTCCAGGCGCGCCAGTCCCTTCTTCAGCACGACGAAGCGCGCGCCGGAGAGTTTTGCCGCCGCCTCGAAATCCATGTAGCCGAGCGCGCTGCCGAGATCGTCATGCAGCTTCGGCGCGAAGCTGTAGTTGCGCTTGTTGCCGAAGACATGGTGCTGCACGTTGCCGTGCTCGTCGACGCCATCGGGCACTTCATCAAGCGGCAGGTTCGGGATCGCGGAGAGTTCTTTCGCAAGCTCCTCGTCCGCCGCTCTGGCGGCGGCCTCGAGCTGCGGCATCGTGGTCTTCAACTCGGCCACCTCGGCCATCAGCTTGCCCGCACGCGCCTCATCCTTCGTCTTCTTGGCGTCGCCGATCTCTTTCGAGGCAGCATTGCGCCGGGCCTGCGCCTGTTCGGAGGCCAGGATCGCCGCCCGCCGCTTCTCGTCGATCGCGAGCAGTGATGCCGACAACGGCTTCAGGCCCCGTCGTGCGAGGCCGGCGTCGAAGGCTTGCGGATTGTCGCGGATCGATTTGATGTCGTGCATGGCCGTGGTCCTGATGAGCGCTCAACAGCCAACGCTCGTGCTGGGAGTTTGCGCCGCGCTTCCCACTACCACAGGCGTCATCGCCCGCGAAAGCGGGCGATCCAGTATTCCAGGGACGGCAGTGATTCCTCGATAGGCCGCGGCGTACTGGATTCCCCGCTTCCGCGGGGAATGACGTCCGCAATTGGGCACGGTCGAGCGCCCTACTCGGCCGGATTGGCGCTCGACGATGCGCCGCTGCTGGAGGCCTGCGACGCGGCCGCCTTCTTCTCCACCATCGCCACCGCGATGATCGAGCCCTCATAGAGAGCCAGCAGGGGAATGGCGAGCGAGCACTGGCTGAGCACGTCCGGCGGCGTCAGCACAGCCGCGATGATGAAGGCGATGACGATGAAATAGCGCCGCTTCTCCCGCAGCATCTGCGAGGTGATGATGCCGATGCGGCCGAGCAGCGTCAGGATCACCGGGAGCTGGAAGGCGATGCCGAAGGCGAAGATCAGCGACATCATCAGCGACAGATATTCGCCGACCTTGGGCAGCAGTGCGATCTGCGCGGTCTCCTCGCCCCCCGCCTGCTGCATGCCCAGCGAGAAGCGGATCAGCATCGGGAGCACGACGAAATAAACCAGCATAGCGCCCAGCACGAAGAAGAACGGGGTCGCGACCAGATATGGCAGGAAGGCCTGTTTCTCGTGCTTATAGAGGCCGGGCGCGACGAACTTGTAGATCTGCGTGGCGACGATCGGGAACGAGATGAAGCCGGCGCCGAACAACGCGAGCTTGAGCTGCGTGATGAAATATTCGAGCAACGCCGTGTAGATGAACTTCGAATTCTCCGGCCCCGCGACCCACACGAACGGCCAGACCAGCACGTTGTAGATCTGCTTGGCAAAGAAGAAGCAGAGGATAAAGGCCACGCCGAAGCCAAGCAGCGCCTTGATCAGCCGCGACCGCAGCTCGATCAGGTGGTCCATTAATGGCGCTTTGCTGGCTTCGATATCGGCGTCGGTCATGACGCTTTAGCGTCCTTGATCGCCTCGGGTGGCGCGGTGTCCTGGGTGACCGGCGCTGGCTCGACCTCACGGGTGATGGCGAGCGGTTCGTTCGCCGCGGCATGTGCCTCGGCTTCCACGAAGGTCTCGGGCGTCGGGGCTTCCGGTGTGGTTGGCGTTACCGGCGCCTCACTTGAAGTCGCCGGCGGCTCGATTGTAGCGGTCGTTGAGGCCTCGGCCGGCTTGTCGAGCGCATCAACGCGCAGCGCGTCGCTGACGTCCTTCTGCAGCGAGGTCATCAGGTTGTTGCCGGTGAAGCCGGAGGCGGCTTCCTTGACCTCATCAAAGCTCTTCTTGAGGTCGGCCATCTCGGCCTCGCGCATCGCCTCCTGGAATTGGCCCTGAAATTCGGCGGCCATCTTGCGGGCCTTGCCCATCCACTGTCCGACCATGCGCAGCACGCCCGGCAGCTCTTTCGGGCCGATGGCGACGAGCGCTACGACCCCGATGAGGACCAGTTCACTCCAGCCGATGTCGAACATGAGATGTTCCGTTCAGGCCAGCCGCAGCCGGCCCAATCCTCTTCGCTGAGGGATCGGGGCCGCCCGCGTCTGTCCACTCTTTGGCTCAGACGGCCTTGCTGCCGACGTCGGACCGGGCCGCGGTCGGCGCGCCATTGTGCTCGATGGACTTGGCCGGCTCCGGCTTGTCGGCGGGCTTGTCGTCGTCCTGCATGCCCTTCTTGAAAGCCTTGATGCCCTGCGCCACGTCACCCATCAGGTCCGAAATCTTGCCGCGGCCGAACAGCAGCAGGACCACTGCGATCACCAAGATCCAGTGCCAAATGCTAAGCGAACCCATCCTGCAACCCTCCAAACACGCATGGCCGGGGACCGGCCGATCTTTACCGAAACCTAGGCTTCGCAGGTGTCAAAAACAAGGACCAAGGCAGCGCCAATTCGCTGTTGGCGCTAGGTAATCTTGCTAGTGTTAACTCGTCGCAGGGGGCCCGTAGAAAGACGGGACGTCAGTCCTCGCTGCCGCCCTCGCCGCCACCTTCCGATGTCTCCGGCTCGGGTGCAGGCGCGAGCGCCAAGTCGAGGTCCTCGCCCGGTTCCAGCGGATCCTCGTCCTCGCGCAATGTCGGATCATCGGAGGGATTCGGCACGCTGAAGCCGGTCGGCAGCCGCGAATCCAACAGGCCCGTGCCTTTCAGTTCCTCCAGACCCGGCAGGTCGCCAAGCTGTTCCAGGGTAAACTGCGACAGGAAGGCCTCGGTGGTTCCGAAGGTCAACGGACGGCCCGGCGTCTTGCGCCGGCCGCGCGGCTTGATCCAGCCGGTCTCCAGTAGCACGTCCAGCGTGCCCTTCGAGGTCACGACGCCGCGGATCTCCTCGATCTCGGCGCGCGTTACCGGCTGGTGATAGGCGATGATCGCCAGCACCTCGATTGCGGCGCGCGACAGGCGGCGGGTCTCAGTGCTCTCCCGCGTCATCAGCCAGGCGAGATCGCCGGCGGTGCGGAACGTCCATTTGTTGGCGACGCGCACGAGATTCACTCCGCGCGTCGCGTATTCAGCCTGCAACTGGTTGAGTGCGGCCTTGACGTCGACGCCTTCCGGCATCCGCTTGGCCAGCGTCGCGGTATCCAGCGGTTCACTCGAGGCGAACAGCAACGCTTCGAGCAGCCGCAATTCTTCGGGGCGCGCCTGGGATTCGTTGTCCATCGGCTCGACCTCTTCTACCCGAACTTCCGCCAAGGCCATGGCAGCTTCTCCTTCTTGCACTTAACCGACCGGAGCGTCAGGCGCAGGAGCTGCGTCTGGTACCGGTTTATGGCGCCCCTTCCGAAAATAGATGGGCGCAAACGCCTCTTTCTGGTTCAGTTCCAACTGACCTTCCCGCACCAGTTCGAGCGCGGCGGCGAAGCTCGAGGCGAACACTGTCGCGCGCTGCGACGGATCGGCGACGTAGCGGACCAGGAAGTCGTCGAGGCTTCCCCAGTCATCCGATTCAGTGATGCTGCCGACCAGCCGCTCCAGAGTGGCGCGTGCTTCGGCGAGCGACCACACCGTGCGCTTGGCGAGATGTACGCTCGCGAGCACACGCGACTGGCGCTGCGCGGCATAGGCGGTGAGCAGGTCGTACAGCGTCGCCGTGTATTTCGGATGCTTGACCTCGGCGATCTGCTCGGGCTCGCCCCGCGGGAAGATGTCACGCAGCAACTGCTGCCTGTTCATCAGCCGGTTGGCGGCCTCGCGAATGGCTTCCAGGCGGCGCAGCCGGTTGGCGAGCGCAGTCGCCATCTCTTCTGCGCTCGGACCTTCAGCCGTCGGCGGCTCTGGCAAAAGCAGGCGCGACTTCAGGAACGCGAGCCAGGCCGCCATCACGAGATAATCGGCCGCAAGCTCCAGCCTGATCTTTCGCGCCGCTTCGATGAAATGCAGGTACTGATCGGCCAATGCCAGGATCGAGATCTTGGCGAGATCGACCTTCTGCTGCCGCGCGAGCGCGAGCAACAGGTCGAGCGGGCCCTCATAGCCTTCGACATCAACGACCAGCGCCGGTTCACCCTCGGCAAGCTCTGCGGGCCGCCCGGTTTCGAACGATAGGATTTCTGCGGTCATGCGGAAGCCGTGTTTGCCCGTGCGATCAATGCGTCCAGTTCCGCGCGAGCGGCCGCCCGGTCGAACGGCTGCGGCGGCTTGCGCGCGGCGAGCGCAGCATTCGCCCGGTCCAATGCCTTGCCCGACAGTTCAGGCGTTTGCCCGGCGACATCGCGCATCTCCTCGATGTTGCCATTGCAGTGCAGAGCCATGTCGCAGCCGGCCGCGAAGATGGCCCGGGTCCGCTCGGCAAGGCTCCCCGCCAGCGCGTTCATCGACACGTCATCACTCATTAACAAACCCTGGAACCCGATCAGGCCACGAATCACCTGAGCTATCATTGTCGCAGAAGTCGTCGCCGGATGGGCGGGGTCGAAGGCGCTAAACACAACATGTGCAGTCATGGCCATCGGCAGATCCGCGAGCGGCCTGAAGGCGGCGAAATCCGTCCGTTCCAGCTCATCCCTGGACGTGTCGACCGTCGGCAGCTTGAAATGGGTGTCGGCGGTCGCGCGTCCGTGGCCGGGGATGTGTTTGAGAACGGGCAGCACACCGCCCTGTTCCAGCCCGTCCGTCACTGCGCGCGCGATCGCCGCGACCTTGCCCGGCGAGGTGCCATAGGCGCGGTTGCCGATTACGGCGTCGGCGTCCGGAACCGGTACGTCTGCCAACGGCAGGCAGTCCACGGTGATGCCGAGATCGGCCAGATCGGCCGCGATGAGCCGGGCGCTGAGGCGCGCCGCCGTCAGCCCAAGGGCCGAATCAGTGTCGTACAGGGCCGCGAAAACGGCGCCTGGCGGGTAGACCGGCCAGTGCGGCGGTCCTAGCCGCTGCACCCGTCCACCTTCCTGATCGATCAGGACCGGGGCATCAGGGGCGTCTGCAGCGTCCCGTAATTCCCTAACCAGTGAAGCGACTTGCGCCGGATTATCGACATTGCGCTTGAAGAGAATGAAGCCCCATGGCCGTTCGGCACGGATAAACTCCCGCTCGGCGGTGGTCAGTTCCGTTCCGGATACACCGGTAATGAAGGCCCGCGTGCTCATAAGGGCCGATTAACCCTACCCCGCTAGGGGGTCAAGGAAAGCGCCGTTAATTCCTCTGGACGAGGCACTGCGGTCCACCGGCAGATTTCAGACTGTTGCAGACCTGCACGGCCTCATCCGCCGAACCGAACGGCCCCGCGAAGGCGCGGTAGACGATTCCCTTGCCCTTGTCGGTAAGATCGACCCGCTTCACCACCGGAGACCGCGAGCCCAGCACGTTGCCGTACTTGCCTTGGAGCACACGATAGGATGCCTGGGCGCTCTCTTCGCTGAGCTGCGAGGAGACCTGCACCAGATAGCCACCACCAGCGCTGCTCGGGGGCGCGATCTGCGTCGGATTCGTTGCCGCCATCCGCTGCCCCGCCATTGGTGCGGGCGGTTCGGACGGTGCCAGCGACAGCGGTTGGTTGGCGCTGGCATTGGCCGAGGTCGGCGGATTGTGTGATGAGGTCGGCGCAGCGACAGGCTTCGGCGGAGCCGCGGGCTTCGCGGCCGCAGCCGTTTGCGGCGTCGTGCTGTCGGTCTGATCGCCCTTCACGGCGAGTGTCTTGATCCGGCGCGGCTCGTTATTCGGCAGAGTGCCGTTGCTGGCCATCTGGCCTGCGTTCGGCGGCGGCAGCGTTGACGGCGAGACGCTCGCGACCGGCGGCGGATTTGCGTTCTGGTTCAGCGGCGGAAACACCACGCGTGGACCGCCCGACTTGGCGTTGAGATCGACCGGCGCTTCCTCGCGCGGAACGATCTTCTCGCTGCCGTCGCCGCTCACCATGCGGTCCGGCACCTTGGCCGAGGAGTCGGACGGCGTCGGCACGACCTTGGTTGGCGTGTTGTCGGCCTTGATAATCGGCGGCTCGCCGCTACGCGGCGATCCCATGTAGCTCTTGTAGGCGAAGGCTGCGCCGGTGCCGACCACGGCCAGCGCCAGGATCGCCACGACCGTCATCATGCCGCCGCGCTGCTTTTTGGGCTCGTCGAGCTCAGCCTCGGGATAGTCGCTCTGGAAGGCGTAAGGATCGTCCGGATACGCCGCCTCGCGTTGAAAATCCTCCTGGCCAGCCTCGAGCCGTCCGTACAGAGCCTCATCGTAGCGCGACGGATCGGGCTGCTCGTGTGGATCCTGGTACGCTTGGTCGTGGTAGGCTTGGTCCCGGTAGCCGTGATCCTGATACGCTTGCCCCTGACGGGCCTGCGGCTGATCAAAATCAGGCTCCCGCTGTGCCGGCTGCGCCGAATAGCGATGCAGCGGGTGCACGGGATTCACCGTCACGGGATAGTCGGGCTGCGGCGCAGATGCGGGCTGCTGCGGCTGTACGTTGGCGCGGCGCATCCATGACGGCGGCCCGGGCGGAGGCGCCGGCGGGGCCGGCTCCTCGTAGCCCTGCTGGTAGCTATCCTGCGGGTAATCGTCTTCCGGATGGTGTTGGGCCGGCTGCTGGTACGGTGCGGGCGCAGGCGCCGCCTTCCGCGCGCCGGGTTGGCCCTGCGCCGCAAACGGATCGGTCTGCCCGATCAGGCGGGCGAGTTCGGCCAAAGGATCGCTTTCCGCCCGCCCATGCTGGTCGTCACCACGACGATAGTCATCGGAAGGAAACGGTCTGTGCTGATATCGATCGGCCATCGTGATGATGCGTCCCTTCGGGAAAGCCGCGCGCCCCTCGACCAAGGCGCGACTTTCGACCCACAAGGCTTTCAACCAAGTCTAAGCGGTCCGGCTTCTGCCGGTTACCCCCGAATTCCCATTAAGTAGTTCGCCCCAAACTACCGCATCTCGTTCGGGGCATGGACGCCGAGGATGGCGAGGCCCGATGCCAGGACCGAGACGACGCCCTGGACCATGGCCAGCCGCGCCTTTGTAAGCTGTGCATCATTATTGATAATGAAGCGTAAATAGGGCAGATCGCGCCCCTTCGTCCAAAGCGCGTGAAATTCGCTAGCTAAGTCATAGAGATAAAAGGCAATTCGGTGCGGCTCATGGGCGCCTGCTGCCGCTTCCAGCATCCGCGGATAAATTGCGAGCCGCTTGAGCAGGTCGAGCTCCGCCGGGTCTGACAGCCGCTCCAGCGCCGACTCGCCGAGCCAGGCAAGGCGCTTGTCCGCCTCCTCGGGGAGTTCTGGAAATACCTCCGCCCGGGCGTTCCGGAAAATCGAGTGACCGCGGGCATGGCCGTACTGCACGTAGAATACCGGGTTGTCGCGCGATTGCTCCATGACCTTGGCGAGGTCGAAATCCAGCACCGCATCATTCTTGCGGTAGAGCATCATGAAGCGGACGGCGTCCTGGCCGACCTCATCCACGACCTCACGCAAGGTGACGAAGTCCCCGGATCGCTTGGACATTTTGACTGGCTCGCCGTTGCGCAGGAGCTTGACGAGCTGGACGATCTTGACGTCGAGGCTTCCCTTCCCGGATGTCGTCGCTTTCACCGCCGCCTGCATGCGCTTGATGTAGCCGCCATGGTCGGCGCCCCACACGTCGATCATCTCAGCGAAGCCGCGGTCGAACTTGTTCTTGTGGTAGGCGATGTCGGAAGCGAAGTAGGTGTAGGAATTGTCCGACTTGATCAGCGGACGATCGACATCGTCGCCGTAAGACGTCGCCTTGAACAGAAGCTGTTCGCGATCTTCCCAGTCCTCGACCGGCGCGCCCTTCGGCGGCGGCAGGCGGCCCTCGTAGATGTCGCCCTTGGCGCGCAGGAAATCGATGGTCTCGGCAACCTTGTTGTTGCCGCTCTCGATCAGCGAGCGTTCCGAGAAAAACACGTCGTGGCGGATGTTGAGGGCGGCGAGATCGTCCTTGATCTCGTCCATCATCATCGCGATCGCCTTGGCGCGAACCGTCGGTAGCCACTCGGCTTCACTCATCGTGAGCAGCTTGTCGCCGTGCTCCTTCGCGAGGGCGGCGCCGACTGGCTTGAGATAGTCGCCCGGATAGAGCCCATCGGGGATCGGGCCGATGCTCTCGCCCAGCGCCTCGCGATACCTGAGGAAGGCGGACCGTGCCAGCACGTCGACCTGGGCGCCGGCATCGTTGATGTAGTACTCGCGCGTCACGTCGTGGCCGGCGAACTGCAGCAGGCTGGCCAGCGCATCGCCGAACACGGCGCCGCGGCAATGGCCGACATGCATCGGTCCGGTCGGGTTGGCCGAGACATACTCGACATTGACCTTCGACCCGCCATGGATGCGGCCGTACTCGCCGCCCTCGCGCAGCACGGTCCGCAGCGACTCGGTCCAGGCGGCGGGCTTCAGCGTCAGGTTGATGAAGCCGGGACCGGCGACGTCGACCTTGGCGATCAGCGCGTCAGCGCGGAGCCGCTCCGCAATCTGCTCGGCGAGGTCGCGCGGCTTGGTCTTGGCTTCCTTCGCCAGCACCATGGCGGCGTTGGTCGCCATGTCGCCATGGGACGGGTCGCGCGGCGGCTCGACCACCACGCGCGAGAAATCGATGCCCTCGGGCCAGTTGGCTTCCGTCGCGAGTGCGCGGCAGGCGGCGTGCACGCGCGCGAGCACGTCGGCGAACAGGTGCAGAGATGAAGGTGTGTCGGGCATGGGCGCCGCCTAACGCAAATCCGGGGTCGAGTCAAAGAGCCGCTGGTGCTCGGTCAGGGCGAAACGGTCGGTCATTCCGGCGATGAAATTGCCGATCCGGCGGGCCCGGTCGCCCTCGCTGTCGCCCTCCGCGCCCAGCAGCCATTCCGGCGGCAGTTCGGCCGGCGACGTCAGGTATTTTGCGAACAGGTCGAACAGGATCTGCTCCGCCTCCTCCATCACCCGCATCACCCGCTTGTGGCGGTACATGTGCTGATAGAGGAAGGCCTTGATGGCGGCCTCCTCCTCGGCCACGGCGGGCGGAAACGCTATCAGCGCCCGGCTCTGCCGGCGCACGTCCTGGGCCGACTGCGGCTTGACGGTGGCGAGGTTCTTTTGCGCCTCCGCGAATACCGCGCCGATCAGGTGCGAGATCAGCTCGCGCACCAGCTCGGCGCCACGCCTGACGTCCTCTAGATCGGGATAGTGGGCCGTAGTCTCGGCGATGATCTCGGCCGTGAGCGGCATCACCCTGAGATCATCGAGGTGGAACAGGCCGGCGCGCAGGCCATCGTCGATGTCATGGGCGTCGTAGGCGATGTCGTCGGCGATCGCGGCCACCTGCGCCTCCAGCGAGGCGAAGCTCCACAATTCGAGATCATATGTCCTGACGTAGTCGGCGATACCCACGGGAACGCCGTGCTCGCGGTAACGCCCGACCGGCGCGCCGCTACGATCCGTCAGCGGGCCGTTGTGCTTGACGATGCCTTCCAGCGACTCCCAGGTGAGATTGAGCCCGTCGAACTCGGGATAGCGGTGCTCGAGCGCGGCGACGACGCGCAGGGTCTGGGCGTTGTGGTCGAAGCCGCCGAAGCTTTTCAGGCACGCGTCGAGCGCCCGCTCGCCGGCGTGACCGAATGGCGGATGGCCGAGATCATGGGCCAGCGCCAGGGTTTCCGTGAGATCCTCGTCCAGTCCAAGCTGCCGGGCCAGCGCACGGGCAATCTGGGCAACTTCCAGCGAATGGGTCAGCCGGGTGCGGTAGTGATCCCCCTCATGGAACACGAACACCTGGGTCTTGTACTTTAGGCGGCGGAAGGCGGTGGAGTGGATCACACGGTCGCAATCGCGCCGGAACGGGCTGCGAGTCCGGCTCGGCGGCTCCGCAACCAGCCGGCCGCGGCTGCGATCGGGATCGCAGGCATAGGGCGCGCGGGGGGCAGCCATTCCGACAGACACGACGAATTTAGTCCCTATCCATTTGATTCTGCGGACCCTTGCACTTAACTATGCCGGACGCGGGATACCAAATGAATCGGTAAAGTGAATTCGGTATGACGCGCGATCGGAGACGAACGATGACAACTGACGTGACCATCAGCGACCGCGCCGCCCGCCGGATCGGGGAAATCCTCAAGGGCGAGGGTTCCGGCGCGATGCTGCGGATCTCGGTCGAGGGCGGCGGTTGCTCCGGCTTTCAATATAAGTTCGACATCGACCGCGCGCGGGCCGACGACGATCTCGTGATCGAGCGCGACAACGCGGTGGTGCTGGTGGATTCCGCGTCCCAGCCGTTCCTCGCCGGGTCGGAGGTCGATTTCGTGGACGATCTGATCGGCGCCTCGTTCCGTGTCAACAATCCCAACGCGACCGCCTCGTGCGGCTGCGGGACGAGCTTCTCGATCTAGACGCCTGCCACGGTTTTCCCCTCGCCCGCCAACTCCGCTTCGAACGGCGCCTCCGGCTGAAGTGGTGCGTCGTCTGACGCCACGTGGTTCAGCGCCCGCAGCAGCGCCGCGATCAACGCAGGCTGGCGCAAAGGTTTTGCCAAAAAGTCCGACATGCCGGCCTCGCGGCAGATCTTGACGTCCTCGGGGAAGGCGTTGGCCGTCAGTGCGATGATCGGCAACGCTGCGAAGCGCCCGCCCTGCGCGCGGATCGCACGGGTCGCGGCAAGCCCATCCATGTCGGGCATGCGCACATCCATCAGGACCACGTCGTAGCCGACTTCGGAAACGGCCTCCACGGCCTCGACGCCGTCGGTCACAACCCGCAGCTCGACGTCGAAGGCGCCGAGCATCTTGCTCACGACCATGCGGTTGACGGCGTCGTCTTCCGCGACGAGCACGTTCAACGGCCGGTCGAGATCAGCGATGCGGGCTTTGAGCTCGTCCGCCTCGTCGCGGCCGGCCTCCTGGTCGGAGGCCAGCGCCTGGCCCCAGGGCAGCACCAGCGTGAAGCGGAAGGTCGATCCCTTGCCCGGTGTCGAGGTGACGCCGATGGTGCCGCCCATCTGCTCGATGATGCGCCGGGAGATCGCGAGCCCAAGTCCGGTGCCGCCGAAACGGCGGCTGATCGAGGCGTCGGCTTGCGAGAAGTCGGTGAAGAGCTGGCCGACCTTCTCCGGTGCGATGCCGATGCCGCTGTCGGTCACGGTCCATTCTACGGTGGCGAGCAGGTCGCGCCGCGCCTGGCAGGTCACGGCGATGGTCACCTCGCCGGTGTCGGTGAACTTCACCGCATTGGAGGCGAGGTTGAGCAGCACCTGACGGATGCGCGCGACGTCGCCGCGTAGCGCGGGCGGCAGGTTGGGATCGAGCTCGACCTTGACCGCCAGCCCCTTGCTCTTGGCGCCTGCCCGCACCACGGTCGCAACCGTCTCGACCAGCGCCCGCGGCGCAAAATCGATCGCCTCGAACTCGAAGCGCCCAGCCTCGAGCTTGGAGAGGTCGAGGATGTCGTTGAGGATGCGCTGCAGATTATCGCCGGATTCGCGGATCGTGGTGACGGCCTCGTGCTGCTCCGGATCAAGCTTGGTCTCGAGCAGCATCGTGGCAAGTCCGAGCACGCCGTTCATGGGCGTGCGGATCTCGTGGCTCATCACCGCCAGGAAATCCGATTTCGCGCGGCTCTCGGCCTCGGCCTTCTCGGCGCGCCAGCGCTCGGTCACGTCGCGGCCGAAGCCGCGATAGCCAAGGAACTGGCCGTCGCGGTCATAGGCAGGCTTCGCAGTCAGCGACCACAGCCGCGCCTCGCCGCCGGCGACGACCTTGACGCTCATCTCATGCAGCGGCTCGCCCTGCTCCATCAGGCCGACGACGTTGTAGGCCGCCGTCTTGTCCTCGGGACAGAGCATGTCGAGGACATCGGCGAAGTGCGATCCCTTCAGCAGCGGAAGGGGGAGCTGCGCGACGGCGGCAAAGCGCTCGGGCACGTCGGTCAGATGTCCGTCGGCGTCGGTCTGCCACAGCCAGTCGCTGGCGTTTTCCTGGAAGTCCTTCAGCAGCAGCGAAATGATCTCCGTCTGCCGTTCGAGCGCGAGCTGTGCCTTGAGATTGCCGAGGAAAAGGTTGCCCTGCGAGACGATGTTGCGCGCCATGAAAAACGCGAACAGCAGCAGGAACACCGAGGTCACGAGGTAAGGCCCGGCGCCGCACAGCAGCAGCGCTCCGGCGCAGGCGATCGTCATGGTCGCGAGATAGACAAGGCCGGCGCGGGGGAAGGTCGACAGCGTGAAGGCACCGCCAGACATCATCCCGACCATCAGGCAGGCGAGGATGAGCTGGCTGGTCGGCTCGACGCGGCTGAACAGCGCGAGCGGCAGCGTGCCCCAGATCGCCGCGAGGAAAAACGCCCGACGCATCATCTGCCGCATGGCGCCGCTCGAGGCCTCCTGCGGCGCCTTCTGATGCGATCGCTGCCATGAGCGCACCGCGAGCGAAGCGGCGGCGGCGAGCGTCAGGCCCCAGACCGCCAGGAAGCCGTTCCAGCCCCTGCCCCAGAACAGGATCAGCACGATCGCAACCGTGAGCAGGTTCACGGCCATCGTCACGGGGATGAGCCGCATCACCGCGTCGATCTGCTTGGCGCGGATGCGGCGCATCTCGCGCTCGCCGAGATCGGCGGTCAGGCCATCCTCGATCTCGAAGCCGCCGAGCCAATACAGGAACGCACCGACAAGGCCGTCACGCGGCTGATGTCGACTTAAGGACTTTTCCGGCCATCCCATCCGAGCAACCTTTTCGCCAATCAATGGCCCAGAGCCGGCTTAAGCCGGGTTAATTTTGTGGGCGATTTTGTGCCCGCCGGGGCGCCGCCTTGACGGGCGCGTTTGCAGTTTGTTCTAACGGTGGCCTCTCGCCTGGAGCCGCCCGACATGTCCATCAGAGTAGCTACTTGGAACGTGAACTCGGTCCGGCAGCGGATCGACCCTCTCCTGACCTGGCTTCGGGAGTGCCAGCCGGACATCGCCTGCCTGCAGGAGATCAAATGCGTCGACGAGGCCTTCCCGCGGCTCGAAATCGAGGCGCTCGGCTATAACGTCGTCACCCATGGGCAGAAGACGTTCAACGGCGTCGCCCTGCTCTCCAAATTCCGTTTCGACGAGACCAAGTCGGGGCTCGCCGGCGACGACGAGGACGCCCACGCCCGCTTCCTCGAGGGAGTCGTGACGCTCAAGCGCGGGGTGCTGCGCATCGCCTGTCTTTATCTGCCCAACGGCAATCCGGTCGGCAGCGACAAATATCCCTATAAGCTCAAATGGATGTCGCGACTTCTTGAGTATTCGAAGGAGCGGCTTAAGACCGAGGAGCCGCTGATCCTCGCAGGCGACTTCAACGTTATCCCCGCCGCCCGCGACGTCTACAACCCGGTCGCTTGGACCGAGGACGCCCTGTTCAAGGCCGAGACACGCGAGAGCTTTCAGTCCCTGCTCGGCCTCGGCCTGACCGACGCATTACGAGCGGTCACCGACGAGCCGGGGCTCTACACCTTCTGGGACTACCAGGCCGGCGCTTGGCAGAAGAACCAGGGCCTGCGGATCGACCATCTGCTGATGTCGCCGCAGGCGAGCGACCGGCTCGCCAATGTCGGCATCGACAGCTATGTGCGTGGCTGGGAGAAGCCCTCGGACCACGTGCCGGTGTGGGCGGATCTGGATCTCGAGGCGGTGTGAACTATGGTCTGATGGCGGGCACGGCGCCGAGGCGCCTTCGCCCACCCCACGGCGCAGTGATCACTCCCGGCGGCCCTGCACCCACTGCTCGAGCATTTGCAGGCACATCGCACGGTCGTCGTCGGAGGCTTTGGCGAAGGCGCGGTTATAGCTTTCCTTGATCCAGGTCTCGTCGGCCCCGGCGCTGTCGCGCGCCAGGGTCAGCCACATCAGGCCGCGCGCGGCCTGCCGCGGCAGGCGGTCGCCGTTGAACAGCATCTGGCCGAGCAGCGCCTGCGCCTCGTGCTGGCCCTTCTGAGCCGCAAGCCCGAGCCAGCGCGCGCCATAGCGGAAATCCTCGCGGGAGGCGTCCGGCGTCTTCAGGTACAGGCGGGCGAGATCGTACTGCGCATCCGCATTGCCGAAATAGGATGCGGCATAGGAGAACATCTCTCGTGCCCGGTCCGGGTCGGCCTTGATCTTCGAGTTCGGGATGCCGCTGAGATAGTAGCGGCCGAGCGCGACGAAGGCGTTGGCCACGATCTGCGCCTGCGGCGCCGACGGGCTGTCCTCGGCATGGGCATTGGCGATCCGGCTGAAATATTCGAACGCGCGCAAGTCGTCCTGCGCGACGCCGTCGCCATTGGCGTACATGCGGCCAAGCTTCCACTGCGCGATCGGATGGCCGCCTTCGGCAGCATATTGCAGGGCGCTGAGCGAGGTTTCCTGGGTTACGGCCGGCGGTACGGCCTTGCGCAGTGCACCGGCAGCGTTCGGTGCTGCCGTGACAACCGGGATAGCCGTATCCTTCTGGTTGACCGGCGCACCGTCGAAAGCGAGCGCAGGCGCGGCCAACGCTAAAGCCCCGAACGCAAACGCAACTATGGTACGCCTAGATGTCCGCATAGCACTGCTTCTCGTGCGCGCCACCCGGATGGGTTACTGCCCCACCGAGCGCTGGCCCAACCTGCTGAGCATACTTCCAGAGCGCACCCGACGTATGGTTAGTCGCGCGAGGCCGCCACTTGGTCTGGCGCTGAGCCAGCTCATCGTCGCTCAATTTTACGTTAAGGGTACCGGCGACCGCATCGATCTCGATGATGTCGCCGTCCTCGAGCAGCCCGATCGGGCCGCCGACGGCCGCTTCGGGCCCGACATGGCCGATGCAGAAGCCGCGGGTGGCGCCCGAGAACCGGCCGTCGGTGATGAGCGCAATCTTGCCGCCCATGCCCTGCCCGGTCAGCGCCGCTGTGGTCTGGAGCATTTCCCGCATACCGGGGCCGCCTTTCGGCCCCTCGTAGCGGATCACGATGACTTCGCCTTCCCGATAGGTGCGCTTCTGGACCGCCTCGAAAGCGTCCTCCTCACGGTCAAAGCACCGGGCCGGACCGGTAAACCTGAGGTTGGACATTCCCGCGACTTTCACGATCGCACCTTCTGGCGCCAAATTGCCCTTCAGACCCACCACACCACCGGTGACGGTGATCGGCTTGTCCGCCGGGTGCACCACATCCTGGTGCGGATTCCACTTCACGCTCTTGAGGTTTTCGGCGATCGTGCGGCCCGTAACGGTAAGGCAGTCACCGTGCAGGAAGCCGTTGTCGAGCAGCGTCTTCATCAGAAGCGGTATGCCGCCAACTTCAAACATGTCTTTGGCGACATAACGGCCGCCCGGCTTCAAATCCGCGATATATGGTGTCTTTTTGAAGATTTCGGCGACGTCGAACAGGTCGAACTTGATGCCGGCTTCGTGAGCGATCGCCGGCAGGTGCAGCGCAGCATTGGTCGAGCCGCCGGAGGCGGCGACCACGGCAGCGGCATTTTCCAATGACTTACGGGTAACGATATCGCGCGGCCGGATGTTGTCGGCGATCAGGTCCATGACCTTCTCGCCGGCCGTCATGCAGAAGGCGTCGCGGATTTCGTAAGGCGCGGGGGCGCCGGCCGAGTACGGCAGCGCCAGCCCGATGGCTTCCGAGACGGTCGCCATGGTGTTGGCGGTAAATTGCGCGCCGCAGGCACCGGCCGAGGGGCACGCCACGCGCTCGATCTCGTCGAGGTCCTCGTCGGACATGGCGCCGACCGAGTGCTTGCCGACCGCCTCGAACATGTCCTGCACCGTGACCTGCTGCCCGCGGAAATTACCGGGCAGGATCGAGCCGCCGTAAATGAAAATCGAAGGCACGTTGAGGCGGACCATCGCCATCATCATACCGGGTAGCGACTTGTCGCAGCCGGCAAGGCCAACGAGGGCGTCATAGGCGTGGCCGCGGACCGTCAGCTCGACGGAGTCGGCAATGCATTCGCGCGACGGCAGCGAGGACCGCATGCCGTCATGACCCATGGCGATGCCATCGGTCACGGTGATGGTGCAGAATTCGCGCGGGGTGCCACCGGCCGAGGCGACGCCCTTCTTCACCGCCTGGGCCTGGCGCATCAGGGCGATGTTGCAAGGCGCGGCCTCGTTCCAGCAGGAGGCGACGCCGACGAAGGGCTGGTGGATCTGTTCGGTGGTCAGACCCATGGCGTAGAAGTACGAGCGATGGGGGGCGCGCGCAGGGCCTTCCGTCACGTGACGGCTCGGCAGCCTGCCCTTGATGTTCGTCTTCGCGTCCATCGCAAACCAGTTTCCCCAGCCAACCCTTTCAGACCCGAAAAGTTAGACCCAAGATTTGAATCGACCCTGGGATTTTTCTCGTCGTCTGCGCCGGCCGCCGTGTGCCCCTAAAACATTAGAGGGATTTTATTCATGTTAGGGTGTGGCCAAAAAGCGGCGCTGATGCGAACGGACTGCGGTGAGGGCTAAATCGCAAGAAACTGTTGCATGGATAGCACGATCGTGGCTCGCAAGACACGGACAGGCTTACTGACATACCTCTCGAGCGAGACCGATCCACAATCTCAGATTTCGTGACGGCGTCTGCGCGCCTGTGTCCGTCGCGATGATCGGACGCACATGAACTGAGTCGCTGCTGCTGTCCCTCTCCACTGTCATGGTCGGGCTTGTCGGCCATCCACGCACCGCCCTGCGTGAGGGTAGATGTGGATGTCCGAGGAAAGTCCCGGGCATGACGACCAAGGTTGTGACGTGCACCTGTCTCCACGTCGTCATTGCGAGCGCAGCGAAGCAATCCAGACTGCTGCCGCGGTGGGGTTCTGGATTGCTTCGCTGCGCTCGCAATGACGGAGAAGGTGCGGGGTCTCGACTAGTCCAAATCACATTTCAAATCGCAGACACACCTTCGCCTTCTCGCGGCGGATTTCGCCCGAGCTTTGCTTCGTCTTGCCACCCCCTTTTAGCCAAGAGGGCGCAGGGAAGGCCGGATGCCGGCTGGCACCCGAAAGATCCGCTGTGCGCATGTAGCGCAAAGGAGATGCACAGCGGCAGACAGGTGAAGCCCAACACACGGCCTTCCCTGCGCAGTGGGTTGACGGCTTATGCCGCGCTCTCCCGGGAGCCGATTTCCTTCTGGCCTCCCTCACTCCGCGAATTGACGGTGCCGTCCGCCCGGTTGGGCTCGCGTGCACCTCCGCGAGAGCTTGACCGTAGCAACGACGGCCAGGACCACCCGGTTTTGCCGTACGCGCGTTCGCCGATCGCCACAGGGTTCGACGGCGTCGTGCACGTAGCCATCGAAATGTTGGCGAGACGAACCTTACAGCGCCGCTCGTCTGCACGCTGCCCTCGGGCTCACAGGGACGACCCGCCCTGCCCGCGCCTCTCGTGCCGACGCTGCCGCGTCCACCGCAACCCGGCCCGCGAAATCGCGACGACGTACGATCGCCCCTCTTGGTGAGCCGGGATGGCCAACACATACGACAAATCCGAATTTCGGTAAAGCGGAATCCTTTCGCGACGCAGGCTTGACAACGGCCAGTCGTCGGAAAGCATCAAGTGTTTTGCCCGTCGGGCAGATCAAAAACCTTTATTCGGCAGCTCGCTGGATACCTCTCGATCCGGTGGAATGGTTCGCGGCCCGCTCCGCGAACCTCGCATAGAGTGCTGGCAACACGACTAGCGTCAGCACTGTGGCGGTTAACAAGCCGCCGATGACGACGGTGGCAAGCGGCTTCTGCACCTCGGCGCCGGTCCCAGTCGCAAGCGCCATCGGCACGAAGCCGAGCGATGCCACCAGCGCCGTCATGACGACGGGACGGAAGCGCGTCAGGGCTCCGTCGCGTATTGCCTGAGCAAGTGGCACACCTCCGTCGATCAGCGACCGTATCTGGGTCAACATGACCAGACCGTTGAGCACGGCGACTCCGGACAAGGCAATGAAGCCGACCGCGGCAGATATCGAAAACGGCATACCCCGCAGCCACAACGCGGCGATCCCGCCGGTCAACGCGAGCGGTACGGCACTGAAGACGACGAGCGCATCGCGCGCCGATCCCACTGCCCCGAAGAGAAGTAGGAAGATCATCGCGAAGCATGCTGGGACGACGATGGTTAGCCGCTGGCGCGCGACCGAGAAGCTCTCGAACTGTCCGCCCCATGCCAAGTAGCTCCCCGGCGGCAACTTCACCTCTTCCCCGACTTTCGCTTGGGCCTCAGTGACCAGCGATCCGATGTCCCGCCCGCGGACCTCGGCTGTCGTGACGACGCGCCGCTTGCCGTTCTCGCGACTGATCTGGTTGGCCCCTTCGGTCTGGTCAAACGTTGCGACAGCCCGCAAGGGCACCGTTGGCGCAGGCGCGTTCGGGTTCGAATGCGGCAACGGCACCGGGAGGCTTTCGAGCGCGGAGATGTCGCCGCGCAGCGCGTCGTTCAGCCGGACTACGATATGGAAGCGCCGGTCTCCCTCGAACACCAGCCCCGCCGCGCGCCCGCCGACGGCAGTCTCGATCAGGTCCTGGACGTCTGCGAGATTGAGGCCCCGCCACGCGATCTCAGCCTTGTCGATCCGGATCTCCAGGAACGGCAGCCCGCTGGTTTCTTCGACTTTCACGCTTTCGGCGCCCTCGATCTTTCTCAGGACGTCCGCGATGCGGGACGCCGTGCGCTGCATCTCGGTGAAATCATCGCCGAACACCTTGATGCCGAGATCCTCGCGGACGCCGGCGATGAGCTCGTTGAAGCGCATCTCGATCGGTTGCGAGAAGCCGACCTTGTTTCCGGGCATCTTGGTCGCCTCCGCCTCGATCTCTCGGATCAGATCGTCCTTCGTCATCGACGGGTCCGGCCATTCGCTTTGCGGCTTGACGATGATGTAAGTGTCGGACGCGCTCGGCGGCATCGGATCGGCTGCCAGGTCCGGCGTGCCAGTGCGCGAGAAGACGAACGCGACCTGCGGGAACTTGCTGATCACCTTCTCGATCTCGAGCTGCATGGCCTGAGCCTGCGCCAGCGCCGTACTCGGCACGCGCTTCACCTCCATGACGATGTTTTTCTCGTCGAGCGTCGGCGTGAATTCCTGACCAAGGCGGGAGAATACGACGAGCGATGCGGCAAATAGGACGGCAGCCGATGCGACGACCAGGCCGGTATTTGCGATGCTACGCGACAGGATCGGCGCGTACGCGTTCTTCAGCCACCGAACCACAAAGTTCTCGTTCTCCCTCACCGGCCTGGTCAGGGCGATCGCAGTTGCAGCGGGGACGAAGGTAAGGGAGACCACGAAGGCCGTGGCCAGCGCGATCATCACCGTGAGGGCCATGGGCTCGAAGGTCTTGCCCTCTACGCCGGTGAAGGCGAGCAGCGGGACGTAGACGAGGATGATAATGAGCTGGCCGTAGACGGTCGGTCGGATCATCTCGACCGCTGAATCGGTGACCGTCTTGAGTCGTTCGTTACGCGTCAGGGTGCGCCCCAAGGTGACCTGCCGTTCGGCGAGGTGCCGGAGACTGTTCTCGCAGATGATCACCGCGCCGTCGACGATCAAGCCGAAATCGAGCGCGCCAAGGCTCATCAGGTTCGCGCTGATGTGCCCCCGCAGCATTCCCGTCGCCGTCAACAACATGGTGACCGGAATGACGCAGGCGGTGATCAGGGCCGCCCGGAAGTTGCCAAGCATCAAAAACAGCACGGCGATCACTAGCAGCGCGCCTTCCGCCAGGTTGGTCGCGACGGTGCGGATCGTGGCGTCAACGAGCTGCGTACGGTTGAGCACCGTCCGAGCGTGGATGCCCGGGGGAAGCATCTTGCTGATCTCCTTGATCTTGGCGTCCGCCGCAGCGGCAACGGTGCGGCTATTCCCGCCGATCAGCATCAGGGCCGTTCCAAGCACGACCTCGCGGCCATCAACGCTGGCGCTTCCGGTTCTCAGCTCCTTCCCGATGGTGACTTCGGCCATGTCCCTGATCCGCACCGGCACGCCGTTGCGGGTCGAGACCACTATCTGTCCGATGTCCTCGACGTTCTCGACGCGCCCGGCGGCGCGGACTACATAACCCTCGCCGTTCTGCTCGATGTAGTTGGCGCCCCTGCTGGCGTTGTTGGCTTCGATCGCCTCGATGACTTGCTTGAAGGAGAGACCGTAGCCGACGAGCTTCACGGGATCCGGCTGCACCTGATACTGCTTTACGAAACCGCCGATCGCATCGGCGCCTGCCACCCCAGGCACGGTCTTCATCTGCGGACGGACGATCCAGTCCTGTACCGTCCTGAGGTAGACCGTCCGGCGAAAATCGTCGGCCAATCGCTCGCCCTCGGGGGTGAGATAACTGCCGTCGCTCTGCCAGCCGGGCTCGCCATCACGCACGACCGCGGTGGCGCCGGGCTTTTCGTACTCTACGGCCCACCAATAAATTTCGCCTAGACCGGTCGAGACCGGCCCCATCTTCACCTCGACGCCCGGCGGCAGCGAGGATTTGGCGTCGTTGATGCGTTCGGCGACGAGCTGCCGCGCGAAGTAGATGTTCGTGCCGTCGACGAAGACGATGGTCACCTGCGCGAAACCGTTCCGCGAGAAGGATCGCGTCGACTCCAGGCCGGGTATGCCGGCCAAGGCCGTCTCAAGGGTGACCGTGACCTGTTTCTCGATCTCGACCGGGGTCAGCGCCGGCGCCACGGCGTTCACCTGCACCTGGACGTTGGTCACGTCGGGAACCGCGTCGATCGGCAGTCTGGTCAACGACCACACGCCGGACGCCGCGGCAACCAGCACCACCAGAAGAACGAGCCAGCGACGCCTGACGGAGAAATCGACGATACGCGCGATCATCTCAGTCCTCGTCGCCCGGCTTGGAGAGCTCGGCCTTCAATGGAAAAGTATTCGAAGCCGCGATCGTTTCGCCGGCGGCAAGCCCGGACGTCACTTCGACCATCCCATCGTCCCGGCGACCGAGCACCACGTCCCGCTTCTCGAAGCCGTCGGAGGTCCGCACGAATACGACCTTCCGCCCATCCACGGTCTGGATGGCGGTCACCGGCACCACCACCGGGACCTGGCGCGACTCCACGGCAATGGCCGCCGTCACGAACGAGCCGGGCCGCCAGAACCGATCCGGATTATCCAGGACCGCCACGACGCGTGCGGCCCGCGTTTCCTTGTCGAGCAGTGGGCTGACGAAGATGATCTTGCCCGTCCCGACGCCGCTTGCGCCACGAATGGACACTGCGACGCTCTGCCCTTCGCGGACCGCCGGCAGATCGGAGGAATTAACCGTCATCTCGACCCAGACCCGGCTGAGGTCGATGATGACGAAGAGCTCGGTCTCGAGGTTGTCCCTCCCGACGGCGGTCCCGAGTTCAACCTTGCGTTCCACCACCCTTCCGGAGATCGGCGCACGGACGTTCTGAAGTCTCAGCGTCCCCTCGGGCGCCTGTGGGATCGCGGTAATCTCGCTTTCGTCGACCCCGAGCGCGAGCAGCTTTTGCCGGGCGATGTCGAGACGCATCGCCGTCTGCGATGCGGCGTTGCGCGACCTGATGTACTGCTGCTCGGGTATCGCCTTGCTACCGTCCCAGGCAGCCTTGTCGCGGGCTGCCAGATCCTGCTGCAGGTCATTCGACAGTCGGGCGGCCATGTATTCGCTCTTCGCGTCGGCCACTTCCCGGCTCTCCAGCGCTCCGAGAACCTGGCCCTTCTCGACCTCGTCTCCAATGTTCTTGCGGAGCTCGGCGACGGTTCCGGACAGCTTCACCGACACATGGGCGACGCGGTCGGCGTCCGGTGCGATGACGGCCGGGACCGACAATCTCGTCGCCATCGTCGCTGGCACAGCCTTGGCCTGCTCGATCTTGGCCAACGCGATCCGCTCGTCGTCCATCCGGATGATGGACTTCCGCTCCTCCGCCTGCGATTTCGAGTGCTGCGGCGGCTCCGCCGCGGCCAGGCCCACCGTCTTGCGCAGCGCCGATACGCCCGGTCCCCAGGCCGCGAGCGCGCCCGCTGCGACGACGACGGCGAGACCCAGCGTCCAAATGAACTTTCGAGAGGACATCGGCCGACTTCCGGTCAGAGGTAGCGCGAGATCGCCTTGAACTCGGCGAGCACGTTCTTGGTCGGCTTCGAGGAGCCGCCGTTGGCCGCGACGTCGAGGCAGTTGTCGACGTGATCGTGGATGAGCGTCCGCTTCGCTTCCGTGATCGCTTTCTCGACCGCGTGAAGCTGCTGGGCGAGGTCCAGGCAGGATCGGCCGTCGTCGAACATCTCGATGACGCGGCGAAGGTGCCCCTCCGCGCGCTTTAGGCGCTTGACGATCTGGCCGTGGCTTTCGTGGACGTGCTGTTCCGTCATCCTGCTCATCCTATCCTCTAGGAGGGGATACTCTAATCCGGATTGGGCGGAGCTGCGACTCCTCCACCGAAGTTGACCTTCGCGGCACTTAGCCGAGGCACTGGGGCGGCTTCAGTCGCTTCGCCACCTTGCGCCCTACGTTTCAGTGGCTTTGATCGTCCTGGTCAGCATTTGCACTGGGTCGGCGGGCTTGCACCAACTCCTTTCGTAATGCGTTTCGAGCGGGCGCCTCAGCGCGCAGCGACAATATGCCCTAATCGGCCAGCACCAGGACGCCACCATGCCTGGGCGAGATCACGTAAAGCCGGTCGGGCGCCACGATCGCCGTAGTATGCGCACCCTCCGCCGTGACCGTCTGCATTCTGCTTCCGGTCCTCGGATCGATCGTCTCGATCACGCCGGGGTCACCGATCGCCACATGCACGCGGCCGGTCGCCGGGTTGAAGAACGTTACGTCAGGCGGTCCGGCAATCGGCCATATGTTGGTGACTTGCCCGGATGTGCTGTCGACTTCGACCAGATCGCCGCCATCGCAGGCCGCGTAGAGACGATTGCGCGCATGATCGATATCGAGACCATGCGCGCCCCCGGACGGCAGCGGCCAATGGACGATGTCGTCCAAGCCGGGCAATCGCGCCGTCAGGATCATCGACGGTTCGCGGATGCAAAGGAACACACGCTGGGCGTTCGCGTCGGTGACGCACCAGCGCGGCCTGCCCGGCAGATCGATCGCCCGCTGTGTCACCTCCCTCAAATTGATGACCTGCAGTGTCGGGCCTTGATGGGCATCGCCGATGCAGGCGGCTATGCCGATACCCGATCGCTTGACGAGCGCCGCGCCGTTCGGCCGCGGCCCCGATGGGAAGACGCCCTTGATGTCATAAGTGTTGGCATCCATCCACGTGATTGTCGCGGCACCGCGATTGGTCGTCAGGATATCGCCGTCATCGGCGACGGCACCGGCGATCGCCGGAAATCCCGGAAGCGTCGCAATGTGCTTCTGCGCATCATGGTCGACGACTTCGATGCAATCGCGCGCCGTGTGAGCAATGAAGACGCGACGGGTCTTGGAATCGAACGCGGCGTGATCGAAGTCGCTGTCCAAACCGTTGGGTATGGGGACAACGCCAAAAGTCGTCAGGGGCATGCTCGCCTCGTCAGCTAGCGGGAAACAAACGGCGACACGGAGACGATCAACGACAGTCCCGAGAACAACAGAAGCACCAACACGGTCTTGCGGAACGTCTCGTCGTCAATCTTTCCGAATAGCCTGAAGCCGGACCAAAGGCCGGCGATCATAAAAGGGACGCCGAGCGCGTAGAGCGCCAACGTGTCCCTGGTAATGGTGCCGGCGGCTGCTTGAGACAGCGAGATCACCACGAATGCCGAGAACAGCACCGGCTGAAACACCGCACGCTGCACGTCCTTGGACCAGCCCCGCCATTGGCAGGAGATCGTCGAGATCACGCCGCCGAGCCCGGTCAAGCCGCCAAGCAAACCGTTCGACAGGCCGATCGCGATATCGGCCCCGGTTCCGATCTTCATCGGAGCGAACGCGGGCCGGAGCAGTCCGTAGATCGCATAGGCAATCAGCAGGACCCCGACCCCAAATCGAAGGTAAGCGGGATTGAGGTAGGTCAGAATGCCGACGCCGATGGGTACGCCGACGACGGTCCCGAGTGCGAGTGGCCACGCCTTTCGCAAGTCGAGGACATGCCGCAGCTTGAGGACACCATAACCCTGCGTGAGCAGACCATAGCCGGCAATCAAGGTGGCGGTTTGAACCGGCGTGATGATGTGCAGCCATACGCCTGACACGACGAGGCCCATGGCAAAGCCGGAAAAGCCGCTGACGAAACCGCCGACCAGGGCGGCCAGAGCAAAGACAACGAAGACGAGTTCGTCCATAGGATCGCTCCCCCGAAACGAGGCGGCGAACGCTTGGATGGATACCCATCTGATGGGGAGGTCGCGGATCCCCAAACTGCATCAATTTATACTGCCGTGCCGGCCGTCAGCCCTTCGTGCTCGCAGTCTTGTCGAGCGCGGCGCGCAGGCCCTTGGCGAGCTTGATTGCGTCGTCGTTCGCCCAGAAATGCATGAAGAACATCCGTGGCTGCTCGTTCAGCATGTGGCTGTGCAGCGCCGTCACCTCGATCCCGTTTGTCCGCAATGCGGTGATCACCGGGTTCACCTCCTCACCCGTCAGGATGAAGTCGCCGGTGATTGCGGCTTTGCCGGCGCCGGTCGGCTGGAAGTTGATGCCTATTGCAACGCCCATCGGCCCGACCGGGGTCAGCGCCATGCCGTCTTCGGTGATGGGATCTCGCCGTGGCACGTTGAATTGATAGACGCCGCCATTGGCCTGTCCTTTGACACCGATGATCTGATCGAGCTGCGCCGTGTCGAGATCGACCGCAGGCGGCGGATTGGCCGGTGCCGCAGCCGTCAGCGGGGTCTTGCTCTCGGCAAGCGCATCGCGGATTGCCGAGGCGAGCTTGGCCGGATCGCCGTGTCCCAGGATATGCATGTAGAATGTTGCGGGGTTTGCCCGCAGCAGGTGGTTATGCACCGCGGTGATCTCGATCCCGCTCGCAATCATCTTTGTCATCACCGGACTGATCTCGGATTCCAGCAGGACCAGATCGCCCATGGCCATCACGCCGTCGTGGGCCGGTTTGAATGCGACCCAGCCGCCGAGCGCGAGTGCCGGCTTGATTGTCACGCCGTCGAGCGTCACGGTAAGATCGGACCGCGCAAACCCGTAGCGATGCACGTCGCCGCTGACGGCGGGTTTTCTGCCCAACGCCTCATCGACCTTTTGCCAGTCGACATCCGGCGCGGCTTGCGCCGTCGAAACGAATGCTTCGGCGAACTTGCGCCAATCGGCGATGTACGCGGTCGTGCCGAGGGCCAAGAGGCAAGCGCTGGCGGCAATCAACGCTGAGATTCTGCTGCGCATTGTTCTGCTCCTTGAATTGGATTTCGGAGGCTCTTGCAGACCTCGCACACACTCATTTCTGCGGCTTGATCTGGCCGCTGCTGTCGACGACGAGCCGGACTTGCTTGCCGTCCTTCACCGCCCGGACGACCATGCCTTCAGCGGTCGACTTGATGTCGCTGACCTCCGAATAGCCGGCGGCCTGAATCTTGGCGACAAGCTCCTCTTTGGTCAGGGCTTGCGCCGGTCCGGCCGCAATCGCGAGCAACATGGCGGCAGAAGAAATGACCCGTTTGCGCATGATTGTTCTCCTGGTTGTAACTCTCTGCCCCAGGTGAAGTTCGTTCGATCGCCGGTTTCCGCGGCCCACACGGCGCGGATCAACGGCGTCGATCATCGTCGGCGCGCTGGTGGTGACACCGATCGGTCGGGAAAGCTTGTCGGGAAAAACTGAGCTGTATGTAGACATGCTGCGTCCTTCGTGATCAGGACGCGATTCTTCGGCATGTCGCCTCGCGGGGAGATCGCTTTCCCCGTCGCGCGAATTAAATATCCGCCGCGCGCGATGTCAACCCGCGCGCGTTCACGATGGGCAAGGAACCGAGCCGCACCTTTTCAGTTTGCTGGACGTGAAGCCCGCCCGATTTAGGCGCTCAGCTCCGCTCCACGATCGAAACGCGCGAAGAGCGCGCTCGTCAACGAACCTAACAGGCTCCAGAAAACCAGACTGGTGAGCGTCACCGCGACCATGAACTGATGCGACAGCGAGCTCGGCACGTTGGTCTCGACGTGTTCCAGCTCGGGCGCGCCGATCAAATGTGGCAACGTCAGCAGGATCACGCCGGCGATTGCCGCAGGCACCGAGCGGCGGAAGACGATCATCGCAAGGCCCGCAGCCGTTGCCAGCACGGCGGTCAGCCACCAGATCTGGCGCGACAGCAGCGGTGCGGACGGCACGCCCGGCAGTTCCGGTGGCAGGCCGAGGCCGGGCGCGATCGTGAACACGGCAAAGCCAGCCAATCCCCACATCAGACCTTCGTGCCAGGAGATGCTCTCGCCGATCGCTCCACTGCGGACAGCGAAGAAGCCCGCCAGAAGCAGTGCGAAGCCGATCGCGGTCAGCACATTGGCGGCCGCCGTGTAGGCGTTGCGCTCGAGGCCCTCGCGCGGCTCCCAGGCCCCGGCCCCGTGGTCATGGTCGGCGTGGCTGTGCCCCGCGTGATCATGGCCGGTCGCGGCCGCTTGCGGCGCCGCAGCAGCCTCATGCTGGTGCGTCTCCGCGGCCTTCTCGAAGACCTCGGCCTTCAGGATCAGGGGGACGGTGCCGAACTGCTGGACCGCCGTGACGATGAGACCAACGATGAAACCGGCAATGACCGACGAGAAGACGATCGAGCGAAACGTGCCCATGCCACCCCGGTCAGTGGCAGGGGAAAGCGTTCGAATGGCGCACGTCGTGCGCAGCATTGTGGATGACATCGATGTGGGAAAAGCCCACGACGCCGACGACGAAGAGGCCTAGCACCATGGCCATCAGGGCTTGCGAAAGCCGTCCCACCTGCACGGCCGCGACCGGCAGATGCGTAACCTGGGCATTCGTGAGCTGGGATTGGCTCATAGCTATTCTCCACTTGCGATTTGGGCGTCTTCTAGCAGCTTCCGGGCGATGTCGCGACTGGTAAGATGCACGCTCGTGCCCGCCGGAATGCCCTTGCGGGCGATCTTGGCACCAGCGGCGGCCCGGAAAGCCCCCTCAAAGCGCCGGAAATAGCCGAGGCAATCCTCGACCGCGGGCTCGGCGCCGAGCAGCGTCCGGAACGCGCCCCGATGCACGGCGCAAATAGCGCCATGCCCCCGGACCGGAAAGACCAGGGAGGTGATGTCGGCGCGCCAGTGCACCTCGTCGTTCAAGTCGAGATCGCGCGTTGCTGCCCGAGCTGATTGAGCAGGCGGACGATTTCGCAGGCCGCAACGAGACTGATCAGCCAGACGGCGCTCAGCAACCCAAGCCGCGTCACGATGGCAGCAGTAAAAGCCATCTCCCCGCCGAGGAACGGCGTGACGGCAAACAGCGCGAGCTCATAGGCGGAATAAGCGCAAGCGAGCGTGAGCGTCAATGCCAGCGGCGTGCGGTTCGGCGGCAGCACGCGGAGAACGGCCGACGAGACGGCTGTAGCAGCGAGCGCGGCGGCGCCGACAACAAAACCCCAGGCGATGGTGCTGGCATCGACGGGATAGTGCAGTGCGCCGAAGCCGATGGTCTGATTGACGAGCCAAGCGCCGGTGACGACCAGCAGCGCCGGACGCAGCGGCAGCATCGCCGCCGCCACCACGGCGAAGGCCGCGAACGGTGTCGCGCAGGCCAGCGCAAAGCTCGCGAGCGCGCACGATACGGTCAGCAGCGCAAAGCAGAACAGCGCCGCATGGCGCGGCTCGACCGGACACATACGGCAACGGTCGGCGTGAACCGGCAGGATGTCGAGAGCCATGAACGATCTCCTTGCCGGACGTCTTAGCACATTTGCCGAGGTGCGACAGGGATTGACGGCGAAGCCGAGCGACGCAGCTTTCCCAAGACTACGTCGACGCGCGAGACGACGCGGCTGCGCTGCACCGTGACCGAGAGCGCAGCAGCTCAGGTCCGCCCTCTCGGACGCTGAGCCTGGGCCCACGCCATCTCAACGTCGCGGGGCGGAGCATCGAGCCGCCGGACCGGAGTCAGCTCGCCGGATGCCGAGATGATCGCGGTCTCCTCGCGGTGGCAGCGCGGGCAAACGAAGCGAACTTCGTGCGGCGACGCCGACCAGCTCGACTGCTTGACATTGGCCGCCATCGGCCAGGCTTCGCAATGCGCGCAGGACACCAGGAACCGACCGGGATCGAGCATACCCATCTTGAAAGCCTCCGGCCTGCCCGCCTCCCCAATGATTAACTCGCGTGAATCGTTCCGGAATCAGCCTTCACGGTGGGCCTGCGGCTCAGTGCGCGCCCTTGAGCGTGCAGGACGTCGTGCAGGTGACCGTGGTGCCGTGGTCGCATGCCTTGCAGGCGTTCACGCATTGTGCCATGTCGCGCGGATTGTAGGAGCTGTAGTTCCGCACCGGGCATGCCGCTGTCGAACCTGTGACGTCTTGCTCGGGCTCGCAAGCCGCCGTCATGAGCGCAAGGAAGATGACCGCAGAAAGCCGCATGGGATCGCCCTGTGAGACACTGGCAAAAGCGACGTCCTCGGGGCGCACGCCATGTGGCAACAACCCCGGCATTCCCACCGGGAGCAGTCGCAAATCACGACGCTCCGCATCCATGAGGATGCGCGCCAAATGTTAAAAACGGATTGCCGGCGTCAGGCCGCGGCCTTGCTCGCGATGACCTGCCGCATGTCGTTCGCGAGCTGGTAGTAGTGTCCCGCGAGCTTGAGGTAAAATTCGCGCTTGGCGCTATCGGTGGCGAGCTTGGCGATCAACTCGCATTCGGCGGTGAGTGTCTCGAAGCGTTCCAGCCTGTCCTGATGCTCTGTCATCGCCGTGTCCCCATTTTACGCAACAAGGACACTAAACCTAAGCCCGGGAAATAGGTCACTGCCAACATCGTTATTAGGTAGCATCAATTTTTCCCGGCGCAGGCAGCGCCGGCCGGCGCGAAGGACTATTTGCTGTCCATTCGCCAGGCACCGTCCCAATCGGCGGACGGCGGCTTGGCCTCAAACTGCGCGATGCGAGCGAGCATGGTACGTGACGGGCCATCGCCGGGGACGCTCTCCAAGGCGGCATTGAAGGCGGCGCGCGCATCGTCGAAACGGCGCGTGCGATAGGCGGCAAGGCCCTCGGCATAGCGGGCCCGCAGGCTGGTCTGCGCCTCGGTCAGCGCGCCGGCTCTTCCCAGCACCTCGAAGACGGCTTGCGGAATGCTCTGGCCCACGACGACGAGACGGTCGACCTCGCGCAGCTCGCAGCGCGACCCGATCGCATCCGCCGTCGTCTGCGAGATCAGGATGCGGGTACCGTAAGCCTTGTTGACGGCCTCCAGCCGCGAGGCGAGGTTCACCGCGTCGCCCATCACGGTGAAGCTCATCATCAGATCGGAGCCGATGCTGCCGGTCAAAACCTCGCCGGTGGCGATGCCGATGCGCAAGTCGCATGGCGCCGGCATGGCGCGAATGCCGAGCAGGTCCGGCAACTGCTTCTGAAGCCCGGGCACCTGGTCGGCCATGTCGATGGCGGCAAGGCAAGCAAGTTCGGCCTGCTCCGCATCCTCGATGAAGGGCGGGCCCCAATAGGCCATGATGGCATCGCCGATATATTTGTCGATGATGCCGCGATTGTTTCGGATCGGGCCGGACATCACCGTGAAGTAGTGGTTCATGACCTTGACGAGGCCGCGCGGGGTCATGCCCTCGCTCATCGAGGTGAAGCCGCTCATGTCGCAGAACATGATCGTCATCACGCGGCGCTGGCCGTCGATGGCGACCTCCGGCCGGTCAATCAGCCCCTGCACCACCTTGGGATCGATGTAGCGGCCGAAGGTCTCGCGGATGCGCTCGTTCTGGCGCAACTGCTCGATCATGCGGTTGAAGGCGCGGGCAAGCTCACCGATCTCGTCCTGGGTCGAGACGGTGATGGGCTTGTCGAAGCGACCCGCCTCGACCTCGCGGGTACCGGCGAGCAACAGTCGCACCGGCCGCGTGATACCGCTGGACACTAGGAGCGCAAAGGCAAGCCCGACGATCGCCGCGAGCGCCGTCACGATGCCGGAGATGATGATCGCCTGATGCTGGTGGCGGATCACCTGCGCGGTACTCGCGAAAACCTGTGACAGCATGTCGGCGCGGACGGCGTCGATGCGCTGGGTGAAGAGGTCGCGGAGCGTATCGATATGCGCAAGCGTCGCTCGCGCCTCCGCCATATCCTTGTTCACGTCCTTGGCGTCGAGCAGCCTGAGCAGCTTGGCGTGGTCCTGCTCGAGTTCGCGGCGAAGTTCTGTGACCGCGTTTTCGACCCGGGTCTCGATGCGCGCCAGTGCGGCATTGTCCGAGGGCGTGCTGGGATCGTCGATGATCGCGAGGATCAGTTTCCGCGCTGCTTCCGCCTCCGCCGCGATCTTGCTGTCCTCGTCCCGGAACTCGCGAAGGCGCGCTGCATAGGCCTCCTCATCCGAGGGCGTCTGCATCCTGACGATCACCATGCGTCGTAGCGCCAGCGCCCGCTCCAGCGAATGGATATTGGCACGCGCGAGGTGGCCATAGGCGGGAATGTAGCGGTTGGTCAGCTCATCCAGGAGATGACCGACGCGGCTCGACATCACCATCGACAGGATCGCGGTGACCAGCATCAGGATGATCAGTCCGAGGGCGATACCGACGATCTTGCGCCGGATCGACTGGTTGAATATCGGCATAAGTGCAAGCAAAGGGCTGAAGAACGGCTCGGGAACCTCAATACACCGGATTTGACCGTGGGAACACGTGCAATCTGACCGCGAAAGCGGGCGGCGGGCGCGCTGAAGCGGCGCAACTGGTGCGTGCGGCAAGACCAAATCGAAGTCCTTCCCCTCCACCGGAAAAGTTCCCGCTCGTTCCATCCGTTTTTTGCCGCAATGTTGCGTGAGCGTGACCGGCGCGAAACGATGCCCTATCATCACTGCCGCATCGCTTCTGAGTCTCAAGCCGCATCCGATCGCGGACCTTGGTTTGTAGTGGTTTCGCAGGGGGACCATCGAATGAACCAGTGCCTACGCTCGCTCGCGTGTGCCCTCGCCATTGCCGCGCTTGCTCTGATCTCGACCGAGGCAACGGCGAGAGGCAGTCACAAATCATCCGCACCGAAGAAAACGCATGAAGCCAAGTCTGGCAACAAGGCTGGCAAGCAGCGCCATGCCGCAGCGGGCAAGGCGCGGCACGGCAAACAGGCCGAAGCCAAACGCAGGTCGAAGAAGCCGGACGACGATGAGCCCTCGGACAAGCCGACGGCACCGCCCCTCACCGGCGACCTCGCCGCGCTGAAGGATGCAATCGACCTCGCGCGCAAGGGCAAGACCGGCGACGCTACCGCGGCGCGCGACCGGATCACCGACCCCGCGGGGCAGAAGCTCGCGGAATGGTTCATCCTGCGCCACTCCGAGACCACGGCGAATTTCGACCGCTACGCAGCCTTCATTGCCGCCAATCCGGACTGGCCGAGCAGCGCGCTGATGCGCCGGCGCGCGGAAGCGCGGCTCTGGCAGGACAAGAGCGCTGCGGCCACCGTGCACAAATTCACGATGGACCGGCCAACCAGCGCCAAGGGCAAATTTGCGCTCGCCCGCGTGCTGCTTGCCGAGGGCGATCGCGACCGCGCGCAAATCCTTGTCCGCAGTGCCTGGCGCACCGACGAACTGTCCGAGCGCAGCGAAGAGGATGCCTATGAGGCGTTCGGCGATCTCCTGACCGCGGACGACCATCGCGCACGCATGGACAAGCGCTTGGGGGCCAAGGACTACGCCGGCGCGAAGCGCGCGGCCAAGCGGCTCGGCAGCGACGAGCTTGCGATCGTCAAGGCCTGCGCAGCGGTCACCGGCAAGGCGAACAAGGCCAAGGACTATCTCGACGACGTGGCGACTGAAACGCGCCGCGATCTCGGCTACGTGCTGTGCCGCGCGCAGTGGCACCTGCAGAAGGACCACATCGATGATGCGGCCGAGGTGATCCTCGCAGCCGCGCCCGCCACCATGGCGGCCCAGGATACCGACGCCTGGTGGCGCGAGCGGCGCCTTCTGGCGCGCAAGCTGCTCGACCAGGGCAAGTCCAGGACCGCCTATGACGTGGTGCGCACGGCCGCAGTGCCGGAAAAGGAGGTCTATCGCATCGACTACCACTTCATGTGCGGCTGGATCGCACTACGTTATCTCGACGACCCCAAAACAGCGATGGCGCACTTCGCCTCGATCGACGAAGGCTCGGTCAATCCGATCGCGCTGTCGCGGGCCCATTACTGGCGCGGCCGCGCCGCCGAGGCGATGGGCGCGACGGCCGATGCCCGCCAGAGCTATCAGGCGGCGGCGCGTTATTCGACCGCCTATTACGGTCAGCTCGCCCGCGCCAAGCTCGGCCTCCACCGGATCGAGCTGCGCGCGCCCTCGCCCGTACTGGCCTCGGCCGACACACCGCCCGCAGACGAGCGCGTGCGCGCGGCCGACATGCTCTACGCCATCGGCGAGCGCGACGTCGCGTTCTATTTCGTCGGCGATTTCGCCGAGCAGAGCAGCGACGTAGCCGCCCTCGAGGGGCTCGGCGAGCTCGCTGGCCGGCACAACGACGCCCACGCAATGCTCGAGATCGGCAAGTCGGCGCTGGCACGCGGGCTGGCGCTTGACCATTACGCCTTCCCGACCATCGGAATCCCCGCGCACAAGCAGATCGCGCCCGAGATCGAGCAAAGCGTGATCTACTCGGTGGTGCGCACAGAAAGCTCCTTCGACCAGCGCGACAAGTCGCCCGCTAACGCGGTCGGCCTGATGCAGGTGACGCCGGAGGCGGGGCGCGACACGGCCAAGCGCTTCGGGGTGAGCTACGACTGGGACCGCATGGTCTCCGATCCCGTCTATAACACGCAGATGGGCGCGGCCGAGCTCAGCGCGCTTCTGTCGGAGTATCGCGGCAACCAGATCATGACCTTCGCCGGCTACAATGCCGGCCGCGGCCGGGTGCGCGACTGGGTGCAGGCGCATGGCGATCCGCGCGACCCCAATGTCGATCCGGTCGACTGGGTCGAGCGCATTCCGCTGTCTGAGACGCGCAACTACGTGCAGCGCGTGATGGAGAACGTGCAGGTCTATCGCCAGCGGTTCGAGGGCATTGGCGTTGCGACAGCGAAGTCCGAGCAGCGCGTCCCGACGCACGAAGTGAGCGCGGCCCCGACGGCATCGGCCGCAGCCCCCGCGCCCTAGGCGTGCACCGCCGGGGCTGGACGCGGCGCGACGCTGGACGCGGTGACTGCGGCCGACGGCTCTGCGCGGCGCGCATCATTCGGCTAGCCGTCACCTCCTTCCCTGGTCAGAAGGTCGTGCGTGCGCAGATATGCCTCGGTCAGCGAGCGCGAGAGCGCGCCCATGTGCATCATGCAGCTCCAGCCCGAAATCGCCGCCAGCACCGTGATCGCTTCGAGCGAGCTGCGATAGGGCCAAAGCATGTCGATGGCCGTCTGGTGATATCGACGGTAGCAATCGTAGTCGCAATACCGCTCTTGCTTGGATACATGCCGTACGTAGCTCGACCCCAGCGGCTGGGCGCACGCACTGCAGGCTGCGCCATGGCGGGGACATTCCTGATTGACGAGCATGAATCTCAACGCCGTGTCCTTTCCTGCCGAAAGGTGCATGCACCGATCGTCTCGCCGCAACCTGCTCAAGACGCCGCTCGCGCGCGCTCCCCGATCGACGACACCGCTTCGTGATGACGCGCGTAGCATGCGTGGTCGCAGTAGGGCAGCGATGTTCGGACGTCGCGCAGATAGCCGCCGCTGATCTCCTCGCAGCACCACAGGCAGAACGTCTTGCGAAACGGCGTCCTGCCATTCACCAGTATGAACCTCACGTGGCACCTCCCAGCGCGAAGCAGTAGACCGTATCGACCATCGAGGCGGACGGCGGCGGCGCGCAAAGATGATTGCGGCCGTCGGGATTGTCTCTGTTGCGTTCAACCTTCTGGGGCGGGATGAGGATGTATTTCCCGTCTTCCCGGCGGCGCGCGTAGATCCTGCCGTCGACGTACCGTATCTCGGTCGGGTAGCAATCCGCGTCGTTGCAGCAGCTCAGCGCTGGATTGTCGGGCATGTGCCAGCCCGAATAGAACTTCTCGTGCAGCAGTAGATCCTGCGGCGGATGGTGACGATGTGCGCCGTCCTGCCCAGCCTCCTCAGCCTCCACCGCCGTCATCGACGGAAGCGAAAGCATCATGACCAAGAGGAGCTTGCAAGCACGGCGCACCGCACGACCTCCCGATTCAGAGTCTGCCGAATGGACCACATCCGGCGGCCGATCCTCACGCCGCCTGAAATCGGAACAGCCAGCGGCGGTCGCGCTCGCGACGCGCCCTGAAGTGGTCGAGACATTTCCTCGAGCAGAGCGGCGCTTTCCAGGAATAGTATCGGATCAGACCAAACTTCCCGCCACAGACGGCGCAGCCTTTGGAGTCAGCGCGGCGCTCGGAGTGTTCAGACCTATCGCACATTGTCCTCTCCTTTGACCTCTCGGGGGTCCTGGCTTCCTTGTGCGCAAATGCGCGGTCACCACGGTCGTCACGGAAAATGCGGCTTCTCAATCGTGCCCCGCCAATTCATCCGGGAAGTCAGGGCGGCGGAGGCGGAGCCCGGCTCTTTGGGTGCAGCACACCGAGCTTCTCGGCAATTTGTGCTCCGCAAATCGACTCCTCTCGATTGGCCGCAAGACTATTCCCCGCGCAACCGCTCGCTCAATTGTACGGAGGTAAATGCGCGCTAGAACTAGGGATGGGCGAGCTATACGTAGGTTTGTTCCGTAGTACTCCGGAGCTTTTGCCGACCTCGCGCAACGAGACGGCGCAACGCTCGCAGGCTGCACGGTGCCCGCGAAACGGACGCAAAGCCCGGCTTTGGTCAGAAGGAGAATTGCTCCCCTTGTTCCAAAGTGCTCTACTCACATCGACCATGCGCGCCGGGACGCCTGCGATGATGCCTGGCCAGATCGCAAAATTTGGGAATTCGGCCGCACAATTGCTGCTCGGCGGCCTCGCGGCGCTTCGATCATTCGGCAATGGCGAGAAGGACAAGCCCGCGGTCGGAGATGATCCGCGGCAGGACATCAGCGATCTGCGCGACGCCGTGAAGCAGTGGCGCGAGGTGTTCGAGCACAATCCGGTCATGTACTTCATGGTCGATCCGGCCGGAACCGTGCTCAACGTGAATACGTTCGGCGCCGCACAGCTCGGCTACACGGCGCCCGAGCTAATCGGCCAATCCGTGCTGAACGTCTTCTTCGAGGAGGACCACGACGCCGTCCGTCGGTGCATCGCGTTGTGCCTGGAAACCGTGGACCAGTCGCATACCTGGGAGATTCGCAAGTTCCGGAAGGACGGTTCGGTGCTCTGGGTCCGTGAAAACGCCAAGGCGATGCTGCGCGGCGACGGCACGCCGATCGTGCTGGTCGCCTGCGAGAACATCACCCAGCGCAAGGAAGCGGAGGATGCGCTCCGGCAGAGCGAGGCCTACCTCGCCCAGGCACAGGAATTGAGCCGCACCGGCAGCTTCGGCTTGAGCCTCGCGACAGGCGAGGCCGTCTGGTCAAGGGAGACCTTTCGCATCTTCCAATGCGACCCGGCGACAAAGCCGACCCTGAACTTCGTCTTTCAGCGCATCCATCCCGAAGATCGCGACACGGTCCGAAGGACGCTTGATCGGGCTTACCGCGAAGCAGAGGATTTCGACCACGAATATCGCCTGCTGATGCCGGATGGATCCGTCAAATATCTGCACTCCGTGGCGCGCGCGGTGCGACATGCGTCCGGGCGCATCGAGTTCGTCGGGGCTGTCACCGATGTCACGGTTGCAAAGGAGGCGGAACAGAGGCTGCGTCGCAGCGAGGCCTATTTGGCCGAGGCCCAACGGCTCAGCCACACAAGTAGCTGGGCCTGGGACGTGCGCCGTCAGGAGTTCGCCTACCGGTCGGCTGAACTGTACCGCCTGTTTGGATTCGAGCCGGACCAGATCGATCTACCGGCGCGGGCTTTCCAGCAACGTATCCTGCCCGAGGACTTTCGACGAATTGTCGAGGTGGAAGCCCAGGCAATCCGGGAAAAGAAGCCCTTCGAAGTCGACTTTCGCATTGCGCGCCCGGACGGCTCGATCAGACGTGTCCATACCGAGGGGCATCCCGTCATAGGGAGCGACGGCGAAGTGATGGAAATCATCGGCACACATGTGGACGTCACCGAGCAGGTCGCCGCCAAGGAAGCGCTACAAAGGGCATTCGACGAGCTCAAGACATCCGAGCAACGATTCCGCGACTACGCCGAAACCGCATCGGACTGGTTTTGGGAGACCGGCCCGGACCACCGCATCACGCGGATATCGGAACACACCGATACGTCCACCGCCCCGCCGACGGGTTTGATCGGCCTGACCCGTTGGGACATTCCTCCCGATGCCGAGCTCGAGCCGGAGAAGTGGGAGCAGCATCGCGCGGCGCTCGATGCCCACCTTCCGTTCCGCGACCTGATCTACCACAGCAAGGATCGCAACGGATCTCCAATCTACGTGCGCACCAGCGGCAAGCCCTTCCATGACGCGAGCGGCAATTTTCTCGGCTATCGTGGCGTCAGCACCGACGTAACGGCGGCGATCCGCGCCGAGCAGGCCGAAGAAGCGCTGCGCAGAGCGCAAGCCGAGCTTACCCACGTCACGCGCGTCACGACGCTCGGCGAGCTCACGGCCTCGATTGCCCATGAAATCACCCAGCCTATTGCCGCCGTGATCTCCAATGCGGACGCCTGCATCGGCTGGCTCGGCCGCCAACCTGCTGATCTGAAGGCTGCGCGCCGTTCCGCGGAATGGATCGTCGAGGATGCCAATCGGGCCAGCGAGGTGATCCGCCGGATCAGGGCACTTGCGAAGAAGACCGAGATCGAAGTGGGTCCACTCGACATCAACCAGGTCGTCAGGGAGGCGGTGGCCCTCGTTCGGCGCGAGCTCGCCACCCATGCTGTGTCGGTGCGAATGGAGTTGACGTCCGACCTGCCCAGCATTTGCGGCGACCGGATTCAGCTCCAGCAGGTGCTGATCAACCTGGTGATGAACGGCATCGAAGCCATGCAAACCAATGTCGACCGCCCGCGCGAGCTGACGATCCGCTCCAGCCGGGCGAGCGATGACGGCGACGGCCGGCTGCTCCTCACCGTGACGGATTGCGGTGTCGGTCTTGGCAAGGACGTAGCGGACCGCATCTTCACGCCCTTCTTCACCACCAAATCAGGCGGCCTGGGGATGGGGCTCTCGATCTGCAGATCGATCATCGAGGCTCATGCAGGTCGGCTTTCGGCCTTTCCCAACGACGGAGGCGGTGCAACATTCCAGATCGCCCTGCCCTTGCCGCACGAGGACACGTCGTGATCGACCACCCCAAGCCGACCCAGACGCAGGCGAGCGCCGATGGTCCGATCGTCCTGATTGTCGACGACGATCCGTCGATGCGTCGCGCACTCACCAATCTCTTTCAATCGGTCGGCCTCAAGGTCGAGGCCTTCGGCTCGGCGGCCGAGATCATGGACGCCAAACCGCCGGCGGTGCCGAGCTGCCTCGTGCTCGACATCCGCCTACCGGGCTCAAGCGGCCTCGACCTCCAGGCGGACCTCGCCAAGGCCAATATTCACACGCCCATCATCTTCATCACCGGCCATGGCGATATTCCAATGACCGTCAGGGCGATGAAAAGCGGCGCGGTCGATTTTCTGACCAAGCCGGTGCGCGACCAGGACATGCTGGATGCGGTGCAGGCTGCGATCGAACGGGATCGCAAGCGGCGCGATGCGGAGAAGTCGGTCTCGGGCGTGCGGTCCCGCTTCGAAAGCCTGACAGTGCGCCAGCGCGACGTCCTCACCTTGGTCGCGTCCGGCCTGATGAACAAGCAGGTCGCTGCCGAGCTTGGCTTGGCGGAGATTACCGTCAAGATCTATCGCGGGCAGATCATGCGGAAGATGGGCGCGAAGTCATTGGCCGATCTCGTCAGAATGACGGAGGCACTCGGGATCTCTCGCACCAGGGGGAACCTGCAAACCTAAGTATGCTTTTCAAGTTCGCTCCGGGGGCCCACTTTCCAGTGGGCGGCTGCGCCAAGGTCGGCGGCTCCCCGATCAGGAGCGATCTTCTTGTCAGTCCCTTCGATCATTTCTGTCGTCGACGATGATCCATCCGTCCGCCTTGCGACGAACAATCTCCTGACGTCGCGGGGATACACGGTCTACACCTTTGGCTCCGCTCGCGAATTTCTCCAATCGGCCGAACTCAACACGACCTCCTGCGTGATCGCGGATGTACAGATGTCGGCCATGAGCGGCGTTGATCTGTTGACGCATATGCGCGGCCTCGGCCGCCGCACGCCCTTCATCTTCGTGACGGCCTTTCCGGACGATGCCGTGCGTGACCGCGCATTGAGAGCCGGCGCGATCTGCTTTCTCGCCAAGCCATTTTCCACGCCCGCCCTGATTCAATGTCTGGAGACGGCGCTGTCGGCGCCCGGTGACGCCGCCATCTGATGCGGCCACACTCGCCCTGGCGAGGCGCCTCAATCCACCTTGATATTGGCGGCCTTGATGATCGGCCACCATTTTGCGATCTCGGCTTTCTGGCGTGCGCCGAGGGCTTCTGGGGTGAGCTGATCCTTGGGCGTCATCTCCAGGCCCTGGTTTTCAAGCTGCTTCTTCACCGCGGGATCGTTCAGCGCTTCCACCGCCGCGGCGTTGAGCTTGGTCACGATCTCCTTCGGCGTGCCCTTCGGCACCCACATTCCCGACCACAGCGTCATGTTGAAGCCTTTAAGACCCGCCTCTGCCGCGGTCGGAATCTCCGGCGCCGAGGACAGGCGCTTGTCGTCGCTGATCGCATAGGCGCGGATGGTGCCGGCGCGGACCTGGTTGATCGAGTTGGAGGTCTGGTCGACGATGATGTCGATCTGCCCCGCGATGAGATCGTTCAGGGCGGGGCCGGTGCCGCGATACGGTACGTATTGCAGCTTGATGCCGGTGACGCTTTCGAAATAGACGCCGGCTATGTGGCTGCCGGAGCCCGCGCCGGCCGTGCCGGCGGTCGCGGGTGACGGCCGCGATTTGAGCCAGGCCAGCAGGTCCTTCAGCGAGGTCGCAGGCACGGCATTTTTGCTGACGACGATCATCGGGTTGCTCGGCAGCAACACCACCGGTTCGAGATCGGCAACCAAATCGTAGTTGAGCTTGTAGACGGCGCCGTTGGCGACATGGGTGCCGAGATGGCCGAAGGAGATGGTGTAGCCGTCGGGCGGCGAATGCACGGCACGGCCGACGCCGATCGAGCCGCCGGCCCCGGTGACGTTCTCGATCACCACGGCCTGTCCGAGCGTCACCCGCATCCGCTCGGCAAGCACCCGCGCCATCGCGTCCGAGGGGCCGCCGGCCGCGAACGGCACGATGATGGTGATGGGGTGTGAGGGAAAATCGTCGGCACGCGCAACGCCCGTCAACGCGAGAATGCCGATCAGCCCGGCCCAGACGGCCTTCTTCATTGTCGTCTCCCCAGCAATGTCATTCTTATTTTTTGTCCTCTCCCCGCGTAGGGGAAGAGGGATCATTCGTGACGTATTGCCGCGCCGGAGCGCGTTCGTCGCGCTCCGGCCGCTTGGTCCCGCGCTAGAACTGCGAGTAGTCGATCGGCTTGTGGCGATCGAGCGTGCGGGTGACCGGCGGCAGCGGATATTTCAGACCGGTCGCGCAGTTGAACAACATCACGCGATCGGTCTTGCCGACGCGGCCGTCGGCCAGACTCTGCTTGTAGGCGGCGTAGGTGGCGGCGCCTTCCGGGCACAGCAACAGCCCCTCCTCGCGCGCAACCTCGTTCAGCGCGGACGAAATCTTGTCGTCGTCGACCGCGATGGCAAAGCCCTTGCTCTCGCGCACGGCGCGCAGGATCAGGAAATCGCCGATCGCCTGCGGCACGCGGATGCCGGAGGCGATGGTGTGGGCATCCTCCCAGCGCGTCGCATGCTCGGTGCCCGCCTCATAGGCGCGGACCATCGGCGCGCAGCCCGACGCCTGGACCGCGACCATGCGCGGGCGCTTGGCACCGATGAAGCCGATCTTCTCGAGCTCATCGAAGGCCTTCCACATGCCGATCAGGCCGGTACCGCCGCCGGTCGGGTAGAAGATCACGTCGGGCACGTCCCAGCCGAGCTGCTCGGCGAGCTCCAGCCCCATAGTCTTCTTGCCCTCGATCCGGTACGGCTCCTTCAGCGTCGAGGTGTCGAACCAGCCGACCTTGGCCTTGCCCTCGCCGACGATCTTGCCGCAATCGTCGATATAGCCGTTGACGCGGTAGACGGTCGCGCCCTGGAGCTCGATCTCGCTGACGTTCACCTCGGGCGTATCGGCCGGGCAGAAGATCGTGGTCTTGATGCCGCAGGCCGTCGCATAGGCCGCGACCGCGGCGCCTGCGTTGCCGTTGGTCGGCATCGCCATGTGCTTGATGCCGAGCGCCTTGCCCATCGACACCGCCATCACCAAGCCGCGCGCCTTGAACGAGCCGGTCGGCAGGCGCCCCTCGTCCTTGACGATGATCTCGCCGCCGCCGAGTTTTGCCCCGAGCTTCGGCAGCCGGATCAATGGCGTGGTGACCTCGCCGAGCGAGACGATGTCCTTGCATTTGCGGACCGGCAAAAGCTCGCGGTAGCGCCACATGTCCGCCGGACGTTGCGCCAGCGCATCCTTCGTCAGCGCCTTCTTCACGCCGGCGAGATCATAGCGCACCAAAAGCGGCTTGCCGGCCTTGGAGAGGTTGTGGACCTGGTCGGCGGGATAATGGTCGCCTTCCATCGCGCATTCGAGATGGGTGACGAAGGTCGGGCGTTCGATGGTGAGGTTGTCGTTGTCTTGCATGGGTTCGTCCCTCTTCTTGTTCTGGTCTATTCCCTACTCAATCCGTCACCCTGAGGTGCCGGAGCGAAGCTGAGGCCTCGAAGGCCGACGGCCCGCCTGCGGAATCCTGGCCGTTCATCCTTCGAGGCGCCCAGCGCGTTGCGATGCACTGCGCAGCTCGCACCTCAGGATGACGGGACTGCTATCGCCGCGCGACGCGGATCTTCAGCCCGATCAAATATTCAGCACCCGCCCGTAGGCATCCAGCACGGCTTCCTTCATCATCTCCGATAGCGTCGGATGCGGGAAGACCGTGTGCATCAGTTCCTCTTCCGTCGTCTCCAGGTTCATGGCGACCACGTAGCCCTGGATCAGCTCGGTGACCTCAGCGCCGATCATGTGCGCACCGAGGAGCTGGCCGGTCTTCTTGTCGAAGATGACCTTGACCAGCCCCTGGTCCTCGCCGAGCGCGATCGACTTGCCGTTGCCGACGAAGGGGAAGCGGCCGACTCGGATCTCGCGGCCATTCTCCTTGGCCTTGGCTTCGGTCAGGCCGACGGAAGCGACCTGCGGATGGCAATAGGTGCAGCCCGGGATCATGTTCTTTTCCATGGCGTGCGGATGCAAGCCCTTGATCGCCTCGACGCAGATCACGCCCTCATGCTCGGCCTTGTGGGCCAACATCGGCGGCCCGGAAACGTCGCCGATGGCGTAGATGCCGGGAACGTTGGTCTTGCCGTAGCCGTCGATCACGATACAGCCGCGGTCGGTTTTGACGCCGAGCTTTTCGAGCCCAAGATTCTCGATGTTGCCGACGACGCCGACCGCCGAGATCACACGCTCGAACTCGGTGGTGACCGGCTTGCCCTTGCCGTCGTCGATGGTCGCAACGACGCTGTCGGCCTTCTTCTCGAGCTTGGTCACCTTGGTCGAGGACATGATCTTGATGCCCTGCTTCTCGAAACGCTTTCGCGCAAGGCCTGCGATCTCTGCGTCCTCGACGGGCAAGATCTGCGGCAGCACCTCGACCACGGTCACATTGGAGCCCATGGTGTGGAAGAAGGAAGCGAACTCGATGCCGATTGCGCCGGAGCCGACGACGAGGAGCGACTTCGGAATCCGCTCCGGCACCATCGCCTCGAAATAGGTCCAGACCAGCTTCTTGTCCGGCTCGAGCCCGGGCAGCACGCGCGGCCGCGCCCCGGTCGCGACGATGATGTGCTTGGCCTGATAGGCCCCCTCGCCGAGCGCGCCCTTCGGTGCCTCGACGTCGGACTTCTTCACGGTGATCTTGCCCGGCGCATCGATCGAGGCGGCGCCCCAGATGACGCTCACCTTGTTCTTCTTCATCAGGAAGCCGACGCCGTCGTTCAGCCGGCTCGAGACGCCGCGCGAGCGCTGCACCACGGCTTTCGCATCGAACGAGACTTTCTCCGCCGACAGGCCGTAGTCCTTGGCGTGCTGCATGTAATGATAGATCTCGGCCGAGCGCAGCAGCGCTTTCGTCGGAATGCAGCCCCAGTTCAGGCAGATGCCGCCGAGATAGGACTTCTCGACGATCGCGGTCTTGAAGCCGAGTTGCGCGGCACGGATCGCGGTGACGTAGCCGCCGGGGCCGGAGCCGATGATGATGACGTCGAAGGATGTATCGGCCATGCTGTACGCTCGTTCCCGTTCGACCGGCCTGAATGTTCGAGACCGTCATTGCGAGGAGCTCTTGCGACGAAGCAATCCAGCCTGCCGGTAGCGCCCTGGACTGCTTCGCGGAGCCTGCCATCGGGCTGCGCTTTACGCAGAACCGATGGCTCGCAATGACGACGCGGATGCTTTCGTCGTCACACCATCATCATGACGGGGTTTTCGATGAGCTGCTTGAAGGCGCCGATCAGCTCGGCGCCGAGCGCGCCGTCGATGGCACGGTGATCGCACGACAAGGTCACGCTCATCATCTGCGCGATCTCGATCTTGCCGCCACGGACCACGGGGCGCTCTTCCGAGGTGCCGACCGCGAGGATGGTCGCGTGCGGCGGGTTGATCACAGCGGTGAAGTGGTTGATGCCGTACATGCCGAGGTTGGACACGGCCGTGGTGCCGCCCTGGTACTCCTCGGGCTTCAGCTTGCGTGAGCGGGCCCGCGCCGCAAAATCCTTCATCTCGTTGGAGATGGTCGAGAGTGTCTTGGTCTCCGCCTTGCGAATGATCGGCGTGATCAGGCCGCCGGGCATCGCCACGGCGACGCCGACGTCGGAATGGTGATGCTTGACCATGCCGGACTCGGTCCAGCTCACATTGCAGTTCGGGATCTTCTGCAGCGCGACCGCCATCGCCTTGATGACGAAGTCGTTGACCGAGATCTTGTAGAGCGGCTTCTTCTCCTTGTCCTTTGGAGCGGCCGCGTTGATCTCCTCGCGCGCGACGAGCAGCTTGCCGATGTCGCAGTCGATGGTGAGGTAGAAGTGCGGGACCTGCTGCACCGATGCGGTCAGGCGCTGCGCGATGGTGCGGCGCATGCCGTCATGCGGGACGATGTCGTAGGAGCCGGGCTCGAACAACGCCAGGATCTGCTTGTCCGACATGGTTGGCGCGATTGCGGGACCGGCGGACGGCGCGGCTCCGGGCGCCTTCAGGCCCTTGCCGGACTTGGCCTGTTCGACATCGCGCGCGACTACGCGTCCGTGCGGGCCAGTGCCCGTCACCATCGCAATCTCGATGCCGGCGTCCTTGGCAAGCCGGCGCGCCAACGGTGACGAGAACACGCGGCCGCCCTGGCCGTTGCCCTGCACGGCGGGTGTTGCGGCCTGCGGCGCCGGCGAAGCGGCGGGCGGTGCAGCCTTCGGCGCAGCGGGCGCAGGCGCGGGAGCCGGTGCTTCGGCGGCCTTCTCAGGTGCCTTGGGCGGTACGGCCGAGGCGCTGGGCTTCGCAGCGCCCGCGCTCGCGGCCTTCACGTCCTCGCCTTCCCCGGCGAGAACTGCGATGACGTCGTTGACCGCGACGTCCTGGGTGCCTTCGGGCACAAGGATTTTGGCAATCGTGCCCTCGTCGATGGCCTCGACCTCCATGGTGGCCTTGTCGGTCTCGATCTCGGCGATGACGTCGCCCGATTTGACCTTGTCGCCCTCTTTCTTCAGCCACTTGGCGAGGTTGCCCTTCTCCATCGTCGGCGAGAGAGCTGGCATCAGGATGTTGATGGGCATGCTGACCTCACGAAGAACTTCTCAAAACGTCGTCCTCCACAGGAAGACGAACAGACCAGGTTTAGTTGCCGATGTCGCCCTGCCACAGGCGCTCATTGGCGGGATTGGAACGCCACGTCTTCATCATGGTGATGGAGCGGTCGTCGGCAAGATCGATCCAGGGGATGGCGAACTTGTCGAGAATGTCCTTGGAGCCGGGAAACGTGACGGACTCCCCGATCACCACCAGCGAGACCTTGAACAGGCCAAGCGCGCCGGCGCACATCGAGCATGGCGACAGCGTGGTGTACATGACGGTGTCGTGAAACGAGATCACGCCGGCGTCGCGCAGGCAGCTCATCTCGCCGTGCAGGATGACGTTCTTTTCCTGCACACGGTTGTTGTGGCCGCGGGCAATGATCTTCTTGTCGCGTGTCAGCACGGCACCGATCGGCAGGCCGCCCTGCGCGATCGAAGCCTCCGCCTCGCGGATCGCCTCCAGCATGAAATCATAGTGATGGGATTCGACCGCCACGCTCAGTGCCCCTTCTGTCCGCGCGGCGTGGTGGCGCCCATGTCAGTCGGCCGGTCGATCTCGGCCTGGAACATGTCGAGGATCCGGCCCAGCGCCTCTTCTTCGGTGTACTCGCTCTCGCGGGCATAGGCGCGTGCGGCGTGGCGGGCGAGATCGACCAGCAAAAGACCCCACATGTCGGGCTCTTCGAAGGCGCGCTGGAATGCCATCGACAGCCCGCCCTCCAGCACGAACACGCGCAGGATCTCGACCGCGTCCTCGCGGGCGATAACGTCGGGCGGTAATGGCTGCTCCTTCGGGCCCGCCATGGTCTACCTGTAGCAGACCGCTTTGGCGGCCTCGACCACTTCAGCCGCCGAGGGCAGCGCAAGCTTCTCCAGGTTCGCGGCATAGGGCATCGGCACATCCTTGCCGGAGACGCGCGTCACCGGCGCGTCGAGATAGTCGAAAGCGTGCTCCATGATGCGGGCGGCGATCTCGGCGCCAACGCCGCTTTGCGCCCAGCCCTCCTCCACCGTGACCGCCCGGCCGGTCTTCTTGACCGAGTTGACGATGGTCTCGGTGTCCATCGGCCGCAGCGTGCGCAGATCGATGACCTCGGCCTCGATGCCGTCCTTGGCAAGCTCGTCGGCGGCCTTGAGCGCGTAGGTCATGCCGTTCGACCAGGAGATGATGGTGACGTGGCCGCCCGAGCGCACGATTCGCGCCTTGCCGATCGGGATCACGTAGTCGTCGAGCTTCGGCACCTCACCGGTATGGCCGTAGAGCACCTCGTTCTCGAGGAAGATCACCGGATTGGGATCGCGGATCGCGGCCTTGAGCAGACCCTTGGCGTCGGCCGCCGAATAAGGCGCGACCACCTTCAGGCCTGGAATGTGCGAGTACCAGGCGGAGTAATCCTGGCTGTGCTGCGCGGCGACGCGGGCGGCCGCGCCGTTGGGTCCGCGGAACACGATCGAGCAGCCCATCTGGCCGCCGGACATATAGAGCGTCTTGGCGGCGGAGTTGATGATCTGGTCCATCGCCTGCATGGCGAAGTTGAAGGTCATGAACTCGACGACCGGCTTCAGCCCGGCCATCGCGGCGCCGATGCCGACACCGGCAAAGCCGTGCTCGGTGATCGGGGTGTCGATCACGCGCCTCGCGCCGAATTCCTGGAGCAGGCCCTGGGTGACCTTGTAGGCGCCCTGATATTCGGCGACCTCTTCGCCCATCACGAAGACGTCGGCGTCGCGGCGCATCTCCTCGGCCATGGCATCGCGCAGGGCTTCGCGGATGGTCTGCGTCACCATTTCGGTGCCGGCGGGCACTTCCGGATCGGGCTCGGCGACGGCCCGCGGCGCGGAGGGCGCAGCGGGCTTCGGCTGCGGCGCCTCGGCCTTCGCTGCGGCAGGCGGCGCTTCCGCGGCCTTCTCCTGCTTGGCGGGCGCCGGTGCCTTGGCAAGATCAGCGGCGCTCTCGCCGTCGGCAAGGATCGTCGCGATCGGCGTGTTCACGGCAACGTCGGCGGTGCCTTCGGGGATCAGGATCTGGCCAAGCGTCCCCTCGTCGGTCGCCTCGACCTCCATGGTCGCCTTGTCGGTCTCGATCTCGGCGATCACATCACCCGACTTGATCTGCTCGCCCTCTTTTTTCAGCCATTTGGCGAGGTTGCCCTTTTCCATCGTGGGCGAGAGCGCGGGCATCAGCACTTGAATTGGCATATCGACTCCAAAAGAAAGCTTGCGCGCGTTCAGCGGTAAACGTCGGTCCAGAGCTCGGAAGCATCCGGCTCGGGGTCATGCTGGGCAAAGTCGGCGGAGGCGTTGACGATGTCGCGAACCTCGGCGTCGATCGCCTTGAGATCCTGTTCGCTCACCTTGGCCGCCAGCAGGCGGTTGCGCACCTGCTCGATCGGATCCTGGTCGTGGCGAACCTTCTCGACCTCCTCGCGCGTTCGGTACTTTGCGGGATCGGACATCGAGTGGCCGCGATAGCGGTAGGTCTGCATTTCCAGGATGACCGGACCCTTGCCGGCGCGGCACCAGGCGACCGCCTCGTCGGCGGCGGCCTTCACCGCGCGGACGTCCATGCCGTCGACCTGATGACCGGGGATGTTGAAGGACAGGCCGCGCTTGGAAAAATCCTGCTGCGCCGAGGCGCGCGAGACCGACGTGCCCATGGCGTAGCGATTGTTCTCGATGACGAAGATCACCGGCAGTTTCCAGAGCTCCGCCATGTTGAAGCTCTCATAGACCTGGCCTTGATTGGCAGCACCATCGCCGAAATAGGTGACGGCGACGTTGTCGTTGCCGCGATAGTGATTGGCGAAGGCGAGCCCCGCACCGAGCGAGACCTGGGCGCCGACGATGCCATGGCCGCCGTAAAACTTCTTCTCCACGCTGAACATGTGCATGGAGCCGCCCTTGCCCTTGGAATATCCGCCGCGGCGGCCGGTGAGCTCGGCCATGACGCCCTTGGCCTCCATGCCGGTGGCGAGCATGTGGCCGTGATCGCGGTAACCGGTGATGACCTGATCGCCGTCCTTCAGGGCCATCTGCATGCCGACCACCACGGCCTCCTGGCCGATATAAAGATGGCAGAAGCCGCCAATCGCGCCCATGCCGTAGAGCTGGCCAGCCTTTTCCTCGAACCGCCGGATCAGGAGCATGTCGCGGAGCGCCTTGAGCTCCTGTTCCTTCGTGAATCCCGGTGGCGAGCCGCCGTTGGTCTTGTCCTGTGGAGCGCTTGCGGCGGCTTTCTTGGGTGCGGCCATGGGAATTCCGGGTCAGAGAAAACTTTCGCCCTCTCTAACCCAAGTCAAACGCATGCGAAAGCGCTGCGGCGCCGCGGCGCGGCTTTCATTTATGCCGCACTGCAACGTGGCCGAAATATTGCAAAATGTTTGGCGCCGATCGGGCAACAAATCTAATCGCCGCGGCGTGCGGACCAGATTCGAGACCGCGTCAAGGTGCGAGGTATCGATTTGGAGCAAGGCGGCGCCGCAACGGCGCCGCCCTCTCCGCTCCGCCGATCGATCAAGTCCTTGTCGGCTCTGCCGATCAAGTCCTTGTCAGAAGAAGCCGAGCTTCTTCGGGCTGTAGCTGACGAGCAGGTTCTTGGTCTGCTGGTAGTGATCGAGCATCATCTTGTGGGTCTCGCGCCCCACGCCCGACTGCTTGTAGCCGCCAAACGCTGCGTGCGCGGGATAAGCGTGATAGCAGTTGGTCCAGACCCGACCGGCCTGGATGGCGCGGCCGAAGCGGTAGCAGCGGTTGGCATCGCGGCTCCAGACGCCGGCCCCAAGGCCGTAGAGCGTGTCGTTGGCGATCGCGAGTGCCTCATCGTCGGTCTTGAAGGTCGTGACCGAAACGACGGGCCCAAAGATCTCCTCCTGGAAGATCCGCATCTTGTTGTGACCCTGGAATACGGTTGGCTGGACGTAGTAGCCGCCGGCGAGATCGCCGCTCAGGCTGGCGCGGCCACCGCCGGCCAAAACCTTTGCGCCCTCGCTCCTGCCGATGTCGATATACGACAGAATCTTCTCCAACTGCTCGCCGGAGGCTTGGGCGCCGATCATCGTATCGGCCTCGCGCGGATCGCCCTGCTTGATGGCAGCGACACGCTTTAACGCCCGCTCCATGAAGCGGTCGTAGATATCCTCATGGATCAGCGCGCGGCTCGGACAGGTGCAGACCTCGCCCTGATTGAGCGCAAACATCACAAAGCCTTCGATCGCCTTATCGAAGAAGTCGTCATCTTCTGCAGCCACGTCCTTGAAGAAGATGTTCGGCGATTTGCCGCCGAGCTCGAGCGTGACGGGAATGAGGTTCTGGCTGGCATATTGCATGATCAGCCGGCCCGTCGTGGTCTCGCCGGTGAAGGCGATCTTGGCGATCCGCGGGCTCGAGGCGAGCGGCTTGCCGGCTTCGAGGCCAAAGCCGTTGACGATGTTGAGGACGCCGGGCGGCAGAAGGTCGCCGATGATCTCGGCCCACACCATGATCGAGGCCGGCGTCTGCTCGGCGGGCTTGAGCACCACGCAATTGCCGGCGGCGAGCGCCGGCGCAAGCTTCCAGCACGCCATTAACAACGGGAAATTCCAGGGAATGATCTGGCCGACGACGCCGAGCGGTTCATGGAAATGGTAGGCGATGGTGTCGTGATCGATCTCGCCGATCGAGCCTTCCTGGGCGCGCACGACGCCGGCGAAATAGCGGAAGTGATCGATCGCGAGCGGCAGGTCGGCAGCGCGGGTCTCACGGATCGGCTTGCCATTGTCCCAGGTCTCGGCGATCGCAAGGCGCTCGAGATTCTGCTCCATGCGGTCGGCGATCTTGTTCAGGATCGCGGCGCGTCCGGCGGCGCTGGTGCGGCCCCAGGCGGCCTTGGCGGCGTGCGCAGCGTCGAGCGCGACCTCGACGTCTTGATGGTCGGAGCGCGCGATCTTGCAGACGACTTGGCCATTCACCGGCGAGGCGTTGTCGAAATACCGCCCCGAGATCGGCGCGACGAACTTGCCGCCGATGAAATTGTCATAGCGTGCGGCGAAGGGAACTTTGGTGACGCTGAGGAATTCCACCTTGTTCATTGATCACTCCCGATGTTGCTGTTTGCGCAATTCGTCGCGTGCGTTTGCGCCTGTGCGACTTGCACCGACGATCTCGCGGGAGCGATTTCCTGTCAGCCCGGGCGGAAGCGATGGTCAGGCCGACCTGTCGCAGTTCTGCGACAGGTGACGTGGCCACAAGATACCCCGGCCTCATCCCGAGGAGCACGCCCGTTGGGCGCCTCGAAGGATGGCCGCGGGCGACAGCGGGGCCTTTCATGGTTCGAGACGGCGCTTCGCGCCTCCTCACCATGAGGGTTCAGTTATGTGCGTGGAAAGGAACTGGGGCTTAGTGCTTCAGTTCAAACCGCTTAAGCTTTCGATGCAGCGTGGCACGGCTGACGCCGAGGGCCTTGGCGGCCGCCGAAACATTGCCGCCCGCGCGCAGCAGCGCCCGCTGCAGCACCGCGCGCTGACCGCCGGCAAGATGATCGTGCGCCGTATCGCCGCCGAGAAGATCGGCCGCAGGCATCGGCCGTAACGGGCGACCGGGCGCGATCCCGAGTCCCACCCGGGCGGATCGGGTCGCGCCAATCACGAGATCATCAGCATCGACCGCGACGAGACCGCCGCCCTGGCCGTCGGAGGCAGGCGTCAGCAGGATGCGGGCATGGGCAAAGGCGCGGCGAAACAGATCGGCCTCGATGCGCTTTGCCGCTTCGCCCGCCGCAAGCGCGATCAGGCTGGAGATGGCGTCGGTGCGGTCGGCGCGGCAGGAGGAGACGTCGAGTACGCCGGCAAACATCCCGTTATGGTCGTAGATCGGAACGGCGGTGCAACTCAGAAGCGTATTGCGGGTGAAGAAGTGCTGGTCGCGGTCGATCGTCAGCGGCCGCTGCTCGACAACGCAGGTGCCGATGCCGTTGGTGCCCTCGTGCTCCTCGCTCCACAGCGCGCCGGTCCACAGGCCCCAGGATTGAAACGTCGCGTCGTCGGCCGGCGTGCCGCGACGGTCGACCGGCACGCCCTTCCCGTCGGCAAGCAGCACGCAGCAGCCGGCTGCGCCCACAGCCTGATAAAGCCGGTCCATCGCGGCTTGCGCGGCCGCCAGAAGCGGCCCGATGCGCTCGCGCGCCTGGCGCAATTCGGCGTCGCTCAGCCGCAGCGGCGGGCTGCGGCCGCCAGGATCGAGGTGATGCAGTCGGGACGCGCGCCGCCACGAGGCCACGAGCGCGGAGCGGGCCGCCTGGCCTGATACGATGGCGGCCTCGACGCGGGCCGCGTGATGCCGGGACATTGGCCCATTCATCACTGTTTCCTCCGAGAACAGTCTACGCGGTGGCGGCACAGCCCGATTGATCTGCGTCAACCTTGGCCGGCCCTGCACGCAGCCCATGCCATGAACCCAGCGCCGCGCCGCCGTCAAGGCGACAATCCGACAACGCCTTACGACTTTCGGTACGAGGCTATCGGAAGTCGACGCCGACTTTCGACACCAGTTGCGGAAGTTTCGGAAAGCGTCAGTTCGTCGGGTTCATCCGAACGAGATCATGCGGATTGACGTAGTCGAGCTGGAAGCGCGCCCGCTCGTCGAGCATATCCGGGTCGATCTTTTCCCTGCGGAGCAGTGACACGCGCTGCTCGCTCCTGGCGCGCTCGCGCTTGAGCTGCGCCAGTTCGCTGGTCAGCGCGATGATCTCCTGGTCGAGCTCCTGGCGCGCGTTCAGGCCGTACTTGCCGGTATAGGCATTGATGCCGAAATAGCCGACGATGGCGGCCGCCATCGTGTAGAGAGCAAGGCCGGTCAGGATCGACTTCAGGCGCGCGCGGGAGACCATGTCCGGCAAGATGGGACAGGTTGGTTAAGGGAGTGCTAATTCCAGCTTGCTGGCCTACCCCTGCCCGACCACGCGACCAGACCCTCATGGCGAGGAGGCGCGAAGCGCCGTCTCGAACCATGAAGGCCCGGCTGTCTCCCGCGGCCATCCTTCGAGATGACCGCTTCGCGGTCTCCTCAGGATGAGGACCTACGATGTTGCGGGCAGTGTTTACGTCAGCCCTGGTTCTTCGCGACGTGCGCGGCGAAGGCGTCGAGGTACTGCTGCAGGACGGTCTTCAGGGAGTCCTTGGTCAGGTTGCCCGCGGCATCGAAGGCGTCGCCGACGCCGTTCAGGTAAATCTCCGGCTGCTGGAGGATCGGGCCGGCAATGCCGGGCAGGATGTTCTGGAGATGCTTGGCTGCGCTGACACCACCGAGCGGACCCGGCGAGTTGGAGATGATGCCAGCCGGCTTGCCGTTGAAGGAGCTCTTGCCATAGGGCCGCGAGGCGACATCGATGGCGTTCTTCAGCACGCCCGGGATCGAGCGGTTGTATTCGGGGGTGACAAACAGCACGCCGTTCGACTTCTGGAGCTTTTCACGGAAGGCCAGCCAGTCGGCGGGCGGCGCGCCCTCGAGGTCCTGGTTGAAGAAGGAAATGCCCGCTGGCGTCACCACTTCGAGCGAGAGCGAGCTCGGGGCAAGCTTGGCGAGGGCATTGGCGATCTTGATGGAAAAGCCTTCCTTGCGCAGGCTGCCGACGAGCGTGACGATGTGATAGGCCATGGTTTGTGTCCTTAATCTCCAGCGGGATAGTCGCGCACTTAATCCGGCTGCATCAGTGGATGCAAGTGCATGAACCGTGCCGATTTGGAAACGCTGCGTTCACGGAATTGAACTGTTGCCCAAAACAATCAGGCCGCCCGAAGGCGGCCTGATGTTTCCGATGGCGTGCGCGATCAGATCGTCGGATTCCAGGCCGACGGGATCAGGCGATATTTCGCGCCGTCTTTCTCGACATGGCCGACCGAGGGGAAGGTGAAGTGGAAGCCGACCACAGTCGCCTTCTCCGCCGCCGCCATGTCGTAGAACTTGTGGCGGGTCTCCTGCGCCAGCGCTGCATCAGTGTCGAATGCCACGTGCCAATCCGGATTGCGCAGGAACAGCTCCGGAATGTTGGTGACGTCGGACTGGATCAGCACTTTCGCGTTGCCCGAGGCAACCGCGAACGAGGTGTGGCCAGGCGTATGGCCGGGCGTCGCGATCGAGGTGATGCCGGGCGCAACTTCCTTGCCCCATTCGTACTTCGTCACCTTCGACTCGAGCCCGGCGAACGTCTTCTTCACGTTCGCGAAGTAGTTCTTCATCATGTCGCTGGAGGCCTTGCCCGCGTTCTCCTCGCTGGCCCAAAACTCCCAGTCCTTCGCCGGCACCATGATCTCCGCATTCGGGAAGGCAAGCGAGCCGTCGGCCAAACGGATGCCGTTGGTATGGTCGGGATGCAGATGCGACAGCAACACGATGTCGATGCTCTTGGGATCGACGCCGGCGGCCGCGAGGTTCTGCAGGGTACGGCCGACCGCGCCCTTGCTCGCCTCGAAATTCGCAACGCCGTTGCCGCTGTCGATCAGCACCAGCTTGGAGCCGGTGTTGATGAGCTGCGGATTGAACGGGATCGTGACCATGCCCTTCGGCATGTAGGCGGCATCGGCGGCGGCGAGCGCCTCTTCCTTCGGAACGTTGACGACGAACTTGTCGGGCATCGGGAAGCTGCGCGCGCCGTCGTTGATCGAGGTGCATTCGAAGCTGCCGATCTTGTAGCGGTAGAAGCCCGGCGCCTGTGCTCCGCTTTGCGGCACTGCGCCATTGGCAACGGTCGGTCCCAGTCCGGTCACGGCAGCCGCGCCGACGGCGGCCGCGCCCGCGAGCAAGTGGCGGCGATTGAGATCTGTCATGGAGATGTCCCCTTTGCGTGCGGTTTGTCCCGCTTTCAATTGCGGCGCGAATGTTCTCCCGCTTCGCTCAGAAGGCAAGACCTTCTTTGGGCGACGTGCCCTAGCACATCACGAAGATTTATTTGGGTTGATGAGGAATTTTTCGCCGGTAGCCCGTTTGGCGTACACGGCGATGTTGGCCGGATCGAGCGCTTCCTGGAGCGAGACCACCCTGGTGTAGTGGCTGGCAAAGGTGGTCTTCAATTCGTCGACCACGCGCTGACGCAGCTTGGCGGCATCGGCCTGCCCGATCTTCATCAGGAACGGAAACAGCAGCCAGCCGCCGACGCCCCAGGCCATGCCGAAGCCGCGCGGCAGTTCGATCGGTCGCGTGTCGAGCGCGCCGTAGACATAGACCTGCTTGTGCACGTTGGAGCCGTAGCGGCTATATTCTTTCGCGGTCTTGTTGATCGCGGCTTCCATGCAATTGAGGATGTCACCGGCGAGCTTGCCGCCGCCGATGGCGTCGAAGGCGATGGTGGCGCCGGTCTCGACCAGCGCGTCGGTGAGATCGCCAAGAAAGCTCGGCGAGGTGGAGTCGACGACATGCTTTGCGCCGATCTTCTTCAGGATGTCCGCCTGCTCTTTGCTGCGCACGATGTTGACGAGCGGGATGCCGTCCTTGAGGCAGATCTTGTTCAGCATCTGCCCGAGATTGGAGGCAGCCGCGGTGTGCACCAGCGCCTTGTGGCCTTCGCGACGCATGGTCTCGGTCATGCCGAGCGCTGTGAGTGGATTGACGAAGCAGGATGCGCCTTCGGCGGGCGTCGTGCCGGCCGGCAGCGGCAGACACTCCCTCACCTTCAGCGTGCGATATTGCGCGTACATCGCGCCGCCGATCATCGCCACCGTCTTGCCCATCAGCGCTTTCGGAGCATCCGACGAGCCGGTCCTGATGACGACGCCGGCGCCCTCATTGCCGACCGGCATGGACTGGTCGAGCCGGCCTGCCATCGCCCGCAGCGCGGCTGCGGGCACCTGTGCGGTGATCACGGGCGAAGCTTTCGTACCCGAGGCCTTGGCCGTGCTCATGTCGGCGGCGCCGACGAGCAGGCCGAGGTCGGACGGGTTGATCGGCGTCGCCTCGACGCGGACGACGACCTCGTCCGCGGCGGGTTCGGGGGTCGGCACGTCGACGAGCGAGATTTCCAGCTCACCGCTCGCCTTGATCAGCGAACGCAGTTGCAGTCCGGTCTTGCCGTCGCTCATGTCGATCCTCCCGTGTTCTGTCAAAGCGCCGGCTTATGCCAGCGCCTTCAGCGCCGCCTTGCCGGCATAGAGCGCCTGCTTGCCGAGCTGCTGCTCGATGCGCAGGAGCTGATTGTATTTGGCGGTGCGATCGGAGCGCGCAAGGGAGCCGGTCTTGATCTGACCGCAATTGGTGGCGACCGCGAGATCGGCGATGGTGGAATCCTCGGTCTCACCGGAGCGGTGCGACATCACCGAGGTGTAGCCGGCCTTGTGCGCCATCTCGACGGCGGCGAGCGTCTCGGTCAGCGTACCGATCTGGTTGACCTTGATCAGGATCGAGTTGGCGCGTCCTGCCTTGATGCCGTCCGACAGGCGCTTGACGTTGGTGACGAAGAGATCATCGCCGACGAGCTGGCACTTGTTGCCGATCAGGTCTGTGAGCTCTTTCCAGCCGTCCATGTCGTCTTCGGACATGCCGTCCTCGATGGTGACGATCGGATAGCGCGAGACGAGATCGGCGAGATACTTGGCCTGTTCGGACACCGAGCGGGTCTTGCCCTCGCCTTCATAGACGTACTTGCCGTCCTTGAAGAACTCGGTCGAGGCGCAGTCGAGGCCGAGCACGACGTCGCTGCCCACCTTGAAGCCGGCCTTGCCGATCGCGTTCACGACGAAGTCGAGCGCGGCGTCGGCCGACGGCAGATTCGGGGCGAAGCCGCCCTCGTCGCCGACATTGGTGTTGTGGCCGGCCTTCTTCAGCTCGGACTTCAGCGTGTGGAAGACTTCGGCGCCGTAGCGCAGGCCCTCGGCGAAGGTCGGCGCACCGACCGGCAGGATCATGAATTCCTGGAAGTCGATCGGATTGTCGGCATGCACGCCGCCATTGATGATGTTCATCATCGGCACCGGCAGAAGCCGCGCCGAGGTGCCGCCGACATAGCGATAGAGCGGCATGTCGAGCGAGTTCGCGGCCGCCTTGGCGCAGGCGAGCGAAACGCCGAGGATGGCGTTGGCACCTAACCGGCTCTTGTTCGGCGTGCCGTCGAGGTCGATCATGATCTGGTCGATCTGGACCTGATGCTCGACATCGATGCCGCTCAAGGCCTCGAAGATCTCGCCGTTGACGGCACCGACGGCCTTGGAAACGCCCTTGCCGAGATAACGGGCCTTGTCGCCGTCGCGCAGTTCCACCGCCTCGTGGGCACCGGTGGACGCGCCGGACGGCACCGCGGCGCGGCCGAGCGAGCCGTCCTCCAGCACGACGTCGACCTCGACGGTGGGATTGCCGCGGCTGTCCAGGATTTCGCGGCCGATGATGTCGACAATGGCGGTCATGATGTTGCACTTCCGTTCGTTGGAGCTGATCGGTTCGCCGCGCGTCTTACACGGAGCGCAAGCAAATGTGAACGCTTGGACCGGCCGCTTCGACTGACGCGTGAAGTGCCTCAGACTAAGCTCGACCGCATCTGATCTGCGCGTCCAACCTCAATCTGAAACAGTCGGGGTAACGCCATGAATCGTCGCCAGTTTCTTGCCTCGAGTGTCGCCCTTCTCACGGTTCGCCCAAGTTTTGCCCAAGAGGCCCCGTTCCGGACGAAATATTTCCCCATCAGCCCCGGCATCGGCCTGCACGATCTCACGCCGGCGCCCGATGGCCGCATCTGGTTCACCGCACAAGGCAAGGGCATGCTCGGCAGGCTCGATCCGAAGGATGGCTCGTACGAGACCGTCAGCCTCGGACAAGGCGCAGCGCCCCACGGCGTGACGATCGGTCCCGACGGCGCGCCGTGGATCACTGAGGGCGGCCAGAACGCGATCGCGCGTGTCGACCCTAGCGACCTCAAGGTCACGTTGTTCCGCCTGCCTGAGAAATTCGCTTCCGCCAATCTCAACACCGGCGTGTTCGACAAGTCCGGGACCTACTGGTTCACCGGACAATCCGGTTACTACGGCCGCCTCGCGCCGAAGTCCGGCGAGATGAGCGTGTTCAAGGCGCCGAAGGGCGTCGGTCCCTACGGCATCACGGCCACGCCCAAGGGTGACATCTGGTACGCCTCGCTTGCGGGGAGCTATATCGCCAAGATCGATCCGGCCACCGGCAATGCTCATGTCGTCGAGCCGCCGACGCCGAACCAGGGGGCACGGCGCGTCTGGTCGGATTCGAAGAGCCGGATCTGGGTCAGCGAGTGGAACAGCGGGCATGTGTCGGTGCACGATCCCGCCGACGGCTCATGGAAGAGCTGGAAGCTGCCGGGCGAGCGCCCCCGCACCTACGCGGTCTATGTCGACGACAAGGACAAGGTCTGGCTGACCGACTTCTCGGCGAACGCGATTCTCCGGTTTGATCCGGCGAGCGAGCAGTTCAACGTGTTCGCCAGCGACAAGGCGAATGCCAATGTCCGTCAGCTCGACGGCCGGCCGGGCGAGCTGTGGGGCTGCGAATCCGGCAACGACCGGATCGTCATGATCCAGACCATCGCCGCCGGTTGACGACGGCCACAATTGCGTCCATCCCGACATCCGCAAAAGGATGACGACGATGGCGAAAAAATCTCTCCAGCTCGGCCGCGCGGTCGAGTGGCCGCACACACCGGAAGAAGCCCAGCTCGACCGCGTGCCCAATCCGCAAAAGGGTACGGACTATCTGGTGCGCTTCACCGTGCCGGAATTCACCTCGCTCTGCCCGGTCACGGGCCAGCCGGATTTCGCGCATCTGATGATCGATTACGCACCGGGCGCGTGGCTGCTGGAGTCGAAGTCGCTCAAACTCTACATCGCGAGCTTTCGCAATCACGGCGCCTTCCACGAGGATTGCACCGTGATGATCGGCAAGCGCATCGCCTCCGAGATCAAGCCAAAATGGCTGCGCATCGGCGGCTACTGGTACCCGCGCGGCGGCATTCCGATCGACGTATTCTGGCAGACCGGCCGCGTGCCAAGGGGCCTCTGGGTACCCGAGCAGGGCGTCGCGCCCTATCGCGGGCGGGGTTAGTTTCTTTCAGGCACGGATTGAATCAGCGCGCCACGCCAAAACTTGCGTCAAACCAACGGGAGCACACCTCAGCTCTCTCTCCATTAATTTAATCGAAGGTTGCTCAGGTCTTCTTGGTCGGACTGTGATCGCGCGCCGGATAGTTGGCGCCGGATTCGGCAATGTGGCGCCGCACTGCTGCAATGAGTGCAGCGAGATCGCGAGACTCGATCGCATCGACAATCTCGACGTGGTGTGCAGCACTTCTTTGCAACTCGGCATTCGACGGCCACAAGGCGATCGGTCCTGGTCTGGCGCGATTTCGGATTTCGACGATGAGCCTGGCGAGCGATTGGTTTGCTGCATGGCGATAGATCTCGTCGTGAAAGGCTGCGTTAGTATTTGCTTGGTCCGCTTTGCTGCCGCGCGCCACAGCATCTTCAAAGAGTTTCTGGGCTTGCTTGATTTTTCCAAATTCGATGGGGCCGATATTCGGTAACGCCTGCGTTGCCGCTTCAACCTCCAGCAACATGCGGATCTCCAATATCTCGCGAACGACATTCAGGTCGGGTTGTGCGACCCGGTACCCACGATTTTCGACATGGGTCACCATCCCGCTTGCGGCGAGTTGGGTCAGTGCACTTCGGACGTCGAAACGTTTCGCAACGAAGGCCTCCTCCAGGTCGATCTGGCGCAACCATTCGCCCGGCCGATAGTCGCCTTGCAGGATGGCGGCACCGATTTCCACCGCCAACAGTCTCTTCTGCTCCTTCCGTACTTTCATGGCTGCTTCCCTTTTCGGAGCGCTTGACTTGTCAAAGCTAGTTGCGCACAAATTGGCGCCAATAAATGTGCATAACAAATCGCGGCGGCGGGAGGAACATGGATGTCGGGCATCGATCGTAGAAGCTTGATGGTGATGTCGGTCCTCGGCGCGACTGTAGGACTCCGGGGCACGGCGCAGGCTGCGCCGAACGGATATCCTGAGAATTATCAAAAGATCATCGAGGACGCCCAGAACGAGAGCAGCCTACTCATTTATTCGATCATGTCGCCCGAAAACTGGCGGCCCGTGATTGAAGGCTTCAACAAGCTCTACCCGAAGGTCAAGGTCGAGACGCTGGATCTGCCCGCGTCCCGCGAGAGCTTTGAACGTTATCTGGCCGAGCGGAGCACCAACAGCCGCACCTGCGACCTCATCGCAACGGCTGATCCGGGCGGATGGATCGACTTCCAGGAGCGCGGTGAAATCCTCGACTATGCGTCACCCGAGGCGCAGGCGTGGCCGGACTGGTCGAAGCCGTTTCCCGGCGTCTACACCGTTTCGTCCGATCCGATGGCGCTGATCTGGAACAACACGCTGGTGCCGGACGGCAAGCGCCCCAAGACGCTTGCGGAGTTCGTCGAGCTTGCGGTGACAAACGAGAAGGCCTGGCGCAACCGCATCACCAGCTACGGCGTGCATCAAACCACCTTCGGCTATGGCATCAGCTACGCGTTCGTGAAGAAGCACGGCGAGAAGGCCTGGGACTGGTTCGCTCAGCTTGCGAAGCTTTCGCCTCGGTTCGAGCGCTCCGGCGGGCCGATGACCGAAAAGGTGACCTCCGGCGAATACGCCACGGGCTGGTTTGTTTCGGCCATCACCTTCTGGCCCCGCCTGAATGATCCGGCGCGCGCTCGCATCCTCGGCTGGAGCTTCATCGGCGATGGTCAGCCGGTTGTGCTGCGTGGCGTCGCCATTCCGAAGGGGTCGAAAAACGTCAACGCCGCCAAGTTGATGCTCGACTACATCATCTCGGAGGACGGTCAGCGCGCATTCGGACGGGGTGGCCTGACGCCGGCGCGACCAGGTGTGCAGCCGGGCGACGGCATCCGCCATACATACTCGTCAATCGTGCAAGCCGTCGGCGAGCAGAACATTTGCTACATCGGCTACGATCGGGACGCCCTGCGGGACTACGACAGCTTCCTGGCGCGCTGGAAAAAGACTTTCAATGTCGCTTGACGCAAGCAGCGCGCTAGCGCCGACGGCTACGGACGCACTGCCGAAGCCGCTGCCCGGCCGCGATACGGTCATCCAGTACGGCATGGCGCTGCTGACAGTTGTTCTGATCGCAGCGCCTCTGCTTCCCGTTCTCTATCAATCTATGCTGGATCGCGCGCTCTACGATTCCGGCCAGCAGCTCACGCTGAGCAACTTCGGCCGCCTGCTTCGCACCGACGGCTTTGCACTCGTCATCTGGAACACGTTTGTTTTCGCCACCCTCACTACCGTGATTTCGCAGGCGCTTGGCACGCTGGCAGCGGTGCTGTTCGGCCGCACCGACATGCCGTTTGCGCGGCTGTTTGGCGAGCTGTTCCTGTGGCCGATCTATCTCTCGGCGCTGGTGCTGTCGTTCGGCTGGTACACGATTTACGGACCGGCCGGTTACTTGACGCTTCTTGTTCAGTCGATCTTCGACGGCGCGCCGTGGAATCTCTACTCGCTGCCGGGCATGGCGATGATCGCCGGCGTCTCGCAAGCGCCGGTCGCCTACATCTACTGCATGTCCTCGGCCTCGATTACCGATCCGACGCTGGAGGAAGCCGCGCGCGTGGCTGGCGCCGGCACCTTGAGGACCTTGTGGCGGATCACGCTGCCCCTGCTGATGCCGGCGATCGCCTATAGTGCGGTGCTGAACTTCACGGTGGGATTGGAACTGCTCGCGATTCCGCTGGTGTTCGGAGATCCCGCCGGCATCACTGTGCTGACTACGTTCCTCTACAACAACGGCGTGGCGTCGGCGCGCCCCGATCACGGGCTGGTGGCAACGGCAGCCGTGCTGATGCTTGCCGTTGTCTGCGTCTTGGTCTGGCTGCAAGGACGCCTGCTCGGCAGCACCCGGCGTTTTGTCACACTCGGTGGCAAGGCCACGCGACCGCGCCCTTTCCGCCTGAGCAGTCTGCGCTGGCCGCTTTGCATCGTCTCGGCGATCTACATCACGGCAACAGTTGTGATGCCGATCGGCGCGCTGCTGCTGCGCGCCTTCACCAGCCTGCTGTCGCCGATGGTGCCGATCACCGAGGTGCTGACTCTCGGCAACTTCGCCAACATGCTCGAGTATCCGGTCTACCCGCGCTCGATCTGGAACTCGTTCATCGTCAGCACGCTCGGTGGCGTCATCGCCACCGCGATGGTCGCCCTGATCGCAATCATCGTTCTGCGCTCAGATTTCCGCTGGCGAGCGCCGCTGCACTACATCGCGTTGTTTCCTCGCGCGGTGCCGGGCGTCGTCGCGGGCATCGGGTTCTTCTATGCGTTTGCGCTTGTTCCGGGCCTGGGAGGACTTCGAAACACGATCTGGATTCTGATCGCCGCCTTCACGATGCACTTCATCCCCGTGGGGTTGGGGGCGGTTGCGCCGATGCTAATGCAGATGAGCCCGGATTTCGATCGCGCCGCGCGGACGCAGGGCGCGGACTGGTGGACGACGAGCCGGCGGATCGTTTTGCCTTTGCTGCGGCCGGCGCTCGTTGCTTGCTTCATCATCCTCTTCATTACGTTCTTCAAGGAGTACACAACCGCGATCTTCCTGTTCGCTCCCGGCAGCGAAGTGATCGGGACCACGCTGCTCCAGGCCTGGACGCAGGGCGAGGTCGGTCTGGTGTCCGCGCTGGCAACCGTACAGATCCTGGTCATCGGAGTCTGTGTCACGGCGGCGCGTGCTTTTCTCGGAGTGAAGCTCTATGGCTGAGTTGTTGATCGAGAACCTGCATAAGCGGTTCGGACCGGTCAAAGCGATCGACGACGTCAACATCCACGTTGCGGATGGTGAGTTCATCACGCTGCTGGGTCCGTCCGGGTGTGGCAAGTCAACGACGCTCGGCGCCATTGCCGGACTGGATCAGCCGACGAGCGGACGTATCCGCGTCGGCAACAAGACCTATTTCGACGGCGAAAAGGGCATCTTTCTGCCGCCAGAAGCCCGCCATTGCGGACTCGTGTTCCAGAGCTACGCATTGTGGCCGCACATGACGGTCTACGACAACGTCGTGTTTCCGCTCAAGCTGCGGAAAGTGTCGACCGCCGATTGCAAGCGCCGCGTCGAGGAGAGTCTCACTCTCGTCGAGATGGAGCGCTTTCAGGATCGCTATCCGCATCAACTCTCGGGCGGACAGCAGCAACGTGTCGCGCTCGCGCGAACACTGGTTTACCAACCCGAAATCCTCTTGCTCGACGAACCCTTGTCGAATCTCGACGCCAAGCTGCGCGACCGTGCCCGGGCCTGGCTCGCTGAACTGCGCACGCGTCTCGGCTTGACGACAATCTACGTGACGCACGACCAGGTCGAAGCACTGGCCTTGTCCGACCGCATCGTGGTCATGAATGGCGGCCGGATCAATCAGATCGGCTCGCCTCAGGAGATCTACACCCGGCCCGCAGACAGTTTCGTGGCCGACTTCATCGGAACGACAAATTTTCTGAACGGCGACGTCGTCGGGGCACCCGATGGCGATGGACAGACGCTGGTCAGTCTCGCCGACGGTCAGCGCGTCCTGATCAAGTCCGACAAACGTCCATCATTGGGCGACAAGGTCACGTTTGCCTATCGCCCCGAGCAGATGCGCCTGGCAGCGGCCCATGACCAGGCGATCGGAGGTTCGATCATCGAAGCGGACGTGGTCAGCCATTCCTACGTTGGCGGTCGTTGGCAGATCGGATTGAGCGTCGGCGGAAATCAGATCCGCATCGAAACCCAGGATGCAACGACTGACCGCCAGTTGCGCCTGTGGCTGCCTGTAACCGGCGGCATCCTGTTTACAGAACGGAACCATGGCAAATCCCACTGACGCCACCTCTCCCGAAGGCGGACTGCATCGGGCTGACTATACACCCGGTGTCCGCGGCCCACTGACAGGGCTCCGCGTCATCGATCTTTCGAGGCTGGTTGCGGGTAATCTGCTCACCCAACATCTCGCCGACTTCGGCGCCGACGTCATCAAGGTCGAGCCGCGCGAAGGCGATACCCTGCGCGGTTGGCGCACAAAGGGCGTCGAAACGAACTGGAAGATACATTCGCGCAACAAGCGCAGCATTTGCCTCGAATTTCGTCACGATGATGCGGTGCCGTTGATCCGCAAGCTCATTCCCGGCGCCGCGATGCTGATCGAGAGCTTCCGTCCAGGTACGCTCGAGCAGATGGGGCTTTCTCCCGAAGAACTGCTGCGGCTCGAGCCCAAGCTCGTGATCGTTCGAATATCGGGATGGGGGCAGACCGGCCCCTATCATCGCCGGCCCGGCTTCGGGACGCTGGTGGAAGGCTTTTCCGGCTTCGCCGAGATGAACGGATTCCCTGATCGCGAGCCGGTATTGCCACCGATGTATCTGGCCGACGCATTGTCCGGTCTCACCGGAGCGTTCGCAGCCATGGCCGCGTTACGGGAGGTCGAAATCAACGGTGGAAAAGGACAGGTAATCGATCTGCCGCTGCTCGACCCGATCGTCAACTCGCTGGGGCCCCAGGCGGCAAATTATCGTTTGACCGGCGTGGTCAAACCGCGCAGCGGGAGCCGCTCGAGCGGCTCGGTACCGCGCAATGTCTACCGTACACTCGATGGCGGTTGGGTTTGCCTGTCGGCTTCCACGCAAGGCATGGCCATGCGGGTGCTGCGTTCGATCGGCCGCCCCGAACTTTGCGATGATCCGCGGTTCAAGACCAACGAACAGAGGCTCGTCCATGTTGCCGAATTGGACAAGATTATCGGCGATTTCATTGCGACGCGGACGGTCGAAGACAACGTGGCCTTCTTCGAAGCGGCCGAGGTCACGATCGGTCCGGTCAACGATACCGTCCGATTGATGAACGACCGCCACGTGCAGGCCCGCGGACTGCTGGCCGATTATCCTGACGACGATATGGGAACGTTCCCGATGCACGCCGTCCCGGTGCGCCTGTCCGAGACGCCCGGAAGCATCCGGACGCCAGCGCCCCGCCTTGGTGAGCACAGCCGCACCATTCTGGCCGAATCCGGCCTTAGCCCTGAAGATATCGATGCCGCTCTCGCCTCGGGCGTCGTGAAGGAAACCAGAAAATGACAATTCAGCGAAAATTCCCCGTCTGGCGATCTGCGCTGTTCGTACCCGCAAACGTAGAGCGGTTCGTCGTCAAAGCCGTCGAGCGCGGCGCGGACGCACTGATCATCGATCTCGAGGATAGCGTGCCGCTTGCCGAAAAAGCGACCGCCCGCGCGCTGATACCGGGCATCGTTCAGCGCTTTCGCGACACCGGGAATTCGGACGTCATGGTGCGGATCAACCAGCCGCTCGAATTGGCGGTGCCCGATCTGGAGGCGGCCGTCATCCCGGGCGTGGACGCGATCAAGATCACCAAGGTCGAAGGCGCCGAGCATCTGCGCCTGCTCGACGAGATGGTGACAAGATTGGAGATCGATCGCGGATTGCCACCCGGCAAGATCTGGTTTGTTGGCCTGATCGAGGCGCCCGGCCCGCTCGCCAGAGCCCATGACATCGCACGATCGATCCCGCGGCTGGCGGGCATTTCATTGGGTGCCGAAGACTATGCGACCGCCATCGGCGCGAAACCGACGGAGGAGACCTTGTTGATGCCGAAGCAACAGGTGGTGCAAGCGGCGCGAGCCGCCGGCATCATGCCGCTCGGCACCATCGGCTCGGTGGCGGATTTCTCCGATCTGGACGGGTATACCAGGATCGTGAGGCGGTCGGCGGATTTTGGCTTTGTGGGCTCTGCCTGCATTCACCCATCACTGGTGCCGATCCTCAACGCGGGTTTCAGCCCATCACCACAGGATGTGGCTGACGCCGAACGCGTCGTTGCCCTCAACAAGCAAGCGGCTGCCGAGGGGCGCGCATCCTTCGCCATCGATGGCAAGATGATCGATATCCCTATCGTTCAGCGGGCAGAAGCGCTGCTCGAGCGCGCGCAAGCGATCGCCGCACGCGCGCATCGGCCTCGTTGATTGTGTCGGCCTCAGCGCATCAGGCGCGCGCGTCAGACGGTGCGCGCGGCCTGAGCAACTGCGCGCAGACGAGGCCCAGCACCACCATGATCATGGCGCTCGCGACCAGGGTCGACATCTTGCCGGCATGTTGCAGGCCAAGGCCGTAGGCGAGCGGGCCGACCGTCTGCCCCATGAAGAAGAAGAACGAGTGCAGCGAGAGCGCGGTCGCGCGCGCCTCCACCGAGAGCTCGCTGGCAAAGACCTGGAGGCAGCCATGGGCCATATAGAAGCCCCAGCCCATGACGATGAGATTGAGGGTCTGGACTTCCCAGCGCGGGCCGAAGGCGACGGCGACGAGTTGCGAGGCCACCAGCGTCATGCCGGCGATCATCATGCCCTTGACGCCGAGCCGCGGCAGCAGGCGCGACACCGTCAGCGTGTAGAACAGACCGCCGACCGCGAAGCCCGCGATGACGATGCCGGCGATGGATAGCGAGGTCTGCCCGAGATCGAACAGGAACGAGGCGATGTAGGGAAACAGGCCGAGCACGCAGCAGCCCTCGACGAACACGGCCGAGTAACACACATAGGCGTTCGGATTGGTGAAGATGGTGCGATAGCCGGCTTTCAGGGCCGACAGGCTCGTCTTCGGCGGATGCTTGATCTTCGCGCCGTGAAAGCCTGCGCCGACCGCGATCGAGGCGACGATCACCAGCGCGCCGAGCACCGCCAGCACGCCGCGCCAGCCGAGGAAGTCGCCGATCAGGCCCGAGGCTGAGGCGCCGAGTAGATTGCCGGTCATGGCGCCGGCCAGCGTGCGGCTGATTGCAACCTGACGCTTCTCCGGGCCGACAAGATCGCTGGTCAGGCTCAGCGCGATCGGAAACACGCCGCCTGAGCCGATGCCGGCAAGGATGCGAGTGGCGAACAGCAGCGAGAACGAGGTCGAGAGCGCGCCGAGGATGTTGGCGAGGCCGAGCAGCGCAAGGCAGCCGATCATCAGCCGCGTCTTGCCGAAAAGATCGGCGGCAGCACCGATCAGCGGCTGGATGATCGAGAAAGTGAAGGCAAAGACCGCCGAAAAGCCCGCAGCGGTGGCGATGCTGACGCTGAAATCCTCGGCGATGTGCGGCAGCACCGGATCGAGGGCGCGCGCCGACAGCGCCGCGGCGAAGCTCGCACCGGAAATGACATAGAGCGCGGCCGGCAAGCCGTGGTCGTACGGCCGCACTTCGCGTTGCGACATCAGCTCTGATTCTTTGCGAGCGCGTCGAATGCCATCAGCGTGCGGATCAGGCCTTCGAACTCCCGCAGCGGCACCATGTTGGGCCCGTCCGACGGCGCATGGTCGGGATCGGGATGAGTCTCGATGAATACGCCGGCGACGCCGACGGCCACCGCTGCGCGCGCCAGCACAGGCACGAACTCGCGTTCGCCGCCCGATGAGGTCCCCTTCCCGCCCGGCTGCTGCACCGAATGGGTGGCATCGAAGATCACGGGCGCACCGGTGGTACGCGCCAGGATCGGCAGCGCGCGCATGTCGGACACGAGTGTGTTGTAGCCGAACGAAGCGCCGCGCTCGGTGACGAGCACGTTGGGATTGTTCGCGCTCGTGATCTTGGTCACGACATTGGCCATGTCCCACGGCGCCAGGAACTGGCCCTTCTTGACGTTGACGACCTTGCCGGTCGCAGCCGCGGCGAGGAGGAGATCGGTCTGCCGGCACAGGAAGGCCGGGATCTGCAAGATGTCCACCGCTTGCGCCACCTCGGAGCATTGCGCGGCCTCGTGCACGTCGGTCAGCACGGGCAGACCAACTGAGGAGCGGATCTCCGCGAAGATCGGCAACGACTGGGCGAGCCCGAGGCCGCGGGCCGCAGACGCGCTGGTGCGGTTGGCCTTGTCGAAGGAGGTCTTGTAGACGAGGCCGACTTTCAGCCGCGCGGCGATCTCCTTCAGCGCGGACGCCACCTCCAGCGCATGCTGGCGGCTTTCGAGCTGGCACGGCCCGGCAATGATCGAGATCGGCAGATCATTGCCGAATTTGACCGTGCCAATGGTGACGACCGGCGCTGCTGACGGTGAAGAGCTCAAGGCCAATTTCCCTCGTTTCGGCGCGACCATAGCGGCGATGAGGGTCGGATCAACCCTCTTCGGCCCCTAGCCGTTCGAATATCAGGGTTGCGCCCGGGCTGCGCGCGCCGGCAGGCCGGAGATCATTTCACCACCGAGAAGGCGGTCGGCGTCAGGAGCTGGCTGACGATGTTGGCGACGATCTGCCCGTCCGCTTCCGATTTCGCCCGCGCGTCGAGCCAGTCGGGATCGGTCATGAACGCGCCCCACTTCTTCTCACGCTCGGCAAGCGACTCCCAGGCCAGGAAATAGGTCAATTCTTGATTGGATTCGCCGATCATCGTGGTGAAGAAACCGGCCTGGCGGATGCCGTGCCTCTCCCACAGCTTCAGCGTGACCGTCTCGAATCGCTTGAGCAGTGCCGGCAGACGGCCGGGCACGCAGCGATACTGACGCATTTCGTAGATCATCCTGGTTCCTCCCTGATCAAGTCCGGCGGTTATAGCGGCCGGCCATGAAGCTGTCTTGAGCCCCGCCCGGCTCCCCCGGTGGCATTCCGCGCATGGCTGGCAGCCTTTCGCGGCCACCCGGTCGCAGCCGGTTCCCGCAATGCTGCCGCAATGATACGGCGGCTAGAACAGCTCGGTTGAGGTTGAGGTGCCGGATCATGCGGATTTTGCTCGTCGAGGATGAGGCGGAGATGGCCGGTGCGCTGGCCTCGGCGCTGACGCGCTATGACATGGTAGTGGACCACGCGCCGACGCTGGCCGAAGCGGAAGAGGCGATTTCCGCCGCCGTCCACGCCGCCGTCCTGCTCGACCGCCAGCTTCCCGATGGCGATGGCCTTACCCTGATCCCGAAGCTGAGGGCGCGCGCCGACGGCGTCCCGATCATCGTCCTGACCGCCCGCGGCGAGCTCGCCGACCGCGTCGCCGGGCTCGACAGCGGCGCGGACGACTATCTGGCCAAGCCTTTCGCGGTCGAGGAATTGCTGGCGCGCCTGCGCGCGGTGTTGCGGCGGCCCGCAGGCCTCACGCCCGACATCATCCGAGCGGGCCGCCTCGCCTTCGATGTCGGCCACCGCGAGGCCAGCATCGACGGCTGCCCGTTCGAGCTGCCGCGACGCGAGCTCCTGGTGCTCGAAGCCCTGGTCCGCCGCATGGGCCGGACCGTCCTGCGCTCGGCGCTGGAGGAAGCCGTCTACAATTTCGACGACGAGATCCAGTCCAACGCGCTGGACACTCATGTGTCGCGGCTGCGCCGCAAGCTTGCCGAGGCGGATGCGGGTGTCGAGATCCACGGCATCCGCGGCGTCGGCTATCTCCTGAAGAAACTGCCGTGAGCAAGCAGGCCGATCCATATTGCCTGCGCTCGCGGCTGAGCTGGCGCCTACTCTCGCTCCAGGCCGCACTGCTCCTTGCGCTGGTAGCCGTCATCATCCTGGCGCTGTGCGCATCGGGCTTCGTGCTCGCCGAGCGCGACGAAGATCGGGTGATCGACGTGGTGCAGCATGCGCTCGCACGCGATGCGCAGGGCGGCCTGATACTACGGTCGACGGCGGAGCTGAAGCAATTGCGCGCAGAGACGCCCGACCTCTGGTTCCTGGTCCGGGACCGACAGGGCCGTTCGCTCAGCGAAGGCTCCGTGCCGGCCGAGTTCGCCGCCATCGGCGGCGCGCTCGACCAGATCAGCCAGGCGCGGCTGGGATGGCAGCTTTTCGAGGACGATCCGCGCAAAGCGCCGGCACGGCTGAAGCGCGTCGACACGGATGCCGGCAACGTGCAGGTCATCACGGCGACGCAAGGCAGGCTCACAGGCGCCAAGGCCGTGTTCATGACCTCGCTCATGTTCCTCGGCATCGCCCTGCCCGGCCTGCTACTGATGGGAACGGCGACATTCATCGCGACCCCGATGATCGTGCAGCGCGCCTTCAAAGGGCTGGACATGACGGCGGACCAGGCGCGCCGGATCGACATCCATCAGCGCGGCGCGCGGCTGTCGGTGGACCGCATCCCGCTCGAGGTCGTGCCGCTCGTGACTGCGGTCAATGATGCGCTGGCGCGGCTCGATGAAGGCTATGCCCGCCACAAGCGGTTCGTCGCGGACGCCGCGCATGAGCTGCGCACGCCGATCGCAATCCTGAACACGCGGTTGGAGTCGCTTCCATCGGGACCGGAGAAAACCCGCCTGATCGAGGATGCCGCCCGGCTCGCAACGCTCGCCGAGCAACTGCTCGACATCCAGCGGCTCGACCGCTGCGGACATCCCTTCACACGCGTCGACCTCGTCGCTGTCGCTCAGGGCGTCGCGGCCGAGCTTGCGCCGCTGGCGATCGCTGCTGGCTACGAACTGGCCCTCGACGCGCCCGAGACGCGGATCGAGACGCTCGGCGATGCCGCAGCACTGGAGCGCGCGCTGACCAATCTCGTGCAAAATGCGATCCAGCACGGGCCTCGCCGCGGCACGATCGGCATCCGCGTCAGCAAGCCCGCATGCATCGAAGTCACCGACGAGGGCGCCGGCATTCCGCCCGATCAGCGCGAGATGATCTTCGAGCCCTTCTATCGGCTCACCCCGCTTGATCACGGCGCCGGCCTCGGCCTCAACATGGTTCGCGAGATCATGCTGCTGCATCGCGGCCACGTCTCGGTGCTGGACGGCGCTAATGGCGGCGCTCGCTTCAAAATTACGCTGCCACCGATTGGCGACAATTGATTTTAGTCCGCATTCCGCGCCCGCAATGCTGTCGCAATGCACTCCCGCGACATTGCAAGCGGCCTCACCTCTCATTGCGAGGCGCGAATCAAAACGCCGGAGTGCGCATGCCCAACGATCTTCTCTCGTTCTTTCTTGCCTGGATGTCGGCGCCGCGTCGGGTCGGCGCGATCGCCCCGTCAGGCGCGGCGCTTGCCGATCTCATCACGCGCGAGATCACCGCGGCGACCGGCCCGATCCTCGAGCTCGGCCCCGGCACCGGCGCCTTCACCTATAAGCTCTTGAAGCGCGGCGTCCGTCAGGAAGACCTCACGCTCATCGAATACGGCTCCGACTTCATGAAGCTCCTGCAAATGCGTTTTCCCGGCGCACGCGTCCTGTGGATGGATGCAGCACGGCTCACCGCGCACCGTCTCTATGACGGCGCCCCCGTCGGCGCCGTCGTCAGCGGCTTACCGCTGCTCAACATGTCGACGCGCAAAGTCGTCTCGATCATCGGCGGGGCATTCACCTACATCCGCCCAGGCGGCGCGTTCTACCAGTTCACGTATGGGATGAGCTGCCCGGTGCCACGACCCGTGCTCGACCGGCTGGGCTTACGGGCCAAGCTGGTGGATCGCGCGATGCTCAACGTGCCCCCTGCCGCCGTTTACAGGCTCACGCGGCGGCCGCAGATGAAGGTCATCACCGGATTGCTTGCGCCCGAATCCTCAGCGCCGGTCAAGCCGAATCGTCAGACCAGCCGCGACTGCACCACCGCCGCCTGAATGAACGACGCAAACAGCGGGTGCGGCTCGAAGGGCCGCGACTTCAGCTCGGGGTGGAATTGCACGCCGATGAACCAGGGATGGTCCTCGTACTCGACGATCTCCGGCAGCACGCCGTCCGGCGAGAGGCCCGAAAATTTCAGGCCGTGCTGCTCGAGGCGGTCCTTGTAGGCCGTGTTGACCTCGTAGCGGTGGCGGTGGCGCTCGGAAATCTCGGTCGCGCCGCCATAGACTTGGGAGACGCGGCTCCCACGGTTGAGCGCCGCGGGATACGCGCCAAGCCGCATCGTACCGCCGAGGTCGCCGGCCTGGGAGCGCTTCTCGAGCTCGTTGCCACGCAACCATTCCGTCATCAGGCCGACCAGCGGCTCCTTGGTCGGGCCGAACTCGGTGGAATTGGCCTCCTCGATGCCGACGAGATTTCGTGCGGCTTCGATCACCGCCATCTGCATGCCGAAGCAGATGCCGAAATACGGCACGTCGCGCTCGCGCGCGAACTGCGCCGCGCGGATCTTGCCCTCCGCGCCGCGCTGGCCGAAGCCGCCGGGCACCAGGATGCCGTTGACGTGCTCGAGGAACGGCGCGGGATCTTCCTTCTCGAAAATCTCACTCTCGATCCAGTCGAGATTGACCTTCACCTTGTTGGCGATGCCGCCGTGCGAGAGCGCCTCGATCAGCGACTTATAGGCATCCTTCATCCCGGTATATTTGCCGACGATCGCGATGGTGACGTTACCCTCGGGATTGCGGATGCGCTCGTTGATCTGCTGCCAGCTCTGCAGAGCCGGCGGAATCCGCGAGCCGATGCCGAAGGCGGCGAGCACCTCGTCGTCGAGGCCTGCGGCGTGATAGGCCTCGGGCACGGCATAGATGTTGTCGACGTCGCGCGCCTCGATCACGGCGCTTTCGCGTACGTTGCAGAACAGCCCGAGCTTGCGCCGCTCCTCCTTCGGTATCTCGCGATCGGTGCGGCAGAGCAGGATGTCCGGCTGGATGCCGATCGAGCGCAGCTCCTTCACCGAATGCTGCGTCGGCTTGGTCTTCAGTTCGCCGGCGCTCGGGATGTAGGGGAGCAGCGTGAGATGAATGTAGACGGCATGATCGCGCGGCAGCTCGTTCTTGAGCTGGCGGATCGCCTCGAAGAACGGCAGGCCCTCGATGTCGCCGACGGTGCCGCCGATCTCAACCAGCACGAAATCGTAGTCGTCATTGCCGTCGAGGACGAACTCCTTGATGGCATTGGTGACGTGCGGGACCACTTGGATCGTCGCGCCGAGATAATCGCCGCGCCGCTCCTTGGTGATGATGTCCTGATAGATCCGGCCTGTCGTGATGTTGTCGGCTTTTGTTGCGGGACGGCCGGTGAAGCGTTCGTAGTGACCGAGATCGAGATCGGTCTCCGCGCCGTCATCGGTCACGAACACTTCGCCGTGCTGATACGGCGACATCGTTCCGGGATCGAGGTTGAGATAGGGGTCGAGCTTGCGGAGGCGGACCTTGTACCCGCGGGACTGCAGGAGGGCACCGAGTGCCGCTGAAGCCAGACCCTTTCCGAGCGAAGAAACCACGCCGCCGGTGATGAATATGTACCGCGCCATGGGACTTAACCTTTAATCCCCCGAATTCGATTCGCCAAAGCGATTCGTCTTCCGCCCCAAAGATTCTGCGGGCCTGTGGGTGAGCCAAAACTAAGAGTGGTGACAGAGCCTTGATGGGGCTTGTTGATGCAGGACGGTAGCCGCCGCCCTGCATGGCCCCCCTGCTTTATTGCGACCGCGGAACCTGCGGCCCAGCAGGCGCTTGGTTCTGCTGCTGCTCGTCAGCCTTCTTCAACGAATCCAGGATGCCGCCCGAGGTCGGTGGCGCGACCGGCGCGCCTCCGGCCGGCTGCGTCTGCGACGCCGGCTGGCCGATGATCGACGACGGCTTGCGGTCGTAGCCTGCATACCAGGACAGGAACAGGCTGGTGAGGAAGAAGCCGGCGGCGAGGATCGCGGTCGTGCGCGACAAAAGGTTCGCGGTGCCGCGGCTCGACATGAAGCCCGCGCCTCCTCCCATGCCGAGGCCGCCGCCTTCCGACTTCTGAAGCAGGACGGCGCCGATCATCACGGCGACGATCATGAGGTGGATGACGATGACAACAGTGTGCATTGTACCCTTCCGTCACAAGCCGACAGCGCCGAGATCGGCGGCCCATCGCGCTTCGCGGGTTTTCCTGAAGTTGCGCGGTGTTACACGATCGGAACGGCCATTGCCACCCCCGATCGGGCAGTACTTTGACCCGCCGCGCTTCGCCTTTAGCTAGGGGCAGCCCTTGGCAATCGCAAGGAAATCGGCGGCCTTCAGGCTGGCGCCACCGATCAGCGCGCCGTTGACGTTGCTGACCGCCATCAGTTCGGCTGCGTTCGAGGGCTTGACCGAACCGCCATAGAGGATGCGCATCCTGGCGCCATCGGCCTTGAACCGGGAGGTCAGGAGTTCCCGGATAAAGCCATGAATCTGCTCGACATCCTTGGCCGTGGGGGTCAGGCCGGTGCCGATCGCCCAGACCGGCTCGTAGGCCACCACCAGATTGGCGGCAGTCGACCCATCCGGCAGCGAGCCGTTGAGCTGACCGCGCAGGATGTCCAGCGTCTGGCCGGCGTCGCGCTGGCCTTGGGTTTCGCCGATGCAGACAATCGCGATTACCCCGGCGCGCCAAGCCGCTTCCGCCTTCTGCTTCACGAGAAGGTCGCTCTCGCCATGGTCCGCGCGGCGCTCGGAATGGCCGACGATAATGGCAGTCGCCCCCGCATCAGCCAGCATTTCCGCGGCAATGTCGCCGGTATGGGCGCCGGAGGCCTTGGGATGGCAATCCTGCGCTCCCACGGCCACCGCCTTCCCGCGCGCCTTCTCCGCAAAAGCCGCGACCAGGGTCGCCGGCGGACAGACCAACAGGTCGGCCTTCGCGGTCACGTCTGCCGCACCGTTGAGCATGGCGTCGAATTCGGCAGTCGAGGCCTTTAGGCCATTCATTTTCCAGTTGCCGGCGATCAGAGGTCGGATGGCATCGGTCATGTCGGATTCCAGCGAAATTGGGTTTGCAATGCGCTAGCAGAGCGAGCGTCTCAGTTCCAGAGACCGCGATCCGTTAACACAGCTTAAGGCCGCGGCAGGTTGCGGGGGAAAAGCCGCCACTTTATGATGCCATATCAATTCGGTGACGCCCTTTCGCGGAATCTGCTTTAAGGCGCGCTCCGGTTCCCTTCCTGCCAAACAAGTTGGACCCAATGCTTCGAGGAATGCGCAAGGCCTCATCAAACTGGCTCGGCAAGACCATTATGGCCGTGGTGATGGGCGTGTTGATCATCAGTTTTGGCATTTGGGGCATCGCCGACATCTTCCGCGGCTTCGGGCAGTCTACGGTAGCCAAGGTGGGCAGCACCGAGATTTCGCTGAACGAATTCCGCCAGATCTACACCGATCGCCTGCAGCAGATCGGCCGCCAGTTCGGCCGTCCGTTGACCCCTGACCAGGCCCGCGCTTTCGGGCTCGACCGTCAGGTGCTGCAGCAGACGATTGCGGAGGCCGCGCTGGACGAAGAGGCGCGGCGGCTCGGGCTCGGCCAGTCCGACGAGCAGATCCGCCAGTTCATCATGAACGACCCGAACTTCAAGGGCGTCGGCGGCAATTTCGATGCCCAGCGCTTCCAGGCCGTGATCCGCAATTTCGGCTACACCGAGCAGCGCTACGTCGCCGAGCAGCGCAAGGTCTCGCAGCGCCGTCAGATCACCGGCACGATCGGCGCCGGGCTCGAGCCGCCGAAGGCGCTGATCGACGCTCTCACGCGTTTCCAGAATGAGCAGCGCACGATCGAATTCGTCAGGCTCGACGCCGCACAGGCCGGCACCATCGATGCGCCCTCGCCTGAGACGCTGGCGGCTTATTTCGAGGACCACAAGGTCCAGTTCCGCGCGCCCGAATACCGCAAGATCGCCTTTGTGGTGATCTCGCCGGAAGAAATCGGCAAGTGGAGCGAGGTCTCCGACGACGACGCGAAGAAGCTGTTCGAGCAACGCAAGGATCGCCTCGGCACGCCGGAGAAGCGGCAGATCCACCAGATCGTGTTTCCGAACGCCGCCGAAGCGCAGGCCGCGCGTGAGCGCCTGACTGGCGGGATGTCCTTCGAAGACCTCGCCAAGGAGCGCGGGCTGAGCGCCGCCGATGTCGATCTCGGGCTCGTGACCAAGTCGGCGCTCAATCCCACGGTTGCGGACGCCGCCTTCGCGCTGCCCGTGGGCGAGATCAGCCAGCCGATCCAGGGGCCCCTCGGCACCGCGATCGTCAAGGTCGACAAGATCGAGCCGGGCGTTGAGGCCAACTACGCCAGCGTCGCGGCCGACCTCAAGCGGGAGATCGCGACCGAGCGCGCACGCGTCAAGGTCGCGGACCTCCGCGACAAGATGGAGGATGAGCGCGGCGGCGGCGCCAGCGTGGTCGATGCGGCGCAGAAGCTCGGGCTCACCGCCGTGACCATCGACGCGGTCGACCGCTCCGGCCGTGCGCCGAACGGCCAGCCCGTCGCCAACATCCCGCAGGGCCTCGACGTGGTATCTCAGGCCTTCAACAGCGACGTCGGCGTCGACAACGATCCGATCTCGTTCCAGGGCGGCTACGTCTGGTACGACGTGCTCGCCGTCACGCCCTCGCGCGACCGCAATCTCGACGAGGTCCGCGACCAGGTCGAGGCGCGCTGGCGCCAGGACCAGATCGCCACCAAGCTGAAGGCCAAGGCGACCGAGATGGTGAAAAAACTCGAACAGGGCGGCAAGCTCGCCGACGAGGCCGGCGCGATCGGCGCCAAGGTCGAGACCGCAACGGGCTTCAAGCGCGACGACTCGCCGGCCGGCGTGCCCTCGGTCGTCGTCACCGCCGCCTTTCGCACCGCCAAGGATGGCGTTGCACAAGCGCCTGTGAGTGGCGGCAGCGACGTGATCGTCTTCCGCGTGACCGACATCGTCGACCCGAAGGTCGACTTCGCCTCCGACGCCGTGAAGAAGCTGAAGGAGACGATCGACCGCGCGCTGACCGAGGAGCAGGTCGCCTCCTACGTCAACAAGCTTGAAACCAACATCGGAACCAGCATCAATCAGGCCGCCTTCGCGCAGGTGACGGGCGCGAACCAGTAATCAGTGAAAGCACGCGATGGACGACCTGAAATCGATCATTGGAAAAGTGGCGACCGGCGCCAGCCTGTCGCGTGACGAGGCGGCTGCCGCCTTCGACGCCGTGATGTCCGGCGAGGCCACCCCCTCGCAGATGGGCGGCCTCCTGATGGCGCTGCGCGTGCGCGGCGAGACCGTGGACGAGATCACCGGCGCGGTCGCGGCGATGCGCTCCAAGATGCTCAAGGTCACGGCGCCCGGCGACGCCGTCGACATCGTCGGCACGGGTGGCGACGGCTCGGGCTCGGTCAACGTCTCGACCTGCGCCTCCTTCATCGTCTCTGGCGCGGGCGTGCCGGTGGCCAAGCACGGCAACCGCGCGCTGTCGTCGCGCTCTGGGGCCGCCGACGTGCTCGCCTCGCTCGGTGTGAAGATCGACCTCAAACCCGACGAGGTCGGGCGCTGCGTACGCGAATGCGGCATCGGCTTTATGTTCGCCCCTGCCCATCATCCCGCCATGAAGAACGTCGGTCCGACCCGGGTCGAGCTCGCGACCCGCACGATCTTCAATCTGCTCGGACCGCTGTCCAATCCGGCCGGCGTGAAGCGGCAGATGGTCGGCGTGTTTTCGCGGCAATGGGTGCAGCCGCTGGCGCAGGTGCTGCGGAATCTCGGCTCCGAATCCGTCTGGGTCGTGCACGGCTCCGACGGCCTCGACGAGATCACCCTCACCGGCCCGACTTTCGTCTCCGCGCTCGAGAACGGCGAGATCAGGAATTTCGAGGTGACGCCGGAGGAAGCCGGCCTGTCACGCTGTGCGGCCGGCGCGCTGAGGGGCGGTGACGCCGATGCCAATGCGGCGGCGCTGCAAAGCGTGCTGGACGGCAAGCCGAGCCCCTACCGCGACGTCGCGCTGATAAATGCGGCGGCCGCACTGGTCGTGGCCGGACGCGCCAAGGACCTCAGGGAAGGCGTCGCGATCGGCGCCACGTCGCTCGACAGCGGCGCAGCGAACGCGCGGCTGAAACATCTGATCGCCGTCTCCAACGACTGAACCTGGCATGTCGGACATCCTGACCAAGATCGAGGCGTACAAGCGCGAGGAGATCACCGCTGCCAAGCGCGCGCAGCCGTTGTCGGCCCTCGAGGCGAAGGCCAAGGCGCAAACCGCGCCGCGCGGCTTTGTACGTGCGATCAAGGCCAAGCATGCCAATGGCGATTACGCGCTGATCGCCGAGGTCAAGAAGGCGTCGCCCTCGAAGGGACTGATCCGTGCCGATTTCGATCCGCCGCGGCTTGCCAAGGCCTACGAGGCGGGCGGCGCCGCATGTCTGTCGGTGCTGACGGATGCGCCCTCGTTCCAGGGACATCTCGACTTCATGGTGGCCGCACGCGCGGCGACGTCGCTGCCGGTACTGCGCAAGGATTTCATGTTCGACACCTATCAGGTGGCTGAGGCGCGCGCACACGGTGCCGACTGCATCCTGGTTATCATGGCGGCGCTCGACGATGCGGCCGCCTGGGATCTCGAGGACGCGGCGCTTGCCTATGGCATGGACGTGCTGATCGAGATCCACGACCGCGCCGAGCTCGACCGGGCGCTAAAACTTCGCTCGCCGATGATCGGCGTCAACAACCGCAACCTGCGCACCTTCGAGACGACGCTCGCGACCAGCGAGGCCCTGGCGCCGCTGATTCCGCAGGAGCGGCTGATGGTCGGCGAGAGCGGCATCTTCACGCCGGCCGACCTTACCCGGCTCGAGCGCGTCGGCATGTCGACCTTCCTAGTCGGCGAGAGCCTGATGCGGCAGGCGGATGTGACCGCCGCCACGCGTGCGCTGCTCACGCGCGGCGTTGATGCGGCGCGCACGACGGGCACGCGTTGAGATGGCGCCCGCCAAGACGGACACGAAGGCCAAGCCAGCCCTCACCCATATCGGCGCCTCGGGCGAGGCGCGGATGGTGGACGTCTCGGATAAGCCCGCGACCGAGCGGGTCGCGGTAGCAGAGGGGTGCGTCGTCATGAGCAAGGCGACGCTCGACCTGATCCGTTCCGGCAATGCCAAGAAGGGCGACGTGCTCGGCACCGCACGCATCGCCGGCATCATGGCGGCGAAGCGCACCTCGGAATTGATCCCGCTCTGCCATCCGCTGGCGTTGTCCAAGGTCACGGTCGACATCGAGCCCGATGCCAAACTACCGGGCTGCCTCGTTCGCGCCACCGTGAAGGTGACCGGCCCGACCGGTGTCGAGATGGAGGCGCTCACAGCGGTGTCGGTCGCCTGCCTCACCATCTACGACATGATCAAGGCGGTGGAGCGCGGCGTGCGCATCGAGCGCATCCATCTCATCGAGAAGATGGGCGGCAAGTCCGGCCACTACCGCGCCTGATCGCCCGATCTGGTCTATTTCGCCTCGCGCTGCCGCTCGCGATAGGCGCGCGTCTTCATCCGGTTGCCGCACAGCGTCGACATGCACCACCGCCGCGTCGATGGTTTCGACCGATCGAAGAATACCCGACGGCATTCCTCCGACGCGCACATCTTCAGCCGGTCAAGCGTTCCCACAAGCGTTGCGTCATGAAGCTCGATCGCAATTGCTGACAGGCCGGCCAGCGCATCCTCGCGCGCCGCCGATAATACTGCGCCGCGCCCGGCGCGAGCCTCGACCCGCAGCGGAAACGGCGCGAGCGCGTCATCGAGCGCGCCGAGAATGTCCCGGTTCCGGCGCCGCTCGGCCGGATCGCACTGCAGATAGGCGCGCAAGGCGGTGCGCAGCCGCAGCGCGGCCTCGAACATCGCCGGCGTAATGCGTCCGCCCTCAGTGCCGAGGCCGCGTTCCCGCATCCAGTCTGCGAGTTGCTTCGGCCCGGCGAGCCCGTCGCTCTGCGGATGCTCCACGCCGAAATGCGTGAAATGGCGGACATCGAGCGTGTTGGCGAAATCATAGACGTTCGCCAGCGCGTCGGGAACCTTGAACTTGCGCGACTCTTTCGACATCGGAACACCAGAAATTGGCACACCAGTAAAACATATTTACTGGTTGACGGCAACCAAACACCTGTATCTTAATTATACTGGTGTTGATCTTTCGGAAATCGAGCGTCATTGCGATAGAAAATGGAGAACGCGAGCCGTGGCCGACGCCCTGCACTATCTCGAACTCACCGAGCTCGCTGCACGCCTCAAGACGCGCGAGATCTCCGCGCTGGAGCTGACGCGTGCGCAACTCGACCGTATCGACGCCCTCGACCGTGAACTCGGCAGCTACGTTCACGTGATGGCGGAAACGGCCATCACTGATGCGAAAGCCGCCGACGCCGAAATCGCGCATGGCCGCTATCGGGGTCCGCTGCATGGCGTGCCGATTGCGCTCAAGGATCTGTTCTGGACCAAAGGCATTCCGACGGCGGCCGGCACCACGCTTCATCGCGATTTTCGTCCCAATGAAGACGCGACCGTCGTGCAACGGCTGAAGGACGCAGGCGCCGTGGTGCTCGGCAAGGTGCAGCTCAGCGAGGGTGCCTATTCCGATCACCATCCGTCGGTGACGCCGCCGAAGAATCCGTGGAATCCGGCTTACTGGCCGGGCATCTCATCCAGCGGCCCAGCGGTCGCGACGGCCGCCGGACTTTGCTTCGGCTCGCTCGGCTCCGACACCGGCGGCTCGATCCGCTGGCCGTCCGCCGCCAACGGCCTGACCGGGCTGAAGCCAAGCTGGGGTCGCGTCAGCCGCCACGGTACGTTCGAGCTGGCCGCGACGCTCGACCATGTCGGGCCGATCGGCCGCAGCGCTGCCGATGTCGGCGCACTGCTCGGCGCCATCGCCGGACACGACCCGAACGATCCGACGTCGCTGCTCGATCCGGTGCCCGACTATCTGACCGCGGCCACACAGGACGTGCGGGGCTTACGGATCGGCGTCGACGCCGTCTGGAACAACGACGACGTGGACGTCGCGACACAACGCGTGCTGGCAGACGCCATCGATGCCTTCCGCGCGCTTGGCGCTGACATCGTCGATGTCAGATTTCCCGACGTCACGCAGGCGATCGCCGACTGGATGCCGAATTGTGCGGTCGAAGCTGCGGTCGCGCACGAGGCGACCTATCCTGCCCGCAGGGATGAGTATGGTCCGATCCTCGCCTCGGTGATCGAGGCCGGTCGCGCGCTCTCTGCTCTCGATTATCAGAAGATCCTACTGCGGCGGCTGGCGCTGCGCGGCCGGGTGGCTGCGCTGTTCGAGACCATCGACCTGCTGCTGATCCCGGTGCACCCGTTCCCGCCTGTGACGCTGGCCATGATCCGGACGCTCGGCGAGCAGCCGGATCTGATCGCGAAGCTGCAGCGCTACACCTGCCCGTTCGACATGACCGGTCATCCCACGATCACGCTACCGGGTGGCGCATCGGCGGACGGACTGCCGACCGCGTTCCAGCTCGTTGCCGCCCATCTCGGCGAGGCCATGCTCGTGCGCGCCGGCGCTGCGTTCCAGCGCGCCACGTCCTGGCATCGTCGCCATCCTTCCCTCACCTCGCGGAGGCAACAATGACCATTCAATCCACGCTCCCTCAGCGGAGCATTTTCCATGGCTGGTTTGTCGTCGCCGCGGCATTCGCCGTGATGTTCGTCGGCTTCGGCTCTGCCTATACGTTCAGCGCGTTCCTGGAGCCGCTGCAGCGCGATTTCGGCGCCTCGCGCGGTTCGATCTCGCTGGTGTTTTCGATCGCGGGCTTCCTCTACTTCGCGCTCGGCCTCGTCAGCGGTCCCCTCGCCGACCGGTTCGGCTCACGGCCGCTCGCCGTCGCCGGCATGATCCTGCTCGCGGCCGGCCTCGCGGCCGCGAGCGCTGCGCGCTCGCTTGTCGAGGTCTATCTCGCCTACGGCCTTGGTGTCGGCGTCGGGATGGGCTGCGCCTTTGTTCCGGCGCTCGGCGCGGTGCAACGCTGGTTCGTCAGGCGCCGCGGCTTTGCCTCGGGGCTCGCGGTCAGCGGCATCGGGCTCGGCACGCTGGCGATGCCGCCGCTCGCCTCCCTGCTCATCGCATCGGTGGGCTGGCGCGGTGCCTATCTGGCGCTGGGTGCGATTGCACTGGTGGTGGGTGGCGCGCTGTCGCTGCTGATCGAGAATGACCCGAAGGACCGTGGCCTCGGTCCCGACGGCGATCCGCCCCGCGAGGCCTCGGGCGCAACCCACGCCGGCGGCGCTTCGGTGCGCGAGGCCGTCCGGTCGATCCGGTTCGTCGGCCTCTATGTGTCGTGCCTGGTCTGCTCCTTTGGCGCATTCGTCCCGTTCGTCCATCTCGTGCCCTATGCGCGCGACCACGGGGTCGCGGCGTCCTCCGCCGTGCTGCTGCTCGGGATGATCGGGGCCGGCAGCACCGCAGGCCGGTTCTTTCTTGGCGCCATCGCCGACCGGATGGGCCGCGACCGCTCGCTGATCATGGTACTGATCGGCATGGCGCTCGCCATGGCGATCTGGGCCTTTGCGAGCGATGTCTGGAGCCTCGCCGCCTTCGCCTTCGTCTATGGCGTGTTCTACGGCGGCTGGGTTGCAGTCCTGCCGACGGTGGTGATGGACTATTTTGGCGGACGCAACGTCAGCGGCATCATCGGCATTCTCTACACCAGCGTTGCGTTCGGCACGCTGGTCGGCCCGAGCGCCGCAGGCTTCGTCTACGACGTCAGTCACAGCTACACGCTGCCTATCCTGCTCAGCGCCGGCGCGAACGTCGTCGCGGCGCTGATCGTAGTGGCGATACTGGAGCGCAGCGGAACGTACGCGATCAGCGCAGCGAAGCGCTGATCGATCCGAACTTGGTGTTGAGCTTGGAGCCCGTATTCAATCGCGGCCGCACCGGATTCATCGATCCGGTGGTTCTCACATCGCTTGCATTTGCACGTGCCGATTCACCCGGCATTAACCGCGCTTCCTAACGTCGCCTCCATACCGTTCCCGTAAACCAACGGATGTCTCCGGGCTCAAGCACTGATCCTGGCGTGTGCACGACAGCGATCGAGATCATGACGAGATACCGCAGCCGCCTCCTCGACCAGGTATTCGTCCGCAGCGGACCGATCCGCTGGCTGGTGGTGGGCGGCGCACTCCTGATCGCGGCCATTGCCATCGGCGCGACACTGATGGCACAGAACTTCCGCGAGCGCGCGCTGCGCAACAGCGGCCGCGAGCTGGAAAACACCGCTCTGTTGCTCGCCCATCATTTCGATCAGCAGTTGCAGGATTTCGCGGTCATCCAGAAGGACTTCATCGACCACGTGCGCCTGACCGGCATCGCGAGCGCGGAGGACTATCGCAAGCGCCTCTCCGGCCAGGACATCCACCGGATGCTACGCTCGAAGATCGAGGCACTGCCCTATATGGGCGGCATCAACATCATCGATGCCGACGGCAATGTGATCAATTCGTCGACGGCGTGGCCGGCTCCAAAGGTCAACGTCGCCGACCGCGCCTATTTCCGGACCTTCAGGTATGATCCCCAATCGCCGGACGTGCTGATCGAGCCGTTGCACAGCCGTATCTCCGGCGCCTGGACCATCCTGATCGTCCGCGGGATTGTAGGGCCGAACGGCGAGTTCATGGGAGTCATCGGACGCGGCATCGAGCCCGCCAATTTCGAGAAGTTCTTCGAGACCGTGGTCCTCGGCGAAGGCGCCACGATATCGATGCTGCATCGTGACGGCACGCTGCTCGCCCGCTATCCCCATTCGAGCGAAATGATGGGCAGGAATTTCAAAGCCGGTCCGTTCGAGCAGCAGAGGATCTTCGGGCTCGATCACTTCGCCGGGCGCATCATCAGTCCGGTCGACGGCGATGACCGGCTGATCTCCGCGCGCGCCCTGCCCCACTTCCCGATCCTGATGATGGCCACCACCACGCGCGCGGCGGCATTGACCGACTGGCGCGAGCAGATCGGCATCCTGATCTCGGTCGCAGCCGCCTCCGCGCTCGCCATCGCAGGCGTGCTGATCGCGATCGTGCGCAAGCTCCTGGAACAGCACCGCCTTTCGCGCGGGCGGCTGACGCTGGAGAAGCAGCGCCTCGACCGCGCCGTGAACAACATGAGCCAGGGCCTCCTGCTGTTCGACGCGTCGCAGCGCCTCGTGGTCTGCAACGAGCGCTACATCGAAATGTACGGATTGTCGGCCGAGGTCGTGAAGCCCGGCTGCAGTTTCCACGACATCATCGCGCACCGCAAGGCTACGGGCTCGTTCACCGGCGATGTCGACAAATATATCGCGCGGGTGCTGCGCGACATCCACCTGCGCAATTCCATGGTCATCGATACCTCCGACGGCCGCTCGATCCAGATCCTCAACGAGCCGCTTGCGGATGGCGGCTGGGTGGCGACGCACGAGGATATCACCGAGCGGCGGCGCATCGAGGAGCGCATCACGCACCTCGCCCATTACGACGCGCTGACCGACCTGCCCAACCGCGCTATGTTCCACGAGCACCTGCGCGCGGCGCTGTCCGGCCTCGTCGACGGCGAAGAGATCGCGGTGCACTACATCGATATCGACGAGTTCAAGGGCGTCAACGACGCGCTGGGCCATCTCGTCGGCGACGAGCTTCTGAAGTCGGTCGCGACCAGCCTCGACCGCTGCGCCGGGCCTGGCGATTTCGTGGCGCGCCTCGGCGGCGACGAGTTCGCCATCGTGCAGAGCGCGGTGACGTCGGTGGACCAGGTCAACGATCTCGTCGCGAGGGTCTTCGCCGCGATCCGCACGCCGTTCGACTGCATGGGCCACCATCTCACCACCGACGCCAGCATCGGCATTGCGCAGGCGCCGCGGCACGGGACGGCGCTGGACCAGATCCTGAAGAACGCGGACATGGCGATGTACGCCGCCAAAGCTGCGGGCCGGCGTACCCATCGCTTCTTCGAACCGGAGATGGACGCATGCGTGCGCGAACGGCGGCAGCTCGAGATCGATCTGCGCCACGCCATCGCCCATGGCGGCCTCGAGGTCTACTACCAGCCCTGCCTCAGCCTGAAGGACGACCGCATCACCGGCTGCGAGGCCCTGGTGCGTTGGCGCCATCCCGAACGAGGCATGGTCTCACCGGCCGAGTTCATCCCGATCGCGGAGGATACCGGCCTGATCAACGAGATCGGTGAATGGGTGCTGGCGACCGCCTGCCGCGACGCGGCGAGCTGGCCCGACGACATCCGTCTCGCCGTCAACGTCTCGCCGGTACAGTTCAAGAGCGGCACGCTGGCGCTGAAGATCATGGCGGCGCTCGCCGCGTCCAACCTGCCCGCGAGCCGGCTCGAGCTCGAGATCACAGAGGCCGTGCTGATCCGCGACGACGAGACCGCGCTTGCGATCCTGCACCAGCTCCGCGCGATCGGCGTGCGCATCGCGCTCGACGATTTCGGCACCGGCTACTCGTCGCTGAGCTACTTGCACCGCTTCCCGTTCGACAAGATCAAGATCGACCGCTGCTTCGTCAACGACATCGCCGGTCCCGACGGCTCGTCCAGCATCGTGCAGGCCGTCGTCAACCTCGCCAGCGCCCGCCGCATGACCACCACGGCCGAGGGCGTCGAGACCGAGGAGCAGCAGCGCCTGTTGCGCACGCTCGGCTGCTCCGAGATGCAGGGCTATCTGTTCAGCGCCGCGAAATCGGCCGACAAGGTCCTGGAGCTATTCGCGCTGCACCGCAGCCGGCTCGCGCGGCGCGGCGGCCATCAGGGCCGCCGCCGCGAGGCGAGCTAGTTCGGCACCGCCGCCTTCGGCGCGGGCTTCGCAGCCGCCGCATTCACCGTAACGCCGTGCAGGAAGTCGTAGGCCGCATGCAGGGCCTTGTCGTCCTTCTCTTCCGGCGGAACGTAGGACTGCGAACCGGTCTGCTCGGAGCCGCCGACGGCGGAGAGATGGCCGCGCATCGAGGCTTCACCCATGGTGTCGACGCGGCCCTTCAGCTCCGCCGGCACGTCCTGGAGGATCTCGATGTCGGGAGCGATGCCCTGGGCCTGGATCGAACGGCCCGACGGCGTGTAGTAGCGCGCCGTGGTCAGCGCCAGCGCGCCATTACCGGAGCCGAGCGGAATGATCGTCTGCACCGAGCCCTTGCCGAACGAGCGCGTGCCGATCAGCGTCGCGCGCTTGTGGTCGTGCAGCGCGCCGGCCACGATCTCGGAGGCCGAGGCGGAGCCACCATTGATCAGGACGATCAGCGGCTTGCCCTTGGTGAGATCGCCGCCATGCGCGGTGAAGCGCTGGGTCTCTTCCGGATTCCGGCCGCGGGTCGACACCACCTCGCCACGCTGCAGGAACGCGCTCGACACCGAGACGGCCTGGTCGAGCAATCCGCCCGGATTGTTACGCAGGTCCATCACGTAGCCGGCGAGCTTCTCCTGCGGGACCTCCTTGGAGATCGAGGCAATCGCCTTCTTGAGGCCGTCGGTGGTCTGCTCGTTGAAGGAGGTGACGCGGATATAGCCGATGTCGCCGTTCTCCACATGGAATCGCACCGGGCGCACATGGATGATCTCGCGCGTGATGGCGATGTCGAGCGGAGCATCTGCGCCCTTGCGCACGATGGTCAGCTTGGTCTTGGTGTCGACCGGCCCCTTCATCTTGTTGACGGCCTGCTCGAGCGTCATGCCCTGCACGGCCTCGCCATCGATCTTGCTGATCAGGTCGCCGGACAGGATGCCGGCCTTGGAGGCCGGCGTGTCGTCGATCGGAGAGACGACCTTGACCAGGCCGTCCTCCATGGTGACTTCGATGCCGAGGCCGCCGAACTCGCCGGAGGTGGTCTCCTGCATCTCGGTCCAGGACTTGTCGTTCATGTAGCGCGAATGCGGATCGAGCGAGGTCACCATCCCCGTGATCGCGCCCTCGATCAGCTTGGCGTTGTCGGGCTTCTCGACATAGGTCGCCTTTACACGCTCGAAGACCTCGCCGAACAGGTTAAGCTGGGAATAGGCGTCGTCCACGCTCGCCGCCGCCCTCGCCGCCCAGTGTCCGCCCTGCGGACCGGTCATCAGAAGGGTCAGACACGCGCCGGTGAGCGCGCCGAGGGGAAACAGCAGGGTTTTCCGCATGGATTGATTGGCCTTTTTCGCTGGCGGTTGGCAGGCGCCATGCAAATGGCGATCCAACCCGCTTCTCACAACACCATTCTGGTTTCTTCAAGGCCGGCCTGACACGCCGGCGGGTACACCGCAAAATCCGCTTCGTGCCGGCCTAAATTTTTGGCAACGTTCCGAAACCGTTTCGCGCAATGCGAGAATCGGCCGCCGGACCACGCTTCGCAGCTATGCGATTTTAGGATGGTTTTGGAGGGCCGAACGGGATAGGCGATGACTTAAGGCTTCAAATTCTCGGGAGGATAACAATGAACGAAGCGCCCCGCATCCGGCCGGAACGGAACGTCGAACTCGGCGCCAGCAACGAGCCGTTCCAGAACCTGCACGAATTTATCCGGAAGGCGCGCTCCAACCTCAACCAGAACGCCTGGGACTACATCGTCGGCGCCGCCGAGACCGAGACCACCATGCGCCGCAACCGCATGGCGCTCGACGAGATCGCGTTCCGGCCGCGCGTTCTGCGCGATGTCCGCAAAGTCGACGGTTCCGTCGAGCTGTTCGGCCGGAAGATGCGCCTGCCGGTCGTCCTGGCGCCGGTCGGAGCGCTCGAGATCTTCGATCCGCATGGCGCGGCCAGCGTGGCGCGCGGCGCCGGCGCGTTCGGGGCAGCGCATATGCTGAGCTCGGTATCCGACCCGGGCCTGGAAAAGACTGCCGAGGCCGCGCCCGGTGCGCTACGCTTCTATCAGCTCTATGTCCGCGGCGACGACGCCTTCGTCGAGGATGTCGTCAGCCGGGCCGTGAAGAACACCTATGCCGCTTTTTGCCTGACCGTCGACACCGCCCATTACAGCCGCCGTGAGCGTGACATCGCCAAACGCTATGTTCGCGAGAGCCGCCTGCGCGCCACCGGTGGCGACTTCCAGAAGGGGCTGGAGTGGCGGACCGTGAAGATGATCAAGGACAAGTTCAAGATCCCGCTGATCCTCAAGGGCATCGCCACCGCCGAGGATGCGTTGATCGCGCTCGATCACGGCGTCGAATGGATCTACGTCTCCAACCATGGCGGCCGCCAGCTCGATCACGGCCGCGGCGCCATGCATGTGCTGCCCGAAATCGTCGAGGCAGTGAAAGGACGCGCCAAGATCATGGTCGATGGCGGCATCTGCCGCGGCACCGACATCGTCAAGGCGATCGCGGCGGGCGCCGACATGGTCGGCATCGGCCGGCTGCAATGCTGGGCGCTGGCGGCCGCGGGCGAAGCTGGCGTGACGCGGATGCTGGAGCTGTTGGAGGACGAAGTGCTGCGCTGCCTCGGCCTCTTGGGCGCCACCTCCTTCGCCGAGATCGACAAGTCCTGCCTGCATCCGGCGACCGCCACCAACGCGCCCAGCGTGTTCAGCGCATTTCCGCTGCTCGACATCGAGCCCTATCGGTATTGATCTTGCCGATACTGACCTGAAAGGACGCAATGACATCGCTCTCTCCCGGCAGCGCGGATGCCCTCCTCTTCGATCTCGGGCGCGTCGTGCTCGACATCGATTTCTCCAGGACGATCGCCTGCTGGGCGGGACATGCCGGCTGCAAGCCCGAGGCCATCGTCGCGCGCTATGTGCGTGACGAGGCCTACAAGCTGCACGAAGTCGGCAAGCTCAGTGACGCGGCATATTTCGACTCGCTGCGCTCATCGCTCGGCATCAGCCTTTCGGACGCGCAGTTCCTGGAGGGCTGGAACGCGGTGTTCACGGGGGAGATGCCCGACATCGCGGAGCTGTTGCCGCGTGCGGCGAAGCACATGCCGCTGTACGCCTTCTCCAATACCAACCAGCCGCATGTGGACTATTTCTCGAAGGAATATGCCGACCTGCTCGGCCATTTCCGCGAGCTGTACCTGTCGTCCAGCATCGGTCTGCGCAAACCGGACGCCGAAGCCTTCGACCATGTGGTGGGCGCCATCGGCGTGCCGGCCGAGCGGATCGTCTTCTTTGACGACCTCGCCGAGAACATCGAAGGGGCGCGGGCGCGCGGACTGACGGCGGTACACGTGACCTCGCCCACCGACGTCGGACATGCGCTGACGGCGCTGGGGATCTGAGGGCCGGCGTTCTGGTGGCTTTGCTTGATCCTGCCGACGTTCACGGGAACCCATCGGCCCGCGACGAGGAACCAAATCACTTTGTGCATTTTTGTGCAGAGTTCCTGGAACGGAATGCCTGATTCCGGACTCTTGAGTTCGTCGGGGATTTCTACATCGGACTGATCGTCGTGTTGGGTAAAGCCTACCTCACCAAGCAAGCCTCTCTCCTGCTCGAATTCGCCAGAACCACGTCGGACTCGGATCTCTCAGCCAAGCTGATTAGCAAGGCCGCCGATCTGAAATCGCAGGCCGATCCCCTGCCCGACAAGGATCAAAGTCCCAACGCGCCCGATGTGGCCAAGGATGCTAGTCGGAACGAGCCGACGGGAGCGGATTGATGTTGACCATGGCCCTTGTTGCTTTCGTTCTTGCGATCGCTGCGCGGGTGCCAGTCTGCAGCGTCATCCAGATCATGTCGCACCGGACCTGAATCCAATCATCTCACAAGCGTAGAAGCCGGCACGATCGTTCGTCCGGACGCCGGGTTTTGCTTCGGCGCACGCGCTCGGCTAGAACCCTTGACGCCGAGACGGTTCGATTTGCCAATCGACTTGCCAAGCAGGAGATTTCGCCCGTGGCCCTGATGCCGGTTTCTGACGCGCTTGCCGCGGTGCTGGCCGGCGTGGAGCCGCTATCCGAAGAGATGATCGCGCTGGAAGGCGCCTTTCACCGCGTACTGGCACGCGACGTCACCGCCCGGCGTACGCAGCCCCCCCAGGCAATGTCGGCGATGGACGGCTATGCCGTGCGCGCGAGCGATGCGGCCAAGGTCGATGCGCAGCTCAGCGTGATCGGCGAGGTCGCGGCGGGCCGGCCGTTCGCGCCAACGCTGGGTGCCGGCGAGGCGGTCCGGATCTTCACCGGCGGCGTGATTCCCAACGGCGCAGATGCCGTCGTGATCCAGGAGGACACGGTCGCGGACGGCAAGCGCATCACGATCAAGGAGGCCGCCGTCGCCGGACGGCATATCCGGCGCGCCGGCGTCGACTTTTCCGAGGGCGACGTGCTGCTACGGGCAGGCGCCCGCCTCACCGAGCGAAGCCTGGCCCTCGCCGCCGGTATGAACCATCCTGACCTTCCCGTCCGCCGCCGCCCGAAGGTCGCAATCCTCGCCACCGGCGATGAGCTGGTGATGCCGGGCACAACACCCGGCCCCGGCCAGATCGTCTATTCCAACGGCTATGCGATCCACGCGCTGGCGCGCCGGGAGGGCGCCGACACGATCGACCTTGGGATCGCCGCCGACACCCTGGAGGCCACCACCGCCGGTATCCGCTCCGCCCGCGAAACCGGCGCCGACGTCCTGATCACGACCGGCGGTGCGTCGGTCGGCGATCACGATCTGGTCCAGCAGGCGCTCAAGGCCGAGGGCATTGCGATGGCGTTCTGGAAGATCGCGATGCGGCCGGGCAAGCCGATGATGCATGGCCATCTCGGCGCGATGCGCGTGATCGGCCTGCCCGGCAATCCGGTCTCGTCTTACGTTTGCGCCTTCCTGTTCATGGTGCCGTTGATTCGCGCGCTTGCGGGCCGTCAGCCCGTTCACCACCGCCGCGAGCGCGCCGTAGTCGGGGGCGAGCTCGCCGCCAACGACATGCGCGAGGACTATCTTCGCGTGCGCCTCGAAGAGCGCGACGACGGCACGCTGGTCGCGGTTCCCGTCAACAATCAGGACTCTTCTCTGCTTGCAAATCTCGCTGCGGCACAGGCACTTCTCGTGCGGCCGCCGTTCGCGCCGAAGGCCGAAGCAGGCGCGCCCTGCGAGGTGTTGCGGCTGCCCGCTTGAACGAGCCGGCCGCGCGTGTTCCGCGAAGTTTATCGTGTTCACGCAAAATTAAGCAGTTGCGGAACACATATCGAACATATAGTGTCCGTTCATGATTTGTTTCGAGCATCTAGCGGTGCGCCGCTAACTTCAGCGTCTCGGAATCGAACGACATCAACCGGGGGATTTGGTCGAGATGTTAACGCGCAAACAATACGAGCTTCTGCGGTTCATCAGCGAACGCCTGAAGGAAAGCGGCGTGCCGCCCTCCTTCGACGAGATGAAGGACGCGCTCGATCTGCGCTCGAAGTCGGGCATCCATCGCCTGATCACCGCACTCGAGGAGCGCGGCTTCATCCGCCGCCTGCCCAATCGTGCCCGCGCCATCGAAGTGATCAAGCTGCCCGAGCTTCAGGCCGCGGCCGGCAATCGGCGCGGCTTCACGCCGAGCGTCATCGAAGGCAATCTCGGTAAGGTACGCGGCTCCAGCGCCCCCGTGGACGAGGGTGAACGTCCGGTCGCTGTGCCCGTGATGGGCCGCATCGCGGCGGGCACGCCGATCGAGGCCTTGCAGACCCGCAGCCACACCATCAGCGTACCGCCGGACATGCTCGGCTCGGGCGAGCATTACGCGCTCGAAGTGCGCGGCGATTCGATGGTGGAGGCCGGCATCCTCGACGGCGACATGGCGCTGATCCAGCGCAACGAGAGCGCCGACACCGGCGACATCGTGGTGGCCCTGATCGACGACGAGGAAGCGACCCTGAAACGCTTCCGCCGGCGCGGCGCCTCGATCGCGCTCGAGCCGGCCAATGCGGCCTACGAGGTGCGCATCCTGCCGCCGAACCGCGTAAAGATTCAGGGCAAGCTGATCGGGCTGTACCGGAAATACTGAGCGTCTTCGGCGAGGCGTGAGCCGATGCAAGTCGCGTGGAGCAATCGACCTCCGCCGCGTGTTGTGCAGCGCCGGTGAATTCAGGATTGATCTCGACGAGCGCAACAGAAGAAAATTCGCACGAGCCTGCTTTGTTCCAAAGGCTCTTGCTCAACGCAGAAAAGATAATGTGATCGGCAGGTCTGCACGCAAGTCGCAGATTTGCCCTCAACATCGCATATCATCGGAGCCTTCCTGATAGAGGCCTGGGCCTCCGGGGGCACGGGTCGCTATCTCTTATGAGGAGCACTTGCGATGTGTGACTACAGCCTGCATGCCGTCGCGACCCGTCCCGCCCAGGTCGGTGAGACGATCGTCACGACAACCTTCCGCGGCACCTCGACGCGCGGCTTCGCTTCGGAAGCCGATCTCTCCGTCGCGGTCTGCCTGCTGCCGGGAACGGAGCTCGCCTTCGCCGACAACGTCCGCTACGACAATCGCTGGATCTGGACGCGCACCATCAACTCCCGCGTCGGCAAGTTCGGCAAAGTCGATCCGCACATTCCCGATCGCCATCATGACGCGATCGAATTCCCCGACGGCAAATATGTGCTGGTGACGCAGCTCGTCGAAGGCCAGCGCGCAACCGTGCTGCAATTGCCGGTGACCCAGCCGGCCGGTGAGCACAAGCCGCAAGTCGCCGCTGACAGGCCGCAGCCGACCGTTACGCGCCTGCCGATCGGCTGACGCGTAATATTTGAGCATGATCTCCGCGCAAACGCATTCCGCGTTTGTCGCGAAGGGAAAAACGCTACACACTTTTCCGGATCATGCGTCAGTCCTCGACCTGAAGGTCGGCCTCCGACGGCGTTGCGTCCCTGGAGCGCGGTGCGGCCGGCCGTGGCGCGAGGTTTGGTTCATAATAGCCATCGCCGGCGATTGCCGGCGACCAGGGGCGATTTGCGCCCCTCGCCCTCACCGCCTGCACCGCAAAGCCGTCGCCGCGGCGCGCGAGCGCCAAGCCGCCCTGGCTCATGAGACGATCCCGGTCGACCACCATCGCCGCACAATCGGGCGGCGCGGGTCTCGCTGTCACCACCAGCGCAGCCCGGCTGCAATCATCCGAGAGCGCATCCACGCGCAGCGCCAGCGCGATCAGGCGGCCGTCGGCGAGCGGGGTCACGCATCCGGATTCGTCGCATGACACGCCGCTACCGAGCGATGCATCACCGGCGCTGCGCGGATCGGCATCGGCCGCAAGCCACTCCTTGGCGAGGAACGCGTCCTTGTTCGCCGCGATGAGATGCAAGCGGCCGTCGCTGCCGCGCACTGCGATGTTACGCCCGTCGCCTGCGATCAGGACGTCCGGCTGGCGCACGGACACCGCCCACACAATCGCTGCGACCAGCACGAGCGCACCGGTCCAGCGCAAGGGCGTGCGCAACAGGCCCATCAGGACGATGCCGATGCTCGCCGCGATCAGCGGGGCGATGCCGAAAGCGGCAATGCGGCCGACCGCGCCCGGAAGATTCGCAACCCACTGCGCGACCACGACCATCCAGTCGATGCCGACACCCATCAGCCACCAGAACACGCCGTCGAGCCCGAACGGCGCTGCGATCAATCCCAACAGCCCGGCCGGCATCACCAGCGCCGAGACCACCGGCATCGCCGCGAGGTTCGCGAGCACACCGAACGGCGTGACGCGGTGAAAGTGGAAGGCGGCATAGGGCGTGGTCGCAAAGCCCGCGATCAGCGAGGCCAGGAACAGCATGGCGATCTCACGGCCGCCCCACAGCGCAATCCGCGCCGTCGCCGAATGATCGGGTGAGGCAAACAGGTTCGGCATGCCGATCTGCACCAGCGCAACCAGCCCAAGCGTTGCCGCAAACGACATCTGGAAGCTCGGATGCACCAGCGCCTCCGGCGCGACCGCAAGCACGATCAGCGCGGCCACCGCCAGCGTGCGGAACGTGATGGCTCGGCGATCGACCATGACCGCGATCAGCACCACTGCGGTCATGAAAAACGATCTTTGGGTCGCGACCTCCGCGCCGGAGAGCAACAGATAGAACGCCGCGGCGACGAGCGCGGCAGCGGCCGACCACTTCTTGATCGGAAAGCTGACGGCCAGACCCGGGATCAGCGCGAGCAATGCGCGGATCGCGAAGAAGACGACGCCGGCGACGACCGCCATGTGATAACCCGAAATCGAGAGCACATGGCCGAGGCCGGAGATGAACATGGCATCGTTCACCGGCGTGGTGATCGCATCGCGCCGGCCGGTGAGCAGCGCAGTGGCGATCGCGCGATTGTCGCCGTCGAGCGTGGCGCGGATGCGCGCATCGATGGCATCGCGCAGCCCCTGCATGAAGGCTGCATAGCGCAGTCGCAAGCCTCCGCCGTCGGGCGGCGCGGAAGCCGTGATCGTACCCATCACGAAGCCGGAGGCGCCGATACCCTGGAAGAACATGTCGCGGGAGAAATCGTAGCTGCCGGGACGCAGGGGCGAGAGCGGCGGCATCAGCCGCGCCTTCAACTGCACGAAGCTGCCGACTTCGGGCGCAGTGCCCTTGCGCACCGAGAGGCGGACGCGTTCGAGCGTGACGTCGCTGCGCTGGGCCTCCATGCCGGTGACGCGCAGCACGAAACGGTCGGTGCGCTCGCGGATGTCGCGGGTCTCGACGAAGCCCGACAACGACACGGAATAGAGCGGCTTTGCCAGCACGGTGTGCGCGATGCGCGCGGTCTTCCAGGTCGCCATGGCAAAACCGGCCGCTGCGGCGGCGACCATGATTGCCACGACAAATAGCCGGCTGCGGCGCAACAGAACGGCGCCAACCATCAGCAGCAAGGCCATGGTCGCGGTCGCCCAGAGCACCGGCTCGTGATCGGCAGCGAAATAGAGCGCGATGCCGGTGCCGAACGCCACGGGCACCCACGGCAGCAGCCGCCCCGCGCCCGCTTCGGCACGCGCCCAGGCCCGCAATGTGTCCGCAAGCAACGACCAGCGGCCGAGGTCCGCCGGCACCAGGCCACCGGCTGGTGCGGCGCGGCCGACCGGCCACGTTCCGGCTACTACCCCCTGGGACCGCACTGGCCGGCCCGGCTCCGCCATTCCCCTGCACCTTGCGATACGCGATGGGGGCGGAGGCTACCGGAACGTGCAGGCGCCCGAATAGCGGTACGGATCAGGAACGGACCGGGGGAGCCCCTACTTTTCCTCTTCCATCGTCACGGCCACCGCTGCCTTGGCGGAGAGCCGCACCTTATTGCCCTCGATGTCGGCGACCAGGCCCTTGTCGATGAAATGATGATGGCCCTTGTGGCTGCCCTCGCCGCTGTCCTTCTTGGTCAATTTGATGCGGTTGCCCTCGACCCGGTCGACGGTGCCGATGTGGACGCCGTCGGCGCCGATGACTTCCATATGCTCTGCGATCGTCTGCATGATCGGACCCCTTTCTGGATCCCTCACAACGCCTGAGACGCTTTTCCGTTCGCCGCTCCACCAGAAGTCGCGGAGAATTCGAGCCCTTGCGATCGCTTTCGCAAAACGTCCCGTGGTCAAATTGAGCCGAAAGTCTCATAAGTTGTCGGCCCGTGGTGGGACTACACTACGGTTCCCCGCCTCCCCGACAGATGGGCAAGGCAGGGGTGGCTCGCGGTTCTAAGGCCGCCGGAGCTCAGGTGGCGCAAAGCGCGCCTGAGATCAGACGTTGCCGACGCAACTTTTTGAATTGGCGCCTGCAACGCCGCGCATCACGCTCTCCGCGAGAAGATCGACCGCTGAAACAAGCGAGGAGACGTTTTGAAACCATAGGAGTCGCACATGCAGGTACCGAGCGATTTTCGCCGCGTGATCATCGCTGCGTCGGTGGGAAACATCATCGAATGGTATGATTTCTATATCTTTGGCAGCCTGGCCGCAGTTCTATCGGTCAAGTTCTTCGAGCAATCCCACCCGGTTGCAGCCCTCCTCAGCACGATCGCGCTCTTTACGGCAGGATTTCTCATCCGTCCGCTGGGGGCTTTCCTGTTCGGATGGATGGGAGACCGGGTCGGCCGCAAGTATACCTTTCTCATTACCCTCAGCGGAATGGGACTCGGCACGGGAGCGATCGGGTTGATCCCGACCTACCAGTCGATTGGTCTAACGGCCGCCTTCGTGCTCTTCGGCCTGCGCATGATCCAGGGCCTGTGCCTGGGCGGCGAATATGGTGGCGCCATCACCTATGTGGCCGAGCATGTGCCGGACGATCGGCGCGGCTACTATACCGGCTGGCTGCAGACCTCGCCTACTCTCGGGATCGTGGTGTCGCTGGCCGTCATCATCCTCACGCGGACATATGCCGGCAACCAGGCCTTCGACGAATGGGCGTGGCGCGTTCCGTTCCTGGTGTCCTTCCTGCTGGTGGCGATTGCGATCTACATACGGCTCCAGCTCCAGGAGACACCGATCTTCCAGGAGATCAGGTCCCGTGGCCAGATGACGAGGAATCCCTGGAAGGAGGCCTTCCTCAGCTCGAACATCAAATATATCGGGATCGCAATTGTGGTCCTGATCGGACAGGGCGTGGTCTGGTACAGCGGTCAGTTCTGGGCGCTGTATTTCCTGCAGCAGGTCTCCAAGGTGGACGCGCTGACCTCCTCTTACATCGTGGGAGCAGCCCTGCTTATTGCAACGCCGAGCCTGATCTTCTTTGGCTGGCTGTCGGATCTGATCGGCCGCAAGCCTGTGATACTCGGCGGCATGCTGCTCGCTGCGATCACGTATTATCCGCTCTATCTGTGGCTGGGGGCGGTCACGCAGCCCGGAAACATCAACTATCCGGTCGCGAGCTTCATCATCTTCATCCTCGTTTGCTATGTCGGGATGGTGTATGGGCCGGTCGGCGCGTTTTTGGCGGAATTCTTCCCCGCCAGGATCAGGTACACATCGGTCTCAGTGCCGTACCACATCGGCAATGGCTGGGGTGGCGGATTGGTGCCGTTCATTACGTCGGCGGCATTCGCTGCGACCGGCAGCGTCGGCTACGCGCTGATTTACCCGATCGTAGTTCCCGCGGTGTGCTTCGTGCTTGCCGTCTTCCTGATGCCGGAGACGCGCAAAATCAGCATCTGGCAGCCGATCGAGCCGAGAGCCGCATTGTGATGGGTTGATCCGGTGCAGGACCGCATGGCCCTGCACCGGAGACGTGTCTGCGCGCAGTGACGATCGTTCCCCTCGGCGCCGCGCCCGAGCGGGTCGACTTCGAGCCCCCGACCGCCAGCAGATAGCGGTCTGCAAAACGCTCGGCTAACACCTCTCCTCAGCCGGCCAGGTGATGCCAGCGATCGTGCCACCAGGTGCTGAAGTCGCGATCGGTCATCAACTCCCAGACAGCGAGCAGGATCACCACTATGCCGGACGCTACGCTGCTCACCGTGGCCGATACCGACTCATAACCAATGGTCCAAGGTGCCAGCAGCAAAGCCAGGCCCAGCAGCATCTCTCCCCACTCTTCCAGATAGGATGGGACGACAAATGCCTCGATGGCAAACAGCATGACGCCGAGCCCGAGCACGATGGAGACCCAGACAGCCGCCCCGGACAAGCCGAGGATAAAGGACGAAAGGACCAGCCACAGGCCCACCAGGAGGCTGGCAGCGTCTTGCCAATGTTGGATGCGCATGATGCTCACCTCCTCTCTCCCAGTTAAGTGGGGAGGCAGCCGAGAAAATACATCCCTCCAACCCGCGCAGGTGTTGCCGCTACTGAAGCTGCGGCCCATGCCCCGGAAAGGGCCCTTGCGAGTGCGCTGCACCAGGATGCAGACTAGCTGCGCTTGACAGGTGTCGACGTCTATCGTTCCCGGCCCCACCGAGTTCGCGTGGCGCCCGGACAAGAGGGAAGTGACGCCATGCGAGAAATCGAAATCCACGACTATGCGCGGCAGTTGCTGGAAGCACATGGCCCCAAGGCCATTGCGGAAGCAGCCCGGAACGCGATCGATCTCGAGGCAAAGGGCGATCTCGAGCTTGCCAAGACCTGGCGGCATATCGAGGACGCCATGAAGCTGATGCGCGGACCTCACCAAAGCTGAAAGCAGCCGGCGTGCGTAGCCGCCTGACTGCAAATGCCGCCAAACCGGATTGAGGTTGGAGGGGCGGCAACACAGAATATGGACCACAATCCGTCGCAAGCCGTTCGGCTGCGGCTGAACGGCAACGCGACCCGCAAGACGTGCACCTCAATGATGCTGGGAGCGAGCCATGTTTCCGAAATGTGCAACAGCCGAAGATCTCGTGAAGGCGATCAAGGACGAGAAGGTCCAGATGATCGATCTGCGGTTCACTGACCTGCCGGGGGTATGGCAACATTTTTCCGTCCCGCCGAGCGCGGTGAGCGTTGATGCGCTCGAGGAGGGCATCGGGTTCGACGGCTCATCGATCCGCGGCTTTCAGGAGATTCAGGAAAGCGACATGCTGGTCGTCGCCGATCCAGCGACGGCCTTCGTCGACCCCTATAGTCCGGCAGAGACGCTGGTCCTCATCTGTAACATCCGCGACCCCGTGACCGGCCAATCCTATAGCCGGGATGCTCGCTACATCGCCCAGAAGGCTGAAACCTATCTCAAGGGCACTCGGCGCGCCGACACGAGCTACTTCGGCCCGGAGGCGGAGTTCTTCGTCTTCGACGACGTGCGCTACGGTCAAGGCATCAACTATGCCATGCACGAGATCGATTCCGGCGAAGGGAGCTGGAACACCGGCGCGGAGGAAGCGCCGAATCTCGGGCACAAGCCGCGCCCGAAGGAGGGATATTTTCCCGTTCCTCCGACCGACAGCATGCAGGCGCTACGCACCGAAATGGTGCTGACCATGGAACAACTCGGTATCCAGATCGAAGCTCATCACCACGAGGTCGCAACCGGCGGCCAAAACGAAATCGACATGCGCTTCACGAGCCTCACCCGCATGGCGGACAATTTGATGATCTACAAATATGTGGTGAAGAATACTGCGCATCAGCACGGCAAGACCGCGACCTTCATGCCGAAACCGCTGTTCGAGGACAACGCCTCGGGCATGCATGTTCACCAGTCGCTGTGGAAGGGCGACACCAACCTGTTCTACGACAAGGGTGACTACGCCGAATTGAGCCAGCTCGGCCGCTATTACATCGGCGGGCTCCTGAACCACGCCTGGGCGTTGTGCGCGCTTTGCGCCCCGACGACCAACTCCTATCGGCGTCTGGTGCCGGGCTATGAGGCTCCCATCAACCTAGTCTACTCCCAGCGCAATCGCTCGGCCTGCTGCCGGATTCCAATGTACTCGCCAAATCCACGGGCAAAGCGCGTCGAGTTTCGTTCGCCCGATCCCTCCTGCAATCCCTACCTGGCCTTTGCCGCAATGCTGATGGCGGGCCTCGACGGTATCGATAACCGGATCGATCCGGGCAGCCCCATCGACAAAAATCTTTACGACCTGCCACCCGCCGAAGCCAAGGAGGTGAAGTCGACACCGGGATCGCTGGATCAGGCGCTCGACGCGCTCGAGCGCGACCACGCATTCCTTCTGCGCGGCGACGTCTTCACCGCCGATGTGATCGCGACCTGGCTCGACTACAAGCGAAAGAAGGAAGTCGATGCGATCCGGCTGCGACCGCATCCTTACGAGTTCCATCTTTACTACGACATCTAGCGGCGGTCCTCACTGTGGGATCGTCCACGGTGGACGAAAATACATGTTCGCCTCGTACCCCCTGTCCAGGCACAGCCCCGGCGCAGCCACGCAAGAACAGAGGGATCGGCCAGGATTGTGCGCAGCTTACTTACGTGCACCGCCCCTGGCCTTTCGCCGGCCTACCTCTCATACCAACCGACAAGGATCGCTTCCGCGATGACGTGCTTGCGCGCCTCTCGTTCAATGTCACGACAAGACGCATTGGCCTTTGCGGGAAGGTCCTCCATCGAGAGGGCCAGCAGCCGGAAGTGATAGTGATGCGGCCCATGGCCATGCGGTGGACACGGGCCGCCATAGCCCACTTTGCGAAAATCGTTGACCGCCTGCTTCAGTCTGGTGTTCTGCGCGGTGTTGACTGCAAACTCTGTTACGGTTGGCGGAATATCGTAAACTGCCCAATGATGCCATGTACCGGCGGGAGCATCGGGATCGTCGCATAGCAGGACAAAACTCCGCGCCCCCTCTGGCGCGTCGGACCATTGCAGAGGGGGCGAAAGATTTTCGCCATCACAAGTAAACCGTCGCGGAATTGCGGCACCATCGGCGAAGGCGCTTGAAACGAGTTTCATGGATCTCTCCTCGGGCTGCGGGACACATCGGGCTCGCGCTTGACGAGATCTTTCAAGGTCCGGCCCGCGGCTGACGCAGCCGAACCACGGATCGAAAGTCGGCGCCTGCGAGCGGGACCGGACCGCCGATCTCAATACCAATTGCGCTCTGGCGAGGAACCAATGGTGCTGCGCAATACCGACCGCATGCCCTTGATGATGCCCGGCACGAGTGCGATCCAACTTGTAGTCTAACTCGATCTTGCCGGGTGCGGAATCCATCAACGTTGGCTAAATACTGGAAATCTATCGAGCGCTGTTGCAGCAGAATAGTTTGCCATGCGACCACTTTTCCATCCGAGCCTGGTCAACGGTCGCTACGGCGACCCGACGGTCTATGTCGAAACGCTGTTCGAAAAGCGAAGTCTGCTGTTCGATGTCGGAGAGATTGCTTCACTAGCGCCGCGGAGGATACGGCGCGTCGACCGGGTCTTTGTCTCGCATGCACATATCGATCACTTCGTGGGCTTCGACCATCTGCTTCGCTTGCTCGTCGGGCATGAGAAATCGGTGCAGCTGTTCGGTCCGTCCGGCTTTGCCGAGCACGTCTTTCACAAGCTTCAGGCCTATTGCTGGAACCTGGTCGAAACCTATCCCTGCGAGCTCGTTTTCGATGTAAGCGAACTCCGAACGGCGGATTCCATCTTGACCACGCGGTTCCACCTGAGGAAGGCGTTCGCAGCAAAGCCATCAGTCTCTCGTAAGACCTTTGGCGGCGTACTCTGCGATGAGCCGACCCATCGCGTGTCAGCCGCGATCCTTGAACATGGCACGCCCTGCCTCGCCTTTGCGCTGCAGGAGGCAGCGCATGTCAACGTATGGAAGAACCGGCTGTTGGAGCGCGGACTGCCCGTTGGTCCCTGGTTGCTCTCGCTGAAGAAGGCCGTCGTCGAGCGTCGCGCCGACGATCATTTGATTCGTATCGGTGAAGCAGCAACGGCGGACCACCTCGTCCCACTCGCCAGCCTGCGCGATCTCCTGACGATCACAGCCGGCCAGAAAATCGCCTATGTGACCGATGTCGCCGACACGCCGGCCAATCGTGCCGCCATCGCGGCGCTGATTGAGAATGCGGACATCCTGTTCATCGAGGCGGCGTTTGCGGGGGCCGACGCTACATTGGCGCGGGAGCGGGGTCATCTTACCACCACGGCTGCCGGAGAAATCGCGCGGGAAGCCAATGTACGGCGCATCGAGCCCTTTCACTTCTCTCCGCGCTATGCGGGAGAGCAGGAGCGGATGCTGGCGGAGGTGATGGCGGCTTTCAGGACATCTCGCGCCTGACGCAAAGACCTGAGCGGCAGGACCTGAGTGGAAAATCATGGCCGAGGAACGACATCTGCCAACTGGGTATCGGAAACCGGTGCGGCTCTTCCTATGCGGAGACGTCATGTGCGGCCGCGGCATCGACCAGGTGCTGGCGCATCCCTGTAGCCCCGAGATTTACGAAGATTACATGCGATCGGCGGCGGGCTACGTGCTGCTCGCCGAGCAGGCGAACGGGCCTATTCCGCGGCGCAATGGATCGTCCTACGTCTGGGGCACTGCACTGGACCAATTGGAGTCCATGCAGCCGGACGCGCGGATCATCAATCTCGAAACGGCTGTGACGGGCAGCAACCACCGCGCGAACAAGGGCATCAACTACCGAATGAGCCCCGAGAACGCAGACTGTCTCGCGGCCGCGGGGATCGACTGCTGTCTATTGGCCAACAACCATGTGCTCGATTGGGGCCGCGCCGGCCTGGTAGAGACGCTGACGACTTTGCAGAAGCTCAACATCAGGGTGGCGGGCGCAGGCCGCAATGATCGGGAAGCGCGCGCACCCGCAGTGCTCAACCTCGCCGAGGCCCGGCTCCTGATCTTTGCGTTCGGATCGCCATCGAGCGGAATTCCGTTCAAGTGGGTTGCGATGTCAGACGCTCCGGGCGTCAACCTGCTGCCTGACCTCAGCGGGGCGAGCGCGTCAGAGCTGGCTGACCAGGTCATGGCGGCCAGAAGGCCGGGCGATCTCACGGTGGTGTCGATCCATTGGGGATCCAATTGGGGATATGACATTCCCGATGAGCAGAGGATTTTTGCCCGGGCCCTGGTCGACAAGGCAGGCGTGTCGATCGTTCACGGGCATTCTTCGCATCATCCGAGAGCGATCGAAATCTATCGAGACCGCCTCATACTCTATGGCTGCGGTGATTTTCTGAACGACTATGAGGGGATCCGTGGTTACGAGCGCTACCGCGACGACCTGGCGTTGATGTATTTCGCCGACCTGGATCCAACCAGTGGAATCCTCCATGCGCTCAAGCTGGTTCCCATGCAGATCAAGAACTTTCGTCTCTCCATTCCATCGCGGCGCGACATCGAATGGATCCAGCAAACACTAGACAGGGAATGTCAGCCGTTCGGAACAAGGGTCATTTTTGAATCCGAACAGCAGCTTTCATGTGTCGCTCAGAGGGCAACGACCTGACTCTCCGCGATAGAATTGGCGGGCCGGCGCGCCTGGGACTGCGTCCCCGCCCGGCAGCTGACCTAATCTTCGACTCCCGCTAGCCGACGCATGCTGTGGCTTTGCCAAAGGCCGCCCTCGGATGTCTTATGCTCAATGTCCGCCGCCGGAGGTTACGCCCGATGTTGACCCAGGTTTATGAAATCTCCACCATCGAAGAGGCGTCCGCTGTTTCAGCCATTGGCGTCAATCATATCGGCGTGCTCGTCGGAGACGGCCGATTTCCGCGCGAGCTGTCGATCTCAGCAGCTTCCGATATCGGCGCGGCGATTGTACCGCCATCGAGGTTCTCAGCGCTGTTTCTGACCTGCGATCTCTCCTTGATTGCGTCATGGGCGCGCGAACTCAACCCCGCGATCGTCCATTTGGGTGCCAGCGCCGAATTGCTTTCGCCGCAAGACGTTGCTTCGCTCAAACGCATGTTGCCCGGGATCGTCGTGATGAGAAGCATACCTGTGTTCGGCGAGGAGAGCGTCGCGATTGCCCGCAGCTACGTTGGCATTGCAGACTTTCTGCTTCTCGACAGCTATCGAGTCACGGACAAGCAGATCGGCGCGCTCGGCGTGACGCACGACTGGGGTATCAGCCGCCGGATCGTGGACCTTGCCCCTGTTCCTGTGGTCCTTGCCGGTGGCCTTGGACCGGACAACGTCGCAGAAGCGATCCGAACCGTCCGTCCAGCCGGTGTTGATTCCAAGACGAGAACGGATCAGGACGGATCGCATGCCAAGGACCTGGATCGAGTCCGCCGGTTCCACGAAGCGGCTCGGGCGGCGGCACCGCCATAGTGTGGAGCAGCTGACATCATGATCGTTCTGTTCACGGATTTCGGATTGCACGGCCCCTATACGGGCCAGATGAAGGCCGTGCTGCACCAGATGGCGCCTGGCATACCCGCCATCGACCTCTTCACCGATGCGCCCATGGGCAATCCCAAGGCGTCGGCGTACCTCCTGGCGGCTTATGCCGCCTGGTTTCCGCCGGAAACTGTCTTTCTCTGCGTCGTTGATCCCGGCGTCGGCGGGACGCGCCCGGCCATTGTGCTCGAGGCCGACGGCCGGTGGTATGTCGGCCCCGGCAACGGCTTGTTTGAGTTGGTCCAGCGCCGCGCCGCAAGGACGCGCAGTTGGGACATCGACTGGAGGCCGCAGCGCCTCTCGGCCAGCTTTCACGGGCGCGACCTCTTCGCACCGGTCGCAGCCATGCTGGCGCGCGGCGAACCGCCGCCCGGGCAGCCGCGAGGGAATGGCGGGGATCGCCGCACGGACTGGCCCGACGACCTCTGCGAGATCGTTTACATCGACCACTTCGGCAATGCTATGACTGGGTTGAGAGCCGCCGTGCTGCCGCCCAACGCCAGGCTTGCCTTGGCGGGTCACATATTGGAGCGCGAGAGAACCTTCAGCGATCGGCCGCCAGGCTCAGCCTTCTGGTACGAGAACTCGAACGGGCTCGCCGAAATCGCCGTCAACCAGGGCCGTGCGGACCGCGATCTTGGCCTTTCGACCGGGAGCCCGGTCGAGATCGTCCCTTAGATGGTTATGTCGCAACGTGGTCTGCAGCTATGCGCACGCCAAGGAAGCAGAGCCCAAGATCGGATTGGCCAAAGCCGAAGACGCGCCACGTCAGGCCGCCGGCGGCTAGCAATATGCGGCTGGCCGATCAGACCCGCAAGATTCTCGGCAAGCACTACGCGAGCAAATATCGGGTGCGGTAATCGCGATCGCTGCCTGCGCGGCTTGCAATCGCTTTCCGGCGGCCTAACATGAATTGCATAGCTCTCCCACCAGGAGCGCGGCCATATAGTGGCTGGACGAAGCAGGATGCGATCAGGTACGCGTCCGGCGTTAGATCAGCGCAGCCCTGGACGACACGTGGTGGCTCGCGATCTTCCAGTCACCATCTTCGCGCACGATCACCCAGGTGAGCTTGACCGACAGCGGCGCGGCCTCCTCGCCGAGGTCGAACGAGGCGATCGCGGCCATGTTGATCACATCGGGCCCGACCTGCGCTGCAGCCACCTCGGAAAAGCGGACGCTCGGCGAGCGCCAGCGCGGCAGGCTATTGAAATAGGCCGCAACTCCGTCTCTGCCCCGATATAGCGTCGGGTTGGAGCCGAAGAAGAAGGCGCTCTTCGAATAGAGCGAAGCGAGAGCGCCGGCATCGAGCTTCCCGAAGGCGGCGGACCACTTCGTCACAATCGCAGAAACTACGACGTCGGCTTCAGCCCGCATGCGGCTCCTCAGCCCTTGGCGACTTCCTTCGCAAACGTATCGCGCAGACCTATCGTCCTGGAGAACACCGGCTTGCCGGGCGTGGAGTCCTTGTCGCGCACGAAATAGCCCTGCCGCTCGAACTGCATCGGCTCGGTGGAATTGCTCTCCGCGACCGACGGTTCGATCCGCGCGTCAGAGAGGATTTCCAGCGAGTCCGGATTGAGGTCGGCGGCGAAGTTCGAGGCGTCCGGGCTCGGGTTGGAGAAGAGCTGATTGTAGATGCGGATCTCGGCCGGCTTCGATGTGGCCGCCGGCAGCCAGTGCATCGTCGCCTTGACCTTGCGGCCGTCGGGCGCGTTACCGCCCCTGGTCGCGGGGTCGTAGGTGCAGCGAAGCTCGACCACCTCGCCGGCCTCGTTCTTGATGACGCCGGTGCACTTGATGAAATAGGCGTAGCGCAGCCGCACCTCGTTGCCGGGCGACAGGCGGAAGAACTTCTTCGGCGGGTTCTCCATGAAGTCGTCGCGCTCGATATAGATCTCGCGGCCGAACGCGATCTTGCGCGCGCCGGCGGAGGGGTCGTCGGGATGGTTGATCGCCTCGATCTCCTCGACCTGCCCTTCCGGATAGTTCTCGATCACCACTTTCAACGGGCGCAAGACCGCCATGCGCCGCTGCGCCGTCCGGTTCAGCTCCTCGCGAATGCAGAATTCGAGCATGCCGACGTCGACTACGCTGTTGGCCTTTGCGACGCCAATGCGCCTCACGAATTCCCTGACGGCAGCCGGCGGCACGCCGCGTCGCTTCAGGCCGGCGATCGTGGGCATGCGCGGATCGTCCCAGCCCGCGACATGGCCGTCGCGGACGAGCTGGGTGAGCACGCGCTTCGACAGCAGCGTGTAGGTCAGGTTCAGCCGCGCGAACTCGTACTGGTGGGGCTCGGACGGCACCGGCAGCTTTTCGATGAACCAGTCGTAGAGCGGCCGGTGATCCTCGAACTCCAGCGTGCAGATCGAGTGCGTGATGCTCTCGATCGCATCCGACTGGCCGTGCGCGTAGTCGTAGCTCGGATAAATGCACCACTTGTCGCCCGTGCGCGGATGATGCGCATGCAGGATGCGGTACATTACGGGATCGCGCAGGTTGATGTTGGGCGAGGCCATGTCGATCTTCGCCCGCAGCACGCGCGCGCCGTTCGGGAATTCGCCCGCCTTCATGCGCCGGAACAGGTCGAGATTCTCCTCGACCGTGCGGCCGCGGAACGGCGAGTTCTTGCCGGGCTCGGTCAGCGTGCCGCGGGAGGTGCGGATCTCCTCCTGGGTCTGGTCGTCGACATAGGCAAGCCCGTCGCCGATCAGCTTCTCCGCCCATTCGTACAGGCGGTCGAAATAGTCCGAGGCAAAGAACAGGTTCTTGCCCCAGTCGAAGCCGAGCCAGTGCACGTCAGCCTGGATGGAATCGATATATTCCTGCTCTTCCTTGACCGGATTGGTGTCGTCGAAGCGCAGGTGGCAGCGGCCGGGAAACTCCTGGGCGATGCCGAAGTTGAGCGCAATCGACTTGGCGTGGCCGATATGCAGGTAGCCGTTCGGCTCCGGCGGGAACCGGGTCACGATCTCCTTGTATTTGGCCTGATCGAGGTCTGCCTGGATGATGTCACGAATGAAATCGCGCCCAACCTCAGTCGCCACCGGTTCTGTGCTCATCCGAAAATCCTGTAGGGAAATCAGCGGCCCTTCTGCCAAATTCGCCGGCCTCAGCCAAGGCCTTAGCGGGTCCGCCGTAGCCCTTTAGTTATGCACCGTTCCTGCTATACACCACCGCCTCCAACGCATAGGCCCTGCCAAGAATGACCGATTCCGTCGTCACGCGCTTCGCCCCCTCGCCGACCGGCTTCCTCCATATCGGGGGCGCCCGCACGGCGCTGTTCAACTGGCTTTATGCAAAGAAGCACGGCGGCAAGATGCTGCTGCGGATCGAGGACACCGACCGGGAGCGCTCCACCAAGGAGGCGATCGAGGCCATCCTCGACGGCCTCAAATGGCTGGAGCTCGGCTGGGACGGCGACGTCATCTACCAGTTCAGCCGCGCCGCCCGTCATCGCGAGGTCGCCGAGAAGCTGCTCGCCGACGGCAAGGCCTATCGCTGCTACGCCACGGCCGAGGAGCTCGGCGCCATGCGCGAGAAGGCGCGCGCGGAAGGGCGCACCCGCCTCTATGACGGCTTGTGGCGGGACCGCGATCCGGCAACGGCACCAAGTGACGTGAAGCCGACGATCCGGCTGCGCGCGCCGCAGACCGGTGAAACCGTGATCGAGGACCAGGTCCAGGGCCGCGTGGTCTGGCAGAACGAGAACCTCGACGACCTCGTCCTTTTGCGCGGCGATGGCACGCCAACCTACATGCTCGCGGTGGTAGTGGACGACCACGACATGGGCGTCACTCACGTCATCCGCGGCGACGATCACCTGATCAACGCCGCGCGCCAGAAGCAGATCTACGATGCGATGGGCTGGCCGCTGCCGAGCATGTCGCACATCCCCCTGATCCATGGCCCGGACGGCTCGAAGCTGTCCAAGCGCCACGGCGCGCTCGGCGTCGACGCTTACCGGGCCATGGGATATTTGCCCGCCGCGCTTCGCAATTACCTCGTCCGGCTCGGCTGGAGCCATGGCGACCAGGAGATCTTCTCGACCGAGGAGATGATCGCGGCATTCGACCTCTCAGGCGTCGGCCGCGCCGCCGCCCGCTTCGATTTCGCCAAGCTGGAAAGTCTCAACGGCCACTACATCCGCCACGCCGACGATCAATCACTCGTGAAGATGTTCGGGGACGTGCTCGACTACGTGCCAGGCCGGGGCGAGCTTAAGGCCAAGTTAAACGACACCACGCGCGCGCAGTTGCTCAAGGCCATGCCGGCCCTGAAGGAGCGCGCCAAGACTCTGATCGAGCTGATCGACGGCGCCTATTTCATCTTCGCAGACCGGCCGCTCGAGCCCGATGCCAAGGCGGCCGCGCTGCTGACGGGCGAAAACCGAAAGCTGATCGGCCAGCTTCATTCCGCGCTGGAGAAAGTCGAGACGTGGAGCGCTGCCAGCACCGAAGCGGCGCTGCGCACTTTCGCCGAGGAAAATAGTCTCAAGCTGGGCGCGGTCGCCCAGCCGCTGCGGGCAGCGCTGACGGGAAGGACGACGTCACCCGGGATTTTCGAGGTTTTGGACGTCCTGGGGCGCCAGGAAAGCCTCGGCCGACTTAGGGATCAGTCTACGACGTAAGTCGACCATGCGTGCGGCGATCTTGCAGCGCACACAGCAATAATATACCCATCTCACCCGTACCTTCTGGAATATCCGGCCTGCCCCGCCATCTCATCGGGGCCTCCGGGTCCGGTCCGTTTCACCACACATCGGGGACCTACGATGGACGCAAAACCAAGCAACAAGACCGCGACGCTGACGGTCGGAAACAAGAACTACGATCTCCCGATCCTCAGCGGCAGCGTCGGGCCTGATGTCATCGATATCGGCAAGCTCTACGGCCAGTCTGGTCTGTTCACCTACGATCCGGGCTTCACCTCCACCGCGAGCTGCCAGTCCAAGATCACCTATATCGACGGCGACGCGGGTGTGCTGGAATACCGCGGCTATCCGATCGAGCAGCTCGCCGAGCATGGCGACTTCCTGGAGACCTGCTATCTCCTCCTCTACGGGAACCTGCCGACAGCCGCACAGAAGAAGGACTTCGACTATCGCGTGACCCATCACACGATGGTGCACGAGCAGATGGCCCGCTTCTTCCAGGGCTTCCGCCGCGACGCCCATCCGATGGCGATCATGGTGGCGGCCGTTGGCGCGCTCGCCGCGTTCTATCACGACTCCACCGACATCAACGATCCGAAGCAGCGCATGATCGCCTCCATGCGCATGATCGCGAAGATCCCGACGCTGGCGGCAATGGCCTACAAGTACACCGTCGGCCAGCCCTTCGTGTATCCGAAGAACTCGCTCGGCTTTGCCGAGAACTTCCTCAACATGTGCTTCGCGGTGCCCTGCGAGGATTACAAGGTCAGCCCGGTGCTCGCCGACGCGCTGGAGAAGATCTTCATCCTGCACGCCGACCATGAGCAGAACGCATCAACCTCGACGGTCCGCATCGCCGGCTCCTCGGGCGCCAACCCGTTCGCCTGCATCGCGGCCGGCATCGCCTGCCTGTGGGGGCCGGCGCATGGCGGCGCCAACGAAGCCGCGCTTAACATGCTCTACGACATCGGAACGGTCGACAAGATTCCGGAATTCATCGCCAAGGTGAAGGACAAGAACAGCGAAGTCCGCCTGATGGGCTTCGGCCACCGCGTCTACAAGAACTACGATCCGCGCGCCAAGATCATGCAGAAGATGTGTCATGCCGTGCTCAAGGAGACCGGCCATGGCAACGATCCGATGCTGAACGTGGCGATGGAGCTCGAGAAAATCGCGCTCAGCGACCAGTACTTCATCGATCGCAAGCTCTACCCGAACGTCGACTTCTATTCGGGCATCACGCTGAAGGCGATGGGCTTCCCGGTCTCGATGTTCACCGTGCTATTCGCCGTCGCCCGCACCGTCGGCTGGATCAGCCAATGGAGCGAGATGATCGAGGATCCCCACCAGAAGATCGGTCGTCCGCGCCAGCTCTACACCGGTGTCGCCAAGCGCGACTACGTGCCGATCGACAAGCGGTAAGTAAGATCGGCCATCAGCCCTTTCGAAGCGGCGCCACTCGCGGTGGCGCCGTTTTCGTTTTGCGCGGACATTGTAGGGTAGGCAAAGCACAGCGTGCCCACCGCCTCTGCCAAACTGATAGGAATGGTGGGCACGCTGCGCTTTGCCACCCTACGACGATGTCGCCCGCCTATGAGCGCACTCCTTCAGTCGCAAAGCGGATCACCTGCAACGAGTTTCCTACTGGCATCATCTCATAGGGCGGCCGCCAGCCCGGCAAGGCCGCAATGCGCGCGCCATGCATTGATCGCCGGGAAAGCCGTGGGAAGATCGAAACCTGTCTCTTCAACCGGATAGTACAGATATCCAACGAGCGAGAAATCGACGATGGTTGGCCGGTCGCCCAAGATGAAAGATCGATCGACGAGATGCTTATCGACGATCGAGAAGGCGCTCTGAACCCTCGACCTCACATAGGCCAGCACGTCGGGATTCGGCGGCGGCGCCGTCATGGATTGCAGCACCCGGTGAGCGGCGAAATTGCCGGTGAACCTGTGATTGTCGAACAACAGCCAGCGCGCCGTCTCGAACCTCTCCTCCGCATTCGCGGGACCAAACACGCCGTGGATCTCGGCCAGCCAGGATAGGATCGCACCCGACTGGCTCAGGCGCAGTCCGTCGATTTCGAGCACCGGGATCTCGCCCATCTCGTTGATCTCGGCGCGCCAAACGGCGTCACGGGTCTCACCACCGGCAAAATCGACGCCGACTGGGTCCCAGTCGACCCCGGCGCAGTTGAGAAACAGCGCGACCTTGAACGAGTTGCCGGACGCACCCACACAATGTAGCCGATATCGCGCCATCGCTCAGCCCCAAGCACGCGCTCGATCATTGTCGGGATCATCCTCGCCGGCTGCTGACACCGTCATGTCAGCAACTCGCGGACTTCGGCGAATGCGCTACCTCGACGCCCGCCCCTTCCGCATCGTCGCAAGAACGATATCGGCGGCGAGCACGCTCGGCGATTTATTGCCGGTCGACATGATGGTGTCGAGCTGCGCGAAGGCTTCGACCTGCTGCCGGCGCAGCGGCGAATCCGTCAGCACCTCGGACAGCGCCTGCGTGAGTTTTTCCGGCGTGCAGTTCTCCTGCAGGAATTCCGGGATTACGTCCCGGCCGATCACGAGATTGGCGAGGATCACCGAGGAGACGCGGATCGCCCGGCGCAGGATGAAGGCCTCGGCCGCACTGACACGATAGGCCGTCACCATCGGAATGCCCGACAGAGCCAGCTCGAGAGTCACCGTGCCGGATTTCGCTAGCGCCGCGCGCGCGATGCGGAAGGCGGCGCGCCGCTCGGCCTCACCGACCACGATCTGCGGTTTAGTCTGCCAGTTCGCAACGCCCTCGCGCACCGTCGCTTCCAGATGCGGCATGGTCGGCAGCATCAGTTCGAATGCGCGCCCTTCGGCCTGCAACCGATCGAGCGTCGCGCCAAACACCTCGAGATGATGCCTGATCTCACTGCGCCGGCTGCCGGGCAGCACCAGGAGGACCGGCGGCTCGGCATCGCGGCGCCTCTGCTCCTCCGCATTCGGCCGCAGCGACGACAACTGCTCGATCAGGGGATGGCCGACATAGCTGCATGGCGGCCCGCGCAGCTTGCGATATTCCTCCGGCTCGAACGGCAGAAGGCCGAGCACATGATCGACATAGCCGAGCATGGTGCGCGCACGCCCCGGTCGCCAGGCCCAGAGCTGCGGCGACACATAGTCGACGATTGGGATCGCCGGATTCTTCGCACGCACGCGGCGGGCGACGCGATGGGTGAAGTCCGGGCTGTCGATGATCACGAGCGCATCGGGCGCCGTCTCGGTCACGGCATCCGCGGTCTGGCGGATCAGCCGCAATATCTTCGGCAATTGCTGCACCACCGCGGCGAAGCCGACGATCGACAGTTGCTCGATCGGAAACAGCGAGTTGAGGCCTTCGCGGGCCATGGTGCGGCCGCCGACGCCCTCGAACTGCACGGCATCGCCGAGCCGCTGGCGTAACACCTTCATCAGCGCCGAGCCTAGCCGGTCGCCGGATTCCTCCGTCGCGATCAGAAAGATCTTTCGCGTTGGATCGCGCCCCTGCATCACGCGGGCAAACCGATGACGAAGAGGTATTTTGCGTCGGCGAGCTCGATCATCGCCTGCGGTTCGGCGGCGATGGTGTTCCCGGCTATGACAGCGATGCCGGCGAGTCCTGCGGCGGCGACGCCCTCGATGGTGCGCGGGCCGATCGTCGGCAGGTCGAAGCGCAGATCCTGCCCGCTCTTCGGCGCCTTCACCAGCACGCCGCGCCCCGTCGCCGCACGGATGCGCCCCTCCTCGCGCAAGCGCGCGACGCGTGCGAGCAGCGCATCGGTCCCCTCGATGTCCTCGACCGCCACGACATGGCCGTCGATCACCACCGCCGCCTGGCCGATGTCGAATGGACCGAGCGCGGTCAGCACAGCACGTCCGCGCTCCATGTCGCTCCTGGCGTTGTCGGCCGGCCAGGCCCTCGTGATGCAGCCCTCGGGCATCAGCAGATCCGGCGCGACATCCTTGATGCCGACCATGCGAAAACCGTCCTGCTCGAGGAGGCGCCCGACGCCGGACAACAGATGATCGTCGCCGCCACGAAAGGCGCGGATGACGTTGCCGAGCAACCTCAGCGTCTTGACGTCGAACCGGATCTCGGAAAGCGAAGGCCGCACCAATGTGCCGATGAAGATCAGGTCGCGGCAGCCCTCCTCGCGAAACAGCCGCATCGCACGGCCGAGCTGGCCGACCGATATCCAGCGATGGCGGAATTTCTCCACCCGCGCCGGATCGCAGGCGCCGCGCAGCGGAAACAGCACCGGCGTGATGCCGCGGGCCGCGAGCGACTCCGCCACCGCGAACGGCATGGCACCGCCGCCGGCGACGACGCCGACAGGAGATGCAATCTCAGGAGCCGCTGACGTCATGATGCGGCCATCCCCCCGATCACTTCGCAATGGTGGGAAGACAGAGCGGGCGCTTGCCCTTGCCGATGAAGCCGAGGATCTCGGCGATCGCCGGATCTTCGCCGGCGAGCGGCTGCACCGCTTCGAGCCGCTCGGCGAACATGCCGGGCCCGTGGAACAGTCGTTGGTAGAACGTGCGCACGGTCGCGAGCCGCTGCTTGGTGAACTTGCGCCGCTTCATGCCGATGAGGTTGAGGCCCTCCAGCACCGCGTACTGGCCATTGGCGAGCCCGAACGGAATGATGTCGTCACGGACGCCCGAGAGGCCGCCGACCATCACTTGCGCGCCGATGCGCGTGAACTGATGCACCGCGGACAGGCCGCCGATATAGACGGAGTCGCCGATCTCGCAGTGGCCGCCGAGCGTCGCCGAGGTCGCGAAGATGACGTTGTTGCCGACCATGCAGTCATGGCCGACATGGCTGTTGTTCATGAAGTAGCCGCCGTTGCCGACGCGCGTCAGGCCGCCCCCCTTGACGGTGCCGACGTTCATCGTCGCGCCTTCACGGATGATGCAGCCGGAGCCGATCTCGAGTTTCGTCGGCTCGCCCTTGTAGCTGAGATCCTGCGGCGCACCGCCGAGTACGGCAAACGGCGAGATCACGCAGTCGTCCCCGATCGAGGTGTGGCCGATGACGGTGACCTGCCCGATCAGCTTGCAGTTCGCTCCGATCACGACATGCCGGCCGATCATGCAATAGGGCCCGATCTCGGTGCCCTCGCCGATCACAGCGCCGTCTTCCACCCGCGCGGTGGGATCAATCTTACTCATCAAGAAGGTCTGATTGTGTGTTGAAGTCGCTGGGTTTTTCCGGTGGTTAGCGCGACTTTGCCCGATCTGTCCAGTGACGTATCATATCGGCCTGTTTCAGCGCGCGAAGCGCGCAGGCCGGAATCCATTTCACCGCCTGTACTGAGGCCCAATGGATTCCGGGCTGGCGACTTTGTCGCGCCCCGGAATGACGGGGCAAGATAACGGCCGCCGAAGATTCGACCGCCACGTAGCCACCCTCGTCGCGTTGGCACGTTGCGAGCTGCGTAGTGGGCTGCGCCCGCGATGCCGAGCCCCGCACTCAGTCCGTCAGCATGGCGCCGACATCGGCTTCCGCGACGACCTGACCGTTGACCTTGGCGTCACCGTGAAACCACCACATCGCCTTGCGGCGTCCGAGCGAACGCATGTGGTACTCAATGGTATCGCCGGGCAGCACGGGTTTGCGGAACTTGCACTTGTCGATGGTGAGGAAATACACCGCCCGCGGCTTCTCCGTGCCCTCGACCGACTTGATGCCGATCACGCCCGCAGTCTGCGCCATCGCCTCGATCATCATGACGCCGGGATAGACCGGACGCTCCGGGAAATGCCCTTGGAAGGCCGGCTCGTTGAAGGTGACGTTCTTAATACCGATGCCGCTGTAATCGGTGCGGATGTTGATCACCCGGTCGATCAGCAGCATCGGAAAGCGGTGCGGGAGCGTCTGTAGAATCATGTTGATGTCCACGAGCTCGAACCTGACCGGTGCCTCCTCCATCACGCTTGTCCCTCGTCCTTCCGATCCGCCTTGCTGTCGTGCACCAGGCGCTCCACCGCGATGATCTCCTTGAACCACTGCTTGGTCGGCTTGGCAAAAAAGCCGCCCCAGCGTCCGCCGGCCGGGATGTCGTCCTTGACGCCGCTCATGGCCGTCACCTGGGCTCCGTCGCCGATCTTGAGGTGGTTGTTGATGCCAACCTTCGCTCCCAACGCCACGTTGTCGCCAATGGTCAGGCTGCCGGCGAGCCCGATCTGGGCGGCCAACAGGCAGTGCCGGCCGATCGTCACATTGTGGCCGATCTGGACCTGATTGTCGATTTTGGTGCCCTCGCCGATCACGGTGTCGCGGAGGGAACCGCGATCGATGGTGGTACCGGCGCCGATCTCGATGTCGTTCTGGATCAGCACCCGGCCGGTCTGCGGCACCTTCAGGTGTCCCTCGGGCCCGAAGAACACGAAGCCATAGCCATCCTGGCCGATGCTGCAGCCCGGATGAATCAGGACGTTGTTGCCGATCAGCGCACATTGGATCACCGTGCGGGCGCCGACATCGCAGTCCCGGCCGATCTTGACGCCGGGTCCGATCACCGCGCCGACGCCGATCACCGTACCGCTGCCGATCTCGACCTCCGGGCCGATCACGGCGAGAGGGTCGACGACGACGCCGTCCTCCAGCCGCGCCGTGGGGTCGATGATGGCCGACGGCGAGATGCCGTCATTGCCGACCGAGGATTGCGGCCGGAGCGCATCGCCGTGCCATTCCCAGGCGATCCTGACGAAAGCGCGGAACGGCTGCCCCACGCGCAACACGGCGACATGCGCCGGCACCTCGGCCTCGAAGCGCGGGCTCACCAGGCACGCGCCGGCCTTGGTCGCCTTGAGCTGATCCGCATATTTCAGATTGTCGAAGAAAGCGAGGTGCATCGGGCCGGCTTCGTCGAGCGAAGCGAGACCCCTGATGATATGGCCGCCCCTGGAGGGATCGACCAGTTGCGCCTTCGCCAGCGCGGCAACATCAGCCAGCGCTGAGGCAGGCGGTTTCCTGAAGAAGGTCGGCTGCGCCATTCCACTCCGTCGCGGTCCGGCTTGGGCATGATGCGGTCAAACCGCATCATGCTACATTTTCATGGATTGGGCACGATCCCTCGTAAACCGGATCCACTCCTCCGGATCGTGCCCTGCTAATCGAACTAGAACGAGGTGCCGCCGCCGAACCTGAACTCCTGCGTACGGTCGTACTTGCCCTTGGTGAGAGGCACCGCGTAGTCGAAGCGGAGCGGACCGAACGGCGAGGCCCAGATCAAGCCCACACCGACCGACGAGCGGATGACCTTGCTGTCGTCGTACACGAGGCCCGTGCAAGTTCCCGGCGTCGCGGTCGGATTGATGGTCGACGGGATACAGTTCGAGTTCCTTGTCGTGGTGACTTCGTTAGTCGCCAGCCACGTCGTCGGGCCCTGGTAGTCGTAGAGGCCGCCGGCATCGGCGTAGACCGCACCCTTCAGACCCACTTCCTTGGGCAGGAACCAGAACGGCATCTGCAATTCAAGCGAAGCACCCCAATATTTGGTGCCGCCGATTGCGTCCTGCGTGCCGTAGGGATTGAGGTCACGCGGGCCGATGCCGTTCGGAGCAAAGCCGCGGACCAGATTCGGTCCCATCTGGAAGTGATCCAGCATGCGGATCTCATTGTTGCCGATCTTGGTCAACACGCCGCCCTGGAGGTGGACGAGGCCGACGAGATCCGACACCAGCGACTGGTAGTACTTCGCATCGACGGCGGACTTCAGGTAGGTGACGTCGCCGCCGACGCCTGCGAAGTCCTGGCGGAAGTCGACGAGCAGACCGTCGGTCGGGTTCTTGTTGTTGTCCAGCGTGTTGTAGCTCAGCGTGTAACCGAGCGCCGAGGTCAGCGTCTTGCCACCTGCGAGCTCCTTGCGCACCGGCAGCGAGGCTTCGCCGTCGCTGTAGCAGCCAAGACCGTTGGTCGAGGCAAGGCTGATACCGTTGGCATTGGCAAAGGCAGGGCTCGGGTTGAAGGCCGGATTTGGGCTGCCATCAGCCAGGAACTGCACGTTGTTACAGTTCGCCAGATAGGACGGAAGCGTGATTTCCTGCTGGTAGACCGAATAGCGCACCTGGAGCGCCAGATCTTCCCGCAGGCTGAAGCCGAGGCGCGGGCTGAAGCCGAGCGTCTTGGTGCCGTAGGAGATGAAGCTGTTGGCAAGCTGGGTGCGCTGATAGAGGTCGAGACCCAGCGCAACGCGGTAATCGAGCAGATATGGCTCGACGAACGACAGCGAGTAGCCACGCGCATACTGGCCGTAGGTCACCGCCGCCTTGGCGAACAGACCGCGCCCCAGCAGGTTGCGCTCGGAGATCGAGACTTCGGCCAGCGCGCCGTCGGTCGTGGAGTAACCGCCCGATATCGAGAAGTCACCGGTCGACTTCTCCTCGAGATCGACGATCAGGACCACGCGGTCGCTGGAGGAGCCCGGCTCCGTGGTGATCTTGACGCTCTTGAAGAAGTCGAGGTTCTTCAGGCGGCGCTCGGCACGATCGACCAGCGCGCGGTTGTAGGCATCACCCTCGGAGATGTCGAACTCGCGCCGGATCACGTAGTCGCGCGTACGCGTGTTGCCGCGGATGTTGATCCGCTCGATGTAAGTGCGCGGTCCCTCGTCGATGTTGAACACGACGGAGACGGTGTGCGCCTCGAAATTGCGGTCGCCGCCGGGACGCACCACCGCGAAGGCATAGCCGCGCCGGGAGGCCTCGATCTGCATCTCCTCGACCGACTTCTCGACCGATTCGACGTTATAGAGCGAGCCGACACTGACGCGCGAATAGTTACGCATCGAGCTCGCATCGAAATTGGGAATGCTGGAGCGGAAATCGACGGTGCCGACGCGGTACTGCTGGCCTTCCTCGATCTTGAAGGTGACGAGGAAGCCCTTCCTCTCCGGATCGTATTCGGTGAGCGCGGCGACGACCTGCACGTCGGCGAAACCGTGCTTCAGGTAGAAGCGGCGAATCAGGTCGCGGTCGGCCTCGACGCGATCCGGATCGTAGATGTCGTTGCTGCCGAGCCAGCTCAGCAGATTCGTTTCGTGGGTCTTGATGACGTCCCGCAAGCGATAGGACGAAAAGGCGGTGTTGCCGACGAACTCGATCGACTTGACCGAAGTCTTCGCACCCTCGTCGATCGTGAAGATGAGGTCGACGCGATTGTTCGGCTGCTCGATGATCTCGGGCGTGACGCGCACGTCGTAGCGGCCCGAGCGGCGATAGATTTCGGCGATTCGCAGCGTGTCGGACTGCACCATGGCGCGGGAGAACGTACCGCGCGCCTTGGACTGGACCTCGGCGGTGAGCTGCTCGTCCTTGATCTTCTTGTTGCCCTCGAAGGCAATGCGGCCGATCACGGGGTTTTCGACCACCGAAACGATGAGGTGGCCGCCGGCGCCGCGGTTGATCTTCACGTCCTGGAACAGGCCGGTCTCGATCAGCGCCTTCAGGCCGTCATCGATCGCCGCCTGATCCAGGCGGCCGCCCGGGCCCGGCTTGAAATAGGAGCGGATCGTCTCCACCTCGACCCGGCGATTTCCTTCGACGGAAATCGACTGGACGGTCTGGGCAAGCGCAGACGAAGACACCAAAACAGCCCCAACCGGGGCAACCACCGGCGCGCCGAACATGATCAGGGTTGCGAGCAGGCCCCCCCGGAGTCGCAGTCCAAACTTCATGCGCAACGCGCCCTCATTCCGTACCAGACCCAACCCCAACGCCGGTCTGGGAGATTCCCCAAGTTTCACGCCGCTTGTAGCTAATTTCCCCGACGTCGCAAACGGCCGCGCGCGCCACGATTTCAATTTCGTTCCAAGACGTTGCTTAAAAACAACGTCACAAAAAAGCCCCTATCAGGAAGCCGCCATCCGCAGGATGTCGTTGTAGGTCGCAAACACCATCAACATCAGTACAAGTCCGAGCCCGATTCGGAACCCCATCTCCTGTGTCCGTTCCGACAGCGGCCGCCCGCGCACCACCTCCGCCGCATAGAACAAAAGGTGGCCGCCATCGAGCAGTGGGATCGGGAACAGGTTCAAGAGGCCGATCGAGACCGACAGCACCGCACAGAGGTTGATGACAAATTGGAACCCGGCGCTGGCCGCCTGTCCCGACATCTTCGCGATGCCGATGACGCCGCTCACCTCGCCCGGATTGCCGGTCCCCACGAACAGCGAGCCCAGGAATTTGAACGTGCTGGAGATGATGAACCAGACCTGCTCGACGCCGATCTTGAGAGCCTCGGCATAGCCGACGGGCGTGGTCGAGACCTCACCGGCCTGCGACTTGTGCTCGACGCCGAGCACCCCGATGCGATGCTTGTTACCGAACGGATCCTTACGCTCCTGGAGCGCCGGCGTCGCGTCGAGCGTCACGACGGCCCCGTCCCGCTTGACCTGGAAAACGAGCGCAGACCCCGCATTCATTGCGACGATCCGCTGCATGTCGGAAAAGCTCTCGATCGGCTTGCCATCGATCTGGACGACGACGTCGCCGACCTTGAAACCAGCCGCCGCGGCCACGCCATCGGCCACGACGCCGTCCACACGCGCGATCGTGCTCGGCTTGCCGTAATACAGGGCCATGCCCGCGAAAATCAGGGCGCCCAGGATGAAATTGGCGATCGGCCCGGCTGCGACGATGGCCGCACGCGGACCGACCTTCTTGTGATGGAAGCTGCCGGCGCGTTCCTCGGGGGTCATGGCCTCGAGCGTTGCGGCGGACGGCGTCGAGGCTTCGCTCTCGTCGCCGAAGAACTTGACGTAGCCGCCGAGCGGGACCGCGGAGATCTTCCAGCGCGTGCCGTGGCGGTCGTTGAAGCCGACCAACTCAGGACCGAAACCGAGCGAAAAGGTCAACACGCGAACGCCCGCCCAGCGCGCGACCAGGAAATGGCCGAGCTCATGGAAGAACACGACGATGGTCAAGACGAAGAGGAAGGGGACCGCGTAGCCGAGGAGCCCGTGGCTCAACGTATTGAAACCATGCAGGAAAAAGTCAGACATCGATTCCCCTTATCCAGCGCCGCAAGGCGCTGGCCTCGAACCAACTAGGATGCCTTTAAGGCAATTTGAGGCAATAGGGCGGCGGCCCTATTTCGCGCAACATAGTCAACGGAAATTGCATCGTCCGCCGACGTCAGAGGAGCCTGATTCCCGCCGCGGACCCAGTCGTCGAGCGTGGCTTCGACCAGCCGCGCGATGGCGCCGAACCGGATCTTTCCGGCGATGAAGGCAGCGACCGCGACCTCATTGGCGGCGTTGTAGACCGTGGTCGCCCCCTTCCCCGTCCGGAGCGCATCATAGGCGAGGCGAAGTCCGGGGAAGCGTTCGAAATCGGGCGCCTCGAAGGTGAGCTGGCCGATCTTGGCCAGATCGAGCTTGGCCGCCGGTCCCTTGATGCGGTCGGGCCAGCCGAGGCAGTGGGCGATGGGCGTACGCATGTCGGGCGCGCCGAGCTGCGCCACGACTGAGCGATCGGAAAATTCGACCATGCCGTGGATGATCGACTGCGGGTGAACGAGGACGTCGATCTCGTCCGGCGTCAGCGCGAACAAATAGGACGCCTCGATCACCTCGAGGCCCTTGTTCATCATCGAGGCGGAATCGATCGTGATCTTCTGGCCCATGCTCCAGTTCGGATGCTTCAAGGCCTGCTCGAGCGTTGCCTGCTCGATATCGGCGGGCTTCCAAGTCCGGAACGGGCCGCCCGAGGCCGTGATGATGACGCGTACGAGCTCGTCGCGATTGCCCGAGCTCAGCGCCTGGAACAGCGCGTTGTGCTCGGAATCTGCGGGCAGGACGCAGGCGCCCGCCTTGGCGGCACGCTGCATGAAGAAATCGCCGGCGCAGACGAGGCACTCCTTGTTGGCGAGCGCGACATGCGCGCCGCGATCGACCGCAGCAAGCGCCGGCTTCAATCCGGCCGCACCGCTCACCGCCGCCATCACCCAGTCGGCCGGACGCGCGGCGGCTTCGATCACCGCACTTTCGCCGGCACCGCATTCGGTGCCGGTCCCGGCCAGCGCGGCCTTGAGCTCGGCAAGCTTGGAGGTGTCCGCGATGGCCACGAAGCGCGCGGAAAACTCCTTGGCGAGCTTTGCCAGCGCCGCGACGTTGCCGTTCGCCGTCAGCGCCTCGACACGATAGCGCTCGGGAGCTGACCGCAGCAGGTCCATCGTGCTGTCACCGATCGAGCCGGTGGCGCCGAGGACGGTCACGCTGCGCGCGGCGTCCGCCGCAGCCTTGTTGTTACGCAAAGGAACTGCGCTCATGTTCATCACCAAACCATAAGACCGCTTCCAGCGCTATGCACACCATGGCGTAGGAAGCCGACGATCCATGCCACCAGGATGGCAGCGACAAAGCCGTCCAGGCGGTCCAAAAGTCCGCCATGGCCGGGAATTAAGTGACTGGAATCCTTGACACCGAAGCGCCGCTTCACTGCGGATTCGAAGAGATCGCCGAGTTGCGAGACCACGGACAGCACGGCGCCGACGAGCAGAAGCGGAACCGCCTTTCCGAGCCCGGCGGCGCCAAAGCCGCCCGCAACCACAAGGCTGGCCGTAAAGCCGCCGAGCGCCCCGGCCCAGGTCTTCTTGGGACTCACGCGCGGCCACAGCTTCGGTCCGCCAATGCCGCGACCGGCGAAATAGCCTCCGATATCGGTCGCCCACACCACGAGCAGCACGAACATCAACGCGACGAAGCCATTGACGGGATCCTGCCGCACCAGGATCGAGGCGAGCAGCGCAGCCGATGCGTAGGCAAAGCCTGAGGCGGCCCAGACACGCTTGCCTCCGGCGAGCAACGCGATCACCGCGCCCCCGATGACGCCGATAATGACGGCGGCTTTGAGCGCGCCAAAGGCGACGCAGAACCCGATGATGGCAAGGACAATCGTCCCGGCGGCGGTCAGGGCGACCGCCCCTGCTCCCACCACCATGAGCCATTCCGCGAACAGTCCGATCGACACCAGGGTGACGAGAAACGCCCACAGCCAGCCGCCGGCATAGGCGAGCGCAATCGCGAGCGGCGCCAGCACGATCGCTGCGGCCGCCCGCATCACGAGATTGCTTGAGGCCGGCGCCGAGCCCGCCGGTGCGGCGTCGCGTTCGCTCACGAGGCGGTTTTCGCGACCAGACCGCCGAAACGGCGCTCGCGCCTGGCAAATTCCGCGATCGCGCCTTCGAGCGCCGCCTTGTCGAAGTCGGGCCAGTGGATCGGCACGAAAACGAGCTCGCTATAGGCGGCCTGCCACATCAGGAAATTGGACAGGCGCTGCTCGCCGCTCGTGCGGATGATGAGGTCGGGATCGGGAATGTCGGGCGCATCCAGATGGGCACCGAGCGTCTCGGCGTCGATCGAGGCCGGATCGCGCCGGCCCTCCGCGACTTCGCGCGCGAGCTTTTGCGCAGCCTTCGCTATTTCCTGCCGCGAACCGTAATTGAACGCGACGACGAGCGTGAGGCGCGTGTTGTTGCGCGTCAGCTCCTCGGCCTCGTTCAGGAGCGCGCAGATATCGCCCTCCAGGCCTTCCCGCTCGCCGATGATGCGCACCTTGACACCATCGCGGTGCAGGGTCGCGAGATCGTTGCGGATGAAACGCCGCAGCAGGCCGAACAGATCGCCGATCTCGCTTGCCGGGCGCGACCAGTTTTCCGAGCTGAAGGAGAAGATCGTGAGGTAACGAATGCCGAGCTCGTGCGACGCACGCACGACCCGGCGTAACGCCTCGACGCCGCGGCGATGGCCTTCGGCCCGCGGCAGGCCGCGCGCAGCCGCCCAGCGCCCGTTGCCATCCATGATGATGGCGACATGCGCAGGCGCCTCTGACCGATCGGGTCCTTTCGTAACGGGCGCGGCGGCGTTGGACATAAAGGCAGCCTTAGACGGTGAGGATTTCTTTTTCCTTGGCAGCCAGGAGTTGGTCGATCTCGGCGATCGTGCCGTCGGTCGCCTTCTGCACCTCATCGGCGTGACGCTTTTGATCGTCCTCCGACATCTCGTGATTCTTCTCGAGCTTCTTGAGAACGTCGAGGCCGTCGCGGCGGACGTGGCGCACCGCGACCTTGGCGGCCTCGGCATATTTGTGCGCGACCTTGACCAGCTCCTTGCGCCGCTCCTGGTTGAGCTCGGGAATGCGCAGGCGCAGCACCTGCCCTTCCGTCGCCGGCGACAGACCGAGATTGGAATCGACGATCGCCTTCTCGACCGGCTTGACCATCGACTTGTCCCAGACCTGCACCGAGATCAGCCGCGGCTCCGGCACGCTGACGGTCGCGAGCTGGTTGAGCGGCATGTGGCTGCCGTAGGCCTCGACCTGGACCGGGTCCAGCATCGATGCCGACGCGCGCCCTGTGCGCAAGCCGCCAAGCTCGTGCTTGAGGGATTGGGTGGCGCCCTGCATGCGGCGTTTCAATTCGTTGATGTCGAAATTACCCGTGGCCATCACGCTTCTCCTTCAAAAACCTGGCGGCGTGCCCCGCGCCCAACTTGGGCGCCCGCTGGGCCGTCAGCCGGCGACGATCGTGCCGTGGCCGACGCCGCGCAGAATGGCGCCGATCGAACCGGGCTCGGCGATCGAGAACACGATGATAGGCAGCGACGTCTCGCGGGCAAGCGCGAAGGCGGTCGCATCCATCACCTTGTAGCCGCCCTCGATCGCCTGCGAATGGGTCAGGCGGTCGAATCGTTTGGCGGCCGGGTCCTTCTTCGGATCGGCCGAGTAGACGCCGTCGACATTGGTCGCCTTCAAAACCGCCTGCGCGCCGATCTCGGCAGCGCGCAGCACTGCGGTGGTATCGGTCGTGAAGAACGGATTGCCGGTTCCGCCGCCAAGCAGCACAATGCGGCCTTCGGCGAGATATTTGTGCGCCGCAGTGCGGGTAAACAGTTCGGAAATCTCGGGCATGACGAACGCCGAGAGAGTGCGCGCCGGCGTTCCCTTGCGCTCGATCGCCGCTTCCAGCGCGAGGCAGTTCATCACGGTGGCAAGCATGCCCATGGTGTCGCCGGTCGGGCGTGACACGCCCCGGGCGGACACCTCGACGCCGCGGACGATATTGCCGCCCCCGATCACGACCGCGACCTCGGCACCGAGATGGCGCGCGGCGATCAGATCATCGGCGACCCGGTCGACGGTCGGCTGATCGATGCCAAACCCCTGCTGTCCAGCGAGGTATTCGCCGGACAGCTTGATCACCACGCGACGATAGACCGGATCAGTCATGAGCGAGCACTTTCCTTGTCCGGGCGCCGCTTCCGGCGGCACGCCGGAAGGAACGTTCCGGCGCTTACTTCTTGCCGCTGGCCGCTGCGACTTCGGCCGCGAAGTCGCTTTCCTGCTTCTCGATTCCCTCACCGAGAGCATAGCGCACGAAGCCCGCGATCTTCACGGGGCCGCCGACTTTGCCCTCAGCTTCCTTCACCGCCTGCGCCACCGACTTGCCGGTGTCGTGGATGAAGGCCTGCTCGAGCAGACAGACTTCCTTGTAGTAGGTCTTGAGGCCTGACTCGACGATCTTCTCGATCACGTTCTCGGGCTTGCCCTGCTGACGATACTTGTCCGCGAGCACGTCCTTCTCGCGCTTGACGACCGCCGGATCGAGGCCGGATGGCTCGAGCGCGAGCGGGTTGGCGGCAGCCACATGCATCGCGATCTGGCGGCCGAGCACTGCGAGCTCGTCGGCCTTGCCGGCCGATTCCAGCGCCACGATCACGCCCATCTTGCCGGCGCCGTCGACGACCGCGCCGTGGACGTAGCTCGATACCACGCCCTGGCTCACTTCGAGCGAGGCAGCACGGCGCAGCGTCATGTTCTCGCCGATGGTGGCGATCGCGTCATTGATTGCGGTCTCGATCGTGACGTCGCCGACCTTGGCGGCCTTGATCTTCTCGGCATCGGCGCCGGCGTCGAACGCGACCTGGGCGATCATCTTGACGAGGCCCTGGAACTGGCCGTTGCGTGCAACGAAGTCGGTCTCGGAGTTGACCTCGACCACGACGCCCTTGGTGCCCTTGGTGAGCGCGCCGATCAGGCCCTCGGCCGCGACGCGGCCGGACTTCTTGGCGGCCTTCGACAGGCCCTTCTTGCGCAGCCAGTCCTGCGCCGCCTCCATGTCGCCATTGGTCTCGGTGAGCGCGGCCTTGCAGTCCATCATGCCTGCGCCGGTGGACTCGCGCAGGTCCTTGACCATCGCTGCTGTGATCGTTGCCATCGTTGAAAATCCTTCTTGCCTGCCGGTTTGCCGCGGCGTGGCGCCAAAACTGCCCCGCCGCGGTCCATCTCAGGAATTCGCGTCAACTGAAATGGTGGCCGGAACCTATCCGGCCAACCCATCACTCTTTTTGACTATTCCGCTTCCGCGGTCAGCGCCTTGGCCTTGGCCACCCAGGCGTCCGCACGGCTGGGCAAACCGACCTCTTCGCCGATCTTGTGCGCGGTGTCGTGATCGAGCTCGGCGAGCTGCCAGTAGTGGAAGATGCCGAGGTCGTTGAACTTCTTCTCGATCGCGCCCGACACGCCAGGGAGCTTCTTGAGGTCGTCGGCGGTGCCGCGCGGACCGGCAAGGCCCTGGAAGGCGCCGGTGGTCGGCAGGTCCTCGGCGAGCGGCTGGGCCGCTGCGCCGATGTCGATGCCGGAGTCGCCCTGGGCCCGCGAGATGCCGTCGATCGCCGCGCGCGCGACGAGATCGCAATAGAGCGAGATCGCACGGCCCGCGTCGTCATTGCCCGGCACCACATAGGTGATGCCCTTCGGATCCGAATTGGTGTCGACGATCGCCGCGACCGGGATGTTGAGCCGCTGGGCTTCCTGGATCGCGATGTCTTCCTTGTTGGTGTCGATCACGAAGATCATGTCCGGCAAGCCGCCCATGTCCTTGATGCCGCCGAGCGAACGGTCGAGCTTGTCGCGCTCGCGCTGCAGCGTCAGACGCTCCTTCTTGGTGTAGGAGTTGGCTTCGCCCGAGGACAGCACCTCGTCGAGATGGCGCAGACGCTTGATCGACGCCGAGATCGTCTTCCAGTTGGTCAGCGTACCGCCGAGCCAGCGCGAATTGACGAAGTACTGCGCACAGCGCTTGGCAGCATCAGCAACGCCGTCCTGCGCCTGGCGCTTGGTGCCGACGAACAGGATGCGGCCGCCCTTTGCCACCGTATCGCTGACGGCCTGCAGGGCCTGGTGCAGCATCGGCACGGTCTGGGCGAGATCGACGATGTGGATGTTGTTGCGGGTCCCGAAAATGAACGGCGCCATTTTCGGATTCCAGCGGTGGGATTGGTGACCAAAGTGCACGCCAGCCTCGAGGAGCTGACGCATGGTGAAGTCGGGTAGCGCCATAGATCTAATTCTCCGGTTGGTTCCTCCGGAAACGTGTGAGCAAATCGGAGCGTTCTCGCCCCGGCTGCCACCGGACGGCCTTGTGAGCCATGTTTCCGTGTGAGATGGCGCGCTATATAGCGCCATTTCGGCCAGAAGCAAGGAAATAAGGGCCTTTCGGGACGCTTACGGTCCGCGAAGGGCCCCTTCCCCGAATTCCACCCTGATCCCTAGCATTTCGGCTGGTTGGGCGGGCATTTCTTGGCCGCCGGGGCAGCCGGGCGTGGCGGAGGCGCGGCCGGACGCGGCGGGGGCGGTGCCACGGCAACCCTGGGCGGCGGTGGAGGCGGTGCCGGCCGTGCAACCGGCGGCGGCGCGGGCCGCGCAGCGGCTACCGGTGGCGGCGCCGGCCGTGGCGGCGGAGGTGCTGCCACCCGCGGCGGGGGCGCAGCAATCCGCGGTGGAGGCGGCGGCGCGGGCCTCGCCACGGCCTGGGGCCGCGGCGGCGGGGCCGACGGCCGGGCCGCCTGCGGCGGTGATGCCGATCGCTGATTCTGCGGCCTGATCTGCTCCCGGGCGACCGGGGGCGGCGGCGCGACCGGCCTTGCGGCAGAAGGCGGAGGCTTAACGGCCGCCGGTCCCCCCGGCGGGGGCACAGAGGTGGCTGGCTCGCGGGTGGCCGCCTTGGCACGATCGGCCGGCCCCGTGGCAGCCGGAGGCTGCGCGCCGGGCGGCTTTGGCGGCTGGCCCGGCGCCGTCACCGCGGTCCCGGCGGGCGCCGTGGCCGTCGCCGGCCCCGGCGGATGGCCCGGAAGCGCGTGGTTGGTCGGCCCCGTTGCCGCCGGGGATTGCCCTGCAGGCGGCTTCGACGGCTGGCCAGGCGCTGTGACCGCGGTCCCGGCGGGCGCGGTGGCCGTCGCAGGTCCCGGCGGGTGGGCTGGGGCCGCGTTGTTGGTTGGTGCCGTCGCGGTCGGCGCGGGCCTGCCGTTGGGCAGCGGCCCTGCCCCTGCTGGCGCGGGCGGACCACCATGGGCACCCGGGACCGGCAGCGCATTGGCCGCGGGCAACTTGGTCTGCGGCGCGGTGGTCGGTGCGGCAGTCGGCGCGACATTCGCCGGCGTTGGCGCGGGCGTCCCTGGCCTCGCCATCGGATGGATCGCTGCACTCGGCGGCATCGGCGCCTTGCCCTGCTGGATCAGCGCGGCGCGTTGCACGACCGCCTGCGGCACGGCGGGACCAGCCGGATTCGCACGGCCGGCGACGGCCGGTGCCAGGCTGGCAGGTCCCGCTGCCGTGCCCGCCGCCGGGGCCGGTGCCGGCGGCTGGTTGATCACGGTGTTGATGACCGTGGTGTTGTGGATGTTCTGATAGATGATGTTGTTCGGCGGCGGCGCGACATAGACCGGCGGCCGCACGAACACCGGGATCGGCACGAACACCGGCTGGGGCAGCACGAACAATCCGACCACGGGCAGCGGCGGCGGCAACACGACGAAATCCGGCGGCGGCGGCGGGCAGAAATAGACTGGCGGCGGCGGCGGCGGCACGAAGCCGAAATCCGGGTCACTGAAGTACAGCACGGGACGGTCGACATAAACCACCTCGGCCGGCGGAGGCGGCGGCACGTCGTAGTCGATCATCGCAAAGCTCGGCGGCGGCTCGACCGGTGCCGTCAGGATCGCCAGACGTCGGCGTGCATCGGCAGCGTGCGGTCCCCGCGGATAGCGGCGCAGATACGACCAGTATGCCTCCGGCGTATCGGTCCGATAGGTCCGTCGCCAGGTGATCGCTTCGCGGCGCGCCGCGACGATCGCCATCACCCGCTTCGCCATCGGATCATCGGGGTAGGCCGTCAGAAATTCCTCATAGGCCGGCAGCGTGTCGCGCTCGAGCGCGGCGGCGTAGGCATCCTGCACGCCGAGATCGCGGATCGGCTTGTTGCGGATCGCGGCGACCTGATCCGGTGCGGTCTGCGGCGGCGGCGCGTCCGGCGCGCGTTCGAAGAAGCTGAACTGCGCGCTGACCTTCTGATCGTCCCACGGCACCTGCGCGCCCTTGCTGGCCTCGTTAACGCGCAAGCGGACGCGGTCGAACACCTCGGGCAGCGACAGGCCGCCGGTGCGGATCATCTCGGCGAGCGACTGCGCATAGGTACCGTACGATCCGGACTCCTCGGGCGCCACCGTGCCCGGCGCCGCGTTGAAGGCGATCAGCATGTTCGCCTCGGGCTCGACCAGCGCAAGGCCGCTCGCGATCGGCTGGCCGCCCTCGATGAAGGGCTGCGCCCGCGCGGCGTCGAGCACGACGATGTTCGCCTTGAGCGGAATCGCGGCGAGCTGGCGCACATAGTCGCTGATGCGCAAGCCCTCGGTCGGAATGTCGGTGTCGCGCGTGATGCTGGAATCGACCGGAATGAAATAATTCTCGCCGGCGAGCTGCACGCCATAGCCGGCCAGGTAAATCATCGCGACCGTGCCCGGCCCTGAGGCCTGCGCCTTCTGGATGAAGTCGCGAAAACTCTTGCGCAGCGTGTCGCCGTCGAGGTCGCGCGCGCCGACGACGTCGAAGCCTGCCGCCTGCAATGTCTGCGCGATCAGGCCTGCATCGTTCGCGGTCGTCGCCAGCGGCGACTTGGCGTAGGCGCCATTGCCGACCACCAGCGCGATACGTTTTTCCGACTGCTGTGCCCGGGCCGGATCGACGAGCCCGCTCACCGCAATGAACAGGATCGGCAGGAGGAGGCAGATGAAGGCCTTGTGTGTGCCACGCATGGCTTGCTTGCCCGCTATTGTTGTGAGTTTGCTGCCGCGCATCAGGCGCGCGACAGGCTGAACGGCGCTTGAACGAAAGGCTCGGATTGAGGCGGCGGCATGGCCGCGCCTTTCGAGGTCAGGTCCGCGTAAGCTTCGCGACGCGAAGATGGCGCGCGACAGCCAAGTCATTCAGCCCTGCGCGATCAGATCGACCGTCCCCGTCGCGAGACGGTAGGTGCCGCCCACGACCTTGAGCTTGCCCTGTTCCACGGCTGCATTGAGGATCGGCGCGGCCGATCTCACTTTCGCAACGTTGTCGGTCACGTTCTGCCGGATCGCCTTGTCGAGGACGTCCCCACCCTGCTGCATCGCCGCCTTGGCGGCGGGCGCTATCGCATCGACCAGCGAGGGAATGTGTCCCGGCGGTGGTTTGTTGTCCTTAAGCGCCTTTAGCGTCGCGTCGATAGCGCCGCAACTGTCATGGCCGAGGACAAGGATCAGCGGCGTGCTGAGCACGGCCACCGCGTATTCCAGGCTAGCGATGGTCTCGTCGCCGGCAAAATTTCCGGCGACGCGGCAGACGAAGAGATCGCCGCGGCCGGTATCGAAGGCATATTCAGGCGCGATACGCGAGTCGGCACAGCTCAACACGGCAGCAAACGGGTTCTGGCCACTGGCCAGCGCCTCGCGCTCGTGCCTGAAGTCGTGGCGCCGCGACACGCCGTCGACGTAACGCGCGTTACCCTCCATCAGCCGCTTCAACGCCGCGTCGGGCGACAGCACGTTCTGTGGCTTCGGCGGCGTCTTGGTTTCCTTGGCGAAGGCCGCGCCACCGAGCGCGAGGCCAAGCGCCGAGGCGGCAAGCAGCATCGCAGACCGCCGCGACGGCACGATCGTGTCCTGTAGGGATTCAGAGCATCTGTGGCACATGTCTCGTTTCCTCCCGGGCGCGGTTCGAAAATCACCGCGCGAACGAGCTGCATCGCCGCGATCATAGCCGCAATGACCTGACGGCACCACAACATCTCTGCCGCACTGAAGGCGCAGGCCGAACCGCAAGTGCTCGCGGCTGCCCAGCCAGGCGTGTACTCATACGATGCGGCGTCCGCTTCCGGGGCCCTGAGCTGGAGCAACGCGGCAGCAACCGCCATGTCGACTGTCTACGTGAGACCGGACCTCATTCGAGGGCTGCGTTGACTGCTGCTTTTGACTCAAGGCGACATTCGCCTAATCGACATTTCGCGGTGCAGCAGTGTCGCGCCGTAGCTTAAACCCGCCTTACAAAGGCTTGATCTCCACCTTACGGAATTTAATCGCTCCGGCGCCGTGCTGCAGGGCGATCGAGCCTTCATCGAACATTCCGTTCCGCATTTCGGCCGTTTTCTGTCCGTTGAGCACGACCGTGATGTCACGCCCCTTCGCCGTGATCTCGAACGTATTCCATTTGCCGCCGGCTTTCGGCATCGGATTGATCTCGACGTAGCGTGTGATCGCGCCAGTGCCGTAACTCGGATCAGGCCGCTGGTCGAAGATATTTGCTTCGTAGCAGGTACGGTCGGTGATCTTCTTGGCATCGAGGCAGCGGAAGTAAATGCCGCTGTTTGCATCATCGCTCGGCCAGAATTCGACGCGCAGCACGAAGTCCTTGTACGGCTTCTTGCTAACGAGATAACCGGCCTCTTTGTCTTCCATCTTGTCGGCAATCACCGTGCCGTCCGCAAGATGCCAATTGGACTTCCCGACGTGATCCCATTGTTCGAGGTCCTTGCCGTCGAACAGCGTAATCCACCCGGCTTCCTGAGCTTTAGCCTGCGGCAGCCCCAGACTCACGACAAAACCCGAGGCGACGAGTGCAAGAGCAAATTGCAAAGAACGCCGTAACGTCTTTGGCATGATTGTCTCCTCCTGGTCGTCCGCCGATTGTCTCTCCGGGCGGTAGCCGATGATAGGGCCTCGCGCAAATTCTGGCTAGGCTCCTCGCTCACATTCAACGAAGATAAGGGAGGCATCGACGGACGAGGCAAGCCGATCTCGCAAGCGGACATCCAGCCGCTCGTAACCCGTTGCAGAACTGGGGCCTGTCAGGAGCGAGAACTATCCGAGGTCGTCAGGGAGGATTTATTCCGCGACAGATACGAGCCATGGCCCCGCGTGCCAAGAAGCTCGCCGTCGCTGACCACGACCTGCCCCCTTACCATCGTGATGACGGGCCAGCCGGTGACTTCGCGCCCTTCATAGGGAGTGTAGTCGGAGCCATCGCGAAGCAGGTCGTGGGTGATCACAACGCGCTTATCCGGATCCCAGATGGCGATGTCGGCGTCCGCGCCCACCGCGATCGTACCCTTCCGCGGGTAGAGACCATAGGTTTTGGCGTGGTTCGTGGATGTTAGGGCAACAAAGCGATTGATATCGATACGGCCCTTCGCGACTCCTTCCGAGAACAGGATCGGCAGCCGCGTAGCGACGCCTGGAATGCCGTTCGGCACCCAGCGGAAGCTGGTGCGGCCCTTCGGCGCGAGCTTGCCTTGCGGATCGTTATAACGGAACGGACAATGGTCGGACGAGAACACTGAGAACACACCTGTCTGGATGCCCTCCCAGCAAGCGCCCTGGCTGGCCACGTCGCGCGGCGGCGGCGAGCAGACATATTTGGCGCCTTCCATGTTGAGCCCCTGAAGGTCGTCCGCGGTGAGCATGAGATATTGAGGACAAGTCTCCCCATAGACCTTCAGGCCCTTCTGCTGGGCTCGTCGGATCTCTTCCATCGCCTCGCGGTTCGACACGTGGACGATCATGACCGGCACGTCGACCAGTTCCGCGAGCGAGATCGCGCGGTGCGTCGCCTCGCGCTCTACGACGATCGGGCGCGAGACCGCGTGATAATAAGGCGCGGTCTTCGAGGCGCGCTCCAGGCGATCCGTCAGAAAGCGGATAGCGTCGTAATTCTCGGCATGCACCATCACCAGCGCGCCGGTCTCGCGCGCCACCGACATCACTTCGAGAATCTCGCGATCGGACAACGCCAGATCCTCATAGGTCATGAACACCTTGAAGGAGGTGTAGCCGTCCTCGATCAGAGCCGGCAGCTCCTGCCCGAGCACCTGCTCGGTCGGATCCGAAATGATCAGGTGAAACGAGACGTCGACGTAGCAATTGCCATCCGCCAACTCATGGTACCGATTCACTGCCTCGCGCAGCGAATGGCCCTTTTCCTGAAGGCAGAACGGCAGCACCGTCGTGTTGCCGCCGAACGCGGCGGACCGTGTACCGCTTTCGAAATCGTCCGCCATGACGATATCGGGGCCGGAGGGCTGGGAGAAATGGACATGGCTGTCGATGCCACCGGGCAGGACGAGCTTGCCGGTTGCATCGATCACCTTGCCTGCCGGACCGAGTTCCTGACCCAACACCACGACGCGCCCATCGCGGATGCCGACGTCGCACTGAAACGTGTCGGAGGCGGTGGCGATAGTGCCCCCGCGGATGATAACGTCGAGCCCGCTCATGGCCGCTTCTCCTTGCGCGATGTTCCCGCCTCGCTCCCGTTGCGATGTTCGATGTGACGACCCAGCGCGTCCGGCAGACCGACCGTCGGCTTGGGATCGGGCCGGCGGAACGTTCCTGCGGTCGCCTTCCTGGGCGCGAGCGCCACGAGCGCTTCCGCCTGCTTGACGGCCGCCGCAACCTGATCGACCACCGGAACCGGGATTTTCGCTTTGACCTTGGCCGCGAGACCGGCGAGCGGTGCGCCGGCCAGGATGATCACGTCGGCCTCGTCCTCGCGCACGGCGCGATTGGCGAGTTCGACGAGCAACGCCTCCTTTTCGTCCTGCACGTTCGAGATCGACCGGAATGCGCCGTCGAGCATGCGAATGCCGGCGCACCGCTCGCGTAGCCCGTGCATCTCGACACATTCCTGATACCAGGGGCCGAGCGCGCGCGCGAAAGTAACGATCGAGAAGCGCCGGCCCAGCATGCAGGCAGTGAGCATCGCAGCTTCCGCCATGCCGACAACAGGGATATCGAACAGCTCGCGCGCTGCGAACAGGCCGGGGTCGCCGAACGCGGCGATGATCGCCGCGTCAACATTGCGACTGTGTTCTGCGAGCATTTCGAGCGCGATCGCCCCGCCGATCTGCGCCTCGGCGCGGGTCGCGATATAGGGCACGCCGCGGGGCGCAGTGAGAGGAACGATCTCCGTTCTCGCTGACGCCGCCTCCCGGCCAGCCGACAGCAGGAGATCGGTCACGTCCTTGCTAGTGTTCGGGTTGAGCAGCAGGATCCTCATACATGGTCCTCTCGTTGGGCGGCGCGATCGTTGTGCGCCGCCGCCTCGTCGACAGGTTGCTCTGCGCCATCGCGCCGGCTGTCGAGAATTTCCCGAACCACAACGCCGGTCCGGACCACGTGCCGTGCCAGCACCCGTCCGGCGCGATCAGCATCGCGCTGCTTCAATGCGGCAAGCAGCGCGCGATGCTCCTCCACGGATTCATCCCATCGCTCCTGCGATGACAGGGCGAACAGGCGCGCGCGCTCGACTCGGCCGAGCAGCAAATCGTGGGTGGCCTTCAGCGCCCGGTTGCACGAGCAGGCGACGATGAAGCTGTGGATCTGCTGATTCAGCTCGAAATAGTCGCGTAGCTTGCCGGTGTGGTGCAGCCGTTCCATCCTCTCCTGCAGATGATCGAGCTTTTCAAGATCGCGCTCGGTCATGCGCAGCGCGGCCAGCTCGGCCGCAACCCGCTCGATGCCGCTGACAGCCTCGAACAATTCCTCGACCTCGTCCTGGCGGATCGGCGCGATGATCGCGCTGCGATTGAGACGAAGCTGGACCAGTCCTTCGGACGCCAGGAGTTTTAGCGCCTCGCGCAGGGGCGTACGGGAAATGCCGAGCGCCTCGGAGAGATCCGCCTCGATCAGGGGTTCACCGGGCGCAAGGTCGCCGCGAACGATCAGGCTGCGCAGTCGCGCTGTGGCATCCTCGTGCAGGCCCGTGCGCTGCAGCCGCAAACGGCGCTTTACGACCGTCGAGCGGCCGCGCTTGCCGTCTGTCCTTGCTTTCTTGCGTTCCGCCATCCCATTCCTCCGGAGAGGCACACCTATAACTTATAATGTCCTCGCTCAGGCCCAGTATCGAAATCGCATCCCACGCCGCTCACAAATAGACGTCCGGAGTCAGCGAGATGCCGTCGCGGCCTCCCGCCGCGGCGTCAGCCGATCGTCCTGAAACAGGCGGCCCCATCCCTCGATGCGCGCGGGCGGAACGCCCGCGACGTCGAGGCTTTTCCAGAGCGTCGTCGCGATCGAATCATAGATGGGAATGCCGAGCTCCCGCTCCAGCGGCGCGGCGAGGCCGGCACCGCGCATGTTGGTGCAGACGATCGCGACCGCGTCGCACCCTTCCCGCGCCACCGCGCGCACCAGATCGGCGACCTCCTGCTCGGTCACCTCGGCGAAGCTGAAATTGTCCTGCAAGCCGGCATGCCGCTCGCTGCTGCAGTGAAACCCGGAGGCCTGCCAGTTCGCCATAATCTTCGACTGGACGTCGCTGCGGTAGGGCGTGACGAGACCGACGCGCCGAACCCCCGTCCGCTCGAAGATCTCGCGGAACGCCAGCACGGAGGTGCAGGCGGCAATCCCGGTCGCCTCGCGGATGCGTTCGCACAGGCGCTCGTCGCGGTCGAAGCCGAGCCAGCTTGCCGAGGTGCCGTTCCAGGCGATCACGTCAACCTTGGCATGAGCGAGCAACTCGGCCGCGCGGAGAATCTCGCTATCGTCGAACTGGCCGAGCGCCTGCTCGGACAGCGCAATCTCCGTGACCCTGAAGCGCGAGAAATGCGCGGAGACGCCTGGCAGGCTGGCCAACATCGCCATCGTCACCGGCTCGAGCACGGTGTTGGACGATGGTGTCAGCATGCCCAGGCGAACGCGTCGTGTCATCATCGTGCTCCTCAGGTTTTTGTCGCCCGCTCCCGAACTGGCCGGGAAAGCGGGCGAACACGTCGTCAGACCGGCAGCTTGCGGCTGTAATCGATCGCGGTCGAGCAGGCGAACAGAGCGACACCGGCCGCGGCGAAGAACATCAAGGCCAGGAAGTACGATCCGGTGATCTGCACGATGAAGCCGACGATGATCGGCACGGTGATGCCGGCGATGTTGCCGCCGAGATTCATGCAGCCGCCGAGCAAGCCGGCGCGGTCCCGCGTGGCGAGCATCGAGGGGATCGCCCAGTACATGCCGCACCAGCGCAGGAAGAACAGCGTGGTCGACAGCAGCACGACGACGATGACGGGATCGCGGACATAAGCCACGGCGAAGACCGAGGCCGTCGCGATCAGCGCCGCGAGGCCGAACAGCGAGCGGAACACGAGGTTGGGCGTGCCGCCGCGGGCGCGCCACGCGTCGCCGATGAAACCGCCGACGAGTTCGCCGATGAAGCCGGCGAAGAAAATGATGAAGGACGCGCCGCCCAGCGTCTTGATGTCGAAACCGTGCACCTTGAACAGGTAGGTCGGCATCCAGGTCAACAGCCCGTAGAACACGGTGTTGAAGAACATCCAGCCGCAGCACATCAACCAGACCGAGCGGAAGCGAAAGTAGGCGCCTGCGCCGCCGCCGCGCGAGGCCGGTGCCTGGGCGTCTTCCTCGGCATGCGCCGCCTCGATGAAGCGCGCCTCGCTGTCGTCGACGGAGGGATGCTCCCTTGGCGTATTGCGGATGTACCACCAGGCCGCGAGGCCGCACAGGACCGTGCCGACGCCGGCAACCAGGAAGGCCGCGCGCCATGAATCGAATGCCGCGATCAGCCAGGCGATGACGACTGCGCCGAGCGCAGCGCCGAGCGGCGCGCCGCCGTCCAGCAGCGTGGCACCGCGGGCGCGCTCGTTCTGCGTCATCCAGATCGCGTTCAGCTTTCCGCCCGCAGGATAGATCGGCGCCTCGGTGGCGCCGAGGCCGAGCCGCGTCAGGAGCAGCATCACCCAGTTGGTGGACGCCGCGGCGATCGCCTGGAAGAAGCCCCAGCCGATGGTCGCGGCGGCGATGACGATACGCGGCTTGAACTTGTCCGCGAGCATGCCGCCCGGGACCTGCATGAAGGCGTAGGTCCAGAAGAACGAAGAGAGGATGAGTCCCTGCGTCGCAGGATCGAGATTGAACTCCTTCGCGATCAGCGGCATCGCCACCGAGAGCGAAGCGCGATCGATGTAGTTGATCGCGATCAGGAACAACATCAGGAAGAAAATCTTCCAGCGGACGTTCGTCCGCCTCGCCGCCAAAACACCATTTGCCGTCGTCGCACGCCCGTCCATTCTGATCCTCCGTCGGTTTGCTCCCATCCTTCTGCTCTCGTGACCGCTCTGTGGCGGGAGGCGTGGGCCCTTTCTGGTCTAGGGCAATCGCAACGTAGGCTCAATCGAAAAATTGCATATTGCATGCAATATTTTTCAACACATTGATATATATCGTATTTCAAGCGACCAACATCGCCAGCAAGTCAGGTACGCGCGCAGCACCCAACTCGAAAGCGAATTTACCGCAGCAACGGCAAAGCTTTGCGCCTCGACGGCGGTCCACCATTCGCCCTATCCGGTCATCTAAATTTTCGATGCTCTGCGGGCCCCGAGCTCAAGCGCTCGACCACGTTTGGATGGACGTCCGGATTTGGCGCTTTTGCGACCTCCGCCGACGTCCGCTTTCGCGCCGCTCTTGGCTGACGAGCGGAAATCGGGCGCGCCGCACCAATTGCCCCGATTTATGAGTACACGGCTTAGAGCTGCTGTACGTCGACGACGCCTGCGACCGCCTTGATCGCGCCGGCGATCTGCGGCGAGACCTTGAAGCGGCCGGGCAGCTTCATCTCCACCTCGGTCTCGAGATCAAGCATCATCACCAGCGAGACCTCGCCGTCGCCGTTGGAGCGGGGCGCGATGCCTGGGCTGCCCACCTTTGGCGCTGCACCGTTCGAGGCAGCCATCTCGGGTCCGGCAAGACGCTTGGCGATCGACTCCAGCGGCTTGGTATCGCGCAGGAAGATGCGCAACCCCTTCTGCGTCTTGGCAGCCGCATCATCCAGCGGCTCGGCGTGCAGGACGCGCGCGCGCACATCCTCGCCCTGGAGCTCCGCGCCGAGTTGGAGCAGCACCGCGGCGCCCGGCTCCAGCACGTCGCGATATTGCGCGAGGCCTTCGGAGAACAGCACCGCCTCGAAATGGCCGGTCGGATCGGACAGGCCCATGATACCCATCTTGTTGCCGGTCTTGGTGCGCCGTTCCATGCGCGACACCACGGTGGCCGCGACCTTGCCGGCGGTCGCGCCGGTCTTCACCGCACGCGAAAACTCCGCCCAGGACTGCACGCGCAGGCGCTTCAGCACGGTCGCGTAGTCATCGAGCGGATGGCCCGACAGGAAGAAGCCGATCGCGTCGTATTCGCGGCGCAGCCGCTCGGCCGGCAGCCAGGCCTCGATCTGCGGCAGCATGATGGTGGGCGCGTCCGCAGCGCCGCCGAACATATCGTTCTGGCCGATGGTGGCCGCCTCATGCGCGCGCTGACAGGCCGCGAGGATCGCGTCCGCACCGGCAAAGACGCGGGCGCGGTTCGGCTCCAGCGTGTCAAAGGCGCCGGCGGCAGCCAGGCTCTCGATGATGCGCTTGTTGATCGCACGGGGATTTACCCGCGCGGCGAAATCCGCAAGCGAGGTGAACAGCCCATTCCTGGTGCGCTCCTCGATGATTTGCTCGACCGCCTGAAGGCCGACGCCCTTGAGGGCTGCGAGCGCGTAGTAGATCGTCTTGTCGCCGACATCAAAGGTCGCCCCTGACCGGTTGACATTCGGCGGCTCGACCTTGATGCCGAGGCGCTGCGCCTCGGAGCGGAATTCCGAAAGCTTGTCCGTATTGTTGAGATCGAGCGTCATCGACGCCGCGATGAACTCCACCGGATAATGCGCCTTCATGTAGGCGGTGTGGTAGGACACCAGCGCGTAGGCCGCCGCATGGCTCTTGTTGAAGCCGTAGTCGGCGAATTTCGCCAGCAGCTCGAAGATGGTCTCGGCCTGCGCCTTCGGCACGCCGTTCTTCACCGCGCCGGCGACGAAGATGTCGCGCTGCTTGTCCATCTCGGCGCGGATCTTCTTGCCCATCGCACGGCGGAGCAGGTCGGCGTCGCCGAGCGAGTACCCCGACATCACCTGCGCGATCTGCATCACCTGTTCCTGGTAGATGATGACGCCGAACGTCTCCTTCAGGATCGGCTCCAGCACGGGGTGCAGATATTCCGGCTCCTCGTCGCCGTGCTTGCGGGCGCAATAGGTCGGGATGTTCGCCATCGGACCCGGACGGTACAGCGCGACCAGCGCGATGATGTCCTCGAAACGGTCGGGGCGCATGTCGATCAGCGCGCGCCGCATGCCCTGACTTTCAACCTGAAACACGCCGACCACGTCGCCGCGCGCCAGCATCTGGTAGCTTTCCGCGTCGTCGATCGGCAGCGTGGCGAGATCGACATGGATGTTGCGCGGCTTGAGCAGCTTTACCGCGACGTCGAGCACCGTCAGCGTCTTCAGGCCGAGGAAGTCGAATTTCACGAGGCCGGCCGGCTCGACCCATTTCATGTTGAACTGGGTCACCGGCATGTCGGACTTGGGATCGCGATAGAGCGGCACGAGCTCGCTCAAGGGACGGTCGCCGATCACGATGCCGGCCGCATGCGTCGAGGCGTGGCGCGTCAGGCCTTCGAGGCGCTGTGCGATATCGAAGGCACGCGCCACCACCGGATCCTCGTCGCGAAACGCCTGGAGCTTCGGCTCGCTCTCGATGGCGGCGGCCAGCGTCACGGGCGCAGCCGGATTCTGCGGCACCAGCTTGGTGAGCTTGTCGACCTGGCCATACGGCATTTGCAGCACGCGGCCGACGTCGCGCAGCACGCCGCGCGCCTGCAGCGTACCGAAGGTGATGATCTGGGCGACCTGGTCGCGGCCGTAGCGCTGCTGCACATACTGGATCACCTCACCGCGGCGGTCCTGGCAGAAGTCGATGTCGAAGTCCGGCATCGAGACGCGTTCCGGATTGAGGAAGCGCTCGAACAGCAGGCCGAACTTGATCGGATCGAGATCGGTGATGGTCAGCGCCCAGGCGACGAGCGAGCCTGCGCCGGAGCCGCGGCCCGGCCCGACCGGGATGCCGTGCGCCTTCGCCCATTTGATGAAGTCGGACACGATCAGGAAGTAGCCCGCGTACTTCATCCGCATGATGACGTCGAGCTCGAATGCCAGGCGCTTGTTGTAGTCCTCCTCCGTCGTGTTCGGCGCCAAGCCGTGGACGCGCAGGCGGTTGGCAAGCCCCTCCTCCGCCTGCCGCTTCAATTCGGCTGCCTCCACCGCGGCGGCGTCGGAGCTGGCCGCGGCACCGACGGTGAAGAACGGCAGGATCGGCTTGCGCGTCATCGGGCGGAACGAGCAGCGCTCGGCGATCTCGACCGTCGAGGCCAGCGCCTCCGGAATGTCGGCGAACAGCACCGCCATCTCGGCGCGCGTCTTGAAACGGTGATCCGGCGTGAGCTGCACGCGATCGGTCTCGGCGATCAGCCGTCCGCCGGCAATGCAGAGCAGCGCGTCGTGCGCCTCGTAGTCGTCCGTCGCAGCGAAATACGGCTCATTGGTCGCGACCAGCGGCAGGCCTTTTGTGTAGGCGATGTCGATCAGCCCGCTCTCGATGCGCCGCTCCTTGTCGATGCCGTGGCGCTGCAGCTCGATATAGAGGCGGTCGCCGAACAGGCTCGCGAGACGCTCGCAGCGTGTGGCCGCAAGCTCGGCGTGGCCGGCGGCAAGCGCCAGCGAGATCGGCCCGTCCGGGCCGCCGGTGAGCGCGATCAGGCCTTCGGTCTCCCCCTCGAGCCAGTCGAACTTGATGTGGGAGGCGTGAGTGTCGGGCGTCTCCAGGAATGCGCGCGAATTCAGCCGCATCAGGCTGCGATAGCCGCGCTCCTGCGCTGCCAGCAGCACCACGCGCGACGGCAGAAGCGCGTTGCGCGCATTCGGATCCTGGTCGCCGAAATCGATGGCGAGCTCGCAGCCGACGATCGGCTGGATGCCGGAGCCCGCCATCTTGTCGGAGAACTCCAGCGCACCGAACATGTTGTCGGTGTCGGTCAGCGCCAAGGCCGGCTGGTGGTCCTTCTTGGCGAGCTCGGCCAGCTTGGCGATCTTGATCGAGCCCTTGAGCAGCGAATAGGCCGAGTGAACGTGAAGGTGGACAAATCCGGCGCTCGGCATGGTCGCTTGACGGCCTCTTGCAGATGAGATGGAGCGGTCGCCGGCTCCTCAAGGCGTCATGCACTCGTACGGCCGACTCGCCTCATAATGGTGGTGCCTCGCAAGCCGAGAGTCCACGCCGGACCGGCACATTGGCCGCGTCGTCCGGCTTTTCCCCAGGGGCACCTGCATCGACCGGAAGGCACTGCCATCGGCGGCCCTGAACACTCTGACTCAGAGCTGGGGAATCACCTGCGCCCAGATCGCGATCATCCCGACGAATAGCGCGATCGACGCCAGTGCGGCGGCTTCTTCCACGAAGATCTTCAACATGGCCTTGCTCCATCGCTAGAACGTATGGAGAACATTGTTCTCATTCCGTTCCCGGGAGTCAAGCCATCTCGGCGATCGCAAAGCAGGATGGTTAACCCGCTGAATTCACGTAACAAAAAAGCCCCGGCACAAGGCCGGGGCTTTCGACAATCGCTTCGCTCGAAGCGGCTTGCCTTAGTACTTGGCGATGATCGGGCCGCCGAACTTGTAGTTCAGGCGGACGAGGCCCATGTCGACGTCCTGCTTGATGTGGTCGGTCTGAACGAGCACGCCGCCATTGGTCAGGGTCTGATCGTTGCCACCCAGGAAGATGTGGTTGTACTCGACGCCAACCGACCAGTTCGGAGCGAAGCCGAACTCGAGGCCCGCACCGATCGTACCGCCCCAGCGGGTGTCATCCGACGACGCAACGAAGGCGCCGCCCGGCGTATGGACGTCGAACTTGTTGCCAACCACAGCCGCACCGCCCTTCACATAGACGAGGACGTTGTTCCAGGCGTAGCCGACTTGACCGGTGATCAGACCGAACGCGTCGATCTTGGTGCGATCAGTGTTTCCGTCGATCGCGCTGACGCTGCTGCCGGAGAAGTCGGCCCAGTTGCCCTGCCCTTCCACGCCGAACACCCACTGGCCCGACTGCCAGCGATAGCCGATCTGGCCACCGACCGTGCCACCGGTCGCATCGTGCGAGGCTTCGCGCACGCCGAAGCTATCCCAGGTCGCGTGCGACGAACCGCCACCACCGTTGATGCCGATGTAGAAGCCGCTCCAGTCGTAGATCGCAGCGACCATCGCAGGCGGCGCCTTCGTGTACGGCCGCGCCGCGAGATCAGCAGCCACCGCGGGCGCAGCCGCGCTGAGCGCGACGAGGCTCACAGCGGCAAGCAACAAACTCTTCTTCATTTGATTCCCGTTCCAGTTTCTTCAGTAGGCCCCCCGGCCGTGCGCACCTCATAACAGCGATCGACGGAATTGCTGTAACCCTGGCGCAACAGTCGGGCCCAAAGGGCCTCCTGTGCATTAATGAACGTTTACCAGAGCGCGCTGGAAACCCTTTGAAACAAGGGTTTTCAGGAGTTCCCAACATCGACTAAGCGACATAGGCTTCGCATGCGTGTGGAGCATCGACGCATGCACAAGCACGTGATCGGAGATTCGTATGCGCGGACTCGTCGCTCTCCCCATTGTTGCCACATTTGCGCTCGCGCTCTTCGCAAGCGCGCCCGCGCGTGCCGACGGCGTCAATCATCCCCCCTGTATGACGGGCGATGAATGGCCGGGCCTCAGCAACTGCCGCTTCGGTAGTTACGCGCAGTGTCAGGCGAGCGCATCGGGCCGCGCCCTCACCTGCATTGCGAACCCGTATTTCGTCGGCCAGTCGGACGATCCCTACGCCTATCAGAATCGTCCGCGCGTCCTGACACCTGGCTACCCGCCGAACGATTCCTGGCCGCGCTGAGATGCGTTGCGCTTGCCTGATACTCGTCGCGATCGGCGCGCTCCTCGTGAGCAGCCATGCGCACGCCCAGACCTATGATCCGCGCTACCCGGTGTGCATGCAGATCTACGGCCCCGTCGGCTATCTCGACTGCCGCTACACCTCGCTGCAACAGTGCAGATATCTCGCTGTCGGCCGCTCCGCGGCATGCCTCGAGAATCCGTATTTTACGCAGAGGAAACCGACCGACCGCCGGTGAGGCGCGGCAGTGAGAGCGAGCTCATACCGCTCGCGCGAGGTCTGCCTGGTGATCACGGCTTGGTAATCGAACCGCTCCGAAAGTTGGAGCAACTCATTCTCGGGCCACGTCTGTATTCGGTCGATGGGAACCCGACGTCTTCGCGCGGAGGCATCGAACATGACCATTCTTCTAGACAAGAACGTCATCAAGGATGTTGCGCGGGGCAACGTAGCCGTGGCTCAGGCATTGCAGCGCGTTCTTGGGTCGGGAGAGCCGGTCTACATCGCGCACGCGGCATACAACGAATTGGTGCTGGATTCTCCGATCGAGACGCGCATGGGCTACGAGAAGTTGCTTCAGGACCTGAAGATCACGACCCCGCCAGCGACTGCCTCCAGTATCAAGGATCGGGGCGATTTCTACGCCGACAACATCACTCACGAGCCCAAGGTAGGAGAGCCAGGTCCCGTCAAGGAATACGGAGGCAAAGGCAAGACAAGGCCTGGCGACGCCTTCATCGCGGCAGAAGCGAAGAGCATGAACGCACGCTTGTGGACCCTCGATGAACGGCTCGCCAAACAAGCCGCGAACCTGGGAGTCCCGCTGGCCCGGGAGTCCCAGATCAAGGGAAAGGGCGGCACCGAAAGTATCGCGCAGGCCAGGAAGCTCATGGGATTGAAACCGTTGAGCATGATGCAGAGTAGCCCAGTCAAGACCAGCCCCAACAAGGGCGGTCCTTCCAGTCCGCCGTCCGGCGGCGCGCAAACGAAGGAAAAAACGACAAGTGAGGTCGGGACACCAATCGCGCCCGTGCAGGAGTTCGGTCCCAATGCGCGCGGAGACGCCAAATTCCAGGGGGCCACTCTGGCGTTTCAGGGCGCCAATTTTGTCTTGCAAAAGATCAACAATGCCATCCAGGCCCGTCGCTTCGAAGCCGAGTGGACGTCACATTGGCTCCCCGAAGTGACGCGGCGACTCAGTGCGGACCCCCAACTCGGCGCCTTGGTGTTGATTTCCTATGCGAAGAACCAAGGCGATGAGGAGAGTGCGATTGATACGGTGACGATCTTCCAAAGCATTCAGGTCGGCTATGGCCTCAACGTCGACGATGCCTTGCGCGACGCGCAATCGCGACCACGCATCGCTGCAGGCAGATCCGACGTCGGCGACAGAATATGGTTGAAACCGAGAGCGCCGACGGACATCAAGAGACTGAAGCTTCCGTTCGGCACGACCATCGCTGGACTGGCCACGTTCCGTCCCGGCAAAGAAAAGCTGGTGCGCGTCAAGTTTAGCGGACGGGCGGGATTCGACGACAAGATGTTCAGCAAGGAAGTGCTGGATGTTCCAGCCGGCATGACGCCGCGCTTTTACTATCTCTGGCCCCCGGACAAGATAAGCTATTTCCAGTTTGGATCGTGGCAGACAAACGAGGTCGATTGGGAGATGTCAAATGAGGCTGATGCGTCCTACGGGGATACTGATGCCTTTTTCCTCGGCGTGCCCGTGGTAAAACTCGACTCATCGATCAATCCGTACAACGCCACGGCGGCGATGGTTTGGCCCGCCGACAATAGCACGGCCAATTTGTTCCAGACCGTCGCCGCGACCCAGGACAATCTGGGCCTGCTGTCCGGTCAAGGGATAGGACCGATGCGATGGGTCAGGCCAGAGTTCATCCGCATCATCAAGGCTCCCATCGACTAAATGCGGTTGAAGCTCCGCTTTGAAGCGCGCTGCGGATCGCGCCGCTCGTCAGCCCAGATCGTGGAGATCCTTGCCAAGCGGCGGTGTCAGTCGAAACGTTGAGAACACGACTTTCAATCCGGCGCGCTCGGGTGTGCAAGCCATCGGTCCCACGAGGTAGGACTTCGCCCTCGCGAACGGCGCCAGCCGCATGAGCGGCCAGAGCTTGCCGTCGGCCGAAAACTGCAGCCGAAGGACGCCGTTGGCGACCGTTGCGCGCACCCAGAAGTCGTCGGAATTGTGCTCGTAGGGCGCCGTCGCCCAATCCGATCGTCCATCAGTCAGCACGCTCGCAAGCATGGCTCTCCCGTCCGAGAGTTCGATCCCGGCCTTGACCCAATGGTGCGCGTCGATGCGCACCATGATGCCCGCCTGATCGTAGAGCGCCTGGAAGTCACCCTGGACACGCAGTTCGGCGGTGAATGCCTCCCCAGCCGGAAAGCCCAGAAAATGGCCACTGTCGCGATTGAACCCGTAATGGGTTTCGCGCCAGAAATCGGTGGCTTTGTCGGTAATTACCTGAAGGCTGTCGCCATCTGCCGTCCACCGTTCCGGTTCGTTCAGCCATACGCCGTCGCTTCTGCAGAGAATCATTTCAAACCTCGGGAGCGGTGTCGGCAAAGGGTTGGGCCCTCCGCTGGACAAGCATGGCATTCTGCAAATCGAGATCGAGGAGGCAACCGGGCTGGCTAGGGATCTCTGACGACCATCGTGTGTAAGATCGCGAATAGTATGATGTATGCAAGGTCCGCGGCGAGAACGCCGGCGAGGTTCCGCAGTTGTCCGTGCTTGATCTCGACGAATGGCTCTGTTTGGATAATTTCGTTCGGCAATTCGTATTTCGGATAATCATGGTGGATGAAAAAAATGGATACCGCCGTTCACTGGGGGCTCGTTCACAAGACAGCAGCGTGACCGATCACCGCTCCGGCATCGGGAATCGGCTACTGGCGGCCTTGCCACCAGCGGATCTCGGCTTGCTCACACCCTACTTCCAGAAGGTCTCGTTCGAACCCGATGCCGTCCTGGTGCGGTCGGGCGATGAGCTCGACCCGGTCTATTTTCCCCATAGCGGCGCAATCGCCTTCATGCTCGATATGCCGGACGGGCAAACGGTCGCAACCACCTTGATGGGGCGGGAGGGCGCTTTGTCCTCGTTCTCCGTGCTCGGCCCGTCGCCTTCATCCGTGACCGCGGTTGCTCGCGTGGCCGGAACGGCATCGCTGATTTCCGCCGCCAAATTTCGCACTGCCTATGCGCAAAGCGCAGCCATCAGGAATGTCGTGCAGGTCCACGCCCGCACGGTGTTGTTGCAGCTCCAGCACGTAGCCGCTTGCAACGCGCTGCACCGGGTGGATGGCCGCATGGCGCGGTGGCTCCTGCAGCTTCACGACCGCGTTCCCGCTGATCTCCTTCCGGTGACGCAGGAGGCGCTTGCGCAATTGCTCGGGGTGCGGCGGACGACAGTGACCCTGACGATGAGCAAGCTGCGCGAGGCCGGCGCCGTCACGTCCGACCGGCGTGGGTTCGTAGAGATCGATCGGGCCCGGCTCGAGAGGGTCGCATGCGATTGTTATGCGCTCATGCAGCGCAAGATCGATCGGATTTATTGCCAGGAATTGTCGGCGCAGCCGCCTGCCCACGCGCCGTTCCGGGAAGGCGCCGTCGTCGCCTCCGACTGATCCAGCGCTTGCGCTCGGCGCCAGCCGCCCTTTAATCCTGCGACTGCCGGCTCGCCCAACAAGTAGAAATTGCGGCGTTGAGCTAATCGCCGTCTTTCTCGCGAACGACTCGAAATCCATTTGCGAGATATCGCACGTTGAAGTCGTATTTGAAGCGCGCCGCCGAACGCAGATATTTTGGGTCGTTGTTGAATGAGCCGCCGCGAAGCACCCGCTCGCGACAACCTAGTTTGACCGAGGCGGATCCGTCTGTCGGCGCCCCACGATAGCCCTCGCTCCAGCAATCCTCGACCCACTCTGCGGCATTGCCGGCCATGTCATAAAGACCGAATGCATTTGGTTTGAATGATCCCACATTTGCTGATCGATACCAGCCTCCCGCCATTCGACCAGCCGATACCGAATGACTTCAACCATCTCCATTTCGGCGCCGGTCAAACCGAAGCCAAGGTCACCCTGCCCTTAGGCCGCCACACGTTACAGCTCGTCCTGGCCGACGAAAACCACATGGCACACGACCCTCCGGTCTATTCAAAGCCGATCCATGTTGTGGTCACCGCCAACGGACGCAAGCCGGTTCGAAAAAATCACCGAATAGCGCGGCGATAGGGAAAACAATCAACCTGGGTTACTGCGAATTCCCTAGCACGTGTTGTCGCAGGCTTGGCGTGGCGGCACGCTCGGTCTTTGTGCCTGCGCCCTACACCCTGCTTGTAGATCACCAGCTTCAGTGCCGGATCGTCATTGGCCTGAAAGCTCGTGTGCTCGAACTGGAGCACGTCCCGATACGAATTTGGAGTAAATATCCCGGAGTATCGGAACTTTCACTTGGTCGCGGCGAGCGATTTGAGCTGCCTTAGGTCGTTTGACGCTTCTGCGAGCAGCCAGTCACGAAAAGTCGCAATCTTGGGCAGCGACGCAGTCGCCTTCGGGCAAACGATCCAATAGGTCTTCGACACTGGCGAGGACTCCGGGAATGCCAACGCGAGCCGCCCGTTGATCAAATCCCACGCCGCCAACGTCGTTCGCGCCAGAGCGATACCCTGTCCATTGATCGCGGCATCGATAACCATGCTCGCACGATTGAGCACGGGCCCGTGTGTGACTGCGGCGTCATCGATGCCGACCCCGCGCAGCCAATTCGCCCAGTCGGATCGGCTGTCCAGGTGGATCAGCGGAAATTTCAGGACATCGGCGACCCCGCTGATCCGGCGGCGACCCGATAGCAACTTTGGACTGCACACGGCAAAGAGCCGTTCCGGGCAGAGCCTTACGGCATCGAGACCCGGCCAATTGCCATCGCCGTGGCGCACCGCAAGGTCGACCTCTTCGCGGGCAAAATCGACGTGATGCATCGTGGCCGAGATCCGGAGATCAATGCCGGAATGGGCCTCCGCAAAATGGCCGAGCCGGTGCACCAGCCATTTGGCGGCGAATCCGGCGAGGTGCTGACGGTGAGAACGCCCGCGCTTTGCCGCTGGAGCAAACGCTCCGTACCCGCAGCGATACGATCCAGCGCATCCCGTACTACGGCGAGATAGTCCCTGCCCGCCTCGGTGATGATCAAGCGCTGCCGCTCACGGTTGAAGAGCTTGATCGCAAGCTCTGTTTCAAGCGCTTTCACCTGATGGCTCACCGCACCCTGAGTGACACACAGCTCTTCGGCGGCGCGCGTAAAACTTTCATGCCGCGCTGCAGCTTCGAAGGCCTTCAGTGCGTTGAGCGGCGGCAAGTGCGGACGCATTCCAAACCACCTCGACAGAGTTCATGAGAAAAATTGGGGCAGGGCTGAGAAACGATGCTTTGCGGACTGCGCCGCGCCGGCCCTATGCAGGCGGCGACAATACGAAATCATGGGATTTGGAGCGACGAAATGTCAACGCTTTTTGCCAATAGCTACATTCCGGCGCGACTTCGCCGCAACGCCACAATGGCGGATCATCAACGAAATTCATGGCTCGTACCGCTCGACCGCTGGCTCGCCAGCAGCGAGCGGATGCACCAGCGCGCCGACCTCCGCGCGATTGCCGATGATCCCCACCTCCTTGCCGACCTCGGGCTTACCCGGGAGGAAGCGTTGGAGCAGGCCGATCTGCCGTTCTGGCGCTGATCGAACTCGATCTGTCGCAAGTGAAGGAACTGGAGGAGAAGATGTCTGAGGTCATTGTTTACGGCTTTCCCCGGAGTACGTTTGTCAACATCGTGCGGCTCGTGCTGACCCACAAGGACGTGGCCTACACCTTCCAGGACCTCGAGCCGGTGATGGGCAAGAGCGAACATCTGGCGCTGCATCCGTTCAACCGCGTCCCGATCTTCCGGCACGGAGACTTCATCGTCTATGAGACAAGCGCCATCGTCAGCTACATCGATGAGGCATTCAACGGCGCGCCGCTGACGCCGCATGACCCACGCGCGCGGGCGCGCATGAATCAATGGATCAGCGTCGTCAACTCCTACGTCTACCCTTACATGATCTATCACATGACGCATGAGCGACTGGTCTTCCCGGAGCTCGGGATCGCTTCCGACGAAAAGGTCGTCGCGCATGCGCTGCCAAAGGTCGAAACGGCGCTCACGATCGTCGAGCGCGAACTCGGGCATGGTCAGGACTATTTGCTGGGTTCAGAAGTTACGCTCGCGGATTTCTTCCTGTTGCCGAGCACGTTTGCATTCAGCCTGACCGAAGAAGGTAAGGTCATGTACCCGAAATATCCGGCCTTCTGCCGATGGCGGGAGCGCATGGAGAGCTTACCGACGACCCAGAAGCTTCGCGCGATGCTGCCACCACGCGAGCCCATTGCGCATGCCCGCGAGTGGGCGAACTCGCACCGCCCAAAGTACTGACCTTGCGATCCGACCTTGCCGGACTCTCTTGCAAGGCCTAAGTTAACGTAACGGGGAAACACAGACTCCCCGCCAGACGGCGAAACCGTCCAAGCTCTGTGCAACGCTCGATTTTCGGGGAGATTGCACATGGACGCAGTATTCATTCAATTCTGCAGACGGATTGCCCGCTCTCGGCGGCGTAGCGATCTGACATCGCCATGCCTTTGACGAGCCTGGGCATCATCAAGATCCCAGGCGCCGCAGACGGTGTCTTCGACCACACCGCATTCGATCTCAAGACCCGGCGTGTCGTCGTCGCAAATATCCGTGAACCGGCACCGCTATCCAGACCAGAGCAGCATGGCGGGATTCTCGCTCTGGCGGATGCGAGATCTGCCAAACTCAAAGTCGAACAGGAGGACCAAATGAAGTGGATTACCCGAGAACACGTCAAAGTCGATCGCGTAGCCTGCCCCTGGCTGATCAGGAAGTTCGTCGACAAGGATGCCGAGTTCGTCTTTGCGCCGGCGGACAAGGTAATGGCCGAGGCAAAGCGGCTCGACGCCATTCCTTACGATGTCAAGGACGTCGAGCTCGGCCACCACGGCAAGGAGTGTTCGTTCGAAGCGATCTTGAAGAAATACGATCTGGCGAACGATCCAGCGCTCGTCCTGCTCGGCAGGATCGTGAACGGCGCCGACACCGATAATTCGCTTTACCGCCAGGCCGAAGGCCCGGGGCTACAGGCGGTGGCCGAAGGCTTCCGCCACCTCGGCTACAAGGACGATCATGCGCTCAACGCTGCGGAGTGGATCGTCTATGACGCGCTCTACGCCTATGCCCAGGAAATGGTGAAGGGTGGCAAACCGGCCGGGAAGTTTGCGAACTAGCGACGCGACCGAGATCGGCCCGGGCGGTGCGAAGCCCAAGATGCGGGACGCAGTTCGGATAGTTCAACAGGCAGCTTGTCCGCACAGGCTGACACAACGCTTCCTCCTGGCGGTCAGAAGCTGACGCTTGGCCTTTGCTTTCCACGCCCTAGACCGGCGTGTAGATCACGAGCTCCCGCGCGGGATCGCCGGTGGCCTGAAGCTCGGCCGCAGCGTCGCGACCAGCGCTACATGTCAACGCCAACTGATCCGCAGGGCTTGAAGGTTTGGAGCGAGTGCCCGCGCAAGCACCCCTCATGTTTTTGGGCATAAGCGAGCACGCCCATGATGATCAAAGCCACCACGACCAATCCGGCTACTAGGTTCTGCACCATGGCTGCCACTCCGGGTGAATTCAAGAACAAGGCGACCGGCGCGAATTCTGGAGATGGGTGCCAGCAATAGGCGCCTTCGACGCAGCAGCTCCCGAGAATATCCCCGCAAACACAACAGGAACTTTCTCGCTCTCCCTCTCGACTGAGCGCAAGAAATCATAGCGCCGCTTGTCGCGCCACAAAACCCGCCCTTGGCACCCACCTGTATCGGCGGACATGGCACTGTTCCGTATGAGCAGAAAACGCAGCAGTCCCCGGATCTCGGCTTAAGCCGTGCGAGCTGTAAAACGCAGGGCGGCTGAGGGTCGCAGGCGTTTCCGCGCCGACCGATGCAGCGTTTCAGCCTGGCTCTCCAAAGCTGACGCTTGGGCCATCGTCCTTCCACGGCCTACACCGGCGTGTAGATCACGAGCTTCAGCGCGGGATCGTCGTTGGCCTGAAAGCTTGTGTGCTCGAACCGGAGCACGCCCTTGGTCGGATGGTTCATGGTCTTGAGCCCCGACGCGGTGCTGCGGATCTCGTGCGCCTCCCACCATTTGACGAATTCCGGACTGCCCTCGCGAAGCCGCGTCAGCAATTCCGTGAAGGCGGGATCGCCCGCCCAGACGTCGTGCGTGGCGCGGAACATCGCGACCATGCTCTTGGCGACGTCCGTCCAGCTCGCGCCGTAAAATTTTCGCGTCTGCTTGTTCGTCATCACCAGGAGCAGCGTGTTGCGATCCTGCTCGGGCAACTGTCCGAACGCGAAGATTTCCTCGGCGGCCTCGTTCCAGGCCAGCACGTCCCAGCGCCGCCCGGTGATGTAGGCCGGCTGCTTCAGGCTCTCGATCATCCGCCGAATGGGCAGCGGCACGATCTCGGGTGTGAACGCACGCTTGTCGCCGTCGCGCGCAAGCGCCTTCAAATGCGCATGCTCGGTCTTGCTGAGGCGCAGCGCGCGCGCCAGCGCATCGACGGTAGTGACCGATGGGCTGACGGTGCGCCCCTGCTCCAGCCGGATGTACCAATCGACGCCGATGCCGGCGAGCTGCGCGACCTCCTCGCGGCGCAGGCCCGCGGTGCGTCGCCGCCGCCCTGCGGGAAGCCCGACTGCCTTCGGCGACAGCTTCTCGCGGCGTGACCTGAGGAAATCGCCGAATTCGACGCGCCGGGGATCGGTCATGCTTGCTCCCGCGATGGAGGGTCCGGTGAATACTAGGATAATACCAGGCCTTCTTGCGTCCTGAAAGCCGGCACATATGCCGTTCACCCGATTATGAGGTGCAAAGAGAAGGTCGAAACCATGAAAGCTGCCGTGCTCAAATCCTTCGGATCGCCGCTCACGATCGAGAACGTCCCCGACCCGGTGCCGGGCACCGGCGAGGTGATCGTCGACGTCGTCGCGACGCGCGTATTGTCCTACGCCAACGAAGTCTTCAGCGGGATGCGTAACTACGCGCTCGACCTGCCCGTCATCCCCGGCCCCGGCGGTGTCGGCCGCGTCCGCGCGATCGGGCCGGATGCGACCAAGCTTGCGGTCGGCGACTGGGTGATGTGCGATCCGACCGTGCGCTCCCGCGACGACGCGATGGCGCCCGATATCACGCTGCAAGGCTGGAGCGCCCGCGACGAAGGCGGCATGCGCCTGCAAAAGCACTTTCGCCACGGCTCCTTCGCCGAGCAGATGATGGTGCCGACGGAGAACGTGAAGCGGCTCGGCGCGATCACGGCTGCGGAGGCGACGCAATGGTGCGCGCTGGGGACGCTGCTGGTGCCCTATGGCGGCTTGCTCGCCGCCAACCTGCAGCCCGGTGAGACCGTGCTGGTGAGCGGCGCCACCGGCAATTTCGGCAGCGCGGCCGTCGCGGTTGCGCTCGCGATGGGCGCGGCCTGCGTGGTGGCGCCCGGCCGCAACGACAAGGTGCTCGCCGACCTCGTCCGCCGTTTCGGCGACCGGGTGCGCACCGTCAAGCTGTCCGGTAACGAGAGCGATGATGGCGAGCAGATGAAGCGCGCAGCACCCGGTCCGATCGACGTCGTCTTCGACATCATGCCGCCCTCGGTCAGCACGAATGTGGTGCGTGCCGCGATCATGACGGTGCGCCCTTACGGACGCGTCGTGCTGATGGGCGGCGTCGGCATGGCCGGCGGCGCGGGGCTCGAGCTGCCCTACCCCTGGATCATGCGCAATTGCGTCAGCATCCACGGGGTCTGGATGTATCCGCCGGACGCGGCGACGCGGCTGATCGCGCTGGTGCGGGCGGGGCTATTGCGGCTGGAGGAATACGAGGCGAAGACGTTCGACCTCGACCACGCCAACGAGGCGGTGGCTTATGCTGCGGCCAACGCCGGGCCGTTCAAGATGACGGTGCTGAAGCCTTAACCGGCGGCTTGCGGCGACGATGCGCCGTTGCCGCTGTTTCGCCCGCCATATCAAATGGCTGACAAGCGTCACACCGACAGCGGCCGGCTACTGTGCATGGGGTTGTTTTCGCGTTTTTTACTCGAGCTCGACCACTTGGCCGTTCGACAGCGACACGCGCCGGTCCATGCGGCCGGCGAGCTCCATGTTGTGGGTCGCGATCAGCATCGAGACCTTGGTCGCCTTGACGAGCTGCATCAGGGCCTGGAACACGTGGTCCGCGGTGTGCGGATCGAGGTTGCCGGTCGGCTCGTCCGCGAGCAGCACGCGCGGTGCATTTGCAACCGCGCGCGCGATCGCGACACGCTGCTGCTCGCCGCCCGACAGCTCCGCCGGACGATGCGTGATGCGGTCGCCGAGGCCGAGATAGGACAGGATCTCCTTGGCGCGCTTGATGCTCTCGGAGCGCTTCAGGCCGCGGATCATCTGCGGCAGCATCACGTTCTCGAGCGCCGAGAATTCGGGCAGGAGCCGGTGCGATTGGTAGACGAAGCCGATGTCTGTGCGGCGAAGCTGGGTACGCTCGATGTCGGGTAGCTGCGAGGTCGGCGTGCCCCCGACATAGACCTCGCCGGAATCGGGCGCTTCCAACAGCCCTGCGATGTGCAGAAGCGTCGACTTGCCCGAGCCCGACGGCGCCACCAGCGCGACCGACTGCCCGGCCCACAGCGCGAGCTTGGCGCCGTCCAGGATCGTCAGCGGCACCTCGCCCTGCAGATACTGCCGCTTTATCTCGTGGAGATAAATGACCGGGACATCTTCAGCCCCCTGCTGCTGCTCCATCAGCCCCTCACTCGTACCGGAGCGCTTCGACAGGATCGAGGCGTGCGGCGCGCCAGGACGGATAGAGCGTCGCCAGGAAGGACAGCGTCAGCGCCATGATGACCACCGCCGTGGTCTCGCCGATATCGATCTCGGCAGGCAGCTTCGAGAGGAAATAGAGTTCTGGCGAGAACAGCTCGGTGCTGGTCAGCCAGGACAGGAACTGCCGGATCGACTCGATGTTGAGGCAGATCACCAGCCCGACGATGAAGCCGACAAGCGTGCCGACCACGCCGATCGAGGCTCCCGTGATCAGGAATATCCGCATGATCGAGCCTTGCGAGGCCCCCATCGTGCGCAGGATTGCGATGTCGCTGCCCTTGTCCTTCACCAGCATGATCAAGCCGGAGACGATGTTGAGCGCCGCGACCAGCACGATCATGGTCAGGATCAGGAACATCACGTTGCGCTCGACCTGGAGCGCGTTGAAGAAGGTCGAGTTGCGTTGCCGCCAGTCGACCAGGAACACCGGGCGGCCCGCGGCCTCGGTCACCGACTTGCGGAACGCGTCGATGCGGTCGGGATTGGTGGTGAACACCTCGATCGAGGTGACGTCGTTGCTGCGGTTGAAATAGGCCTGCGCTTCCGCGAGCGGCATGAACACGAAGCCGAGATCGTATTCGGACATGCCGATCTCGAAGACGGCGACGATCTTGTAGGGCTTGATGCGGGGCGTCGTGCCCATCGGCGTGACTGCGCCCTTCGGGGCAACCAGCGTGATGCTGTCGCCGGCATGCAGCGAGAGTTGGTCGGCGAGGCGCCGGCCGATCGCAACACCCTGCCCTTCGTCAAAGCCCTCGATCGAGCCCTGCTTGATGTTCTTGGCGATCGAGGTGAGGTTGTTCAGGTCGTCGGCGCGGATGCCGCGGACCAGCACGCCCGAGGCATTCCAGGGCGAGGACGCCAGCGCCTGGCCGTCGACGACAGGCGCCGCGAGCCGGATGCCCTGCACCTGGCTGATGCGCTCGGCCACATCCTTCCAGTCGGTCAGCGGCGATTCCAGCGGCTGCACCAGGATATGGCCGTTCAGGCCCAAAATCTTGTCGAGCAGCTCTTTGCGGAAGCCGTTCATCACCGCCATGACGATGATCAGCGTCGCGACGCCGAGCATGATGCCGAGAAAGGAGAACCCCGCGATGACCGAGATGAATCCTTCCTTGCGGCGCGCGCGCAGGTAACGCGCCGACAGCATCCACTCGAATGGCGCGAAAGGCGCGGTTTGCACGGTTTCGGTCATGGCCTCATCCATCGCTCGATAATCCCATGATTCGGGGTCAATTGTGGCCGGATTGGCGGCCTCGACATCGCGCGATGAACAATATTCAGCCGACCAGGCGAGCGACCGCGTCGGCCGGCGACATGGTCTCGCGGGCACCGTCGCTGCGCCGCTTGATCTCGACCTTGCCGTCGGCGAGCCCCTTCGGCCCGATCATGATCTGCCAGGGAATGCCGATCAGATCGGCGGCGGCGAATTTGGCGCCGGCGCGCTGGTCGGTGTCGTCGTATAGCACGTCGACGCCCTTGGCGCTGAGCTCGGCATAGAGCTTCTCGCAGGCGGCATCGACCGCGGCATCGCCCTGCTTGAGGTTCAGGATCACGACACGGAACGGCGCTACCGGCTCCGGCCATTTGATACCGGCGTCGTCATGGCAGGCCTCGATGATGGCGCCGAGCAGACGTGAGACGCCGACGCCATAGGAGCCGCCATGGATAGGCACCTCGGCGCCGTCCGGTCCCGCCACGAGCGCCTTCATCGGCTCGGAATATTTCGTGCCGAAATAGAAGATCTGGCCGACCTCGATGCCGCGGGTGTTGAGCCGCTTGTCCTCGGGCACTTCCTTTTCGAAGCGCGCGGCGTCATGGACGTCCTCGGTCGCGGCATAGAGCGAGGTCCATTGCTTGATGATCGGCGCCAGATCACCCTCATAATCGACGTCCTCGCCCGGCACCGGCAGGTCCAGCACGTCGCGATTGATGAAGACGCCGGATTCGCCGGTCTCGGCGAGCACGATGAACTCGTGGCTGAGATCGCCGCCGATCGGGCCGGTTTCGGCGCGCATCGGGATCGCCTTCAGCCCCATCCGCGCGAAGGTGCGCAAATAGGCGACGAACATCTTGTTGTAGGCAACGCGCGCGCCCGCCTCGCTGAGATCGAAGGAATAGGCGTCCTTCATCAGGAACTCGCGGCCGCGCATCACGCCGAAGCGCGGGCGCTGCTCGTCGCGGAACTTCCACTGGATATGATAGAGATTGAGAGGAAGGTTCTTGTACGACTTCACGTAGGCGCGGAAGATCTCGGTGACCATTTCCTCGTTGGTCGGCCCGTACAGGAGCTCGCGCTTGTGGCGGTCGGCGATGCGCAGCATCTCCGGGCCGTAGGCGTCGTAGCGACCGCTCTCGCGCCAGAGGTCGGCGAGCTGGAGCGTCGGCATCAACAGTTCCAGCGCGCCGGACCGGTCCTGCTCCTCGCGCACGATCTGCTCGATCTTCTTCAGCACGCGAAAGCCGAGCGGCAGCCAGGCATAGATGCCGGCCGCTTCCTGCCGGATCATGCCGGCGCGCAGCATCAGGCGATGCGAGACGATCTCCGCCTCTTTCGGATTTTCCTTCAGGATGGGCAGAAAGAACCGCGACAACCGCATGGAGACACTCGAAGAATCAGTGAGAAGTTGCAGTGAAACCGGATTGGGAGCGAAAACACAAGACCAGGAATGAGGAAAAGCCGCTAACGCAACGGGATTCCTGTCATTTTTCCGTCGACTTCAGGTTCAGCTTGAGCCTCCGGGCTGGCCCTTTTACGGCGGCGCGACCTCGAGCTCGTCCTCCAGCGTGATCTTCTCGAAATCGGTCACAAGCGCGTCAATCCGCACATGCCAGCGGCCGGCGAATGGAAGCTCGACTCTAGGCACATGCCAGTAGCCGTCCGGTCCGGGTTCGGCGGCGCGCTCCGCCGCCTCGATGCCGCGTTCGGGCAGGCTCAAGGTCAGCGCCGCCTCCTTGGCCTTCAGCGGCGTCGCCTCGCCGGTCATGAGCTGGAGCACGAAATCGTTCATTCCGGCCTTGCCCGGCGAGACCAGCACCTGGAACATCGCCTTGTCGCTGTGGATGTGGATCGCCAGCGGCGTCTCCGGAACAATGGCCCGCGGCGGCGGCGTGAAGCGCCAGCCGGCCACCACGGCGAAGATGGCAAGCGCGATCGCGCATTCCACCAGGATGGAGCGCTTCAGCGCGGGCGCGGCCTTGGGATCTGCTGCCAGGGCCGGCGTCAGCCGAAAGCGATTGAGCGCCGCAAGCGCCAGCAGCGCCAGAACCAGCGCGAGTTTGATCAGGAGAATGAGGCCGTAGCGGGTCTCGACCAGCGCGGACAGTTTTTCGAGTTGGATGATCGCGAGCGCAAGGCCGGTCAGCGCCAGCATTGCGACCACGGGTATGGCCGTGCGGGAGAAGCGGTTCAGGACGGGCAGCGCGACGGTCGTCGATTTCGACACCAGCACGGCAAGCGGCGCAAGAGCGCCGATCCAGAAGGCGACGCCAAGGCCGTGCATGAACATCGCAGGCCGCGTCAACGCCTCTGGCGGTGCGCTTGCAGCGTGTCCGGTCATGGTGAGGGACAGGCCGACGCCAGCGAATGCAATAGCAGTCAACAGACGTGCATACGCCGCCCAGAGGAGCGCAATCAGGGCGATCAACAAGGCCGCGATGGCGACGAGTAATGCCGGTCCGGCGCTCGTCCCAAATGCAGCCTCCCAGGGCGCCGGCGTGAGCAGTGCCCCGGACGAGAGCCCCAGGAGATCTGCCCCCAATAGACCAAGCGAGGCCGCGGCCGCGAGCAGCCCGATGACAAGCGCCGCACACGGCGCCTCCGTTCCGACCGTCGATCCGGCGATCCAGCGCGCAAAGAACACGCCGCCGACGCCGACAAAGAGCCCGAGGTAGAGCCCGATCCGCGCAAGCCAGATCAGGGCGCTCAACCCGATGCTGGCATTGGCCGGCGCCTTCGTTGCCGTCGGCGCACCAACCGAGAAGATCACCGATCCCGCGACGGGATGGCCGTCCTGCGAAATCACGCGATAGCTGACCACCGCCGTGCCTTGCGGCAGGTCCATCGGCATGGCGACCGAAATCGTCTCGCCGGACGCGCTGACGCGCGCGTCATCGCGCGCCCTGCCCGCGCCATCGATCAGCCGGATCGCGCCAGGCGTCACGGCCTCGTTGAAGCGCAGCTCGACTGATTTTGGCGCGTTCGCCAGAATGCTGCCGCTCGCCGGCTCGACCGAGACGAGCGCCGCGTGCGCCGATGCTCCGGTCGCGAAGCCGGCGACCAGAAGTAGCGCGGCGAGAAAGCGCATCAAGGTTTCGGCAAGAGTTTTACGCTCGGCGCCGGCGACTTGCTCTCCGAATGCCCTGCTCCCTCCGCCGGGATCTCGATCCAGCGGCTCACGCCGGTCTCGCACTCCTGGACGACGGGAAAATACAAGGTCGTGTTCGGCTTGAGCGAGTCAGTCAGGACCGTGTGCATGACGAACTCGTCGTAGTACTTGTCCGAGAGCTTGCCGCCGGACCACATCACCTCCTTGACGCCGGAGGAGAGCTTGTTGCCGTGAAAATCGTATTCGCTGGCATATTTGCCTTCGACGACGTCGACGTTCCAGCCTGCCTTCGGCATCGGCTTCACCGCGATCACGCCTTCTGGGATCTGCACGCGGATCTTCACCGTGGCCGAGCCCGCGCAACCATGCGGCACGGCGAAGACGGCCTTGTACGATCCACCTATGGCGGCCTGCTTCGTCTCCAGCGTGACATGCGCCGCCGCCGGCGATGCGGCGAGCGCAGCCAACAGGATCAGGCAGGATCGCTTCGAGATATTCATGTTCGGTCTCCCGAAAGCGCAGATCATGCTCATCACATCTTCATTCCCGAATGATCCGGCATTTTCTTCATCTCCATGTGGCCGGAATGCCCGGCATCGGCGGGCGCCTGCGCGCCGACGCCCTGGACGTCGAGCGAGACCGCGACCTTACCGGCCTTCTCGAACTCCAGCGTGACAGGCACCTTGTCGCCCTGCTTGAGCGGCCCTTTCAACTCCTGAAGCATCAAATGATAGCCGCCCGGCGCGAGCTTCACGGTCTTGCCGGGATCGATCGCAAGCCCCTTGTCGAGCGCGCGCATCTTCATCACGCCGTTGTCCATCGCCATCTCATGGACGTCGGCTTTGCCCGCAATCTCCGTCGAAACGCTGATCAGCTTGTCAGGTGCCGTCCCCTTGTTCTCGATGGTGAGATAGCCACCGGCGACTTTTGCGCCGCTCGGCGTCGCACGGCTCCAGGCCTGCGAGATCACGAGGTCGCCGGCTTTGACGTCGTCGGCGCGCGCGGGGGCTGCGATGAGGGCGGCCGAGAGCGCCACGAGGGCTAGAATGCGTGAGAGCTTGTTCATCAGACTTGCCTTTCTTGTCGTCGTTAACATCGCCCCACCCGTCAGAACGTGTACTTGCCGGCAAGAACAAAAGTTCGTCCCGGGAATGGATGGAACAGAAAATACTGCTCGTTGAAGAGATTATCGATCCCGAAGTCGAACGCGAAATTCTTCGTCGCGTTGTAGTGGATCTTCAAGTCAACAACGAAAAAGTTATCGAAAGCGCCATAGACGTGCGAAACGATATCGGTGTTGTCGAGCGTCGAATACTGCTTGCCGCTATAGCGCGCTGCGACCGTGTACGCCCAGCTCTCGTTTGGCCGATAGGTAACGCCGAACTTGGCACGCCAATCGGGAACGTAAGGCACACGCTTGCCGACCACCGTCGTCGGAATGCCCGTCAGGGGATCCTTGCCGGCCCAGTTCGCATCGGCCAGGATCCGGGAATCGACATAGGTCACGCTGCCGAAGAGCTGAAGCCCCTGGACGAGGACATTGTCCTTGTCGGCAGACAGCTCGACGCCCTGCAACCTGATGGCGTCGACGTTGCTGAACGTCGTCGCCGTCTGGGTCGCGTTGATCGCATTGGTCTGCGAGATGATGGCGTTGTTGGTCCGCTCCCTGAACAGGGTCAGCCGCACCCGGCCATCGTTCCAGTGGCGCTCGATGTTGAGTTCGCCCGTAAAATCCTGCTCGGGCTTGAGGAAGGGATTGGCCACCGTGATCGTGTTGCCGACGGTCACGTTCTGGTAGAGCTCGAGAACTGTCGGGTAGCGATAGGCCTCGCCGAAATTGGCCGTGACGTTCCAATCCTTGTTCGGGTCGTAGGACATCGAGGCCTTCGGCGAAAAATTCGTCGAAGCAAGACCCGGCTGGTTGGCCGTGAACGACGAGGTGATGGCACCCGCCCCGTTCGCCAAGGTCACGACGTTCTGGCCGTCGAGGGCTTGCCAGCTCTCCAGCCGTCCGCCGAGGGTCAGCTTGAGATCGGGCTGGATCTTCCAGGCGTCCTGGAGCCACACCGCACCGGTGCGGGTTTCGCCCTGACTGTTCGCGTAGAGCTGTCCCGTAGCGGTCGCGGCCTGATACCAGACTGCCGACCCGTATGTTGGATTCTCCAGGCTGTACCGGTCGCCATGCACGCCGAAGCTGATCTCGTGCGGACCGCCATAGCCAAACGGACGCCAGATACCCTTGGCGTCGGCATTCTGCCAGTTGGTGCCGTCCATGCGCGTGATTTTGCCATTCTGCGAGAAGCCAACGCCGGCGGCGGCCACGGTGTAGGGATTGAGCTGGGTGTCCTCGAGATAGTTGTAGCTCGACGCGGAGAGGTCAAAATCGAAGAGTCCCTTCGTGTCGCTCTTGATCGCGACCGCATTGCTCAAATGGGTCTGGTCCCAGATGTACTTGCCGCTGGCAAATGTGCTGATGCCGGCAAAGGTCGGCAGCCCGGTCGCGGTCGAACGCAGATAGGTCTGTGGATCAGACACCTGATGATTGTTCCAGATCCCGAGCGAGTAAGTCGCCTGCACCAGCGGCGCCACGTCGTAGGCGAGCCGCAGATTGGCGGACGTCTGCTGCGAACGCGCGAGAATGCCGGTGCCGACGACATCGGCCTCCTGCCCGACCTTGTTCCTTGCCGGGAAGGCGCCCCTGGTGCCCGCCGGAATGCTGCCGTTCGTCGTATAGGTCAGCGGCTGCTGGAAACTGTCGAGATAGTTGGCACTGACGAGCCAGGACAGCTTGCCGTCGCGGCCGCCGGCTGCCGCGCTGGTCTGGCTGGTCGGATAGACGTCCCTGGTGCCGTATTGATTCCACGGCATCACCGATACCGTCTCCTTGGCGACCGCGAACGGCTTGTCTGGCATCTTTGACGTGATCAGGAGGACGCCTCCGATCGAGTTGCCGGGATAGGCGGCCGCGAACGGACCGTTGAGGTAGTCTACGCGCCCGATCGCCTCCGGCGAGATCAGGTTCCACTTCGGCGAGGCATTGGTGTTGTTGTTGCCGATCAGCGCCGAGATCAGGAGGTCGTCATAGTAGATCAGCGTGCGTGCGCTGGAGTTCAGTCCCCAACTCCGCGTCGCCAGCACCGCATTGTTGTCGCCGTCGTTGCGCTTCCGCACGAACAGGCTCGGCATGTATTTAACGGCGTCCTCGGGGTCCTTGAGGTTGATCGTTTCCTCAACCTCTTTCGCCGTAATGCTGAAGGAGCGCTGAGGTAGCTGATAGCGGGTCACCGCGGCCGGGGCCTCCAACGAAGGGTGCGCGGTACCGGCGCCTTGATCGCCGACGGCAACCGGAGGTGTGGTTCGCTCCGCGGATGCGACCGGCTTTGCCGACCGGCTCGTGGCTCCGGCCGTATGCACCGCCGGCTTGCGTGGCTTGGGTCTTGCCGATGCGGGCGCTTCGACAGTGACCGATGGCAGCACATTCGCGCCGCTTTGGGCAGAGGCCTCACTCGCCCACGCGAGCACCGCGGCCTGAACGGCCACGGCACTCACGCCGCGAACGGCATGACTATGTAACATGGGGCATTCCTGACGCCGGCAGCTCTCGCCGGCCAATTGACGGCATCAATCGCCGGCGGACGGACCGCGGCGACCGTGAGGGTCGTCAGGAAAACTGCGGAGGCGCGCGCGCCTGGGCGGTCGAGCCGCGATCAGGTGCGGCCAAATGATCCGCCGCGTCATGCCAGACCAAGCTTTCGGCGTGGCGGAATGGAATCGAGAACGTCGCCTGCAGCGGCGAATCGAGCGAGGCGTTGGCCTGCGCGAGGCAACACAGCGCGCACGCACCGGCGTGCCCTGCCGGCGCTCCGGTCTGGTCATCGAGACCGGCGCCCTGCTCGCTTGTGCTGTGGCAGATGACGGCGGTCCCGAGCGGATCGGCAACGGCCTGCCCTGCCGCCCAGCACGCGGCAATCGGCGCCAGCACCTGCATCACCAGCGCGATCAGGACGATGGGTAGGAATTTTTGCAGCCGCGCACGCATCCGCCGAACCATTCGTTCGCCTGCTAACTAAACACCGCGGGGGAGCCCGAGTCGAGGTCGCGCCGGCCGGCTTTTTGTCCTAGGGCAAAATTCCGGAAAACTGTGTTCGAAGGCCCCGGCCCGGGCAAAGATGCGGCCGTTCAGGCCGCCGTCGCGCCCCGCGCATATCCACAGATTTCTTATATTTGTCATATGCTTAGGACTGGAGCAGCCCGATCATTTCGTCAACTGCTCGAATTTTGAACAATCGTTGCCGAAAATGATGACAAGTGAGAAAAGTTGATCTAGCATCCGTCTCGCTCAGGCTGGCCGCGAGGTCGAAGTCTGGTGGTCCAAGTCTCGGGAGGAGCCCCTGACGCGCAAAATGCAGCGTCGCCCCGTCAATCAAGATCAAATCTTAGAATCGGGGATAATAGGGTCGACACAATTTTTGAGCGGGGCTAGGGCCCCGCTCTTTTTTTGCGCGCGCGGCCGCTATGCCGATGAATGCTTCCCCTAATCCGAGCACAGCTTTGATCTCGCGGCGATGCGCTGCGCGGACCTCACACCATTGGTCTATCAGCGGCTGTTTCGCGAGCATCCCGAAGCGCAGGCCATGTTCCGCTCGCAGGGAAGCGAGCTGGTCAAGGGATCGATGCTCGCGCTGACGATCGAAGCCATCCTCGACTTCGCCGGGACACGCAGCGGGCATTTCCGGATCATCGCCTGCGAGGTCGCCTCGCACGACGCCTATGGCACGCCGCGCGAGCTCTTCGTCGCCTTCTTTGCCGTCATCAGGGATACGCTGCGCGACCTGCTGGGCGACGAATGGTCGCCCCACATCGCGCAAGCCTGGGACGATTTGCTCGTCGAGATCGACGCGCTCGCCGGCGTTTCGGCCTAGCGCTTTGCGCTGCACCAACGCGCCGCGCCGATTTCCCGCGCAATTGCAGATTGGGTAGCGTGAACTCATCGATTGTGAGAGACTTTCTGCTCGGCCGCACAAACAATGACGCGCCGACGACAAGATTTATGGGAGCGAGCGATGTCCGGGACGAAAGACTTCTCCACGACGAGGCGCGATCTTCTTCAGGCGGCAGCGACCGCCGGCGCCGCGACTGCCATCCTCGGCAGCATGGGCATAAACCCCGCACTTGCAGCCGAAGTCGGCCGATCCGAGAAACCGCTGAAGGCGGCGTTCTCCAATGCAGGCCTGCAGGCGACGTGGTGTGCGCAAGGCAAGCAGGCCGCCGAATTCTGGGGCAAGCTATTCAATGTGGAGGTGACCTGGTTCGACGGCCAGCTCGATGCCGTGAAGCAGCGCGCGGCGATCGACAACATGGCCTCGCAGAAATGGGACTTCGTCGCGATCCAAGCCTTCGGCATCGGCACCCTCACCCAGCCCGTGCAGAAGATGATCGACGCCGGCACCCCCGTCATCGACATGGACACGCTGATTGCTCCGCTCGATCAAATCAACGTCCATTCCTTCCTCGCTCCCGACAACGAGTTCATGGGCGCCTCGGTGACGCAGGCGCTGTGCAACGCCATGGGCGGCAAGGGCAAGATCATCATGACGCAAGGCGCCCTCGGCCACACCGGGGCGCAGGGCCGCGCGAAGGGCTTCAATACGGTCGTCAAGCAGTTCCCGAACATCGAAGTGCTCGATACCCAGCCGGCCGACTGGGATGTCTCCAAGACCGCGCGCCTGTGGGAGACGTATCTGACGAAATATCCGCAGATCGACGCGGCGTTCTTCCACAACGACGATATGGCGCTCGCCGCCTACAACATCATGAAGGCGCGCAACCGCACCAACATCCTGATCGGCGGCGTCGATGCGATGCCTCCGGCGATCCAGGCGGTGAGCGAAGGCCGCATGTTTGCGACCGTGCGCAATCCGTCCTGCCGCATCCATGGCGGCGCCATCATCGCCGGCGTTGCCGCGGTGGTCGGTGGCGAGAAGAGCGGACAGGGCATTCCCAAGAACGTCGTCACCGACGGCCCGGTCGTGACCAAGGCCAACGCCGCCGGCATGCAGTGGATGCAGGATCATTTCCTGATCTGAGCCTCCATGTCCGAGGCTCGTCCGCCCATCCTGGAACTGCAGGGCATCACGAAGAGCTTCGGCGGCGTCGAAGCGCTTCGTGGTGTCGACTTCGCGCTCTATCCCGGCGAGATCCATGGTCTCGTCGGCGAGAACGGCGCGGGAAAAAGCACGCTGATGAAGATCATCGCCGGCGTGCACACCGAATTTTCCGGCCGCTTCCTGATCGACGGGCGAGAGACGCATTTCCGCTCCGCCCGCGATGCGCATGCGGCCGGCATCGCCATGGTGCACCAGGAGCTGAGCGTCGCGCCCGACCTCACGGTCGCGGAAAACGTCTTCCTCGGCAATCAGCCGACCAACCGCTTCGGTCTCGTGCAATGGCGGCGCATGGCGCGCGAGGCTGGCGAGCAGCTCGCCCGCTTCGGCATCGACGTCGATCCGATGTCACGGCTCGGCGATCTTCCGATCGGGCTCCAGCAGCTCATCGAGATCGCCCGCGTGCTGTTCTCCGGCGCGCGCATCGTCATCCTGGACGAGCCCACGTCCGCCCTCTCCCCGCCCGAGGTCGAGCGGCTGTTTGCGACGCTGCGGCGACTACGCGAGGAAGGCACCAGCATCGTCTTCATCTCGCATTTCATCGAGGACATCTTGCGCGTGTCCGATACGGTGACCGTGTTCCGCAACGGCCGGAAGGTCGCCGAGACCGCCGCTTCAGCGACCAGCAAGGGCGCGCTGATCGAAGCCATGATCGGCCGCGGCGGCGAAGTCCTAGAGCACAGCTATACCGACGACCTGATGCTGCCCCGGCCCAGCGACAGCTCGGTAGTGCTGAAGGTCGATCAGCTTTCGCTGGCCCGCAGCCTGCAGGATGTCTCCTTCGAAGCGCGCGCCGGCGAAGTGCTCGGCATCTACGGTTTCATGGGCTGCGGGCAGCAGGAACTGTCGCGCATCCTGTTCGGCAAGCTGAAGCCGGACAGCGGCCGGCTTGCCGTTGGCGGCACGCCAAAGGCGTTCGCCAGCACGGCCGCGGCACGGCGCGCGGGTGTGGCGCTGGTCCCGGAAAGCCGGCGCGCCATGCTGTTCCACCAGGAGCCGGTCTACAAGAACATCTCGATCAGCATTTTGGATCGCATCTCGGCGCTGCTGCTCAAGCCGACGCAGGAGCGTGATATCGCCAAGCGCCAGGTCGAGCAATTGCAGATCCGGCCGCCCGTCGTCGGTCTCGACCTCGGCATGCTCTCGGGCGGCAACCAGCAGAAGGTCGCACTCGCAAAGTGGCTGACCTATCCGCCAAAGCTCCTGGTGCTGTGCGAGCCGACCCGCGGCATGGATGTCGGCGCCAAGAACGACGTCATCAACATCGTCCGCGACCTCCGCGCCAAGGGGCTTGCCATCATCGTGCTGTCGACCGAGCCGGAGACCGTGCTGTCGCTGGCCGACCGCATCCTGGTGCTCAAGCGTGGCGCGGTGGTGCGGGAATTCGCGAACGAACCGGTCAGCAAAGACCGCCTGCTGGAGGCGGCGTGACGGAGAAGCATGATGGCCAGCAGTGAAACAGTCCCGGCGGCGGGTCAGCGCGCGCGAGGTCTTGCGCCTTTCCTGCGCTCGCAGATGCGCAACATCGCGCCGTTCCTGACGCTGATCTTCCTGTCCGCCTTCTTCGCCTTTGCCAGCCCCTCCTTCGCGACGCTGGACAATCTCGGCAACATCCTGACCCAGGTGTCGGTGACCGGAATTATCGCAGTCGGCCTCACCTTCGTGATCCTGTGCGCCGAGATCGATCTCTCGATCGCAAGCATCGCCAACGTCACCGGCATCGCCGTCGCCTACTTCACGCTGCAGGAATCCTACGTCAACATCGCCAACGTGCCGCTGCCGGGCGTCGCTGCGATCGTGCTCTCCATCCTGCTCTGCGCGTTTCTCGGCCTGATCAATGCGCTGGGGCTGACAATGATCGGCATCCCCTCCTTCATCATGACGCTCGCCATGATGCAGATTGCGGCCGGCATCTCCGCGCTGCTGGTGCGCGGCCAGATCGCCTACAAGGTACCAGACCTGATCGCCACGCTCGGCTCCGGCTCGGTCAGTGGCGTTCCCTGGATCGTCATCGTCGCCGCGGTGATGCTGCTCGGCGGCCATCTGGTGCTGACCTATACGCGCTTCGGCCGCTACGTCTACATGGTCGGGGGTAACCGAGAGGCGGCCGAATATTCCGGCCTCAACGTCAAGCTCATCCTCGGCGCGGTGATGGTGATCTCGGCAGTGTGCTCGGGCATCGGCGGCATGCTTGGCGTCGCCCATTTCGGCAGCGCGCAGCAGAACGAGTTCGACACCTATCTGCTCGATTCCATCGCCGCCGTGGTGGTCGGCGGCACCAGCCTGTTCGGCGGCCGCGGCGGCATCGGCAACACCATCGTCGGCCTGTTCGTGCTCGGCGTCCTCAACAACGGCCTCGACCACGTCAACATCGACAGCTTCCTCAAGATCCTGATCCGCGGCCTGATCCTGCTCGCGGCGCTGATCATCAACGTCTACGCCCAGCGGCTGCGGGAGAAGGCGGCGGAGTGAAGTATTTTCCCTTCCCCGCAAGCGGGGCGAGGTGAAGAGAGAGGCCGCACGATGTCGCTCCACAAAAAATGCGAAAACAACCCCATGCAAAGTAGAAATCATTGGGGAATTTGGCACGGGGTGGCTTGAGCTGCTGCTGCGAACGCGTTTGACACGTCGGGCAAAACAGGAGCACAACGCCATCATGGCGGCCTCGCGGGAATCGAGATCTTCGCTTTGCGCCGAGAAGTGCCGCGCGAGACCGCGGGGCCGGAGCTACGCGGTCAGCATATCTTCAATCCGGATCGGCAAGGTACGCACGCGCTTGCCCGTCGCATGAAAGACGGCATTGGCGATGGCCGGCGCCATGCCGACGAGGGCGATCTCGCCCAGTCCTTTGACGCCTAGGGCATTGACGTGTGGATCCACCTCCTCGACGAAATGCGCCTCGAGTTGGGGGACGTCCAGATTTACGGGCATCAGATAATCGGCCATATGCGCGTTTACCGGGCGACCATCGCGAGTATCGAGCACCGTGCGCTCCATGAGCGCCATGCCGATGCCGCCGATCATGCCACCCGTACATTGGCTGCGAGCGAGTCTTGGATTGACGACACGGCCGATGCCATAAGTACCCACCGCACGGCGCACGCGGATCGTGCCGATGTCCGGGTCGACGGCTATCTCGACGAAGACCGCTCCGAAGGAGTGCATGGAGAAGCGCGCAGCGGCCTGAGGATCGCGCTCAGAAGACGCTGTAGCCTCGATCGGTCGATCGTTGCGGCCCTTCGCAGCCTGCTCTTGCACCGCGATGCAGGCGGCGCGGATCGCGGAGCCAACCGATGCCATGGTCCATGAACCGCCATGGGATGGCGCGGGCGGATAGTCCGAGCGGCCAAGACTGAAGCGCACCCGCTCAACGGGCAGCCCGAGGGTCTCGGCGGCAACCTGTGTCATCGACGTGTAGGTGCCCGGCCCCATATCGCTTGCCGCGACCTCGACCTCGGCCGTGCCATCCGGAAGCAGCCTCGCTAGCGCACTGGCCGGTGCATGAAAGGCCGGGTAGCTCGCCGATGCCACACCCATTCCGATCAGCAGCCGGCCATCGCGCATCGAGCGCGGTTCGGGTACCCGTCGCGACCAGCCGAACCGTTCCGCGCCAAGATCGTAGCATTTCAGCAGCGATCGGCTGGAGAAGGGTTTGTTTTCTCCCTCGTCGATTTCCGGCTCGTTGCGGCGGCGTAGATCTATGGGATCAAGGCGGAGCTTGTAGGACAACTCATCCATTGCGCATTCGAGGGCAAATACGCCGCTGGCCTCGCCGGGACCGCGCATGTGGTTTGGCGTGCCAATATCGAGTGGCTGCAGGCGGTAGCGGGTCCGCACGTTGGGCGAGGAGTACAGGAAGGTCGTGACCGAGGTCAGAGCCTCCATGAATTCCTCATAGCGGCTCGTCTCGCCCATGCCTTCATGAACCACGCTGGTAAGCTTTCCGTCTGCTGAGGCGCCGAGAGCGATCCTTTGCAGTGTGCGCGGCCGATGGCCCGTCGTGAAGAACATCTGCTTGCGCGTCAGAACGAGCTTGACGGGGCGGCCCACGTGCCGCGCGGCCATGGCCGCGAGCGTCACGTGGGGCCATGTCCTGAGCGAGGTGCCAAAGGCGCCGCCGATGAACGGGCAGATCACCTGCACGTTTTCGGGCGGCAGGCCGAAGATCGCCGCGATCTCCGCCTGCTCGTTGACGACGAACTGGCTCTTGCTCCAGAGCATCAGCCGATCGCCACTCCAGGCGGCGATCGTCGCGTGCGGCTCCATCGGATTGTGGTTCTCGCGCGCAATGCCATAGGTCTCGTCCACCTTCACTGGCGCGTCGGCGAGAGCGCTGTCGGCGCTGCCGCGCGCGGTGTCGGCCGGCAGCCGGGCATCCGGCTGCTTTCCGGCCTCGGGAACGATGGGCCGGGCCTCCGGGTCGGCGGAGTCGACGATCGGCCGCTCAGTCAAGTAGGCCACGTGCAGCGCCGCGGCAGCGCGCTCCGCTTGCTCGATCGTTGTGGCAACAACGAGCGCCACCGGCTGGCCATGGAAGTGTACGCGGTCGTCCTGCAGCACATGCAGCCGCTCGCCTGTCGCCGGATCGATGTAGCTCTTGTGCGGGCCATACGCCAGGCGTGGCGCGTTCCCGTGCGTGATGACGGCAATGACGCCCGGCATCTTCTCGACCTGCGAACTTTCTATGCCGGTCACGCGCCCGAGTCCCACGGTGGCGCTGACGATCACTGCATAGGCCTGACCAGGCTGGTTGAAGTCGGCCGCGTACCGTGCGGCGCCCGTGACCTTGGCGCGACCTTCCACCCGTGGCAGCGGCTGTCCGATGATGTTCGTCGTCATGCGATTCCTCCCGTCATTTCGAAGGCGCGAACAATCGTCCGCGGCAGGAGTTCGAGTTTGTAGTGATTGCCCGACAGCGGACGGGCTCCTTCCACGGCCAATCGGGCGGCCGCCTGGACCACATGCCGATCCGGCGCCTTGCCGGTCAGAGCCGCCTCCACCGCGCGCATACGCCAGGGCCGAGTGCCGACACCGCCGACCGCGAGCCGCGCCTCGCGGATCACGCCATCCGCAACGTCGAGCGCCGCGGCCGCGGACACCAGCGCGAATTCGTAGGATGCGCGGTCGCGTACCTTGAGATAGCGCGCCCGGCGGCTGTTCGGACCGCCGGGGATCCGCACCTCGAGGATGAGCTCGCCGGGCAGCAGCGTGTGTTCGAGGTGGGGGGTATCGCCCGGCAAACGAAAGAGTTCTGCTACCGGAAAGCTGCGCTCCCCCTCCGGACCTTTGACACGCATGGTGGCGTCGAGAGCGACCAGCGCGACAGCGACGTCCGAAGGATGCGTCGCCACGCAATGATCACTCGTTCCGAGAATGGCGTGCCCGACATTGAGGCCGTCGACCGCCGCGCAACCTGAGCCGGGGGTCCGTTTGTTGCAAGCCGCATCGAGCATCCGGAAATAGGGACAGCGGACGCGCTGGAGCAGGTTCCCACCGATCGAGGCCATGTTGCGCAGTTGCGGCGAGGCGCCCTCGATCAGGCTTTCGGCGATCAGTGGCTGCAGACGCTGGACATCAGGATGGGCGGCCACGTCGGCCATCCGCGCAAGCGCGCCGATGACGAGGTCGGAGCGGTCGACGCGGATCTCGGAAAGCGGAAGCGCATTAATGTCGACAAGGTGCTCCGGTTGCTCCACCTCGTCGCGCATGAGATCGATCAACGTCGTGCCGCCGGCGATAAGACGGCGGCCGGAGGATGCGGCAGCGATGGCAGCCTCGACAGAGGTTACCTTCTCGATCGTGAACGGGAGCATGGTCAGGTCCTCTTGGCAGCGTCGGCGACGGCGGCGACGATCCCCGGATAGGCCCCGCAGCGACAAATATTGCCGCTCATCCAGAACCGAATGTCGTCCAGCGAGCCCGCATGGCTTTCGGCGATGCAGCCGATAGCCGACATGATCTGCCCCGGGGTACAGAAGCCGCACTGCAGGCCATCGTGCTCGATGAATGCACCCTGGAGCGGATGAAGCTCGCCATCTTTTTCAAGGCCTTCGATCGTCTCGATCTCCGCCCCGTCATGCATTGCTGCCAACGTCAGGCACGACACAATCCGCCTCCCGTTTAGAAGGATGGTGCAAGCGCCGCAGGCGCCCTGATTGCAGCCCTTCTTGGTACCCGTGAGATTAAGCGTTTCTCGCAGCACATCGAGCAGCGAGCGGCGGGGATCCACTTCGATGGAAGCCTCCTTGCCGTTGACGATGAGCCGGATCGTGGCCGTCGAGGTCGGTTCGATCGCGGCCGACGTGCTGACGGGGGCCGCGCATCCCCCAGAGGCCGGTGTCGTTGCAGCCAATGCGGCAGCACCGCTTAAAGCGAGCACATCGCGGCGAGCGAGACCGGAAGCACCCGACGGGTCAACGGCATTGTTGCTCGCTTGCCCTTCAGCAAAACTGCGCATTGCTTCTCCTCTTAGTGCACCTATGGCGCGCGCGAGCGAGCTCCGCGCCGGGTTTCTCTTCGGAGCGTCTCAAGGCTGCTCGTTGTGATTTCACACCACGATACCGGAGGAGCCGGAGCGCACAACTGATCCAGTGTTATAGGTTTATGCGCAGAACTTATGATGTGCGGCCGCCAGAGCGGTTAGCGAGCGGCCATCAAGGCATCAATGAAGTCGCGCACTAACAGCGACTTCGGTCGGTCTGAAGGGAGCAACAGCAAGACGCGGACTTCTATGGCTGGTCGAAATTGTTTCACCACAATCTTCGAGCGATCAAATCCGCTGATCGCATGGGGACTGGCAAGCGTCACTCCGACGCCTGTTGCAACCAAAGCGAGGGCAGTGGGAGCAAGAGCGGTCTCGACAACGGTCCTCGGGACCGCACCGGCCGCTGCCAGGACTGCGTCGATCCTTTGCCTGAAACGATCCTCCGAAAGGTATGCAATGAAGGGCACATCATGCAAATCCATTGGCTCGATGACCTTCTTGGAGGAGAGATCATGTCCGATCGGAAGAACGCAGAGCGCGTCGCGAGCCAAGAAGGTCTCATGGATAACGCCGGTCGTATCGACCAGGTCTGCTGCAAGGCCGAGGTCAAATTGGCCGGAGGCGACCAGATGCCGTACGTCGCGCGATGGCAGGACGAGCAAGGTAACCCGGGCGTTCGGATGTTTCCTTCGGAATATTGCGACCGTCTTCGGCACGATCGAGTGACTGGCCGCAAAAAGGGACGCGACGCGAATCTCCCCAGACCCGTGATCGCGAATTCGAGCAGCGGCGGCACGGATCGCATCAATGCCGAGGAAAGCTGCTTTGACTTCGTCATAAAGCATGCGGGCCTCAGGCGTGGCAACCAGACGGTTGCGGACCCTCGCAAAGAGAAGAAAACCGACCGATCGCTCCAGCTCAACGATGCTCCGGCTTACCGCAGGCTGTGTTATGCCAAGGACCTCCGCCGCTCTCGACGCCGTACCGCACTTCATTACGGCCTCGAACGTCTCGATCTGTCGAAAATTCATGCGGCCAATTCCCTCTCGCGTCCTGGCTCGCGTCTGGGCGCCTCGTTCATGCCAGAAACAGGCAAATTCGTCCCACGCGAAGGGGAGACATCTCTCGCGCCGCACTTTGCCGACGAATAAAAGAGTATCGCCCCGCGAATATATTGCGCGCCAATGCCGCGGCAGTCCACGGTATCGGAACCATTTTGCTACCGGTTCTTGGCGGATCCACAATGACGCTGGTCCGCACGGTGACGATTGTCGTGGCACTGGGTGCAACTTGCGCAGGCGCCGCTGACATTGGTTATCTGACCCCACCAGGAATCCCTGCAAATGAATTTCCTTCACCTCGGCGTCCGGTTGCGCCGATCGCCAGCCTAAGCCGCTCCGCCGACGAGCACCGCGACTCCCTGAATGAGGTCGGTGAGGTCGTACGCCTTCTTGAGCTGAGACCAGGCATGACGGTCAGCGATATTGGTGCGGGCAGCGGCTACTACACGGTCCGTCTCTCACACTTCGTCGGCCCCAGCGGCTCTGTCGTCGCCCAGGGCGTCATGCGGGATTACCTCGTCGAGCTCCGCAGGCGAACGGAAGAACTGGGGCTGATAAACGTCACATTCGCGATGGCCGAACCACACGACCCCCGCCTCCCCACTTCCTCGCTGGATGCCGCCATCCTCGGGCACATGTAATAGCCCAATCCTATGCCTTCCTCCGCCTATTGTAGGGGTGCGGAGCAAAAAGCAGGTGCGACGCCCCCCGCGACAGGCGCGCCACGTCCGTCGTTCTGCTATAATGTCACTATGACGATCGGGATTTCCGGACCCGAACGGAAGGCACCAGGGCGAAGCGCCGTGGCGGGATTCATCATCGCGGCCATCATCGTCGCTATCGGCCTGATCCTGCTTGCTCTCGTCGGCGACATCCTGGTCGACTGGATGTGGTTCGCCTCGGTCAGTTACAAACAGGTCTTCTGGATCACGATCGGCGCCAAAACCGCGGGCTTCCTCGTCGTTTTGGCAGCGACGGCCACCATCTTGTGGGTGAACGCGCGGACTGCACTTGGTCTTGCCGGGCGGCGAACCCGGTTGCCTGCGGCCTTTGTCCCAACGCTTGCGGCCGCGGCGGCTCAGCCTGATCCGCTTGAATTCCTGCGCGAGCGGCTGCCGTGGCGTGGCGTGATCGCCGCCAGCAGCGGCCTCTTCGCCTTACTTGTCGCCTGGGCCGAGGTCGGCAACTGGGCCACGCTGCTCCGGTTTATCTATCAGGTGCCCTACGGCAGCACCGATCCGCTGTACGGCAAGGATATCGGTTTCTACCTGTTCTCCCTGCCCGCGTTTGTCGCCGTCAAGAACTGGGCAATGCTGACGCTCGTCATGAGCGCACTGTTCGCCGGAACCATCTACTGGGTGAATGGCGACATCAAGGACCGGGCCCGGCGAATGTCGCCGGCGGCGATCTCCCACGGTTCGGCGCTGCTTGGCGTTTTCTTCACCGTGAAGGCGTGGTCCTACGGCCTCGATCGCTACCACCTGCTGTTCGGCGACAACGGCGTGGTGGTCGGCGCAGGCTATACCGACGTCAACGTCGAATTACCGGTCCTGTGGATCCTGATCGCGCTGTCGATCGTCGCCGCCTTGGCTGCATGGGCGAACCTGTGGGTCCGCACCTACCGCCTCCCCACCGCTGCGATTGCGCTGCTGTTCGGCGCCGCTTTCCTGCTGTCGGGCATCATCCCCGCAGTGTTTCAGCACTTCTACGTCAGGCCGAACGAGCTGGCCTGGGAGCGTCCCTACATCGAGCGCAACATCGCGCTGACCCGGGAGGCCTACAATCTCCATCGGATCACACCGAGGCCGTTCCCTGCGGATCAGACCCTGACCTTCAGCACGCTCGAGGCCAACAAGGCCACGATCGAAAACATAAGGCTATGGGATTGGCAACCATTGGCCGACACCTACGCGCAATTGCAGGAGATCCGCACCTACTACAAGCTGCGCAACCTCGATGTCGATCGATACTGGCTTGGCGACATCTACCAGAGCGTGATGCTCTCGGCACGCGAGTTGAATTCCGAACTGCTGCCGCCCAACGCGCAGACCTGGGTCAACCGCCATATCCTGTTCACCCACGGCAATGGCGCGGTGATGAGTCCGGTCACCCAGAAGAGCGGCGAAGGACTTCCGCTCCTCTACCTGCACGACGTTCCTCCGGTTGCGCAGGGAGGTCCCGACATACGCGAGCCCCGCATCTATTACGGGCAGCAGACCGAGGACTACGTCATCGTCAAGGGAACCGTGCGAGAATTCGATTATCCCAAGGGAAAGGAGAATGTCTATGCGTCCTATGACGGCTCCGGCGGCGTCCCGCTGTCGAGCATGGTGCGGCGACTGATCTTCGCCCACCATTTCAACGATGTGAACCTGCTCCTTTCAGACTACATCGGCGGCGGCAGCCGGATCATGATCCGGCGCAACATCCAGAAGCGGGTCGACGCTATAGCCCCGTTCCTCACGCTGGACCGCGATCCCTATCTGATTATCAGCGAGGGCCGCGTGTTCTGGATGCAGGACGCCTACACGACCAGCGAATATTTTCCCTACGCGCAGCCCGCGCCCGGCCTCAATCTCAACTACATCAGAAACTCCGTGAAGGTCGTGATCGACGCCTACAACGGCACCGTCGATTTTTACCTGATGGACCCAGCCGACCCGGTCGCCGCGACCTATCAGCGAATCTTCCCGGACCTGTTCAAGCCGTTCGCGGCCATGCCGTCCGATCTTCAGAAGCACATTCGCTATCCCGAAGACCTCTTCCTGATCCAGGCGCGACTTTTCCAGACCTACCACATGGAAGCCGCCGATGTTTTCTATAACCGGGAGGACCTCTGGCAATTTCCGCGTCAACCGGCCGGTGATGGCGTCTCTTCAATGGACGGCATCACCACCATGGCCCCCTACTACATCATCATGCGGCTGCCCGGAGAGGCGCAAGCCGAGTTCTTCATCATGATCCCGATGGTGCCGAGCCGTCGCGACAACATGATCGCTTGGCTTGCCGCGCGCTGCGACGAGCCCGGCTATGGCAAGCTGATCGTGTACGAATTTCCCAAAGAGAAGCTGGTCTACGGGCCTTTCCAGATCGAGGCGCGAATTCATCAGAATACGGAGATCTCCCAGCAGATATCGCTGTGGAATCAGATGGGGTCGCGGGTGATCCGGGGAAATCTGCTCGTGATTCCGATCGAGAATTCGATTCTCTACGTGTCGCCGCTGTATTTGCGGGCCGAGCAAGGACATTTGCCGGAGCTCAAGCGGGTGATTGCCGCTTATGGCGAGCACGTCGTCATGAAGGAGACTCTTGCTGAGGCCCTGTCGGCACTCTTCGTGGACGACGGACCCGCGCCGGCGCCGGGTGCGACCGCGGAATCGCCCAGCGAAGGGTCCGCGGCAAGGCGCGCGCAGGAGGCCCTCGATCACTACAATCACGCCATGGAGCGGTTGAAATCCGGCGATTGGACAGACTTCGGCAAAGAGATCGGCGTGATGCGCGGTATTTTGGAAGATATCCGTCGGCAATCGGGTAATCGCTGAGGTGCCCGAGAAGCGCTATTTTCGCGAGGCCGCCGAATATTCCGGCCTCAACGTCAAGCTCATCCTCGGCGCGGTGATGGTGATCTCGGCGGTCTGCTCCGGCATCGGCGGCATGCTTGGAGTGAACGACTCGTGCCAGCGGCTTACCATTCGTATCGCGTGCCGACCCCGATGGATGTCGAGCCCTTCGCATCGACATCCGACTCGACGCGGATGTGACGCGTCACGTCGACATTGGCCGACACTCCTGACTGGCTGGGGCTCGCGCCCGTCCGCACACCCACGCTCAGCCTGTCGCCGATCGCGCGCGAGGCGCCGACCGCCGGACCGCCCGCCCCGGCACCCACGTCTAGATTGTCGACCCCAAGCGAGCGGCGCATGCGGTCCACGGTCCCCTCACCACCGCTTGCGAACTGGGCCGCGGCCCCTGCGAGCTGCACGGCCTGCGAGGTGGTCAGGCTGCCCGAAGCTTTCTGAAAGAGAATGCGCGACAGGATCTCATCCTGCGGCAACTCGGGCTGCGAGTGGAAGGCGAAGACCGGCGCGGCCGCCGGTCCCGAGATTCCGACCTGTGCGGTGATGTCGGAGGCCTGCATCTCTGCCGCGAAATCGAGCTCGGGCGCAAGATCTCCGCTAAAGGAGAGATTGCCCTTGGTGAAGGTCAACGTCTTTCCGAGCACCACCAGCTTGCCCTGGAAAAGGGAGAAGGCGCCCTTCGGCACCGGAGCGTTGGTCGTGCCGCCCACGTGAATGGAGCCGCCGAGCTCCGCAGTCGCCCCGCGGCCATGGATGAAGACGTGGTTCGGCGCCGAGACCGTCACGTCGAGCGAAGCGTTGAACAGCGCCGGGCTCCCCTTGTTGCCTTTCAGCGTCTCCGCTTTGCGCTCAGCCGCAAGGCGTGCAGCGGCCTGGCCCGAGGCGTTCACATGGTTGATGCCGTCGATCGGCTTGAGCGTCGAAGGCAGGCGGTCCGGAATATCGACACTGACGCGGGTCAAGTCGATGCGACCGGCGATCCGCGGATCGCGCGCCAGGGCGCCGGTGACGTCGAGGGCGAGATTGGCCTGAGCGGTCGCCAGCGCGCTGGCGGCGAGCGTCGCCTGCTGGCCACGGATCGAGATTGTGCCCGGGAAGCCTGCATCCGGAGCGACCCGCACCTGGCCGGAGCCAGATAACGTACCCCCGTTGGGCGTCACCGCGGCCAGGCGCTCCACGACGATCCGTTCTCCTTCGGCGGTGATTTTCGCCTCGATGGCCTCGAGGCGTGTGCCAAGCATGCTGTCGCGGAAGGTACCTCCGCTCACGGTGGCGACACCGCCGATCTGGGGCTTCGCGCGCGTGCCGCCGACACGGGCATCGAGCGCGACGCTGCCGGACACGGTGCGGCCGGAGGCGGAGAGCATCGCGTTGGCGACGGCGGCATCGAGGCGGCCCTTCGCGGTCAGCGCGATCGGACCCGTGGCGTCGAGCGGCAGTGTGCCCGACGTCGTGATCGTGCCGGCTTTTCCCGCGGCAAGCGTGGTGTTCAGGCTCGCGCGGCCTCCATCGAGCCGCCCGTCCGCGGCAATGTCGATCGGTGGCAAGCCCGCGCTCCTGGTCTGCGGCGCCGTGAGCTGCTTGACGGCCACCTTGTATTGCCCCATCGGCGCGGTCGCGGAGCCGGCGATCGTGGCTGAAGCGTCAAGCGTCCCGGCGAGCCCCAAACCGGGCATCGCGACATCGGCCGCGCCGAGCGGAATCGCGCTTGCCACGGCCTTGAGGTCGAGCGCCTTGCCGGCCTTGCCATCAACGGTGAAGCGGCCACTCCCAATTCCGAGGGCCAGATGCTCGATCAGCACCGTACCGTCGTCGAGCGTGAAGCCTGCGGGCCCCTGCAGCGCGATCGCGTTGGCGCTACGCCGCGCGGTGAAACGATTGAGATCGAACCGCGTCCGCTCCCTGGACGTCAACGCACCCGCGGCATCGAGATCGAAGCCGGCAGCCTTGGCGGAGAGACGGATCACGCTCGTATCGGCATTGCCCCTGGCCGTCAGCGCGATGTTGGAGGCGGTCTGGCCGCCGAACTTGGCATCGTTGACCCGGGTATCCGCATTGAGGACCGGATGGCTGTAGAGATCGGCGCCATCGGCGCGCACATCGAAACTGCGGATGGCCACACCGGCGGCACGGATCCCCGCGCCCTTGCCAACGAGACGGACGGACTGCTGGCCGCCATCGGCCGAAGCGGCAAGATCGAGTGAGGCCGAACCGGCGAGTTCTGTGAGAGCAAGCGGTGAGAGGTCGGCGAGCGCCCCGGCTGCGAAGCGAATCTGCCCGCGTGCGAATCCCTGCGCGTCGACCGTTCCTGAGCCCTTCAGGGACACCGAGCCGATCGCGATGTCGACGGTCTTTGCCTCCCATCCGGCAAAAGCCGGAGCTCCGCGATCGTCACGCTCCGACGATCGGCGGCTCACCTGAACAATCCCGCGCGCCGGGTTGCCGTCGACGGAGCCGTTGAGCTTGGCGTCGACGGCACAGAGCCCGTTGATGTCGTTGACGGTCGCGGCGAGCTCCAGATGCGGAATGGGGCGCCGCATCGCGGTGGCGCGATCCACCGAAGCCCCGAACGAAACGCCGGGATGCGCGAGCCCGCCGGTCAGGCCGACGTCGAGAGCTCCCGCACCGGTGAGGCGCGCATCAGCCGTCGAGAGATCTGGCAGGTCCACATGCGCCGACAGGTCGCTCGTCTCGCGCGTCACCGTTCCCTTGGCGCGAACCGCGACGTGGGCTCCATCGAGCGACGCGCCGCGGACCGTGTAGGTGTCGCGGCCATCGGCAGAGAGATCGGCTGCGAGTGCGAGCCGCGTCCCCGCGAGCCCATCGAGCGCCGTAAGTCCCGTCGCAAGCCTCTCGCCGGTGCCAGACATTCGGGCATCAAAGCTGCCACGCTGCAGGTCCGCGTCGAGATCGAGGCCGATCGCCACCGAGCCCTTGAGCTTCAGCCCGGCAAGGTCGGCAAAGTACCCGAGGTCGGGCACGGCTCCGGTTGCACGGCCATGCAGGCGATCGGCGCTGACATCACCTGTATAGGTCGCCTGAACCGTGGACGTGCCGATCTCGAGACGCTCGATCCTGGCGCGGCCGCCCAGGTCCGTATCGCCGTGGAGCACGAGAGAGGCGGCATTGCCGATCGCGGCCGCCAGACTCGCGTCGCGCGGCGCAATGCCGGAGGCGCGCAGGTTCGCGTCAAGGATGATGCGCGTTGCGGGATCGCTGGCTTCGGCGCGAGGGACGGCTGTGATGGAAGCGTCGAGCGTCTCGACGTCGCCGTCCGGCAGATGAGCGCCCGACAGCGCGAGCTTGACCGATGCTGTGGGAGCCTTGATCGGGCCGTTGACGCGGCTGTCGAAGACGAGGCTGCGGATCGAGCCGTGGTCGGTTTCGGTCACGTCGCCGTTGCTTGGCAGGGCGCGGATGGAGGCCGCGAAATCCACGACCTTGTCGGCTCCGAGCAGGCCCTTCGCGTCGAGCCGCGCAAGACGGCTCGTGAGCGTCAGCCCGTCCAGGGCGACGCTGCCGTCGTCACCAATACGCGTCGTGCTGTCGAGATTGGTTTCACCGGCAAAGACCGGCGCGGCAATCGCCGGCAACAACGGTCCGAGATGGCTAGCAAGGCGCGTTGCGAGCACTCGGCCCGCCCCGTTTCGGTCAAGCGCAATCGTGCCTGTCGCATCGATCGTGGGGCCGGCCTGCAACTTCAGGGCACCACGGAAGCTGTCGAGCGTGCCTTGGCCGCCCAGTGCGAATGTGACGGGCGGCTCGCCCGGCAGATGGCCGAGCTTCGACATGAGCCCGTGGGCCGGCTCGTCGAGCGTGACGTCGAGGGTGAGCGCATTTCCCTGCGGAACGTAAGCGAGAGCGGCCTTGAAGCGGCCTGCAAAGTCCTTGCGGGTGGCGTCGAGATTGAAGACGAGCCCTTCGGCGGGCGAGCCTAGTTCGGTATTTCCGGTCGCCGTGACGTTCAGCGCCTCGCCCAGGATGGACTGTCCCAGCGTCAGGGCATGCAGGTTGAACGCCTTCACCTGCAATTTCACGGGAAGTTCGGGCAGGATTGGCTCGTCGGATTTTTCGACAGGCTGGTCGGACGGCAACGGCCTCCGCTTGATATCGAGCGTGCCGACTTCAAGGCGCTCGATCTCCAGCCGTCCCATCAACAAGGCGCTGCGCCGCCAGACGAGACGCGCCTTGTCGAGCGTCAGCCAGACTCCATCCTTGTCGGTGATGGTGACGTCGCGAACCGTGGCGTCCGAGGACAACACTCCGTCGACGCCGCCGATATGGACCTGGGTCGCGGGAGTCGAGAGCGTCCGCGAGACGAGGCTGGCGAGCACGTCCTGCTGGTTCTCGCCGGTCCCGCTCATCGCGGCGTAGAGACCGACACCGAGCCCCGTGACACCGGCCAGCCCTAGGGCCGCCATCGCGGAACGGACAAGGAAGGACCGTGGTAAGCGCATCAGAAGGCCTGCCCAATGCTGACATAGATCGCGTAGCGGCTGTCGCCGGGGCGTGGGTTCAGCGGCATCGCGACGTCGAGGCGGATCGGGCCAACCGGCGTGAGATAGCGCAGGCCGAGCCCCGCCGAGTAGCCGACAAAGTCGTTGAAGCTCGGCAGGGAGGAACTGGAGGCGGTGCCGAAATCGAAGAATGGCACGAGGCCGATGGTGGGCGTGATCTTCACGCGCACTTCGGCGGAGCCTTCGATCAGGCTGCGGCCACCGGTGATCTGGCCGAACAGCATCGGCGAAATGGTGTTATAGGCGAAGCCGCGCACGGATCCGCCGCCGCCCGCGTAGAAGCGGTGCGCATCCGGAATCTCGGCCAGCGGGGCGCCCGTGAGCGAGCCCATGGCCAGCCGGCCTGCCAGCACGTAGTCGGCCTGGTCGTCGAGCGCGTAATAGGCCGAGCCCGCGAAGCGGCCCTCAAAGAGGTCGATCGTGGAGCCCATCAACTTGGAATAGGCGTTGACGGCCCCCCAGAGACGCACGCCGCGCGTGGGGTCGAGCGGATTATCGGTGGTGTCGTAGCGGCCGGTCGCGGTGAAGCCGATCAGCGTCGCATCGACCCGCCCCAGCACGTCCTGCGATTTCGATTGCTCGACCTGAAGACCGGCCTGCAGCGAAGCCGCCTCCGAAAAGCGGTGGATCACGCCGAACGTGCCGCGCACCGTATCGTCGGCGTAACCGCCGAGGTCGTTGTTACCGACACGCTCGCGGAACGCAGTGGCCTCGATCAGAAGATCGTTGGCCGTACCGAACAAGCCTGGCTTGATGAAGGTACCGGTAAATCGCGCGCCGAAATCCGAGGCGCGGAGATTGTTGAAGCCGTTGAACGAAGTGCCGTCGACCCGTTGCAAGAGCGAGGCGGACGCTTCGAGCCTCAGGCGCTCGCCGCCGCCGAATATGTTCCGATCCTCGTAATAGCCTGCAATGCCGGGACCATCGACGCTGGAATATTTCGCCGAGAGGCCGACCGCGTGCCTGGGCCTTTCCGTCAAATCGATAAAGACCGGCAGGTTGCCATTGGCATCGAGCTTGTCGGCCTCGCGGATGCGTATTCCTCCGACGGCTGGGATCCTGGCGATCGAAGTTTTCGTCAAGGCCAGCCTCTCGGGCGAATAAGGCTCGCCTTCCCTCAGGTGGACATGCGTGGCCACCACTCTCGGGTCGACATCGCCGCCCGAGATCGTGACAGCGCCGATGCCGGCCTTGGGGCCCGCTTCGACCCGCAACCGAAAGTCCATTGCGGCGGCCGCATGATCGACGGTGGCCTTGACGTCGCCGATCTTCGCAAACGGATGTCCGTTGCTGCGGAACCAGTCAACAAGCTTCACCTGCGCGGCGCGCAGGTCGGCCGAGATCGCTGGATCGCCGGATTTCAGCGCAAAGGCGCGGCGCGGCAACCCATGCGGCGCTTCGTCGTGCGCATAGTCCACATCGACGTCCACATCGACGCTGCGCAGCTTGAACAACGGACCGAGTCGTGCGGTGACCTTGATTGGAACAGCGGTCCGATTGCGAAAGCCGTCGGCCCGGCGTGCAGCGGCGGCGAGCCCGGTCTCGTCGAGGGAGATTGGAACTCCATCCAGCGTTACATCGATCTGGGCATTGTAACGGCCAAGCCCCCAGAGGGCATCGAGCAGCGGATTGATGTCTGCCTGAAGCCGGCGCACGAGGCCTTCGCCGTCCGGCGGTGATTCCTGTCGAAGCCGATAGGTGCCGGAGGCATCGCGCAACACCTGCTCGGCATCACTATCGTTCTTGCCATCCGGCGTCTTGGCTTCGATCTCGAGCCCATAAGACAACGTCGTGGCGCTGACCGGCGGCGGATCGTCGGAACCGAAGAGGCCAAAGAAATCGAGTGCGTGAGCCTGTTCGCACAGAGACCAACCGACGATGGCGACACAGCCCGAACGCAGAATGCGTCGCGCCGCAACGGAACAATATCGTCGCCCTGCCCGCCCCGGCAAAGGCGGCAGACATCGTTGCACCACGGTCCTTTTGATAGTTCCACTCCCACACTCATTGATCGGCTCAACCCGAGGCTCTGCCGCTCACGCTTCACGATCTCCCTGCCGCACACACGAAATTGATAGACATCATGATGGACAATGTAGGGCAGCAACAGAGAACCCCTTCGTAGTCTCTCATTGAACAAAGAGCACGACGTTCACAAACGCTCTGCGTTTCGAATACGCTCCACGAAAAAAGCGCCCGCTTGCGCGCGTCCTCGATCAGCTCGAAATCGATATTATGGGCGACGCCGAAGATGCGGCGAATGGCCTTTGCAGCGGCGAAGCCGGCCATATCGGCGAAGCGTTGTTGCGTGTAGGTCTGCCTCTCCGCCTCCAAGGGCGCGGCGCCCTTCTCTCCGGCAAAGAGCGAGGCGGGATACGCATCGCCAGCCACCCACAGGTCGAGGAATTTGCGCACGAACTCGCCCCAGACCTTCGCGACCGTCCCCGGCACTCAGGCCTCGAAGGCGCGCCGTTCGCCCGGCGAGCGCTCGTGACCGCTTGATACGAAATAGGCCATCAAGGCGGCGATGGCATCGTGCTCGATTTCTCCATACCGGTACGACACGTCGCCACGTCGGATGACGTCGAGGACGCCTCGCGGTGATAGACGCGTCCTCAAGATATGCGGCTGGGAAGTATTGCCATTCCAGGGCAGAATTTGACGCAGAATGCGCTGTACGACCGCGATTACATGGTGTTCAATCCTTGGAACTGTCTGCCCGAGCACAGGCCGCTCGGCAGCGTCAACCTGACGCGGCTCGCCGTCGATCTTGCCTCGCGGCCGGTACGGCGGAAACTGAACACGGTGGGTCATGAGCAGCCAGCCGAAGCCCGATCGTTCGGGCGGACTTCAGCGGACACCGGCGCCGCCGAATGTCGAGAATGAAGCTCTGCATGCCGAACGCCGGCAACTCACCGTAGTGTTTATCGACATCGTCGGGTCGACACCCCTGAGCGAGCGGATCGATCCCGAGGAGTTCTTCGCGGTCGTCAGAACCTACCGCGATATCTGCGACGAGCAGATTCGCCGCTACGGCGGTCATATCGCCAGAATGATTGGCGACGGATTGCTGGCCTATTTTGGCGTCCCGCAAGCCCACGAAAATGACCCAGAGCGCGCGGTCCGCGCTTCGCTGGCGGTCGCCGCGGCGATCAAGGATCACAACTTTCTGCTGTCGGATGGCAGTTTCGTCCGCCTCGGCGTGCGCGTTGGGGTCAATACCGGGCTAGTCGTCGTCGGCAGCGTGCCCGGCGAGCCGCCCGATCGGCGGGAAGTGTTCGGCAGTTCGGCACATATCGCTGCCCGTCTGCAGGGGCTCGCCAGCGAGAACGGCGTCGTGGTCGGTTCGAGCACTTACGAGCTGACCCGCGGAACGTTCAGCTACGCGCCGCTTGGCAGACGACCGCTCAAGGGCGTCGAGGAGCCGGTCGAAGCCTGGCGCGCCGAGGCGCTTGCGTCTAACGAAAGCAGGTTCGATAGGGCGCGGAGGTCGCCTCTTGCTCCGATGATAGCGCGAACCAGCGAAAGCGCATTGCTTGCCGAGATGTGGCAGCAAAGCGTAGCCGGCTCGGGACAGGTCGGCGTGATTTCCGGTGAACCCGGCATCGGCAAATCACGTTTGATCCGCCAGTTTCGCAGTTCACTTGATGCATCTCCGCGCGATGTTCTGTCGCTGCAATGCTCACCATTCCACGTCAACACGCCGCTTGCCCCGGAAATCGAGCGGCTCACACGTGCGACCGGCATCCAGGACACCGACGACGCGCAACTCGCATTGGCAAAGTTGCGTTCGCTCTTGGCAAGAGCCGTGACCGATGTCGAGCAGGCGCTTCGTTACTACGGAGCGGTGCTGTCGATACCCGCATGCTCGGGATACGAACCCGCGGATCTCGGATCTCCCTCGGAGCGCGAGCGTGCCTTGCAGGTGTTCATCGATGCTCTGGTCGCGGCCTCGCGCAAGCGGCCGGTCCTCGGAATCGTCGAGGACGTCCAGTGGATGGACCCGACCACCATCGAACTGATGGTGCGCGTGATAGCTCAATGTCCTGGCGAGCGGATCATGGTCCTGATCACGCATCGCGATGATTACAGCGCCGACTGGTTGTCAGGCCCGGCAATTCGACGGATTTCTCTGCAAAAGCTGGCGGCGCATGAATGCGAGCAGATGGTCGCAGCCGTGGCGGGCAGCGATCTCGTACCGCGCCGGATTACCAGCCAGATCGTGGAAAGAACCGACGGCGTGCCACTCTTCGTCGAGGAGTTTACGCGGGCCGTCGTCGATTCCGGCGCGGTCCCGCTGGCCGCTGAGAGCCCTGTGCCGAGCGGGAGGTTGCCGGAACCTCTGGTGCCGGCAAGCATTCACGATTCACTGATGGAGCGCCTTGATCGCCTCGGACCTGCCAAGCGCGTCGCCCAGATCGCCTCAGTTTTCGGAAGGCGCTTCAACTATGACGGCATTTTCAGCGTGCTTCCAGGTCAAGACGAAACGCTGAAACACTCGTTGCGGGCGCTCGAGAGAGCCGGGATTGTGTATCGTAGCGAGGAGTCTCAAGGCACGGTCTTCACGTTCAAGCACGCGATGATACAGGAAGTCGCCTACTCCTCGTTGCTCAAGGAGGAAAGGCGTGAGCTCCATGCGCGCGTCGCATCGTGGCTGCTCCAGGAAGCCGGCATTGGAGAAAGCAGCCAGCCGGCGGTGTTGGGCTATCACTATGCACGCGCAGGCAACATTCCGGAAGCGATCGAGGCTTGGCTTCAGGCGGGCAAATCCGCGCTCCGCAGCTCTGCCACCAAGGAAGCCGTGGCTCATCTTCGCGAAGGCCTCTCGCTGATACCCAAGATGCCGGCGTCACCACGGCGCTTCGAGGCCGAAATCGCACTGCAATCCAATTTGGCGATGGCGTACACGGCCAATGCCGGATGGTCCGATCCGAACGTCTATGGCCCCTACAGTCGTGCACTCAAGCTTTGCGCGAGCCATGGCACCATTCGCGAGAAGGCGACGGTGCTGTGGGGAAGTACTATAGCCAAGCTGGTCAACTGCGAGCTCACCAAGGGCCTCGAACACGCGCAGGATTTCGTCCGGCGGGCAGAAGCGTGGCGCGATGACGAGGCCGCCCTCATGGCCTACACCGCTGCCGTAATCGCCAATTTCTTTCTCGGTCGTTTGGAGCAGGCGAGCGAGCTCGCGGCTCTGGTCAGCGCTCGCTACAATCCGCGTGAGCATGGCAAGCTGGTCCAGATTTATCAGCATGATCCATTGATCGTATCGCTTGTCTATTCCGGACACATCGAATGGTTGCTGGGCCGCCCGGGGCGAGCCAGGGAGTGCTGTGTGACGGCGCGTCAGCTCGCGAACGAGATCGGGCATCCGTTCATGCAAGCTTTTGCCTCCATTCTTGGCGTCGCCGATCACTGGTATGAGGGCGATCTTGCGGCCAACCTTGCCAGCGTAAAGCGCGGCCTGAAGGTCGCTGACGAGTACGGCTATCCGATGTACCGGGTCATCGGCCCATTGTGGGCAACCGCTGCGTTGGCGGCACGAGGCCCCGCGCCGGAAGTGCTCGAACAATTATGCGGCTTGCTCGGCAGGCTACCTGCCGAGACTCGGTGCATTCAGATTCCACTCTATCGAACTCTGCTCGCCACAGAATTCGGACGGATCGGGCAGATGGAAAGGGCTCGAAGCTTCGCTGCTTCGGCTGAGGCGCTGATGAAGAAAACCGGCGAGCGCTGGGCAGCTCCCGAGATTTATCGGATTCACGGCTCGCTATTGTGTTGCGAACCATTGCGAGACGACCGCGCTGCCATGCGCTTGTTCAAGCGTTCGCTTACCTCTGCCAGGAAGCTTGGGGCGGTCGGTTGGGAATTGCGCACGGCGATCAGCATCGGGCGCCTGGTCAGCGCCGGCGAGAGCGCATCCGGACGCGCCGAAGCACGAGAGCTGCTGATATCGACCCGGGCGAAATTTGCATCTGCGGAAACGTCCCGCGATCTGCGCGAGGCTGATGACCTGGTGAAAGTGTTGAACTAGTGAATCAAGGTCGACCAGACATGTCCGCGCCTCGGGAGTGAACGGACGTTGGAGTCACGTCGTCAGCGATCCCAGATAACGGATCGCCGAGAGGCTCGGCAGGAATGTATAGGCGCCGCCCCGCGTCCAGACCAATCGGGGCAATCCCCGCAGCCGGATCGCGCGGCCGGATTTGAGCGGCAAGTCGAACCAGCTCGTCTTGGGATCGTTGGCGCCTACGATCGGATCGTTGGAGCCGGTGATGCGCGGATCCTGCAGGCCAAGGTTCAGCCAGTCGCAGGACATGGCCTCGAACTGGGCGCCGAGGCTGGCTCCTATGAAGTTTCCGAGCAGGCCCCGTTCCGGCTCGGGCTTGTCCCGATCACGCTTCGCCGGATCATAGGCTGGTCCATAGGGCATGCCACGCCGCACAAGGCGCCGACTGTTGTTCGCTACGCGCTGCACGATCTGCCCGCCCCGCGGATTGCACCGGCGGATATGGGCGCCATAGGGGCAGCGGGACTCACCGTCATAGTCAAAATTCGACTGACTCACGCTGGGATCAGGTGCGTCTGGCGACAGCGCCAGCGGCGTGCCATCGCGCCATCGGCCGCAGAGGTTGGCGGCGACGATCTCGCGCAAGGCACCATGACGGCCTGCGACTGACATGACCTGGGCAATTTTCGTTTCAGCGCCGGGCGGCAGCAACTCGTCGACTTGCGGGTGCTCGAGCAACTCGGATGCGGCCTGATCGAGATACGCCTCGAAGCCCACCACGTCCTGCTTCAGCACGCGAAAGGCGTTGAACGTGCCGTTGTGTCCCAACGCCGCGGGTTGAGGAACCCGCCACATCAAACCTTCCAGGTTGGTCGGATGTCCCAGCAACACGGTGCCGAGCGGCGCCCTGGGTTGTCCGTCGGCATGGCGCTGCCGGTCGTGAACCCTCTCGAACCTCGGTTGCATGATGTTGTCGCGATAACCGAAGTGAACGTAGTCGTCTCGGAAATTGCGGCCCTCGCGTGTACCGAGCAGCGTCAGGGCGTTTCGGTCGAGCGCGTGCTGCTGGACTTGGTCCAGTTGCCTGACATCGTCCGCGTAGATCGTTGCGATGAGATGGATCCGGCTGGGCTCATCGAAGGGCGATGGCCAGGTTTCCGGCGCGCTCGGCCCGATATCCCCGAGCTTCAAGGCGCGGGCGGTCATGCCCTCTATGAATTCGTTGGGGAACATTTCAAGCGAAGAACTCGGCGTACCGAGGGCACGCAGTCCCTCGTAGGTCAGGCCAATGTTGAAACAGGTTTCCGGCTTGTTTGCCCCCCAATTCCCGGTCGTGATCTGCGGAACGCCGTGATCACGGCCGGATATGGAGGCGGCGAGCCAGCGCCGGGCCGCGATGCGATCGGCGACTTCAAGAATGAGGTAACGCACGCACGGCTTCTTGGTGTAGCCACGCAAGATGTTGCCCTGCAGATCAGCGAGGTCGAACATAGTACTCACCAGCCTAGCCCCAGTTGTTTGCGGACCTGAGCCACCGAAAACCCGGGATAGGCCCGGTAGCCGCTGCCGAGCGAAACGTTCGCATTGGCGCGAAGCTGCAGCACCAGTTTGCGCGGAAGCAGGGTCAGATCGTCTTGGACGGGTGATACGGCCCTGTCTCCATTCAAGGCTTCCTGGTCTCTCAGGAAATCGGTGGCGGTGTCCGGCACCTGGTACAGGTCGCGCTCATGCACCCATTGGATGAATGCCTCGACATTCTCCTCGCAAGGGAGCACCTCCTCCCCGCCTTCGACGAGCTCGACCACGGCGTTGAACACGCTGCCGATCGTGGCGATAAAGTCACGAATGTAGTTGGTGAAATCCCCGTCATAGACGGAGAACATGCAAATATTATCGCCGACGATGACGAAGCGCGCGAAGTGCACCGTGCCGACATTGTTCAATCCGGCATATATCGCATCCTTGTTTTGCGCGATCGCCAGCGCGGCTTCCGCTCGTCCGATCGGCGACTTGATCTTGAGCGGCATGATCAGATTCATCATGCACTGAACACCGTCACCGGACTGGAACGACGGGTGGGGACCACCGGGCAAAGGCTTCACCGGTGTCCGTCGCGCCCAGAAAGGCACCAGGGTCCATGACGCCATGCGCTTGAACACGAGGGTCGTGGGCAACCAGTCCACAAAACGATCGAGCAAACCTTCGTCACTGGGCATCGTCCGATCTCCACCTGAAGGGACACCCGCCGCGCATTTTACGCGAGACTTCATAGGCGCCCAGGCGGGCCTCGAGGATGGGATCCCCGGAGACTTCGATGCCGGGCGCGAGACGGCAGGGATTGAAACTGATGCGTTCGCCTGCCGCTTCCTGATCCGCGGGGACCTCGGTGAGCGTAAGGGTACCCATGACCACCCGGATTCGCGTCCCCGGCCAGGGCTTTGTGGGATCGTCGAGCGCATCGCCCGCTTCGCCGATCGTCATCATCAGCAGGAATCGGGCCGGCCATCGCTGCAGGCGTTTCTTGAGCTCCTCGAACAGATATTTGTCGCGCGGCACGGCCGTGGGATCTGTGTTGCGAACGCCTGCGACCGGCTGCCAGGAAAAGCGAACCGGGCGGCGAACTCCATCGGGGGCCGTCACCATGAAGGTGTGGACGGCATGATAGCTCGCGCGGGCATAGCTCACCGGTGCGCCGATCAGACCGATCTGGAATACTCCCAACTGAGCGAACCGGTGCCGATTGGCGTAACGGAGTGCTCCCGCATCGACACTCCTGGTTTCGTTCGGGTAAGGGTTGCGAGGAGGCACCTTGAGCTGCAGGATGTCCCAAAGCTTCAGCCACCAGCGTCGTCTTCGATACGTCTCGAGCTTCGCGACCTTGGCGAACTCGAAAAAGTCCTCGACGTTGCGGACAAAGAATTCGCCGAGCGTCGTGGCGATCAGATCGCTTCCCGTTCCGTCCGAAAGATGGAAGCGGGTCGCCATTCCCCGAACATCGGACCACCCATCATGCTGCTCCGGCCCTCCCAATCCGTTGGAGAATCTCACCGACACGTCGACGGGCTGTCCGTTGAAGTGCTCTGCGATGCAATAGGTGCGCGCCGCATCCGACGCCACGAATTTGCCCCTCACGCCCACACCGATCGTGTGAACCGGCCTCCTCCCGGGGACGGGAGCCGGCAAATTGGCAATGATGGCTTCGACGAGTTGCTTTGCTACTGATGCATCATCGACCATGCCACTCTCCATCATGGACGGACCGCCGAGGCTGCCGTTGATGCACCCCGTGCGCTAGCGTTGTCGATCGAATTCAGCCTGTGCCCTTCGGCAGAAGGTTACATTCGATCGCCGGTCGGACGTGTGATGTGGTTCACAAAATTAGCCGAATGCAGCGCCGCACAATTCGAATCGCATAGCAGGGTTCGACACCCCCGATGGTGCCCGCGCGCACCAGACGTGCCTGAGCCAAGCCGCCGATTTACGAGTACACGGCCTAGCCGTTCGCGAATTCCGGCTGCCAGTCGCGCAGTTTTCGCGCTGCGCCGGTGATGTCCGCGATCGTCGGAAATGATCCTGTTTCCACCATCATCGCCCGCGCGAGGCGCACGGCTCGGGCTTCGCTGATCGCCCGCTTGCGTGGATCCTCGATCAGCTCGAAATCGATGTTATGGGCGAGGCCGAAGATGCGGCGGATGGTCTTTGCGGCGGCAAAGCCGACCGTGTCGGCGAAAAGACGCTGCATGTAGGCTTGCCGCTCGATCTCCAGGCACGCGGCGCCCCTTTCGCCGGCAAAGAGCGAAGCGGGATAGGCATCGCCAGCGGCCTCGGTCCGCCACAGGTCGAGGAATTTGCGCGCGAACTCACTCCAGACCTGCTCAACCGTCTCGAGTATCCAGCCCTCGAAGGCGCGCCGTTCACCCGGCGTACGCTCGTGGCCGGCGGAAGCGAAATAGGCCATCAGCAGATTGGCGAGCACGGCGCCGACGTCGAACCCCATCGGACCGTAGAACGCGAATTCGGGATCGATCACCCGCGTCTCGCGGTCCGTCACCATGATCGAGCCGGTGTGGAGGTCGCCATGGATCAGCGCCTCCGGGCTCGCCATGAACTTCAGCTTCAGCCGCGAGATCGCGACATGCAGGTCCATGTCCTCGCGCAGGCTCGCCGCCGTGGAATCAAGGTAAGGCGTGGTCCAGCGGTTCTGCTCGGCGACGCGATAGGGATCGGTGAAGATCAAGTCCTCAGTGATCTTGCACAGCGCGTGATTGCCGGCGAAGGCGGCGATGCCCTCCTTCTTGTCCGCGGCCGGGAGCGCGAGGTCGGAGCTGAAGAACAGCGTCCGCGCCATGAAGGTGGTGATGTCGTCGACGAAGCGTGGATATTGCGTTGCCACGACCAGCCCCTTGCGCATGATGATGTGGGGCTCCAACAGCTCCATCACCGTCAGCGCCAGCGCCTCGTTGTGATGCAGCAATGCCGGCACGAGGCCTGGTGCGAGCTGGGCCTGCCGCGACAGCGCCAGATATTCGTAATGGGCCCGCGACAGCGGCAGCGGCCAGCTCTCGCCGACGAGGCGGACGTAAGGCAGCGCCTGCTTCACGGCGATGCCGCCGCGCGTGCCCTTCACGATGAAGACGAGGTTAAGATTGCCGTCGCCGACCTCAAGAATCGACCAGGAAGCCGGCTGGCCGCCGAGGGCCGCGGCCAGGTCCGGCAGGCCTGCGAGATAATCCCGCAAGGCCGCCTCATGCAGAATCCGATAGCCCCCTGCCCGCTGCTCGGTCATGACGATCCCATCCCATGCTTGTCATGGCCGGATCGTTACTCCCGCTCCAGGAAGCTCGAGCCGATCTCGGCCTTTCTTTTGATCGGATCGTAATCGCAATAGACGCTGTCCGCCACCAGCGTGTAGCTGGCACTGACGTTGTATTTGTCCGTTTTGACCGAGTTCAGCCCGATGACCGAGGTGCTCTTGCCCCCGTTCCATTTGAACGGCGTCGAGCTCTGCGCCCGCTCGCAAGCCATGACCGCCTCGTTGAAGACGTAGCCCTCGACGAACGCCTTCAACGTCCGGGTCTGCACGGCCGTCTTCCACTCGACATAGCCGATAGCACCGAGCCCTGCGACGATCAGCACCAGAAGCGCAATGACGATCCGCTGAAAAGCCATTTGTCCCCCCAATCAGCGCCGCTTCAAGGAAATTCTAGAACGGCGTTCCCATCAATTTCGACAATCGCTCGATCGACAAATATCCGGCGTGGTAGGCGGCCATGCCGATCGCGAATACAACGGCGGAGATGATCGTGGTCCAGATCAGCTTGCGCCCCATCCGCGCCAGGATCGGCGCCCCGGGATCGGTGCCGGGAGCGCCACCGCCGTCCTCATGCTGGCTGCGCACGCCGAAGGGCAGCGTCAAGAACAGCGCGATCCACCAGATGACAAAGTAGATCGCGAGCGCGGTTGATATCTGGTAGGCCATGGCCCGACCTTTATGCCTGCTCGATCTCGACGAGCGCCCCGGAAAAATCCTTCGGGTGCAGGAATAGCACCGGCTTGCCGTGGGCGCCGATTTTCGGCACGCCGTCGCCGAGTACCCGCGCGCCCTCCTTCACCAGCAAATCGCGCGAGGCAATGATGTCGACGACCTCGTAGCAGACGTGGTGGATGCCGCCGTCGGCATTGCGCTCGAGGAACTTTGCGATCGGCGAAGCCTCGCCATAGGGCTCGATAAACTCGATCTTGGTGTTGGGCAACGTCACGAAAACGGTGGTCACGCCATGCTCGGGCAAGGCGACGGCCTCCGAGATCCGCGCTCCGAACGCCGCGCCGTAGATCTTGGCCGCCTTGGCGGCATCCTTGGTCGCGATCGCGACATGGTTGAGCCGGCCCAGCATGGTTCTCTCCCTTCGAGCATGATCCGGAAAAGTATGAAGCGGTTTTCCGAAAGGATCATGCTTAAATTAGACTGTCAGCACATGTACCAGACAGGGGGGCTTTTTGCCCCAGTGTTCGTTGATCACCGCCCGCACCGCGCGCCGCACCGACTCAGCCAGAGCATCGGGATCGCGGCGGCGCGACTTGGGCAGGCCTTCGATTGTCGACACGACGGCGTCGAAGACGAGGTCGTCGAAGAGCTCGCCCGCTTTATTCTTCTCGGGGATGCCGACGAGATCAACCTCGGGGTCGTCGGCAAGCTCGCCCTGCTCGGTCATGGCGATGGCGACGAAGGCGCAACCGGAAAACGCCATCCGGCGCCGCTCGACCACCGCACGCGACTTGGAGTCCTCCAGGATCGTCCCATCCTTGTAGAGCCGCCCCGCCGGCACCTCGCCGACGATGCCGGGGTCGCCGGGACCGAGCTTCACCAGATCGCCGTTGCGGCAGACCAGCACGCGGGGCACGCCGGCGGCGCGGGCGAGCTTGGCGTGCTCGTGCAGATGCAGGGCCTCGCCATGGACGGGGACCAGGAGCTTCGGCTTGGTCCAGGCGATCAGGTCACGCAACTCGTCGCGACGGGGATGGCCGGAGACGTGAACCAGATGGTCGCGATCGGTGATGATTTCGACGCCCTGCAGGACCAGGTTGTTGACGATCGAGCCGACCGCCTTCTCGTTGCCGGGAATGGTGCGCGAGGAGAAGATCACGCTGTCGCCGCGGTTGAGCGTGATCTCGGGGTGGTCGTCATTGGCGATACGCGCCAGCGCCGCGCGGGGTTCGCCCTGGCTGCCGGTGCACAGCGCCAGCACCTTGTCCTGCGGGAGATGGCCGTAGACCTCCGGCGAGCGGAAATTCTGCACGCCGTCGAGATAGCCGGTCTCGCGCGCGACCTGCACCACACGGTCCATGGCGCGGCCGACCACGACGACCTCGCGGTCGGCGGCCTTCGCCGCATCGGCCACGGCCTTGATGCGCGCGACGTTGGAGGCGAACGTCGTCACGGCGACGCGGCCCTTGGCGGCCTTGACCAGCTCGATGATGGTCTTGGCGACCTCGGCTTCCGAGGGCGAGCGGCCGTCGCGCACCGCATTGGTGGAATCGCCGATCAGGGCAAGCACCCCCTCTTCGCCCAGCTCGCGCAGCCGCCGCTCGTCCGTGGGGCGACCGATGATCGGGGTCGGGTCGATCTTCCAGTCGCCGGTGTGCAGCACCGTGCCGGCTTCGGTGTGGATCGCCAGCGCGTGCGATTCCGGGATCGAGTGCGCGACTGGGATGAACTCGACGTTGAATGGGCCGATGTCGACGCGGCCGCCGGACGGCACCACGGTCACCGGGATTTTGGGCGGATTGCGCTCGGCCGCGCATTTGGCCTCGAACAGCGCCGCGCTGAACTGCGTCGCGTAGATCGGGCATTGCAGCTTCGGCCAGAGATCGATGATCGCGCCGAAATGGTCCTCATGGGCATGGGTCAGGACCAGGCCCATCAGGTTCTTGCGCTCCTTCTCCAGGAAGCTGACGTCAGGCATGATCAGGTCGATGCCCGGCAGGTGCTCCTCGTCGCCGAAGGACACGCCGAGATCGATCGCGAGCCAGGCACGCTGGTGGCGGTTGCCAAGCCCGTAGATCGACAGGTTCATGCCGATCTCGCCGACGCCGCCGAGCGGCGCAAATACGAGTTCGTCGGGCCTCGCCATCAGGCAGCTCCCACGGAGGCGGCCGCGCCGAAGAACACCTCGCCCGCGGCCACGGGCACGCGCCGGCCCTCCGCGGTGCGAACGATCAGGCAGCCGGTATCGTCGATCGTGTCAAAGACGCCTTCGAGCGTCATCGTTCCCGTGTGGATCGCGACCTTCTCGCCGAGGCCGGCGGCGCGCTCCAGCCAAAGGCGGCGGATCTCGGCAAAGCCGCGACCATTGTCCCAGATGTCGCGGAACTCCACCCAGGCGTCCGACAGCGCGGCGAACAGTTCCTCAGCGCTGATCTGCACGCCGAGCGCGGCCAGGGACACCGCCGGGGTGGGTGTGCCCTCGGGCGCAGCAACCACGTTGGTGCCGATGCCGACGACCACTGCGAGGCGGTCGCCGACGGCTTCGGCCTCAAGGCCAATGCCGACGAGCTTCCTGCCGCCGGCGAGTACGTCGTTCGGCCATTTCAGGGCGTAGCGGGGCCGGTCCGGGCCAAGGCGCAGCGCGGCCTCAACGCTGACCTTCTCCAGCGCCGCCTCCTCCGCCAGCCCGGCCGCAAAGCCCAGCGTCGCGGCCACGGCAGGCGCGACGTCCATGACCTCGAGGATGCTGGCCGCCAGATTGCCGCGCGGCGCGATCCAGGCGCGCTGGCGCCGGCCGCGTCCCGCCGTCTGCTCGGAGGTCACGAACCAGATCGGGCCGCGCTCGCCGGCGCGGGCGCGTTCCAGCGCCTCGGTATTGGTCGAGCCAATCTGATCGAAGGCTGCGAGCCGGTAGCCCGCGGACGATGCGCGAGGACCGAGCGCGAACCCCATCCTAGAACAGCGACTTTGCCGCTGCGGAGGCCACGCTCACCACCGGGCCCGCGAACAGCGCAAACAGGATGTTGAACAGGCCCGCGACCGCCAGAACCGTCCGCACCTCGACGCGCACCGGATCGACCTGGCCGGCCGGTTCGTCGAAATACATCGTCTTGACGATGGCGAGATAGTAGTAGGCGCCCACCACGCTGGTCAGCACGCCGATGACCGCGAGCGTGAACAGGTTGGCCTTGATCGCAGCGACGAAGACGTACCACTTGGCGAAGAAGCCGGCGAGCGGCGGAACGCCGGCGAGCGAGAACAGCAGCATCGCGAAGAAGAAGGCAAGCAGCGGATTGATCCGCGACAGGCCGGCGAAATCGCTGATCTGCTCGACCGCCTGGCCGTTGCGCTTCATGGCAAGGATGACCGAGAACGCGCCGAGCGTCATGGTCACATAGATCACGATGTACATCAGCACGCCCTGCGCACCCTCGACGGTGCCGGAGGCAAGCCCGACCAGGGCAAAGCCCATATGGCCGATCGAGGAATAGGCCATCAGGCGCTTGATGTTGCTCTGGCCGATCGCTGCGAAGGCGCCGAGCGCCATCGAGGCGATCGCCACGAACACCAGGATCTGCTGCCACTGCGGCACGATGCCGGGGAATGCGGTCAGCGTCGCGCGGGTGAAGACGGCGAGTGCGGCAACCTTCGGCGCAGAGGCGAAGAAGGCCGTGACCGGCGTCGGCGCGCCCTCATAGACGTCGGGCGTCCACATGTGGAACGGCACCACCGAGATCTTGAAACAGAGGCCGGCAAGCAGGAAGACGAGGCCGAACACCAGGCCGACATTCGCTGATGTCGCGGCGGTAGCGATGCCGGTGAAGCTGACCGTGCCGGTGAAGCCGTAGATCAGCGAAGCGCCGTACAGCAGCATGCCCGAGGACAGCGCGCCCAGCACGAAATACTTCAGGCCTGCCTCGTTCGACTTGGCATTGTCCCGGTTCGAGGTCGCAACGACATAGAGCGCGAGCGACATCAGCTCGAGGCCGAGATAGAGCGAGATCAGGTCGCCGGCCGAGATCAGCACCATCATGCCGAGGGTCGAGAGCAGCACCAGGATCGAATATTCGAAGATGCGGCGCGACGGGTCATACAGGAACTCCGTCGACAGGATCAGCGTCACAGCCGAGCCGATAAGCGCCAGGATCTTCATGAAGCGCGCGAAATCATCGACGATGAAGCTGCCGCCGAAGGTCACGTGCTTGCCTGCCGGCTGCAAATATTCGAGCACGCCGACCACGATCAGGAGCAGGACCGCAAGCACGTTGATCGCCCTGGTCGTCCCCTGGCCGCGATAAGCGCCCAGCATCAAGAGCGCCATGCTGCCGACCGCGAGCACGAGCTCGGGCACGACCGGCGCCAGTTGATATCCTGCAGTCTCAAAGCTCATGGCGATATCCTGACCTGCCCGCTCACTGGAGCAGTGCGGCGGCCTTCACGGCCGTCACCGCGGTGTTGTAATTGTTGACGAGTTGCTGGACCGAGGCGGCCGACATGTCGAGCACCGGCTTCGGATAGACGCCGAACAGGATCGTCAGCGCGATCAGCGGGAACAGCGTCAGGCACTCCCGGAAGGTGAGGTCCTTGATGGTCATCAGCGATGGCTTCACCAAGGATCCGAACACGACCTTGCGGTACAGCCAGAGCGCATAGCACGCCGACAGGATGACGCCGGTCGTGGCGAAGAACGCGCTCGGGATCGAGGTCTTGAAGGTGCCGAGCAGCGTCATGAACTCGCCGACGAAGCCTGAGGTGCCGGGCAGACCGACATTAGCCATGGTGAAGACCATAAAGGTCATGGCGTAGAGCGGCATCCGGTTGACGAGGCCGCCATAGGCCGCGATCTCGCGGGTGTGCATGCGGTCGTAGACGATGCCGACGCAAAGGAACAGCGCGCCGGAGACGATGCCGTGCGAGACCATCTGGAACACGCCGCCGGCGACGCCCTGCAGGGTGCCGGCGAAGATGCCCATGGTGACGAAGCCCATATGCGCGACCGAAGAGTACGCGATCAGCTTCTTCATGTCCTCCTGCATCATCGCAACCAGCGAGGTGTAGATGATGGCGATGGTCGAGAGCGCGAAGATCAGCGGCGCAAAGTCGTGCGAGGCCAGCGGGAACATCGGCAGCGAGAAGCGCAGGAAGCCGTAGCCGCCCATCTTCAGAAGGATCGCCGCCAGGATCACCGAGCCGGCGGTCGGCGCTTCGACGTGCGCGTCGGGCAGCCAGGTGTGCACCGGCCACATCGGCATCTTCACCGCGAAGGAGGCGAAGAAGGCGAGCCACGCCCAGGTCTGCAAGCTGCGCGGCACGGCCGTGTGCATCAGGGTCGGAATGTCGGTGGTGTTGCCGTTCCAGTACAGCGCCATGATGGCGAGCAGCATCAGCACCGAGCCGAGCAGCGTGTAGAGGAAGAACTTGAAGGACGCATAAACCCGGCGCGGGCCGCCCCAGACGCCGATGATCAGGAACATCGGGATCAGGCCGCCCTCGAAGAACAGGTAGAACAGCACGAGGTCGAGCGCCGCGAAGGTGCCGACCATCAGCGTTTCCAGGATCAGGAACGCCATCATGTATTCGCGGACCCGGCTCGTGACCTTCCAGCTCGCGATGATGCAGAAGGGCATCAAGGCGGTGGTCAGGATCACGAAGGGCAGCGAGATGCCGTCCACGCCCATGTGATAGGTGATGCCGGTGGCGAGCCAGTTCGCCTTCTCGACGAACTGGAAGTCGGCGGTCGAGGGATCGAAGCGCGCCACCAGGATAAGCGACACCGCGAAGGTGATCAGCGTGGTCCACAGCGCGATCCAGCGCGAGTTGCGCTGCGCCGCCTCGTCGTCGCCGCGGCTGAGATACACGATCAGCGTCCCGACCAGCGGCAGGAAGGTGGTGACGGAAAGGATGGGCCAGGTTGTCATTTACTGGCCTCCAAAGCCGAACATGAACCAAGTGATCAGGCCGGCGACGCCGATCAGCATTGCGAATGCGTAGTGATAGAGATAGCCGGTCTGGATCTTCACGACGTTGCGGGTGACGTCCAGCACCCGCGCCGAGATGCCGTCGGGGCCGAAGCCGTCGATGATGAAGCCGTCGCCCTTCTTCCAGAGCTGGTAGCCGATCCACTTCGCAGGCCGGACGAAGATGACCTCGTAGAGCTCGTCGAAGTACCATTTGTTGAGCAGGAACTGGTACAGCATCGGCTGGGTCTTCGCCAGTTCGACCGGCAGATATGGCCGGCGGATGTAGAACAGGTACGACACCAGGAAGCCCAGCACCATCATCACCGTCGGCAGGAAGGCGATGCTCTCCGGGATGTGGTGCATCTCCTCGATGATATGCGGATTCATCTTCACGGACTCGCGGAAGAACTCCTCGATGCCGTGGCCGGCGAACAGCTCCTTGAACGGGAAGCCCGCGACGATCGAGCCGACGGCGAGCACGCCGATCGGAACCAGCATCCAGATCGGGCTCTCATGCGCCGCCTCGTAGTGATGCTCGTCATGCGGCTCGCCGTGGAACGTCTTGAAGACGAGGCGCCAGGAGTAGAACGAGGTCAGGGCTGCCGCGATGACCGTCATCAGGAAGCCGTACACCGCGAACGGATTGTGCGAGGCGTAGGCGGACTCGATGATCGCGTCCTTGGAGAAGTAGCCGGCGGTGAGCGGGAAGCCGGTCAGCGCCAGGGTGCCGACCACCATCACCGCATAGGTGTAGGGGATCTTCTTCCACAGGCCGCCCATGTTGCGGATGTCCTGCTCGTGATGCATCGCGTAGATCACCGAGCCGGAGCCCAAGAACAGCAGCGCCTTGAAGAAGGCGTGGGTGAACAGGTGGAACATGCCGACCGAATAGGCCCCTGCACCCATCGCCACGAACATGTAGCCGAGCTGGGAGCAGGTCGAATAGGCGACGATCCGCTTGATGTCGTTCTGGACGAGGCCGACGGTCGCGGCGAAGAACGCCGTGGTCGCGCCGAAGAACATCACGACGGCCTGCGCGTCCGGCGCGAGCTCGAACAGCGGCGACAGGCGCGCCACCATGAACACGCCGGCGGTGACCATGGTCGCGGCATGGATCAGCGCCGAGACCGGGGTCGGGCCTTCCATCGCGTCCGGCAACCAGGTGTGCAGCAGGAACTGCGCCGACTTGCCCATCGCGCCCATGAACAGCAACAGGCAGGTCAGGGTCAGCGCGTCGGCGTGCCAGCCGAGGAAGTTGATGGTCTTGCCCGTGAGGCCGGGCGCGGCATGGAAGATCGTTTCGAAATCGGTCGAGCCGGCCAGCATGAAGATCGCGAAGATGCCGAGCGCGAAGCCGAAATCGCCGACGCGGTTGACCACGAAGGCCTTGATCGCCGCCGCGTTCGCCGACGGCCTCTGGTACCAGAAGCCGATCAGGAGGTAGCTCGCGAGACCCACGCCTTCCCAGCCGAAGAAGAGCTGCACGAGGTTGTCGGCCGTCACCAGCATCAGCATGGCGAAGGTGAACAGCGAGAGATAGCCGAAGAAGCGCGGCCGGTTCGGGTCCTCGTCCATGTAGCCGATGGAATAGAGGTGCACGAGCGAGGACACGGTGTTGACCACGACCAGCATCACGGCCGTGAGCGTGTCGACGCGCAGCGTCCAGTAGACCTGGAGGTCGCCGGAGAAGATCCACGGCAGAAGCTGGATCCGCGCGTCGTGGTGCAGGAAGCCGACGTCAACCAGCGTGAACCAGGACAGCGCCGCCGACACGAACAGGAGCCCCGTCGTGATCAGCTCGGCCGCGCGCGAGCCTGCCGCCGCGGGCTCGTGGTCGTGATGGCCCGGCTCGTCATGGCTTTCGTGAATAACGCCTCCCACCTCCTCGATGGAGGCAGCGGAAACATGACCGTTATTCGCGCCATTACCATGCGCGTCGTCGTGATGCTCGACCGTGTCGCCGCTGGGGTTGCGCCCATGCGCGCCGACCAACGAGATCAGGCCGGCCAGAATGGCGCCCAGCAGAGGCAGAAAGACAATTGCCTGAACCATGACTGAGCTCAGCCCTTCATCAGATTGACGTCCTCAACCGCGATCGAGCCGCGGTTGCGGAAATAGACCACCAGGATGGCGAGACCGATCGCGGCTTCAGCGGCCGCTACCGTCAGCACCAGAAGCGCGAAGACCTGGCCGACGATGTCCCCGAGGAAGGTCGAGAACGCCACCAGGTTGATGTTGACCGAGAGCAGGATCAGCTCGATCGACATCAGGATGACGATGATGTTCTTGCGGTTCAGGAAGATGCCGAGGATCCCGAGCGTGAACAGGATCGCGCCGACCGCGAGGTAATGTCCGAGGCCGATCGTCATTTCACCCACTCCGCCGCGTCGGTATCGGACAGCCCCTGCCCCGACGCCACCTTGCGCAGCGCCATCGCCATCTCGGGCGTGCGCGCGTTCTGAACGTTGATGTCCTGCCGCTTCACGGAAGCCTTGTGCCGCAGCGTCAGCACGATGGCGCCGATCATCGCGACCAGCAGCACCATGCCGGCGAGCTGGAAGTAATGGATGTACTTCGTATAGAGCACGAGACCCAGCGCCTCGGTGTTCGAGACGTTGGTCGGGATCGCCGCGGTGATCGTCTTGGCGACGCCAGGATTGATCACCCATAAGCCGACGGTGAGCAGCAGCTCGAACAGGAAGATGCCACCGATCACGAGGCCGACCGGCAAATACTCGATGAAGCCCTCGCGCAGCTCGATGAAGTCGACGTCGAGCATCATGATCACGAACAGGAACAGCACCGCGACCGCGCCGACATAGACCACGATCAGGATCATGGCCAGGAACTCGGCGCCCATCAGCACGAACAGGCCCGAGGCGTTGACGAAGGCCAGGATCAGGTACAGCACGGAGTGCACGGGATTGCGCGAGACAATCACCATCACCGCCGAGGCGACGCAGACGCCGGCGAACAGATAAAAGAACAGTGCGGGAAGGATCATGCCCTCACCTCACCGGTACGGCGCGTCGAGCTCGATCGCCTTGGCGATCTCGCGTTCCCAGCGGTCGCCATTGGCGAGCAGCTTGGCCTTGTCATAGTAGAGCTCCTCGCGGGTCTCGGTCGCGAACTCGAAGTTCGGGCCCTCGACGATGGCGTCGACCGGACAGGCCTCCTGGCAGAGGCCACAATAGATGCACTTCACCATGTCGATGTCGTAGCGCACGGTGCGGCGGGTGCCGTCGTTGCGGCGCGGGCCGGCCTCGATGGTGATGGCCTGCGCGGGGCACACCGCCTCGCACAGCTTGCAGGCGATGCAGCGCTCTTCGCCGTTGGGATAGCGGCGCAGCGCGTGCTCGCCGCGGAAACGCGGCGAGATCGGGTTCTTCTCGAAGGGATAGTTGATGGTCGGCTTCGGCTGGAAGAAGTAGCGCATGGCGAGGAAGAACGCCGAGACGAATTCCGACAGCAGAAGCGAGCGTGCAGTGGCGTTGACGTTGATACCCATGACGGCCCTCACTTCGGCGCGATGCCGGCGAAATGCAGCACGCCGGCCACCACGACCACCATCACGAGCGACAGCGGCAGGAACACCTTCCAGCCGAGACGCATCAGTTGATCGTAGCGGTAGCGCGGCACGATCGCCTTCGCCATCGCGAACAGAAAGAACATGAAGAACAGTTTCAGCGAGAACCAGATGATCCCCGGCACCCAGTTGAAGGGCGGCAGGTCGACCGGCGGCAGCCAGCCTCCCAGGAACAGGATGGTCGCCAACGCGCACATGGTGACGATGGCGACATACTCGCCGAGCATGAACAGCAGATACGGCGTCGAGCCGTATTCGACCATGAAGCCGGCGACGAGCTCGGACTCGGCTTCGACGAGGTCGAACGGCGGACGGTTGGTTTCCGCCAGCGCCGAGACGTAGAACACCACGAACATCGGGAACAGCGGCCACACATACCAGTTCAGGATGGTGAGCTGCGGCAGCCCGATCAGGCTGGCAAGCCCGCGCGCATGCTGCGCCTCGACGACGGCCGACAGGTTCAGCGTGCCGGCGCAGAGCAGCACCGTGATGATGACGAAGCCGATCGAGACCTCATAGGACACCATCTGCGCCGCCGAGCGCAGCGCGGCCAGGAACGGATACTTCGAGTTCGACGACCAGCCGGCCATGATGATGCCGTAGATCGACAGCGAAGAGATCGCGAAGATGAAGAGGACGCCGACATTGATGTCGGAGATCACCCAGCCGAGATTGGTCGGGATCACCGCCCAGGCCGCGAGCGCGAGCACGCAGGAGACCAGCGGCGCCAGCAGGAATACGCCCTTGTTGGCGCCGGCCGGGATGATCGGCTCCTTGAGCACGAACTTCAGCAGGTCGGCGAAGGACTGGAACAGGCCCCAGGGCCCGACCACGTTGGGACCGCGCCGGATCTGCACCGCCGCCCAGATCTTGCGGTCGGCGAGCAGGATGTAGGCGATCGCGACCAAGAGCACGACGAGCACCAGCACGCTCTCCGCGACCATGATGATCAACGGCCAGAGGAAACCGGTCCAGAATGCGCTTTCGAAGAATTCCATCAGATCACGCTCACTCCGCTGCGGTCAGCATCTGCCCGGAGGCAAGCCGCGAGCACTCAGCCATCACGGCCGATGCACGCGCGATTGGATTGGTCAGGTAGAAGTCCTCGATCAGAGGCTTGAACGGTGCCTTCTCCGGCGTGCCGCCCTTGCCCGCGAGCTTCTTGACCTGGTCGGCGGTGCCCGCCTCGATCTGATCGAGACGGATCAGATGCGGCACGGCCTTGAAGATCGCCTGGCGCAGGCCTGCGAGCGAGTCATAGGCGAGCTTCTTGCCGAGCGCTTCCGACAGCGCGCGGATGATCGCCCAGTCCTCGCGGGCCTCGCCCGGCGGGAACGCGGCGCGGCCAGTCATCTGCACGCGCCCTTCGGTGTTGACGTAGATCGCGGACTTCTCGGTATAGGCAGCCGCCGGCAGGATCACGTCGGCGCGATGCGCGCCGCGGTCGCCATGGGTGCCGATATAGACGACGAAGGTGCCGTCCGGCGCCTTGATCTCGTCGGCGCCAAGCAGGAACAACAGATCCAGCGTGCCGAACGTCGTCATCTGTGCCGCGTTCAGCTCGCCGCTGGCGGCCGCAAAGCCGATGTCGAGTGCGCCGACGCGCGAGGCGCTCTCATGCAGCACGCCAAAGCCGTTCCAGCCGTCCTTCACCGCGGCGACGTCGAGCGCCAGCTTAGCGGCGGCGGCGAGGATGGTCGCGCCGTCATGGCGCGCGGCAGCGCCGGCGCCGACCAGGATGATCGGGTTCTTGGCGCTCTTCAGCACGTCCATGAAGGAGTGCTTGCCGGCCGCGAGCTCGCCGAGCGTCTCGGTGCCCGCGCCGAGATGATCGTAGTCATAGGTGAGATCGGCCTTGGCGCCGATCACGCCGATCTTGAAGCCACCGGCACGCCAGCGCTTGCGGATGCGCGCGTTGAACACGGCCGCTTCCTTGCGCGGATTGGCGCCGATGATCAGCAGCGCATCGGCCTGCTCGACGCCCGCGAGCGTCGGATTGAAGATATAGGCGCCGCGGCCGAGCGCGGGATCGAAGGCGTCGCCGCCCTGCACCGCGAGATTGCCCGAGCCGAATTTGGCGAGCAGGTCCTTCAGCGCGAACATCTCTTCGACGCCGGCGAGATCGCCCGCGATCGCGCCGATCCGCTTGCCGTCGGTGCGGGCCGCCTTGGCTGCGATCGCAGCAAAGGCTTCCGTCCAGCTCGCCGCGCGCAGCTTGCCGGCTTCACGGATGTAGGGCCGGTCGAGCCGCTGGGTGCGCAGGCCGTCGACGACGTGGCGGGTCTTGTCCGAGATCCACTCCTCGTTCACGGCCTCGTTGATGCGCGGCAGCACGCGCATCACCTCGCGGCCGCGGGTGTCGACGCGGATCGCCGAGCCGAGACCGTCCATCACGTCGATCGACTGGGTCTTGCCGAGCTCCCAGGGCCGCGCCGCGAAGGCATAGGGCTTCGAGGTCAGCGCACCGACCGGGCAGATGTCGACGAGATTGCCTTGTAATTCCGAGGTCAGCGCATGCTCGAGATAGGTCGTGATCTCCATGTCCTCGCCGCGGCCGGTCGCGCCCATCTCGGGGGCGCCGGCGACTTCCGCCGAGAAGCGGACGCAGCGCGTGCACTGGATGCAGCGGTTCATCGAGGTCTTGACCAGCGCGCCGAGATACTTGTCCTCGACCGCGCGCTTGTTCTCGGCGAAGCGGCTGGTGTCGACACCATAGCCCATCGCCTGGTCCTGCAGGTCGCACTCGCCGCCCTGGTCGCAGATCGGGCAGTCCAGCGGATGGTTGATCAGCAGGAACTCCATCACGCCTTCGCGCGCCTTCTTCACCATCGGCGAACGCGTGGAGATTTCCGGCGGCTCGCCCTTGGGACCCGGACGACAGTCGCGCACGCCCCAGGCGCAGCTCGCGACCGGCTTCGGGCCGCCCTTCACTTCGACGAGGCACATCCGGCAATTGCCGGCGATCGACAGCCGCTCGTGGTAGCAGAAGCGCGGAATCTCGGCGCCGGCGGCCTCGCACGCCTGGAGCAGCGTGTACTCCGGCGGGACATCGATCTCTTTGCCGTCGATGATGAGCTTGGTCATTCTTCCTACTCCGCCGCGACCATGTTCTCGGGATCGCGGACGCCGGCATCGTCGATGTCGGCCTTGTGCGAATACTGGTCGATGCGCGCTTCGATCTCATGACGGAAGTGCGCGATCAGGCCCTGGATCGGCCAGGCGGCTGCGTCGCCGAGCGCGCAGATGGTGTGGCCTTCGACCTGCTTGGTGACTTCCAGCAGCATGTCGATCTCGCGCTTGTGAGCGCGGCCCTCGGCCATACGGGTCAAGACGCGCCACATCCAGCCCGTGCCCTCGCGGCACGGCGTGCACTGGCCGCAGCTCTCGTGCTTGTAGAAATAGGAGATGCGGGCAATCGCGCGGATCAGGTCGGTCGACTTGTCCATCACGATCACGGCCGCGGTGCCGAGGCCCGAGCGCAGCTTGCTCAGGCTGTCGAAATCCATCGGCGTGTCGATGATCTGCTCGGCCGGCACCATGCGCACCGAGGAGCCGCCGGGGATCACGGCTTTCAGATTGTCCCAGCCGCCGCGGATGCCGCCGCAATGCTTCTCGATCAGCTCACGGAACGGAATGCCCATCGCCTCTTCGACGTTGCAGGGCCGTTCGACGTGGCCGGAGATGCAGAACAGCTTGGTGCCGACATTGTTCGGACGGCCGATGTTGGCGAACCAGGCTGCGCCACGCCGCAGGATATCCGGCGCGACCGCGATCGACTCGACGTTGTTGACGGTGGTCGGGCAGCCGAACAGGCCGACATTGGCCGGGAACGGCGGCTTCAGGCGCGGCTGGCCCTTCTTGCCTTCGAGGCTTTCGAGCAGCGCGGTCTCTTCGCCGCAGATATAGGCGCCGGCGCCGTGCGCGACATAAAGGTCGAACGGCCAGCCGTTGACGTTGTCCTTGCCGATCAGCTTGGCCTCATAGGCCTGATCGATCGCGGCCTGGAGACGCTCGCGCTCGCGGATGAACTCACCGCGAACGTAGATGTAGCAGGTGTGGGCGTTCATCGCGAAGCTCGCGAGCAGACAGCCCTCGACCAGCAGATGCGGATCGTGCCGCATGATCTCGCGGTCCTTGCAGGTGCCGGGCTCGGACTCGTCGGCGTTGACGACGAGATAGCTCGGCCGGCCGTCGGTCGATTCCTTCGGCATAAACGACCATTTCAGGCCGGTCGGAAAGCCCGCCCCGCCGCGGCCGCGCAGGCCGGAGGCCTTCATCTCGTTGATGATCCAGTCGCGGCCCTTGTCGATGATGGCCTTGGTGCCATCCCAGGCGCCGCGGCGACGCGCGCCCTCGAGCCCCCAATCGTGGAGGCCGTAGAGGTTCTTGAAGATGCGGTCCTTGTCCTCGAGCATTTCAGTGCTTTCCGATCAACGGTTGGCCTGCTTGTAGGCAAGCCCGGCGGCGCAGACGGCGAAGGTCAGCGCCCAGAGCAGACTGGCTTCCAGCGTCGCGTTCAGCGCGAACCGCTGGAGCAGGAAGATGAATGCGGCCGCGACGGCGGCGTGCATGGCAACGTAGCCCCACTTCTTCACGGCGCCGCTCCCTCCGATCGCTTGCGTCATGAGATCACGCATCAGGTGGTCTCCTTCAGCGTGGTCGGCCCGGTGATGGGCGCGGAGAACTGGCGACCGTTCTGCGGGCCGGGCTTGGGCGGATTGCCCGAGGCGAAGCCGTCGAGCACCTTGCCGAAGCTGTCCTTGGTCAGGTCCTCATAGGTGTCCTTGCCGATCAGCACCATCGGCGCGTTCACGCAGGCACCGAGGCACTCCACCTCCTCCCAACTAAAATTGCCGTCCTTGGAGAGATGGAAGGGCTCGTGATGGATGCGGCTCTCGCAGACGTGGATCAGATCCTCCGCACCGCGCAAGCGACAGGGCGTGGTGCCGCAAACCTGGACGTGGGCCTTCTTCCCGACGGGGGCGAGCTGGAACATCGTGTAGAAGGTCGCAACCTCGAGCACGCGGATGTAGGGCATGTCGAGCATGTCGGCGATCACGCGGATCGCGGCTTCCGACACCCAGCCCTCATTCTGCTCCTGCGCGCGCCAGAGGATCGCGATGACAGCGGACGCCTGGCGACCGGCCGGATATTTCGCGATCTGCTGCTTGGCGAACGCGAGGTTCTCCTCCGTGAACGCAAAGCTCGCGGGCTGGACTTCCTTGGGCGCTAATCGGCGGACGGACATCTCTTCAATCTCTCACTGCATGCGGCGCGCGGTGTTCGCATTCAGGGCATCGATCCTGTCCTGCCAGAATGCGCTTGCGGTGCCGAAAACGTTGTAGCCGACGTGGGTGGACACCTTGATGCGGTCGAGGATCGACAGCTCGGTCACGGTCTCCAGCCGGCTGCTGCGCGGATCGAACACGATCAGCTTCAGCGGGGTCTCCTCGAGGATGTAGCGCGACACCGCATGCGAGCGGTCACTGCCGTGCTCCTCGCACATGATGACGCTGTCGGCCTGGAGCAGCCGGGCACCGCCCTTGATCGCCTCGATCTCGACCCCCTCGACGTCGAGCTTGATCAGATATTTGCCGCTGGATGCAACCTTGCCGTCGTCGATGAGATTGTCGAGGGCGATGACCGGCACCTCCTCGCCGCCTCCCGAAAGCTCGCCAGCGATGCTGAACTTCTCGTGCTTGGTGCCGGACAGCCGCGCCGTGCCGCGCGAGGCGCCGATCGCCACACGCATGCATTCGAAGCGATGGCCGTTCACTGCCGCGTTGTTGGAGAGCTTGGCGAAATTGTCCGAGGACGGCTCGATCGCCACCACATTGTGCGCGCCGAACGGCGCGCTCGAGACCAGCACCGACCAGTAGCCGTAGTTGGCGCCGCAATCGATCAGCGTGTAGTCGACGTCGGCGGAATTGGCGAACAGCAACTCCAGCTCGTCCTCGTAGTTGTAGGAGCGATTGAGCAGCTTGCTCCAATAGCCGTCGCCATAGGGAAATTCGAACACCGCGTCGGGGTTGAGCTTGATCGCGATGTTGCGCTTGGCCAGCGCCTTGCGCAGCAGATTGGCGCAGGCGATGTAGCCCATATGCGAGAAGTGCGACGAGATCTTCGATCCCGTCACCAGCGCCAAGGCAGCCGTCCGCTCCCACAGGTTGGCCCCTTCAAGGGCCCCCGAGGCGCGGTCAAACTGGATTGGCGCTTGCGCCGTCACCGATCGACCTCTCCGAACACGATGTCGAGCGAGCCGAGGATCGCCGAGACGTCGGCGAGCAGATGGCCCCGGCAGATGTGATCCATGGACTGGAGATGGGCAAAGCCCGGCGCGCGGATCTTGCACTTGTACGGCTTGTTGCTGCCGTCGGAGACCAGATAGACGCCGAACTCGCCCTTCGGGGCCTCGACCGCGGCATAGACCTCACCGGCGGGCACGCGGGCGCCCTCGGTGTAGAGCTTGAAGTGGTGGATCAGCGCCTCCATCGAGCGCTTCATCTCGCCGCGACGGGGCGGGAACACCTTGTTGTCGGCGACGGCGACCGGGCCCTGCCCGTCAGCAGCCCTCAGCTTCTCGATGCACTGCTTCATGATGCGCACGGACTGGCGCATCTCTTCCATGCGGATCAGGTAGCGGTCGTAGCAGTCGCCGTTCTTGCCGATCGGAATGTCGAAATCCATCTCGGCGTAGCACTCATAAGGCTGCGACTTGCGCAGATCCCAGGCCGCGCCGGAGCCGCGGACCATCACGCCCGAAAAGCCCCACTCCCAGGCCTCCTTCAACGGCACCACGCCGATGTCGACGTTGCGCTGCTTGAAGATGCGGTTGGCGGTGAGCAGGCGATCGAGGTCGTCGACCACCTTCAGGAACGGATCGCACCAGGCGTCGATGTCGTCGATCAGCTTCGGCGGCAGGTCCTGATGCACGCCACCGACGCGGAAGAAGGCCGCGTGCATGCGGCTGCCCGAGGCGCGCTCGTAGAACACCATCAGCTTCTCGCGCTCTTCAAAGCCCCACAGCGGCGGGGTGAGCGCGCCGACGTCCATCGCCTGCGTGGTGACGTTGAGCAGATGCGACAGGATGCGGCCGATCTCACAATAGAGTACGCGGATGAGCTGGCCGCGGCGCGGCACCTCGATGCCGAGCAGCTTCTCGGCGGCGAGGCAGAAGGCGTGCTCCTGGTTCATCGGCGCGACGTAGTCGAGCCGGTCGAAGTAAGGAATCGCCTGGAGATAGGTCTTCTGCTCAATCAGCTTCTCGGTGCCGCGGTGAAGCAGGCCGATATGCGGGTCGACACGCGCGACGACCTCACCATCCAATTCGAGCACAAGGCGCAGAACGCCGTGCGCTGCCGGATGCTGCGGTCCGAAATTGATCGTAAAGTTGCGAAGGCTTTCGCTTTGTTCATTCATGACGCCGCTCGCCACTTACTGTTTCGCCTTCTCATCGCCGGGCAGCGGATAGTCCGCCCCTTCCCACGGCGAGAGGAAATCGAACTTGCGGAATTCCTGGTTGAGCCGGACCGGCTCGTACACCACCCGCTTCTCCTGGTCGTCGTAGCGGACCTCGACGAAGCCGGTGAGCGGGAAATCCTTGCGCAGCGGGTGACCCTCGAAACCGTAATCGGTGAGGATGCGGCGCATGTCGGGATGGCCGACGAAGAACACGCCATAGAGGTCGTAGGCCTCGCGCTCGAACCAGTCGGCGCCGGGAAATACGTCGATCAGCGACGGCACCTGCGTGGTCTCGTCGGCCTGAGCCTTGAGGCGGATGCGCGTGTTCAGTGTCGGCGACATCAGATGATAGACGACGTCAAAACGCTTCTCGCGCTCCGGATAGTCCACCGCCGTCACGTCGGTGAAGTTGACGAAGCGGCAATTCGGATCATCGCGGAGGTACTTGACCACCTCGACGATCTTGCTGACCTCGACCTCCACCGTGAGCTGGTTGAAGGCCACCGAGTGAGCGGTGGCGGCGCCCGGAAGCGCGCTAACGATCGTTTGCCCAAGGGCCTCGAGCTTGCCGTCGTCCATGACGTAAAACCTTAGCGTTCAATGGTGCCGGTGCGCCGGATCTTTTTCTGCAGCAGCAGCACGCCGTAGAGCAGCGCTTCCGCCGTCGGCGGGCAGCCCGGCACGTAGATGTCGATCGGCACGATGCGGTCACAGCCGCGCACGACCGAGTACGAATAGTGGTAGTAGCCGCCGCCGTTGGCGCAGGAACCCATCGAGATGACGTAACGCGGCTCGGGCATCTGGTCGTAGACCTTGCGCAGCGCCGGGGCCATCTTGTTGGTGAGCGTACCGGCCACGATCATCACGTCGGACTGGCGCGGCGAAGCACGCGGCGCAAAGCCGAAGCGCTCGACGTCGTAGCGCGGCATCGAGACTTGCATCATCTCAACCGCGCAGCAGGCAAGACCGAAGGTCATCCACATCAGGGAACCCGTGCGGGCCCAGGTGACCAGGTCGTCGGCCGCGGCCACGAAGAAGCCCTTGTCGGACAGCTCGTGATTGACCTCGAGGAAGAACGGGTCATTGGCGCCGACCGGCTTGCCGGTCGACGGATCCAAAATGCCCTTCGGCGCCGGTGCGACCACCGGACCCAAGGACTGCGTGGGAGGGTTCAATCCCATTCCAGGGCCCCTTTCTTCCATTCATAGGCAAATCCCACCGTGAGCACGGCGAGGAAAACCACCATCGACCAGAAGCCGGTGGCACCGAGCTTCCCGAACGCCACCGCCCAGGGGAACAGGAACGCCACCTCGAGGTCGAAGATGATGAAGAGGATGGCGACCAGATAGAAGCGGACGTCGAACTTCATTCGCGCGTCGTCGAAGGCGTTGAAGCCGCACTCATACGCCGACAGTTTCTCGGGATCCGGCCGCTGGAACGCGACAATGAACGGCGCGATCAGCAGCACGAGGCCGATGAGGCCTGCTACCCCTATAAAGACGACGAGTGGAAGATAGTTCTGCAAAATGCCGCTCATTGGCGAGCCCTTGTTCCCGCGGCCTCGGGACAGCCACGGATTCGTCCGATTTGGAATTATTCTGAGCCTTAGCGCAGTGCACCAATGGGCGCAAGACACGCTGTTTTTAGGCCCTTTACCGCTCCCCGGACGGTGGAAATCCCGGAATCGCCCCGCGTTGGTATGGAGCAGATCGGCCAGCCCAGCAAGGGTGGTCACGATCCAGCAGAGTGGCAGCCCGTGCACAGCCCCAGGCGCTCGTCAGCCGCGTGTCGTCTGCCCGAAATGCCCGGTTTTTCTGGTGCGGCGGCGCGCCCACGCCCACGCGGTGACCAACACGGGAGCTCCCACCGTCACCCAGGCGACATATTGGCCAAACCCAGCCCATAGCAGCGCAGTCAGGAGGCCGATGAAGGTCGCCGCCGCCAACAGGATCGGTGCACCAAAGACACGTATCCACAGGCGTGAACGGTTAATCGAGCCATGCATCACGTCGGGACCGGGGCTCGTTTGGCGAATGCATTAGCGCGGGCGGACGTCCGTCTCCGCCGCCGGGCCAGCCAAAGATAGAGACCGCTGCCGATCACGACAATCGTCAGCACGTCGAGCGCGGCCCAGATCAGCTTGAGCGGCATGCCGCCGTAGTCGCCGAAATGCAGCGGCTGGGAGATCAGGAGCGCCTGGAGGTACATCGGCAGCGCCCGGCTGTCTGCGACCTCTCCCGTTTCACCGTCGAGCAGGACCGGCTTCAGGAGTCGTGAGGTGAGCGGCGTATCCCCGCGCATGAAGGCGGCAAAATGGTGCGTGGAGGTGAATGGCGTCCCTGGAAAGGCGATGAAGGCGATCTCCATGCCCGGGGCAGCCTGCCTTGCGCCTGCGACAACCTTGTCGAGCGAGGCAAGATGCGAAGGCGGCGGCTTGCCGGCATAGGGCGCGACCATGCTGGCGAGCTCGGTGGCCTTCCATTGATTCAGCATCAATTCCGCCCAGGTGTTGACGACACCGGTCAGCCCCACCACCAGCGCCCAGGCCACCATCACGACCCCGATCAGATTGTGCCAGTCGAGCCAGACGACACGGCGGGAGGCGCTGTCGCGGATGGTGGCAAAGCGAAAGCGACGGGTGAACGGCCAGTACAGCACAACGCCGGAGACGATAGCCACTGAGAACAATAGGCCCATCGCTCCCAGAAACAGCTTTCCGGCCTGGCCGGCGAACATGTCCGTGTGCAGCTTCAGCACGATCAGCATCGGGCCGACGCCGACCGGCCCGAGCAGTTTCGTCGACACGGCATCGAAGGCGCGCACGGTGGCATTGTCCGGAGCGCCGTCGGGGGCGCTGTTGGTGAAGGCCATCACGATCCCGGGCTCATCCTTATCCCAGGAGATATATTGCAGCACCCGGCTGGGGTCGGCGGCGAGCGCGGCGTCGGCGATGCTTTGCGGCGTCGCACGCGCCGCGCTCGCGTGAGCTTCGGGCTGGGGGGCATAGCCCAGGAGCTCATCGATCTCGTGATGGAAGACCAGCGGCAGGCCAGTCACGCAGAGCAGCAGGAGGAACACGGTCGAGACCAGGCTGGTCCAGGTGTGGACCACGGACCAGAGCCTGATCGTGCGCGCTTTCACCTCGGACTCCCCTCGCCTGCCGTTACCACTTGTAGGAGACGCTCGCGGTGACGCGCCGGCGGTCGCCATAGAAGCAGGACGTATCCGATGCGCAGCTCGCGACGTAGATCTTGTCCGTCACGTTGATCACGTTAAGTGCCGTGCGCCAGTTCTGCCATTCGTAGTGGATCGCGAGATCGCCGAGCACGACGGCGGGAACCTCCAGCGTGTTGGCGGCATCGGCCCACGACGAGCCGACATAGCGCACACCGCCGCCGAAGCCGAATCCCGCAAGCGGGCCATCCTTGAAGGTGTAGTCCGCCCAGCCCGACGCCAGCATCTGGGGCGTGTTGGTCGGCGTCTTGCCGACAAGCGTCGGATCGAGATCCTTGCTGGTGAACAAATGATAGGACGTGAAGGCGCCGACCAGCTTCAGCTCAGGTGTGACATTGGCCACCGCTTCGAGCTCGATGCCGCGCGAGGTCACCTCACCGGTCTGGGTTTGCAAGACCGGAACACTGCCCGGCAGCGTCGTCGGCACATTTTGACGGACAAGATCGAACGCCGAGACCGTGAAATAGCCGTCGAATCCCTTGGGCGCGACCTTCAGACCGACTTCTGCCTGCTTGCCGGTCTCCGGCAGGAACAACTGGTTCTGGGCATTGAGGCCGATGATCGGGTTAAAGCTCGTCGCATAGGCCACGTAGGGCGCGATGCCGTTGTCGAAATTGTAGATCAGCCCGGCGCGCCCGCTGAACCTGCTGTCATCGCGACTGCTGACGATGGCGCCGGTGTCACGGGCGGCTTGCGTCGTCTCGACCCAGTCATTGCGGCCGCTCAGCACCAGCGTGAAGTTGCCCAGCTTCATCTGATCCTGAAGATAGGTGCCGGCCTGCTTCTGCGTGATGAGGAAGTTTCGGAACGGAGCGGGTAGTGGAACCTCGCTCAACCCATAGACGGGGTTGAAGACGTTGATCGAGGGCACTCCGAACCCGAAGGCCTGATAGTCGTCGATCTGATAACCCTTCAGGTCGACTCCGAACAGCATCGTGTGCTGCACCGGACCGGTGTTGATGCGATACTCGAGCTGATTGTCGAGATCGGCCTGGTTGGCGGTGTCCTTCGCGTACCAATTGTAGCGGCCGAGAGTGGCCGTGTTGATATCGGCCCAACCGTTGCCGACGTAACCGCGATAGGTGATGTCGACATGCGCAAAGCGAGCATTCTGCCGGAACGTCAGGTCGTCGGTGAGATTGCGCTCGAACTGGTAGCCGAGCATCTCCTGCTCGCGCGTGAACTTGTCGACGTTGGGATCACCGACGAAGAAGCTGGTCGGGATCTTACCGAACGGGGCGTTGGTCACCGTGCCCCGGTAAGGCAGGAAGTTGATGCCGCGGGTGTCCTGCCTCGAGGCCGATGCCAGCACCGTGAAGGTCGTGTCGGCATCCGGCTTCCAGGTGACCGACGGCGCGATGAAGTAGTTGTTGTCCGGCGTGAAGTTGACCTGCGTGGCGCCGTTCTGGACCTCGCCGACGACGCGGTAGAACAGCTTGCCGTTCTCGGGGCTGGTCGCGACCGGCCCACCCACATCGAAGCCGACATAGGCATTGCCGAAATTGTTGACGCCGGTCTCAATGTAGCGGATCGGCTCGGCCGGCGGCATCTTGCTGATGACGTTGACGATGCCGCTCGGGCTCGATCCGCCATAGAGCACTGCCGACGGACCACGCAGCACTTCGACACGCTCCATGTTGAAGGGCTGAAGCTTCCAGCTCGCATAGGACGTATAGAATAGCTGCATGCCGTCGAGGAACAGCCCGACGTCGTCGGACTTGAAGCCGCGGATCAGCCACCAATCGTTGCGCGTGTCGGCGCCGAAGGTTCCGGCGCGCACGCCGGCGGTGTAACGCAGCACCTCGTCGAGCTTGTTCGGCTTCTGGTCGCGGATCTGCTCCGCGCCGATGACCGACACCGACTGCGGCGTCTCCATGATCGGCGTGTCGGTCTTGGTGCCGGACGAGCTGCGGCCCGCGACGTAGCCGTGCACCGGACCGCGCGCGGTCTCGACGAATCCGACGCTCCGCTGCGGCTGGGGCTTTGGGTTGCTGACGGTCCGCACCGAACGCTGTGCGCGGCGCGGAGCGGCCGTCGCCGTGCGGCGGCGCGCTTCCGGTGCCGCAACCGTCACCGGCGGCAGATTCTGCGCGCCGGTCTGCGTGGAAGATTGTGAGAATGATGCTTGCGGAGCTAAGACCCAAGCGGATGCGGTCGCCAACACGGCCGACCGCAGCATACGAAGACTGTTCAACGCGCCACCCCAAACTGCGTAGTTCATTCCTCATGCCGTCAGCCCCACGACGACATGCGTTGTGACGACGCTTTATGTGAGTGAGCGCGATCTCGCTAATTGAAAAGTTCTTAGAAAGACTCTTAGAAGCGATCCAATATTTCCAGAGATTTCCAAGAGATCAGCGCGGAGCCTTCTCGGCCTCGAGCATCTCGGCCGCGATAGCGGTGAGTGCGTCGACCTGCCGCAGCAGTGTACGCAACTCGTCTTCGCTGAGATGTTCCAGCAGGCGGCGGTTGCGCTCCTGCGCGCCGGCGACGACCGCATCATGCGCGGCGAGTCCCGCCTTGGTCAGCGAGACCAGCACCTCGCGACTGTCTTTTGGATTGGCCGACTTCGCGATCAGCTTGCGCGACACAAGGTCTGCGAGCGCACGGCTGATCTGTCCCTTGTCCTGACCCACGGCCTCGGCAAGACGCGCGACGCTCATCGGCGGCCGCCGGCCGAGCGAGGCCACCAGACCGAACTCGACCGAGGACAATCCGGCGAGGCGCTTGTAGCGCAGCATGGCGCCGCGCTTGAGCAGGTTGGCGAGCACCATCAACCGCGACGACAGCATCACTGTGATCGGCGCCGCCGGCTCGCTTTCGTCCGCTGCGGGCGACGTCGACCCGCCCTTGCCCGGTGTCTTGCTCATGGCCCACCTCTGCCAAGAAAGCCGCGGCCTGCCAAGTCCAGGCCTCGGCGTCCCCCCAACTGCAACTAAGAGGCATTTTGAAAATCGTTGACATTGTCATCGATCTACCGTTGACTTGGTCAACGCTTCAAAGACGACCCGGCCTTGAAGGCCGGGCGGGAGGAACATCATGAGCATCACTCAGCGGGATCGCGATCTCGGCACGGCGTATGCGATGAAGCCGGCGCACACGCGCACCGAGCTGACCTCTGTCGTCCGTGGCACGCCCATGGGTGAACTGCTCCGCCGCTACTGGCATCCGGTCGGCCTCGCCGGTGACGCCACCGACACGCCGAAGAAAGTGCGCGCGCTGGGCGAGGATCTGATCCTGTTCCGCGACAAGCATGGGCGCGTCGGACTCCTGCACGCCCGCTGCTGCCACCGCGGCACCACGCTCTACTATGGCAAGGTCGAGGAAGACGGCATCCGCTGCTGCTATCACGGCTGGAAGTTCGACACCGAAGGCCACTGCCTCGAGCAACCCTGCGAGCCCGACGGCGGCCAGTTCAAGGACAAGGTGCGCCAGCCGTGGTACCCGGTCGAGGAACGCTACGGGCTGATCTTCGCCTACATGGGCCCGGCCGAGAAACGCCCGGTGCTGCCGCGCTACGAGTGCCTGGAGACCATGGACGAGGGCGAGTTCGTCGAAGCGGACGATTCCTCGATCGGCGGCGGCGGGCCCGCGATCATCCCCTGCAACTGGCTGCAGCATTTCGAGAACGTGGTCGATCCCTACCACGTGCCGGTGCTGCACGGCTCGTTCAGCGGTCCGCAATTCACCAACATGATGGCCTCGATGCCGGAGGTGAAGTTCGACAAAACGCCGCGCGGCATTGCCGTACGTTCGATCCGCAAGCAGGACGACGGCAAGGTGTTTTACCGCGTCACTGAAGCCGCCCTCCCCACCTTGCGCGTGGTTCCGAATCCGCGCGTGGCGCAGTTCGCCCGGGTCGAGTCGATCGGCTGGACGCTGCCGATCGACGACACTTCGTTCCGCATCTATGTCGCCGGCCGCGTCAAGAATGCCGGTGACATCGGCCGCATGCGTTCGAAATTCAACGGCAAGTTCTGGTGGGACATGACCGAGGCCGAGCACCAGCAATTCCCGGGCGACTACGAAGCCCAGGTCGGCCAGGGCCCGGTGACCGTCCACTCCGAGGAGCATTTCGGCCAGAGCGACCGCGGCATCCTGATGATCCGCCGGATGCTGAGCGACCAGCTCGAGGCGCTTGCGGCAGGCCGCGATCCGGTGGGTATCTCGTTCGAAGAAGGCGCGCCGGCGGTCGAGTTCGAAGCGGGGAATTACATCCGCGAAGGCTGAGCGGCCGGCTCCATTGAGAGCTGGACCTATGACAACAACAAAGACACATTGGGGGGAAGCGATGGTCGATGTGACGTCACAAGTGCCGGTGCAAACGGCCGCCGCGGCAAAGCCCTCGGCGCGGCGCTACTACGTGCTGGGACTGCTCACCATCATCTATGCGCTGAACTTCCTCGATCGCACGATCTTCAATCTCCTGATCGAGCCGATCAAGAAGGAGTTTGCGCTCAGCGACACCATGATGGGCCTGCTCGCGGGCTTCGGCTTCGCGCTGTTCTACTCCTTGCTCGGCATCCCCATCGCACGCGTGGCCGACCGGCTCAACCGGCGCAACATCGTCGCGATGGCGTTTGCGTTCTGGAGCGCGATGACGGCGCTGTGCGGCGCGGCCTCGAGCGTGACCTCGCTGGCGCTGGCCAGAATCGGCGTCGGCATCGGCGAGTCCGCAGGCTCGCCGGCCTCGCAATCGATCGTCGCCGATCTCTTTGCCAAGAACGAGCGTCCGCGCGCGCTCGGCATCTACGCCATCGGCACCTATCTCGGCGTCTTTCTCGGTTATTTCGTCGGCGGCTACGTCAGTCAGCACTATGGCTGGCGGATGGCGTTCTATGTCGCGGGCCTGCCCGGCGTCCTGCTCGCCGCGATCCTGTGGCTGACGATCTCCGAGCCGAAGCGCGGCGCGATGCAGGAGAACTTCGTGCCCGAACCGCTCGGCCCGACGCTGCGCTTCCTCGCCTCGCAACGAAGCTTTGTCATCGTGCTGATCGGCTTCTGCCTCACCACCTACACCAATTACGCGACCGCGGCCTGGATCCCGCCGTTCCTCGCCCGCGTGCATCATCTGTCGAGCGTGGAGATCGGCACCTATGCCGGCACTTTCAAGGGACTCGCTGGCATGGCCGGGACCCTGCTCGGCGGCTTCGTGGTGGCGCAAGTGAGTCGCCGCGACGATCGCTGGAAGCTGTGGGCGCCCGCGATCACCTCAGGGCTCGCCGGGCCCGTGTTCGCGCTGTGCATGCTGACGCAGGATTTCGCGATGATGGTGGCCATGTTGGCGCTCACCTCGTTCCTGGTCGGCTTTCATCTCGGGCCGATCTTCGCGATCGCGCAGACCGTGGCGAAACCCAGCATGCGGGCGCTGGCCTCCGCCCTCGTCGCGCTGACCGCGACCTGCTTCGGCCAGGGTGTCGGCCCGCTCGCGGTGGGAATGGTCAATGACGCGCTGAAGGGCAGCTATGGCACCGATGCGGTGCGCTATTCGCTGCTCTCGGCCGCGATCACGACCACCCTCGGCGCCCTCCTGTTCGTCTGGGCGGCCCGCCCGATCCGGGCCGATATCGCTCGCGCCGCGGCCTGAAACCTGTTTCCACGGCGCCGGGGCGAAACCCACCCGGCAGCCTCATGAAACCATTTTGCGGAACCCGCGAAACCATCCAGAAACAGATGGTCCGTAAGAGAAGAGCCAACAGACGGCCGCAAAGGCCGTCGGGAGGCTCAGATGAACCACTCAATTCACTCTGCTGATCGTGCGACCCACCTGAAGATCGTGGTGGTGGCGCTGGTGGCTGGTATCGCGGTGGCCGCCTTCGGAATCGCAGCCCGTACCGGTGGCGATTACAGCCAGACCGCCCAGTCGACCCAGGTGATCAAGGCTGGCAAGCCGGTGGTGGTCACCAGCTCGAGTTCCTCGGAGATTCGCTGACGGCGCGAGAAAGGTCCGGTTTGAGACAAAACGGCCGCCTCCGGGCGGCCTTTTGCTTTCTGGCAAAGGCTCAATATCTGCTGGCAAAGATTTGATTTAACAAGAAAATCTATCAATCCGAGGCGCAGCACACGGCCTGCCTGCTGGCGCCGGCACGATTCAAACAGCGGAAAGGCGCATCGATGGTCCAATGCGGACGCTGTCGAGACCAAGGTTCAAAGCGAAGGGGGATGAAGATGTCGCCAAAAATGGCGCGAGAGACGGGGCTCGAACCCGCGACCTCCGGCGTGACAGGCCGGCGCTCTAACCAACTGAGCTACTCCCGCGTGACGCGCAGATGTCCGCGGAACGAGGGGGGACTTAAAGGCGGGACTTGGTGAAGTCAAGGACGTTGCATCGTTAGTCGCAACGTCCGCACTTCTACCAGCGGCGCATGCAGACCATGCTTAACGGTCGCGCCGGCGGCGTAGTCAGTTCAGTCCCGAATCGTCTACGCGTTCCGGAACTTGCGCGGTTTCGAGGCCATCTTCCCTCAGAACACCGGTAAGAAACAAGGAGGCCAGACATGGCGAAGAAGGCAGCCGCTCCAGCCACCATCACGCTCAAGCACCTCGCCGCCGCCATCGCGGAAGGCCAGGAGCTTTCGAAAAAGCATGCCGAGGCGATCCTGACCAACATGGTCGACCTGATCACCAAGCACCTGAAGAAGGGCGACCGTGTCCGGATCGTGGGCCTCGGCATTCTCCAGGTCCGCAAGCGCGCCGCGCGCACCGGGCGCAATCCCGCCACCGGCGAGCCGATCCACATCAAGGCCAGCAAGAAGGTCGCATTCCGCCCGGTCAAGGAACTCAAAGAGGCGATCTGAGCGCCACGTTTCGTTAAGCCTGATCCGACGTCGCGCCGGCTTGAACGCGGCCCCCGGAATGACGCTTTTCTGGTATACCGCCTTGCTCACCTGACCCGGCGGTTTGAACAGAAAATGTCCTCCCTCACCTTCACGCATACCGTGACCGAGCGCTTCCTGCGCTACGTCACCATCGACACCCAATCCGATCCTGAATCTCCCTCCTCGCCCTCGACCGAGAAGCAGAAGGATCTCGGCCGCGTGCTCGTCACCGAGCTCAAGGCCATGGGCGTCACTGATGCCCATCTCGACGACTATGGCTACGTCTATGCGACGATCCCGGCCAACACCGACAAGAAAGTGCCGGTGATCTGCTTCTGCTCGCACATGGACACCTCGCCCGATTGCTCTGGCAAGGACGTCAAGCCGCAGGTCGTGAAGAACTATCGCGGCGGCGACATCACACTATCGGGCGATCCCACCCAGGTGATCCGCTTTGCCGAGCACCCGGCGCTGAAGAACCAGATCGGCAACGACATCATCACCACCGACGGCACCACGCTGTTGGGGGCCGACAACAAGGCCGGCGTCGCCGAGATCATGGATGCCGCGCATTTCTTCATCAACAATCCCGACGTGAAGCACGGCACCATCAAGATCCTGTTCACGCCCGACGAGGAGATCGGCCGCGGCGTCGACAATGTCGACCTGAAGAAGCTGGGAGCCGACTTCGGCTACACCATGGACGGCGAGAGCGCCGGCAGCGTCGAGGATGAGACTTTCTCGGCCGACGGCGCCACCATCACCATCAGCGGCGTCAGCGCCCATCCCGGCTACGCCAAGGGCAAGATGGAGCACGCGATCAAGATCGCCGCCGCCATCATCGAGCGGCTACCGAAGGAAGGCTGCTCGCCCGAGACCACGTCAGGCAAGCAGGGTTTTCTGCATCCGATCGGCATCACCGGCGCGCTCGAGCAGGCGACGCTCGCCTTCATCGTGCGCGACTTCACCGAAGAAGGGCTGAAGGAGAAGGAGGCGCTGCTGGAGAGCATCGTCAAGGACGTGATGAGGGAGTATCCGCGCTCAACCTACCGGTTCGAGGTCAGGGAGCAGTACCGCAACATGAAGCAGGTGATCGACCGTCACCCGCACATCCTGGAATACGCCATCGAGGCCATCCGCCGCGCCGGCCTTCGTCCGATGCGCACCGCGATCCGCGGCGGCACCGACGGCTCACGGCTGTCCTTCATGGGCCTGCCCTGTCCCAACATCTTTGCCGGCGAGCACGCATTCCACTCGCGCCTGGAATGGGTCAGCCGGCAGGACATGGAGAAGGCGGTACAGACCATCGTGCATCTCGCGATGATCTGGGAAGAGCGCGCGTAGGTTCACCGCGGCAAGACGCGGGGCCCTGCACGGCCCCGCGAGGCAGCGCCAAAAACGCGATGTCCGGGGACTCGCATGAGCTTCTATCAGGACAGGATGTTGCCTTGGCTGACGCATCTCGCGATGCGCCAAGCCCAGCTCGTGCCGTATCGTACCCGGGTAGCATCCGCCGCGACGGGCCGCGTCCTCGAGCTCGGAATAGGTCCGGGGCTCAATCTCGGCTTCTACGGGCCGAGCGTGACGCAAATCATTGGCATTGATCCATCATCAAAGCTGCTGGAGATCGCGCGTGACGCCGGCCGGCGGCACGCAAGCCACCTCGAGCTGATCGAGGGCTCCGCGGAAGCCATTCCGCTGGAGAATGCAAGCGTGGACACCGTCGTGACAACGTGGACGATGTGCAGCATCCCCGACGTCAGTCGCGCGCTCTCGGAAGCGCGGCGCATCCTGAAGCCGGACGGACAGCTCCTATTCGTTGAGCATGGCCGTGCGCCCGAGGCCAGGGTGCAATGGTGGCAGGATCATTTGACCCCGCCCTGGAAGGTCATCGCGGGCGGCTGCCATCTCAACCGTGCCATCGCAGACCTGATCCGCGGTAACGGCTTCGCCGTCCACGATCTCCACGTCGGCTATATGCGGGGACCCAAGCCGATGACGTTCATGTATGAAGGTCGAGCCCTCCCACACCCGTAACAACCGCGTTGCCGCGCCCGCAATGATGCCCGAAGACCGGCATCGTCGGCGGGAACGAACCCTCACGATCCAGGTTATCAGTCGCCCCAAGCTCCGGTTCGCGCCGGAGCTTGGTCTTATCGTTTTTGCGCCGCGCCGCCTGTCCTATGTTAACGACGCCCTTCCTTTGATGCTCAAAGATGCGCTCGGGGCGGAACATCGGAGAGCCGCGTGGACCGCAGAACCGCCTGCTTGAATCAGGCCAACGCATTTCGGGAGAAGGCCATCGCCGATCCCGCGCACCATGACCAGTGGGTCGACGAAGCGATCAAATGGCTGGAACGGGCGATGGAGGCGAGTTGTCACGTGACGGTCACGGTCGAAGCCAGGGAGGACTGGCTCGTTCAAGACGCGGCAGCCGACGCACTCCTGTCGCAACGATCCGAGCGCCGCGCCTGATCGCATTCTCGTTAAGAGAGTCCAAATTCGCACAACACGAATAAATTTTTCCCGACAGGAAAAACGCCCGCCGCGTTTGTGTCTGGCCAAATCGTGATGGCGGCACGGTTTGCAGGTTCCGTCACGACGTGCGACAATCGAGCATGCTCCTGAAACGGTTCGCCAACGCTCTGGTCATGCTGCTGGTCGCGCTCGGGCTTCTGCTCGCGCCGCTGGCCGCCCCTGCGCTTGCCGTGCCCGTCTCCGGCGCCGCGCACCACCAGAGCATGAAGGGCATGTCAGACGACATGCAAGCGATGTCGGACGACACGCAGGTTATGCCGGGCGACGTGCAGGCTTTGTCGGATGATATGCAAGCGATGGCGGACATGCCGTGCTGCCCAGGACAGACCAAGGACAAGGATGACGGTCCCTGCCCGTTCGTGGCGCTCTGCCTGCTGAACATCTCGGTCCCCGCGCCGTCTGGAGCTGCTGCGCTGACCGAGCGCCAGGCCCGGCACAGCGCGCTTGTGCTGCGTAATGATCCTCTCGTCGACGGACTCGGCGCAAAGCCGCCCGACCATCCCCCTCGAACCCAGGTCTGATCGGCGTTCACGCGCCTGATGATCCCGCGCGTCTAAGCCGGCGCGCGCACCGCTGCCTGTCGCCTGGCTGCATTGCGGCTTGTCGCGTGCGGCCCTGGCGGCTCCATCAGACCAATCGAGGAATTGAATTCATGACAACGTTCAACGTCGCGCGCGCCGCCGTGGCCGTGCTGATCGGCGCTGCCCTCACGGGTACTGCGCATGCCGAAATCAAGAATTACGAGTTCCGGCTCGTTCAGCCGACCGTCAAGGCCGGAGACGATCGCATCGTGGCGGTGCGACTTGTCGACAAGACGACCGGCAAGGCCGTGCCCGACGCGGTGGTCTTCGCCAGCCGGCTCGACATGGCTCCGGACGGCATGCAGGAGATGGCCACCAAGGTCACGCCCATGCCGGCGACCGAGCCCGGCACCTACCGATTCAAGGCGACCTTCGGCATGGCTGGACGATGGCAGCTTTCGCTTGGCGCCAAGGTGCAAGGCGAAACCGGAACGGTCGAAAATAAGCTCGTCGTCACGGCCGAGCAATGAGCCGCAACCGCCTCATCGGCACTGCTGCTGCGATCCTCGCAGCGGCAGGTGTCGCGCTGTTCGCCGGCAGCAACTTGCCGCCGGACATCGGCCCCTTGCTGTCCGCGGCCGGTGCAGCGGACACCAGTGCCCCGCTCTACTATCAGGACCCTGACGGCAAACCGCTTTATTCGCCGACGCCGAAGAAAACCGAGGACGGCCGCGACTATGTCGCCGTGCCGGCGACCGCCGATACGCCCGACCAGCCAGCAACGATGAACGCGGCCAAGAACTCGGCCAAGGCGCAGAGCGATCGCGATCGCAAAGTCAAATATTACCGCAACCCGATGGGCCTGCCCGACACCTCCCCGGTGCCGAAGAAGGACTCGATGGGGATGGACTACATTCCCGTCTATGAGGGCGACGATAGTGACGACGGCTCAATCAAACTGTCGCCCGGCAAGATCCAGCGCACCGGCGTCAAATCGGAGCCGGTGGTGAGGCGGCTCGTGAAGTCGCTGATCCGCGCGCCAGGGACCGTCCAGGAGGACGAGAGACGCGTCTCGGTGGTCGCGCTGCGCTTCGAGGGATTCGTCGAGAGCGTCGCCAACGTCACGACGGGCGATCACGTCCACAAGGGGCAACCGCTCATGAACGTGTACAGCCCAGCGCTGTCCAGCGCCGCCGCCGAATATCTCTCCGCCATCAACGCCGGCGCGACCGGGATGGAGCTGAAGGGCGCGCGCCGCAGGTTGGAAAATCTGGCCACCCCGGAGCCGGCCATCAGGGAGCTCGAACGCAACCGGGAAATCTTGCTGTCGATTCCCTGGCTCGCGCCGCAGGACGGCGAGATCCTGGAGCGCAACGCCGTGAACGGCATGCGTGCGGGCCCCGGCGACGTGCTGTTCAGGATCGCCGACCACCGTCTGGTTTGGGTGCTCATCGATGTCGCAGAGCGCGATCTGGCGCAGGTCGCCATCGGCACGAAGGTAACCGTCAGGCCGCGCGCGCTCGCCAGCCAGAGCTTCGGCGGCACGGTTGCGCTGATCTATCCTCATCTCAACGCAGCGACGCGCACGGCGCGGATTCGGATCGAGGTGCCCAATCCCGATGAACTGCTGCGACCCGAGATGTATGTCGATGCGGAGATCGAGGTCGGCACGCCGGGACCGGTGCTGGCGGTGCCGGAAAGCGCCGTGCTCGACAGCGGAAGCCGCCAGGCCGTCCTGGTCGACAAAGGCGAAGGGCGCTTCGAGCCGCGCGAAGTGAAGCTCGGTCGTCGGGGCGGCGGCTTCGTCGAGGTTGCCCAAGGCGTGTCGGAGGGCGAGGCCGTCGTCACCTCGGCAAACTTCCTGATCGATGCCGAGAGCAATCTGAAGGCTGCACTGAAGGGATTTTCCGAGGCGAACGAGAAACCGGCCGAGCCGGCGGCAGGCAGCATGGAGGCGCGCCCGTGATCGCACGCGTCATCGCCTGGTCGGCGCGCAACCTGCTGCTGGTGCTGTTCGGTACCGGCTTCGCTGCTGCCGCCGGAATCTACGCGCTCGTCCATCTGCCGCTCGACGCCATCCCCGACCTCTCCGACACGCAGGTCATCGTCTACACGGAGTATCCTGGGCAGGCGCCGCAGGTGATCGAAGACCAGGTCACCTATCCGCTCGCTACCGCGATGCTCACCGTCCCGAAATCCAAGGTCGTGCGCGGATTCTCCTTCTTCGGAGTTTCCTTCGTCTACGTGATCTTCGAGGACGGCACCGACATCTATTGGGCGCGCTCCCGCGTTCTCGAATTCCTCAACAGTGCGACGTCGCGGCTGCCGGCAGGCGTGACGCCGACCATCGGCCCGGACGCGACCGGCGTCGGCTGGGTCTACCAGTACGCGGTGATGTCCAAGGAACTGAATCTGGCCGAGACAAGGACGATTCAGGACTGGAATCTCAAATTCGCGCTCGCGAAGGCCGAGGGCGTCGCGGAGGTCGCGAGCGTCGGCGGCTTCGTCAAGCAGTACAATGTGATCCTCGACGCACAGCGCATGCGAGACCTCGGCATCACCATGCAAAAGGTCCGGGACGCGATCCGCGCCAGTAACGCCGACGTCGGCGGGCGTACCGTCGAGCTGTCGGAGTTCGAATACGTCATCCGCGGAAAGGGCTATCTGAAGAGCATCGACGATCTCGGCAACATCGTCCTCAAGACGGACAAGGGCACGCCCGTGCTGCTGCGGGACGTCTCCCGGGTCGAACTGGGGCCGGACGAGCGGCGCGGCATCACCGAGCTCAACGGCGATGGAGAAGTCGCCAGCGGGATCGTGTTGCAGCGCTTCGGCATGAACGCGCTCGACGTGATCGAGAACGTCAAGAAGCGGTTCAAGGAGATCGCCACCAGCCTTCCGAAGTCGGTCGAGGTCGTTCCTGTCTACGACCGGTCGAACCTGATCTACGCCGCCATCGATACGCTCAAGCACACGCTGGTCGAGGAAAGCGTGGTCGTCGCGCTGGTGTGCATCGTCTTCCTGCTGCACGTCCGCAGCGCGCTCGTCGCCATCCTGATGCTGCCAGTCGGCGTGCTGATGGCCTTTGGCGCGATGAAGCTGCTCGGAATCGGCTCCAACATCATGAGTCTCGGCGGCATCGCGATTGCGATCGGCGCCATGGTCGACGCCGCTATCGTCATGATCGAGAACGCCCACAAACACCTGGAGCGCGCCGAGCCCGGCAGGTCGCGGATCGCGATCCTGATCGATGCCGCCTCAGAGGTCGGGCCGGCGCTGTTCTTCAGCCTGCTGATCATCACCGTGTCATTCATGCCGATCTTCACGCTGGAATCGCAGGAAGGCCGGCTGTTCAGCCCGCTCGCCTTCACCAAGACCTTCGCAATGGCCGCAGCGGCGCTACTCTCGGTAACACTGGTGCCGGCGCTGATGGTGATCTTCGTCCGGGGACGGATCGTTCCCGAGCACAGAAACCCGCTCAACCGGTTGCTGATCTGGATCTACCGCCCGGTCATCAAGGGCGTGCTGCGCGCGAAGACCCTCGTCGTCCTGGCCGCGATCGGGGTGCTCGCCGTCACGATCTGGCCCGCACGTCAGCTCGGCACCGAGTTCATGCCGAACCTCAACGAAGGCACGCTGCTCTACATGCCGACGACGCTGCCCGGCATCTCGGTCACCAAGGCGGCCGAACTGATGCAGACGCAGGATCGGATCATCAAGTCGTTTCCGGAAGTGGGGTCCGTCTACGGCAAGGCCGGCCGCGCGTCGACGTCGACGGACCCGGCGCCGACCGAGATGTTCGAGACCGTCGTCAATCTCAAGCCAAGGGAGCAGTGGCGGCCAGGCCTCACGATAGACGGGCTAGTCGCCGAGATGGACAAGGCGCTGCAATTTCCAGGCGTGTCGAACGCGTGGACGATGCCGATCAAGGCGCGCATCGACATGCTCTCGACCGGCATCCGGACCCCCGTCGGCGTCAAGGTCATCGGCACCGATCTCGTCGAGATCGACAGGCTGGCCAAGCAGATCGAGCAGGTGCTGCGTGCGGTGCCCGGGACCTCGTCCGCCTACGCGGAGCGCAGCATCGGCGGCTACTACCTGGAAATCACGCCCGATCGCTCCGCGCTGGCCCGCTACGGAATTATGGTCCAGGACGTCCAGGACACGATCGCGACCGCGCTCGGCGGCCAGGCGGTCACCACCACCGTCGAGGGTCGCCAGCGCTTCACGGTCAACATGCGCTATCCGCGCGATCTCAGGGACAATCCGAAGAAGATCGCAAGCGACATCCTCGTTCCCATGCCGGCCGGCGGTGCGGTCCCGCTCGCCGAAGTCGCGACCGTCCAACTCGCACGCGGTCCGACATCGATCCGGACGGAGAATGCACAGCTTGCGACCTACATCTATGTCGACATCCGCGACCGCGACCTCGGCGGCTACGTCACTGAGGCGCAGCGCGCGGTGCAGGCGAGCGTCCAGTTCCCGCCGGGCTACTACGTGGTCTGGAGCGGACAGTATGAATATCTCGAGCGGGCCATGGCCCGTCTGAAGATCGTCGTGCCGGCGACGCTGCTCATCATCTTCCTGCTGCTGTACCTCAATTTCCGCTCGCTCACCGAGACCCTGATCGTGATGCTGTCGTTGCCGTTCGCCCTCGTCGGCGGGCTGTGGCTGATGTGGTGGCTCGGCTTCAGCCTCTCGGTCGCGGTCGCCGTCGGCTTCATTGCGCTTGCCGGCGTGGCCGCCGAGACCGGCGTGGTGATGCTCATCTACCTCAACCAGGCACTTGCCGAGACCAGGGCGCGCTGCGCGCTCGAAGGCCAGGCCATGAGCCGCGGCGACCTCTACGACGCCATCATGGAAGGCGCCGTCGAGCGCGTCCGGCCGAAGATGATGACGGTGGTCGCGATCATGGCCGGCCTGCTTCCGATCATGTGGAGCAGCGGCACAGGGTCGGAGATCATGCAGCGCATTGCAGTGCCGATGATCGGCGGCATGATCTCGTCGACGCTGCTGACGTTGATCGTCATCCCGGCGATCTTCGGGCTGGTCAAGGGCTTCCGTTTGCCTTCTGCGGGCAAACCACGACCGCCGGCGAAGTCGAAAGCGATCGTCACGAAATTGCGAATCCCGGAGCCTGCCAAATGAGGTGAGCCAATGAAGCACGACATGATGTCGGGAATGATGGGCTACATGGGGCTTACGGCCGTCCTGATTGTCCTCGTTCTTTTGTTAGGGGCGGCAGCGTTGATCAAATACCTGTTCTTCTCAAACCGAAGAGATTGAACATGCATCGCATTCTATTTGCGGCTCTCGCGGCTATCCTCGCCTCCCCGACGGCCCGCGCGCAACAGGACAGCATAACTCGCGGGGAGCACGATTTTCGCGTCTGTGCGGCATGTCACTCACTCGAGACAGACCGCAACATGACGGGGCCAAGTCTCGCAAACCTCTGGGGCAGAAAGGCGGGAAGCCTGCCGAGCTTCGACCGCTACTCCGACGCGCTGAAAGCTTCGGCGATCATTTGGGACGACCGCTCGCTGGATGCTTGGTTGACCGATCCCGCGCGGATGGTGCCGGACAACGAGATGCCGTTTGAGGGCATCAAGGACTCACGCGTTCGCGCCGATCTACTGGCGTTCCTCAAGGAAGCAACCAAACCGGGGGCCGCGCCGGAGCGAACTGCGCAAAACCGCATGAACGGGATGGGCGGCATGATGGGAGGGATGATGGGCGGCGGGCGCGCGCCCAATCTGAAGGCCTTGGATGCCACACAGCGCGTGACCAGCATCAGTCACTGCCGGGACACCTATCGCGTGACAACGGCCGACGGCAAGACGCGCCCCTTCTGGGAGCGCAATCTGCGTCTGAAAACGGATTCCAGCCAGGACGGACCGCAGAGCGGCGCGCCCGCTATCGTGTCAGCCGGAATGATGGGTGATCGGGCGGACGTGATTTTCGCTGCGCCAGGCGAAATCTCCAGGACGATAGAAGATCACTGCTGAGCTCTTGGCTGGTCTCGACCGCGAATTACAAGCTACAGATTGTCTAGGCCGGGAGGAACATCGACATGAAGTTCATCGCTGCAATAGTCATTTTCCTCGTCTCGGCATCGCTGTGGGCGCAGACACTCTATGCCGGGATGCAGCTCCGCCAGATAAAGGCGCTCTCGGATCAAGAGATCGCAGACTTGCGCGCTGGCCGCGGCATGGGATTGGCACTCGCTGCCGAGATCAACGGCTATCCGGGGCCTTCCCATGTTCTTGAGCTTGCGGACCGTTTGGGGCTGACCTCCGAGCAGCGGGGCAAGGTGCAGGAGATGTTTGCCGCCATGAGGTCCGAAGCGATCCCTCTCGGAAGCCGGCTGATCGACAAGGAAGGCGAGTTAGACCAGCAATTCGCCAGCGGGAGCGTAACCCCCGAAAGCCTCAGAGCGGCGACGGCCGCAATCTCAATCATTCAGGGCGAGCTTCGAAACGCACACCTCAAGTACCATCTGCTTACGCGGGCCGTTCTCGACAAGCCTCAATTGGATAAGTACGCCGAATTGCGCGGCTACACCGGAGGCGCATCGATGCACTACCACCACCGACACGAGGAATAACGAACCCTAGCGGCCTAACGGACGTTCCTCTCCGCCGGCGCGACTTGTTCCAGCGAGTCACGACATCGACCGGGGTTTGTTCTAGGTCGGAGCGATCCTCAGCTCCATTCGGGAGTGCCGTACCACGACAACCGCTCCCTGAAGCGCGAGGCCGGCCATGATGGCAGCCACGATGACATCGGGCCAGCCCGTACCGGTCCCGAACACGCCGAGCGCGGCCAGCAGCACGGCGATGTTTCCGAGCACGTCATTGCGGGTGCATATCCAGGCGGAGCGCATATTGGAGTCGCCCTTGCGATAGGCCCATAGCAACCCGAACGAAGCAGCGTTCGCGGCAAGGGCGGCCACTCCGACCGCACCCATGGCGAATGCGTTCGGCAGCGTGCCGTGGGCGGCGTGCCAAACGACCGTACCGACGACCCAGAGCCCAAAGGCGCCCATCGTCAGCCCCTTCGCAAGGGCCGCTGCAGCGCGATAGCGCAGCGCCATCCCGACCACAAAGAGGCTGATGGCGTAGTTCGCGGAGTCTCCCAGGAAATCGAGAGCGTCCGCCTGAAGCGAGGCCGATCCGGCGGCAAGGCCCACTCCGATTTCGGCCAGGAACATGACTGCATTGACGGCGAGCACCACCCATAGCACGCGGCGATAGGCCCCGTTGTCGCGATGGCGATCGAGATTCAGCGGTGGGGGTGAACAGCAGGCGTCGGCCATGCCGGGCAGGATAAGACGATCATGTTACCCGGACAATTGCGGCGTCCTGCCCCCGCGACATCGAGTTCCCCACACGTAACATTATTGCGGGTCGACACTATTCCCGCCGCCATGCTACCGCATGCGGATCGAAAACCTGAGTGATGTCGTGACTTCGATCCGAAGGCCTCGAGGATTCTTTCACCTGCGCAATTGGCGCGGGCTTGTGGCCGTGTTCGTTTCGACCATGTACTTGCTCGCGGGCGCGCTGCATGGTGCGCTTGACATCGACGTGACCAGCCCCTCCGGCGGCTCGGAGATCGCTTCGATCCTCGACAATGGCCCTGCTGGACATGGCGACCCTAAGGCCGTCGCCGGCCATCACTGCCACGGTTGCTTCTCGGTCGCGGTCGTCCAGCCGGCGCAGCCGGACGGCGTTGCCGACCTCCCTGCGGAGCCGCCGCTGCCGCTTCAAGCCGCGCTTGCCGGCATTGCGCCCGATACGGACTCCCCGCCTCCCAAGCATCTGACCTGAGCGGATAGCCGGGCGCCGCATGCGCCCATGGTCCTCCTTCACAGGTCGTATTCATGTTTTGCAGGCGAACGGCCGCGCGCATGGCGTGCGCGATGGCTTTTCTCATCAGCCCATTCCTTGTGCTGACGTCACACGCCCAGACCCTGACGATGCGGGGAGCGCTGACGCGCGCGCTCGCGGCCAGCCCGCGGCTCACCGCGGCCGAGCGCGACGTCGGCATCGCGACGGGCCAGCGCATCCAGGCCGGAGCGCTGCTCAATCTGGAACTGTCCTATGAGCAGGACAACTCGTTCGGCTCCGGCATCTACCGCGGCACAAAATCGGCCGAAACCACCCTCCAGATCAGCCAGGCCTTCGAGCTGTTCGGCAAGCGCGAGGCGCGGATCACCGCCGGTGCGGCCGGCGTCGAGGTCGCTGCGATCCAGCGCAAGGCCATCAGGCTCGAGGTGCTGTCGGAGACCGCGATCGCCTTCCTCAACGTGCTCGGCGCGCAGCGGCGCATCCAGATCCTCGACGAGCAGATTGCCGCGATCGACCGGCTGACGCCGCTCTTGCGCCGTCGCGTCGAAGCCGGCGCCTCCTCGCCCGCCGAAACCGGCCGCGCCGAGGTTGCCTCTGCGCTGGTCAAGGCCGATCGCGAGCGTCTCAAGGCAACCTTGGCCAGCGCTCGACGAGAGCTTGCCGTGCTGATGGGCGATCCCGCGGCGAAATTCCAAGAGGTCTCCGGCCGGCTCGACACCACCGGACGCCCGCCCTCGTTCAAGTCGGTGGTCGCCGCGATCGACGCCAATCCGCAGCTTGTGCGCTGGACCGCGGTCTATGCGCAGCGCAATGCCGAGTTGCTGCTGGCGCGGCTGAAACCCTATCCGGACGTGCGGATCGCCGCCGGCTGGCGGCATTTCAACGAGACCAATGACGACGCGGTGCGCCTCACCGTCTCGGTGCCGATTCCGGTGTTCGACCAAAACCAGGGCAATATCCTCTCGGCGCAGGAGAGTCTTGCCAAGACCCGCGCCGAGCGCGAGGCCAACCGCAACACGCTGATCGTGGTCGCGGGCCGTGCCTACGACTCGCTCGAGGGCTCGCTGCGCGAGCTTGCCGTGTTGCGCGAGACCGCGATCCCGAAGGCGACTGAAGCTGCGGAGGCGATCTCGCAAGGCTACGGCCAGGGCCGCTTCACGCTGCTCGAAGTGCTCGACGCCCAGGCAAGCGTCACCCAGGCGCGCCTGCGCGAGCAGGAGGCGCTGCAGAATTTCCACGCCGGCGTTGCGACCATTGAAGGCCTCGTCGGCAATCCCTTCACGCTCGCCCGGGAGAGCGCAAGATGAAGACGTCATCCGCCACCCTCGTCGCACTCATCGCCGCCGCGCTCGGCGCCTACGGCTACGCGATGCTCGCGCCCGCCAGGGTCGAGCCGAGAGCTCACAACGAGGAGAGGAAGCCCGGGAAGCCGAACGAACACGTCGAGCAGGACGAGCACGGCGCCGACCGCATCCGGATCTCCGACGTCAAGCTCGCTGCCGCCGGCGTGGTCCTGGCCGAGGCCGCAAGCGCCACGCTGACGGACACCCTCGCCTTCAACGGCACCTTGCACGCCAACCAGGAAGCAGTGGTGCAGGTGACGCCGCGTTTTCCCGGCATCGCCAAATCAATCCAGAAACGCATCGGCGACAAGGTTGCCAAGGACGACCTGCTCGCCGCGATCGAGAGCAACCAGAGCCTAACGGTTTACGAGCTCAAGGCGCCGATCGGCGGCACCATCATCGAGCGGCAGATCTCGCTTGGCGAATACGCCTCCGAGCAGAAGCCGGCGTTCGTCGTCGCCGACCTCTCCACCATCTGGGTCGATCTCTCGATCTATCGCCAGGACCTCCGGCGCGTTCGCCTCGGCGACGCGGTGCTGATCGATCCGGACGACCGCCGCGGCGAGATCAAGGGCACGATCTCCTACCTCGCGCCGATCGGCTCGAGCGAGACACAGACCGCGCTCGCACGCGTCGTCTTGCCAAATCCCGACGGCAGGCTGCGGCCCGGGCTGTTCGTCACGGCGCGGCTGATCCTGGCCGCGCGCAACGTTGCCGTCGCGGTTCGAAAGGCCGCGATCCAGACGCTGGAGAACAGAACGATCGTCTTCGTTCGCGAGGACGGTGACAAGATCGAGGCGCGCCCGGTCGAGCTCGGCGAGTCCGATCCGAAATTCGTCGAAATCCGCGCAGGCCTTTCCGCAGGCGAGCGCTACGTTGCCGAGAACAGCTTTGTCGTGAAGGCGGAGATGGGCAAGGGAGAGGCCGATCATGATTGAGCGTCTCCTCGCCTTCTCCATCCGTCAGCGCTGGTTGGTGGTTCTTCTCACGCTCGCGGCCGGCGCCTTCGGCGCCTGGAATTTCGCACGCCTGCCGATCGATGCGGTCCCGGATATCACCAACGTCCAGGTCCAGATCAATACGAACGCTCCCGGCCTCTCCCCGCTCGAAGCCGAACAGCGCATCACCTTTCCGATCGAAACCGTGATGGGCGGCCTGCCCAGGCTCGACTATACGCGCTCGATCTCCCGCTATGGCCTGAGTCAGGTCACGGTCGTGTTTCAGGAAGGCACCGACGTCTACTTCGCCCGCCAGCTCGTGGGCGAGCGCATTCAGCAGGTGAAGGATCAACTGCCTGCCGGAACCGAGGTCGCGATGGGACCGATATCGACCGGTCTCGGCGAAATCTACATGTACACCGTCAGCGCCACGCCGGGCGCGAAATCGGCGAATGGCCGCGAGTACACGCCCACCGAGCTCCGGACCATCCAGGACTGGATCATCAAGCCACAGCTCCGTACCGTCCCGGGTGTGGTCGAGGTCAACTCGATCGGCGGCTACGAGCGACAATTCCACGTGCTGCCAAATCCGGGCCGGCTGATGGCCTACAATTTTGGCTTCCGGGACGTGCTCACCGCCCTAGCTGCCCACAATGCCAATGTCGGAGCCGGTTACATCGAGCGCAACGGCGAGCAATATCTGGTCCGTGCGCCCGGCCAGGTCGCAACCATCGATGAAATCCGCGATATCGTCATCGGATCCCGCGGCGGCGTGCCGGTTCGCGTTCGCGACGTCGCCGACGTCCAGGAAGGCAAAGACCTGCGGACCGGCGCGGCATCCGTCGACGGCCAGGAGACCGTGCTGGGCACAGCGATGCTGTTGATCGGCGAAAATAGCCGCTCTGTCGCGCAGCGGATCGCGGCCAAGCTGCGCGAGATCGCGAAGTCGCTGCCGGATGGCGTCGTCGCGCACGCGGTCTATGACCGGACGCATCTCGTGGAAGCGACGATCGAGACGGTTCAGAAGAACCTTTTGGAGGGAGCCGCCCTCGTCATTGCCGTCCTGTTCCTTGTCCTCGGCAACATCCGCGCGGCTCTGATCACCGCCTGCGTCATTCCGCTGTCCATGCTGCTGACGATCACCGGCATGGTCGAGACCAGGGTCAGTGCCAATCTGATGAGCCTCGGCGCGATCGACTTCGGCATCATCGTCGACGGCGCCGTCATCATCGTCGAGAACTGCCTGCGCCTGCTTGCGCAGGAGCAACAAAGGCGGCGACGCCTGTTGTCGCTCACGGAACGCACCGAAACGATCCGCGCCGGAGCCAGCGAAGTCATCAAGCCGAGCCTGTTCGGGACGCTCATCATCGCGGTGGTCTATCTCCCAGTCCTGACGCTGACCGGCACCGAGGGCAAGATGTTCACGCCGATGGCGCTCACCGTGCTGATGGCGCTGGCTGGCGCCGCGCTGCTGTCCGTCACCTTCGTTCCCGCCGCGATCGCGATCCTGGTCAGCGGCAAGGTCTCGGAGAAGGAGAACATCTTCATGCGCGGTGCGAGGCGGGTCTATGTCCCGCTTCTCGACCGAGTCATCCGTCACCATGCCGGCGTCGCCCTCGCCGCTCTCGTGATCGTGGCCGGCAGCCTGTTTGCCGCAACCCGGATGGGCGGCGAATTCATCCCGAATCTGGATGAGGGAGACGTGACGATCGAGGCGATCCGGATTCCCGGAACCAGCCTGACGCAAAGCGTCGAGATGCAGCTTCGGCTCGAGAGCGCGCTCAAGCGGGTCCCTGAGGTCGCCACCGTGTTCTCCAAGCTCGGCACCGCGGAGGTTGCCAACGATCCGATGCCGCCCAACGCCGGCGATACCTACGTCATGCTGAAGCCGAAGGAGCAATGGCCCGACCCCGGCAAGTCCAAGGCCGATGTCGTCGAGGAGCTCGAGCGCGTCGCCAACACGCTGCCGGGCACGACCTACGGCATGACGCAGCCGATCCAGATGCGCTTCAATGAACTCATCGCGGGCGTGCGCAGCGACGTCGGCGTCAAGATATTCGGCGACGACCTCGATATCCTGCTCGGGATCGCGCAGCAGGTGCAATCCGTCCTGCGTGGCATTGAAGGCGCCGCCGATATCAAGACCGAGCAGGTCGCGGGCCTGCCGATCCTGACCGTCAAGCTCGACCGGCAAGCGCTGTCGCGTTACGGCCTCAGCGTCACCGACGTACAGAACGTGGTCGAAATCGCGGTCGGCGGAAAGCCTGCAGGCAAGCTCTACGAGGGCGATCGCCGCTTCGACATCATCGTGCGCTTGCCGGAGGACCTGCGTGCCAACATTGATGCCATCAAGGCCATCCCCATTTCCCTGCCCCCCGCACCAGAGAGTGCGGCACTGACCAGAACAGCGTGGACGGGAGCAACCGGCGCGGCGCCGCGTTACGTACCGCTCTCCTCGCTGGCCACGGTGGAGGTCGCGCCGGGGCCGAACCAGATCAGCCGCGAGAACGGCAAGCGCCGCGTCGTGGTCGCAACGAACGTCCGCGGACGCGATCTCGGCTCCTTCGTCGCTGAAGCCGAGGCCGCCGTGGCGCAAAAGGTGAAGATGCCGCCGGGCTACTGGATCGGCTGGGGCGGACAGTTCGAGCAGCTTGTCTCCGCGACCAAGCGGCTGACGATCGTCGTGCCGGTGGCGCTGCTCCTGGTGTTCCTGCTGCTGTTCATGAGCATGGGCTCTGCGGCCGATGCGCTGCTGGTGTTCAGCGGCGTACCGCTGGCGCTGACCGGAGGTGTTGCGGCGCTGCTGCTGCGCGGCATCCCACTGTCGATCAGCGCCGGCGTCGGCTTTATCGCCCTGTCGGGCGTAGCCGTGCTCAACGGCCTCGTCATCATCGCCTTCATCGAGCGGCTGCGCCGCGAGGGACGCTCCGTCGCGGACGCGGTGCGCGTGGGCGCGCTGACGCGCCTGCGCCCGGTGCTGATGACCGCGCTGGTCGCCTCACTCGGCTTCGTGCCGATGGCGCTCGCCACCGGCGCCGGCGCCGAGGTGCAGCGGCCGCTTGCGACCGTGGTGATCGGCGGCATCATCTCCTCGACCATGCTGACGCTGCTGGTGCTGCCGGCGCTTTATGTGCTGTTCCGCCGTGACGGAACGAGCGAAACACCTACAATGGGCGCGGATTTGGCCGCTTCGGAGGAGCGATAGACGTGGCAAGCCACGATCATCATGCCGGTCATCACCATGACCATGCCAGCCACGCACAAGGTCATCATCATGGCCATGATCACAGCCACGGCCATGCCCATGCGCCGGCCAATTTCGGCAAGGTCTTCGCAATCGGCATCTCGCTCAACACCGCGCTGGTCGTGGCCGAGGCAGTGTACGGCTATATCGCCAATTCCACTGCGCTACTCGCCGATGCCGGCCACAATCTCAGCGACGTGCTCGGCCTGGTCGTGGCCTGGGGGGCTTCGGTGGCCTCAAAGCGCGCGCCGAGCGGCCGTTTCACCTACGGCCTGCGCGCGTCCACCATTCTCTCGGCACTGGCCAACGCGGTGTTCCTGCTGGTCGCGACCGGCGCGATTGGCTGGGAAGCGATCTTGCGCCTGCGCGAGCCCCAGCCGATCGCCGGCGTGACCGTAATGGTGGTCGCCGGCATCGGCATCCTGATCAATGGCGCCACAGCCATGTTGTTTGCGCGCGGGCGGAAAGACGACATCAACATCGAAGGCGCCTTTCTGCACATGGCCGGCGACGCCGCGGTCTCGCTCGGCGTCGTCGTCTCGGCGGCGCTGATCATCTGGACCGGCTGGCTCTGGCTGGATCCCGTGACCAGCCTCGCGATCTGCGCCACCATCCTCTGGAGCACGACCAGCCTGCTGCGCAGTTCCATCGACATGTCGATGGCCGCCGCGCCGAAGGGGACCGACCTCGATGCCATCAGGGCATTCCTCCTGAACCGTCCCGGCGTATCAGCGATCCACGATCTCCATGTCTGGCCGATCTCGACCACCGAGACGGCGCTGACCTGTCACCTCGTCATGCCCGGCGGCGCCGCGGGCGATGCATTCCTGATGGAAACGGCGCAGTTGCTGAAGACCTCCTTCCGCATCGGCCACACCACGCTTCAAGTGGAGACGGGAGCCGACAACGGCTGCGCGCTCGCGCCGGATGATGTGGTGTGAGGGGTTCGCTCAGCCCGGGCATGACGGCAGAGAACATAACGTAAGAACGCATCCACATCGTCATTGCGAGCGCAGCGAAGCAATCCAGTCTGTCACCACGGCGGCACTCTACTTCGTAATGACGGCGCGGCGTGAGCAGCGGCCCCTATGCCGCCTTCGCCGTGACGGTCCAGATCGCCCCCTGCAAGGCCACCGACTGCCCTTTCACGAACGGCGCGAGCGTCTCGCGGATCGAGGCCTTGGCGGCCGTATAGGTCTCCGGCGGGTGGCCCTGAAGCGCGCGGCTGGCGGGGCCAATCTGCAAGGCACCGTCGACGGCCGCTTCGAGCCCGCCGCCGATCGCGATGTCCATCGCGAGATTGTGCGGCTCCATCGCCACATCGACGAAACCGGCGCCTTTGAGGATGCGCATCACGCGCTCCTCCGACGCGAAGGCGAACGGACCGGGCTCCTCGGGCCCGACCGGCGGCATCTTCGGCACGTGTTTGTAGACCGCCATCAGCGGTGCCATCATCCAGGGGTTTTCGCGCGGCTCGCGCCAGCAGACGAAGGCCAGCCGTCCGGTCGGCCTCAACGCACGACGAAGGTTGGTGAAGGATGCGATCGGGTCGGCGAAGAACATGACGCCGAAGCGCGAGGCCAGGAGATCAAAGCTCGCCGGCTCGAACGGATAGACCGTCGCATCCGCGAGCGCGAAATCGAGCGGTAGGCCTTTGGGCGCCAGCGCACGCGCCTGCGACAGCATCGGGTCTGATACGTCGAGGCCGAGCGCGAACCCGTTCGGCGCCACCGCTTTCGCGAATGCGAAGGTCGTCGCACCGGAGCCGCAGCCGACATCAAGGACGCGCTCGCCCGGCCTGGGCTTGGCGCGGTCGATCAGCACGTCAGCGATCGGCCCGAGCAAACTCTCCTGCGCCGCATGGCGATCGGCCCAGCGCTGCCCGCTCGGTCCGTTCCAATAGGCGATCTGGTCGGCGTTCTCCGCGTGTCCGCTTGGCTGTTCCATGGAAGTCCCTCCGGCAACTTGGTCGAACGACCCCGATGCCGAAATACAAAGACGCCGTCAACTGACGGCGGCCTCTTCGGTCCACCTGTCAGCGAGACGTTTTTGCGTTCACGCCGCGCGGCACGGCGTCAGAGGTTGAGAGACGGCGAGAGGATTTAACTGCCGACCTGCGCTACGCCGATCATTCGGCCGCCAGCGAGACTCCGGTACGCTTCGCAAGGACGCGGCGGAAGTCCGTTGCCAGCTCGTCGTAATAGTGAGCAAGCTCCTCATAAAAGGCCCGACCGGCCTCATCAGGAGCTTCTTGAGCCGCTTTCATGCAGTGGGCGGCTTTGGCCTCGTACCTTTCCAGCTTGATGCGAAGATCACTCATCTCGGCGATACTCCACGCTGATGCAGGGAGCCAAAACCGTGGTTCGGACGGCGATCGAAAAGATGACCGAAAAAAGGTAATTTTGGACGTCCCGAAGGCCTCTTTCGGGCGTCGGGGCCCAGGCGCGGCGAGGAAGGACGGCCGCCGGCTGCCTAATGGGCCGATCAATCGGGCCGTGGTTGCCTCATCAGCCGCAGCTCGCTGAGCAAGGACAGGCTCCCACGAATCAAACTCCAGATGCTTCAAAAGCACCGACGCCGTAGGAACATTCGCTGCGGCCGCGCTTGACCAGAGATGGACAAGCCTTCGCCGTCGATGTGCCGAGCACTGCGTCAAGCGCAGCTCTATGGACACCTGATTGTCCGAAGCGACAGGCTGTACCACCCCGGAGCCAGTCACCCGGTCTGTTCTATACATACAGCCCGTGAGATGGTCAGGTCCGGATGGATGACGGCGCAAGGCGATCAGTACAGGATTACATCCGACGGACTGCGCGCGGTTGAGGAGGAACTCAGCCATTGAGGCCCGCCGCGCGAGCGCCGGTGTCCGTCTTCTTTTTGTTGCCACACCAGGTGCTGCCCTGCCAATCCAGGACGCGCGGGAAGGAAAGTTGGTTCGCCCGGCGGGAGCTCGCGGCGAAAAGCCCGCCTTCGCCCGTTGGGCTTCGGCGCGGCAGCCTTCGCTCGCTTCGCGACATCGGTGTTGGGGCTGGCTTGCCCAGCCGTAGCTCGCGAAGCGAGCGAAGGCTGGTGGGCGGTCACGGATTCGAACCGCGGACCCTCTCGGTGTAAACGAGATGCTCTAACCGGCTGAGCTAACCGCCCTCGCCGCCTCTTTAGCCCTACGTGCCCCGAAGGGGCAAGTGCCCAGCCCTAGCGACCTCGACGTCAATCCTGCGGCCGGCCCGGCAGGCCGGGAATGGAATCGATCCACGCCGCAGCCGACTGGCACCAGATCTGCCTGACGGGCCGCAAGGCATCGCGCTGGCGGATGCTGCCCCAGCGAATGCCCCAATCGTCGGCCTGGTCGCCCTCGCCGCTCGTGAACAGCGGAGCCCCGCAGTTCCCGCAAAAGTGCTGGAAGCGCATCCGGCCATTGTCGCCGTGCTTGCCGTAGACCTTTGGCGTGCCGCCGGTCAGCCGGATCGCCTGCCTGGTGCAGATCACGGTCACCCGGAACGGCGAGCCGCTCAGGGTCTGGCAATCGGTGCAATGGCAGACCGAGACGGCGTCGGGGTCGATCTCGGCCTCATAGGTGATCCGGCCGCAATGGCATTGCCCGTCGATCCGCATGGGTCTGCCCTCCCTAGGAAAGTGCCTCCAAAACAAAAACGGCGCCCGAAGGCGCCGTTTTATCATCTTTCGCTGAACCTCAGTGAGCGGTCAGGCCGCCGGCGGCTTCCTCGCCCTCCGGCTTCACCGTCACCTTGGTGTCCTCTTCCCAGACGATCGGCACCGGCTTCTTCACCAGCGCCTTGGCGACGACGTCGTCCAGCCGCGAGACCGGGATGATGTCCATGCCGCCCTTGATCGCATCGGAAATCTCCGTGAGATCCTTGGCGTTGTCCTCGGGGATCAGCACCGTCTTGATGCCGCCGCGCGCAGCGGCGAGCAGCTTCTCCTTGAGGCCACCAATCGGCAGCACACGGCCGCGCAGCGTGATCTCGCCGGTCATCGCGACATCGTGGCGGACCGGGATGCCAGTCATCACCGAGATGATCGCGGTGGCCATCGCCACGCCGGCGGATGGACCGTCCTTCGGCGTCGCCCCCTCCGGCACGTGCACGTGGATATCGCGCTTGTCGAACAACGGCGGCTCGATGCCGTAGGTGATCGCGCGCGAGCGGACGTAGGACGCCGCCGCCGAGATCGATTCCTTCATCACGTCGCGCAGATTGCCCGTGACCGTCATCTTGCCCTTGCCGGGCATCATGACGCCTTCGATCGTCAGCAACTCGCCGCCGACGTCGGTCCAGGCAAGGCCGGTGACGATGCCGACCTGCGGCTCGCTCTCGATCTCGCCGAAACGGTACTTCGGCACGCCGAGGAGCTCTTCCAGAGTCTTCTCGGTGACCTTGACCGACTTCTTCTTGGAGATCATCAGCTCTTTCACCGCCTTGCGGGCGAGTGACGAGAGCTCACGCTCCAGGTTACGCACGCCCGCTTCGCGGGTGTAGCGGCGGATCAGAAGCAAGAGCGCGTCGTCATCGATTGAGAACTCCTTGGACTCCAGGCCGTGCTTGGACACCGCATTCGGGATGAGGTGCTTGCGCGCAATCTCGACCTTTTCGTTCTCGGTGTAGCCGGCGATCCGGATGATCTCCATGCGGTCCATCAGCGGCCCGGGAATATTGAGCGTATTCGCGGTCGTGATGAACATCACGTTGGACAGATCGTAGTCGACCTCGAGGTAGTGGTCGTTGAAGGTCGAGTTCTGCTCGGGGTCCAGGACCTCGAGCAGCGCCGAGGACGGATCGCCGCGGAAATCGGCGCCCATCTTGTCGATCTCGTCCAGCAGGAACAGCGGATTGGACGACTTCGCCTTCCGCATCGACTGGATGATCTTGCCGGGCATCGAACCGATATAGGTGCGACGGTGACCGCGGATCTCGGCCTCGTCGCGCACGCCGCCGAGCGAGACGCGCACGAATTCGCGCCCCGTCGCCTTCGCGATCGACTTGCCGAGCGAGGTCTTGCCGACACCGGGAGGGCCGACGAGGCACAGGATCGGCCCCGTCAGCTTGTTGGCGCGCGACTGCACCGCGAGATACTCGACGATGCGTTCCTTGACCTTCTCGAGCCCGTAATGGTCGGAGTCCAGGATGGCTTGCGCTGCCTCCAGGTCCTTCTTGACCTTGGACTTCTTGTTCCACGGGATCGACAGCAGCCAATCCAGATAGTTGCGCACGACGGTCGCCTCCGCGGACATCGGCGACATCTGGCGCAGCTTCTTCAATTCATGCTGCGCCTTCTCGCGCGCTTCCTTGGAGAGCTTGGTCTTGGAGATCTTCTCTTCGAGATCGGCGAGTTCGTCGCGACCGTCGTCGTCGCCGAGTTCCTTCTGGATCGCCTTCATCTGCTCGTTGAGATAATACTCGCGCTGGGTCTTCTCCATCTGGCGCTTGACGCGCGAGCGGATGCGCTTCTCGACCTGCAGCACCGAGATCTCGCTCTCCATCAGGCCCAGCACCTTCTCCAGGCGCTGCGTGACCGACAGCGTCTCCAGGATGCCCTGGCGATCGGCGATCTTCACGGCGAGATGGGATGCGACCGTGTCGGCGAGCTTGGCGAAATCGGTGATGGCCTGCACGACGCCAACGACCTCGGCCGAGATCTTCTTGTTGAGCTTCACATAGCTCTCGAAGTCGGACACGACCGAGCGCGCCAGCGCTTCGGCCTCAACCGACTTCGCATCGGTGTCGGCGAGCGCAACGGCGGTCGCCTCGTAATAGTCGGCACGGTCCGTGTACTTCTGCACGTGGGCGCGCTCGAGCCCTTCGACCAGCACCTTCACCGTGCCGTCGGGAAGCTTCAGGAGTTGCAGCACGCTGGCGAGCGTGCCGGTCTCGTAGATCGCAGCGGGCGCCGGATCATCGTCGGACGCGTTCTTCTGCGTCGCGAGCATGATCAGGGCATCGTTCTTCATCACCTCTTCGAGAGCGCGGATCGACTTCTCGCGGCCGACGAAGAGCGGCACGATCATGTGCGGGAATACGACGATATCGCGCAACGGCAGCACGGGATAAGCGTGCGCTTCGCCATGTACGATGGTTGGCCGGGGTTTGGGATTAGTCATGGCCTTTTCCTTTTGCTTTGCCCCCTTGCACGCAGTCCGCTTGCTTATGCGCAACCGCCACAAGGTGCCGAGATGATCCGCAAAACCGGTCGGTCCTTGTCAGACGGATCGGCATCGCCGGATCGTAACTGAGGCGAATCTTGAAGAGAAATCTCACTCGCCGCCGACATTAGGTGGCTATCGCCCCGGGGGGTGTCAAGTCATTGAAAAATGCGCGCCATTCGGCGCTTACGCACACAAGTGAGCGAGCAACATTGGCTGCGGAGAATTCCGCAGCCATAAGTTCAGATTGAGACGATTGGAGCGTGCCAGCGCCGCAATTTAGGCGCTGGCATTCTCGACGGCGCGATCGGACCGATCGGCATAGATGTAGAGCGGACGCGCCGTACCTTCCACGACTTCGCGCGAAATCACGACTTCTTCCACACCTTCGAGGCCCGGCAGGTCGAACATGGTCTCGAGCAGGATCGCCTCGAGGATCGAACGCAACCCACGCGCGCCGGTCTTGCGTTCGATCGCCTTGCGGGCGACCGCGCCAAGCGCCTCGTCGGCGAAGGTCAGCTCGATGTTCTCCATCTCGAACAGCCGCTGGTACTGTTTCACCAGCGCGTTCTTCGGCTCGGTGAGGATCTTCTTCAGCGAGGTCTCGTCCAGGTCCTCCAGCGTCGCCACCACGGGCAGACGGCCGACGAACTCCGGGATGAGGCCGTACTTCAGCAGGTCCTCAGGCTCGACGTGACGGAATATCTCGCCGGTACGGCGATCCTCCGGGGCGAGCACCTGGGCGCCGAAGCCGATCGAGGTCGACCGGCCGCGCGCGGAGATGATCTTCTCGAGGCCTGCGAAGGCACCGCCGCAGATGAACAGGATGTTGGTGGTATCCACCTGCAGGAACTCCTGCTGCGGATGCTTGCGGCCGCCCTGCGGCGGGACCGAAGCCACCGTTCCCTCCATGATCTTGAGCAGCGCCTGCTGCACGCCCTCACCCGATACATCGCGCGTGATCGAGGGGTTGTCGGACTTGCGACTGATCTTGTCGATTTCGTCGATATAGACGATGCCGCGCTGGGCGCGCTCGACGTTGTAGTCAGCGGCCTGCAGCAGCTTGAGGATGATGTTCTCGACGTCCTCGCCGACATAGCCGGCCTCGGTCAGCGTCGTGGCGTCAGCCATCGTGAAGGGCACGTCCAGGATGCGGGCGAGCGTCTGCGCGAGCAGCGTCTTGCCGGATCCGGTCGGGCCGATCAGCAGGATGTTCGACTTCGCGAGCTCGACGTCGTTGTGCTTGGTCTGGTGGTTGAGGCGCTTGTAGTGATTATGCACCGCGACCGACAGAACCTTCTTCGCATGGCTCTGGCCGATCACGTAATCGTCCAGCACCTTGCAGATTTCCTTCGGCGTCGGGATGCCGTCGCGCGACTTCACCAGTGAGGACTTGTTCTCCTCACGGATGATGTCCATGCAGAGCTCGACGCACTCGTCGCAAATGAAGACCGTGGGACCCGCGATCAGTTTGCGGACTTCGTGCTGGCTCTTGCCGCAGAACGAGCAATATAGCGTGTTCTTGGAGTCGCTCGTGCCGACCTTACTCATTCCTGTCTCCGTCCGCGGTTCGATCCCGTCCGCTCGATCGCCTCACCCCGACACACTCGCCGGCATAAGGTTCAAATAGAGCAAATTCCGTACCAAAAAAGACCCTACGCGTTACATCCCGTGCGAATCACGGTCACTCGATTCTCCCGCGATCATAGCCGATCAAGCGTAGCCAACCATGCTGTCACCCGACTATCAAGAATTCGCTAATCAGGGGGTCGCTGGCTACCCGTGACAATACCGTGATTTCACGTCTTGGCACGGAAGAAGTGATCGAAATCGCGCGCGCGTTGCTGGATTGCCACGAAAAACAAGCACGAAAGCGGAACTTTCTGCTTGCTGCAGGGCGCAAAAGTCCGTTTGCGCCCTTGCGAACACGTCCTTAACGTGAACGCGGCCCTGACGATCCCCTGCAATTGCAGGGATCGCCGGTGCAATGGTGGTAATCCTACTGGGCTTTCGCGGGCGCCGGCTCTTCGGCGCGCTTGTCGATCACCTTGTCGACCAGACCGAACTCCTTGGCGTCGACGGCGGTCAGGAACTTGTCGCGCTCCAGCGCGTCCTCGATCGACTTGTAGGTCTGACCGGTGTGCTTGACGTAGATCTCGTTGAGCCGTTTTTTCAGATTCAGGATTTCCTGGGCGTGCAGCATGATGTCGGTGGCCTGACCCTGGAAGCCGCCGGAGGGCTGGTGCACCATGATGCGCGCGTTCGGCAGCGAGAAGCGCATGTCCTTCTCGCCGGCGGCGAGCAGCAGCGAGCCCATCGAGGCCGCCTGGCCGGTGCACAGCGTCGAGACCGGCGGACGGATGAACTGCATGGTGTCGTAGATCGCGAGGCCCGACGTCACCACGCCGCCCGGCGAGTTGATGTACATCGAGATTTCTTTCTTCGGATTTTCCGCCTCAAGGAACAGGAGCTGCGCGACGATCAGGGTCGACATGCCGTCCTCGACCGGTCCGGTCACGAAGATGATGCGCTCCTTCAACAGGCGCGAGAAGATGTCGTAGGCGCGCTCGCCACGGTTGGTCTGCTCGACCACCATGGGCACGAGGTTCATGTAGGTTTCAACCGGATCGCGCATGAGTCACCTAGGGTTTTCGGAGACAGACATCGCCAGCTCTCGCTGGATTTGCCGGAAGGCCGATGAACGTCCCGTGATGCAGGAACTTTCGTAGAAGGCTTGGGTAGCGGATGAAGCCACAGATATAGCCCAATTCGCGCCAGACAAGTGCGGACCGAATTAAGGCTTAATCCAAGCGGGAGTTGAAGCTGATTCGCGCAAAGAGGCCCAGCCGGCCACCTGGCTAGCTGGACCTCTTGTGCCGATCATCCTTAACAGAAGACTGCCTCAACGCTCTCAGGCAGCAGTCTTGTCCGCCTCGTCATCCTTGTAGAGATCCTCGCGCGAAACCTTCTTCTCGGTCACATTGGCGAGCTCGAGGATGAAGTCGACGACCTTGTCCTCATAGATCGGTGCACGAAGCTGGGCCAGCGCGTTGGCATTGTTGCGGTAAAAGTCCCAGACCTCCTTCTCGCGGCCGGGCATCTGGCGTGCGCGCTCGATCACAGCGCGCCCCACCTCGTCGTCGGTCACGGTGATCTTGTTCTTCTCGCCGATCTCCGACAGCACGAGGCCGAGCCGCACGCGGCGGTCGGCGATCTTGCGGTACTCCTCCTTCGCCGCGTCTTCCGTGGTGTTCTCGTCGGCGAAGGTCTTGCCGGCGGAGTCCATCTCGGCCTTGACCGAGTTCCACATCAGATTGAATTCCTCGTCGACCAGCGAGGGCGGCGCGTCGAAGCGATGTGCTTCGTCGAGGCGGTCGAGCAGCGCGCGCTTGACGCGCTGGCGCGTCGCGGTCGCGAACTCGGCGGCGAGCCGCTCGCGCGCGGCCTCCTTCAGCTTGTCCAGCGACTCAAGGCCGAGCGACTTGGCGAACTCGTCGTCGATGGCGACATCCTGCGGCGCTTCGACCAGCGTCGCGGTGGTCTCGAACTCGGCCGGCTGGCCGGCGAGCTTGTCGTTCATGTAGTTCTTGGGGAACGACACCTTCAGCGTGCGGGTCTCGCCCGCCGCGATGCCGATGAGCTGCTCCTCGAAGCCCGGGATGAAGGTGTTGGAGCCGATCACGACCTGGATGCCCTCACCCGTGCCGCCCTCGAAGGCTTCACCGTTGATGCTGCCCTTGAAGTTGACGGTGACGCGGTCGCCGGAGGCGGCCTTCGCGCCCTCGCCCTTGGCGGCATAGCCGCGGTTGGAATCGGCGATGCGCTTGATCGCCTCGTCAACATCAGTGTCGGAGACATCGGCGACGGGCTTCTCGACCTGGAAGCTCTTGAAGTCGGCGAGCGCGATCGGCGGCACCACTTCGATCGCGACCGTGTAGGTCAGGTCGGACTTGCCCGAGAGCAGCTTCTCGACCTCTTTCTGCTCGGTCGGCATCGTGATCTTCGGCTCGGTCGCAAGGCGGAAGCCGCGCTCGGAGAATAGCTGCGTGTTGGTGTCGCGAATGGTCTGGTCAATGGTCTCGGCCATCACCGAACGGCCATAGACCTTCTTGAGGTGAGCGACCGGCACCTTGCCCGGACGGAAGCCGTTGAGACGGACCTTGTCCTTGAGATCGACGATTTTGGCATCGGCCTTGGCATCGAGATCAGACGCGGGAACGCTGATCTTGAACTCGTGCTTCAAACCTTCCGAGAGGGTCTCTGTGACCTGCATGGCGTCCAATCTTCTTCTCGTTCGGTCCCGGCGCGCATTGCGTCGGGACGTTGTCATCAATCGATCCGGCGCGAAGGCTAACGCCTCCCGCCGGTGGTTCATCGGACCTGGCCGCCGACGGAAAAATATCCGCGAGGAAGCAGGCCCTTCGGTAATCCGTGCAAACGCTGAAAGCGCTTGGTGCGGGCGGAGGGACTCGAACCCCCACAACTTTCGTCACTGGAACCTAAATCCAGCGCGTCTACCAGTTCCGCCACGCCCGCGTGAATTTGCATCAAGACCGGCCGCGATGCCGCGGGCGGCCGGGCTTATAGCATGCGCCCGACTGTTCGCAGCAAAAAAATGGCCGGTTGGAGGCACAGTTCAAGTAGGCACGACGGCTGGACTTATCCAGCGCGGCATGATCCGCATCGGGCCATGACGACAACATTTTTTGCGCCCACCCGACGCGATGTTCTGGCCGGCCTGGGAGCCTCGGCGGCGGGCTTAATTTGCGGCGGCGCAACTTCAGCCGCCAATGTCCGGCTGGCCCTCCAGGCCAGGCCGGCAACGCTGGCACTGAGGTCGGCTCAGCCGGCTACACCGATCTGGGAGCTGGTCGCCTTAAGTCCCAGCGGCGACGTCCGTCTCAAGCGCGGCGAGCGCTGCGAGGTGACACTCCGGAACGAACTGCCTGTCCCGATTGCCCCGGCCTGGTACGGGCTCGACGGGGCAAGCGCGGTCGAACCGCTGCTCGGAGGCTCAGCGGTCACCTCAGGAGGGACGGAAACCTCAATTCTTTCAATGCCTCATGCCGGAATCCTGATGGCCGACCTTCGCCTGCTGGACAATGGTCTGAAGCAGCCGGTCCGGCCACTTCCCATCATTGTTCAGGAGCCTGAGCCGTCCGAGGTCGACCGTGACGAGCTCTTCCTGGTGGAGGACTGGCGCCTGGCCCCGGACGGCACCGCACTTCTCCCGGGCGCCGCCGGGGGCGAGATCGCGGCAGTCTTCACCGTCAACGGCAAGATTGCGCCGGACTTCACCCTCCGAGCGAACGAGCGGCTCAGGCTGCGCATGATCAACGGCTGCCAACGCGCTGTCATTGCGGTCAAATTCGAGGGCGCTGACGTCCTGGTCATGGCCCTGGACGGCCAGCCGGCCGAACCCTTCACCGCCCGCAACGGCGCCCTGGTGCTGGCGCCCGGCGGCCGGGCCGACGTTTTTCTCGACGGCATAGCGGCGCCGGGCTCCACGGCGCCGATCCTGCTGCATGACGGCAAGGAGGCCCGTCCGATCGCCCGGCTCCTGACGTCAGCCGAGCCGCCGCTCCGCCCGAGCCGCCTTTCGTCCCCGGCCCCGCTGCCCTCCAACGGCCTCTCCGCCAATCTCGACCTCAGGGGCGCCCTGCGGTTCGATATCACTTTGGGGTTAGCCGAGGCCGGCTGGGCGCGCCCGTCGAGCTTCTCCGCCTCGGCAGCCCCCGCCTTCCGCGCCAAGGCCGGCCGCACTGTCGTGCTGGCACTGAAGAACACCGCCCCCATCGCGGCCGTCTTCCACCTGCACGGCCACCACTTCCGCCTGCTCGATCGACTCGACGACGGCTGGAAGCCCTACTGGCTCGACACGCTCGCGATTGAGCCCGGCCAGACCCAGCGCATTGCTTTCGCAACGAGCACGCCCGGCCGCTGGCTGATCGAGTCCGTCGCAACCGACTGGGCCGCGCCGCGGCTGGTGCGCTGGTACGCGGTGGAGTGAGCGCCTACCGCCGCGTCCAGACATAGCGCACGTCCGGTTCTTTCTCCTCGTTCCTCGCCCCATCGGTTTCCTCGGCCAGTTCGAACCCGCGGGCTTCGTAGAAGCGCCGCGCCGGCGCGTTACGCTGGAAAGTCCAGAGTTGCAGACGTTCGAAGGCGTCTTTGGCGACGTTGAGCAATTCGGTGCCCGCCCCGCGGCCTTGGGCCGCGGGGAGCACATAGAGCTGATCTATCCAACCCTCGCGGAAGGCGATAATCCCGCTCGGGACATCACCATCGAAATACCCCCACAGGCGGCACGTTGCGAAAACATGCTCGCGATAAAACCAGCGATCTTCGTCTGGCGTGTGGAGCCCAACGAGCCCGGGCATCGCTTGATCAAATGCGGTCCGGTGCACCATGCCGCGGCATCCATATCATCGAGCGTGAGCCGCCTCAGCACTAGTACTCCACCCCGAGCGCGTCATAGATGCGCCGGTGCACGGCCGGCAGCGTCTCGGTCAGGTCTTCCGCGATCAGCCCGGGTCCCGCTTCGCTGGCCGCCTCGCCATGCATCCACACGCCGATGCTGGCGGCCTCGAACGCCGGTACGCCCTGGGCAAGAAGGCCGGCAACGATGCCGGAGAGCACGTCGCCGGCGCCGGCGGTGGCGAGCCATGGCGGTGCGTTGGCTGCGATGGCGGCGCGGCCATCGGGCGCGGCAACGGTGGTGTCCGGGCCCTTAAGCAGCACGACCGCGCTCGAGCGTTCGGCCGCGGCGCGGACACGCTCGAGCTTCGAGCGGCCGGGGTGCTTGTTGCTGAGGTCGGAGAACAGGCGCGGAAATTCACCTTCGTGCGGCGTCAGCACCACCGCGGTGTCCTGCGATGACCTGATCGACTCGAACAACCGCTCGGGCTTTGCGGCAAAGCTGGTGAGCGCATCCGCGTCCAGCACCAGATGCCGCTGCGCCGAGAGCGCGCTGTGGACCATGTCGCAGGTGCGCTCGCCGATGCCCGCGCCGGGGCCGATCATGCAGGTGTTGTAGCGCTTGTCGCCGAGGAGCTCGGCGAATTCGACCGCGGTGTCGACGGGACGGACCATCACCGCGGTGAGCGCGGCGGCATTGATCGCGAGCGCATCGCGTGGGCTCGCGAGCGTCACGAGGCCGGCGCCGGCGCGCAACGCTCCGCGTGCGGCGAGCCGCGCTGCGCCGGTGGCGGCCGCATCACCGGAGACCGCCAGCACATGGCCTCGCGCATATTTGTGGCCGTCGATGCGCGGAACCGGAAAGGCAGTGCCCCAGAAATCGGGATCATTCTCGAAGATCTGCGGCTGGATCTCATCGAGCACCTGCGCGTCGATGCCGATATCGACGACGCGCACGCGGCCGCAATGCACGCGGCCCGGCAGCAGCAGATGCGCCGGCTTCTTGCGGAAGAAGGTGACGGTCTCGGTGGCATTCACCGCAACACCCATCACGCTCGCGCTGGTGCCGTTGATGCCGCTCGGTAGGTCGACGGCGAGCACCGGCGCGCCATTGGCGTTGATGGCCGCGATCATCTCGTGCGCCTCGCCGTCAACAGTACGGCTCAGGCCCGCACCGAACAGCGCGTCGATGATCAGAGCCGGCCTGCCGATCGCCTGCGGATTGAACGGCAGCACCGGGTGCTTCCAGCCGCGCGCGGCGGAGGCTGCATCGCCGTGAAGCTGATCGCGCTCGCACATCAGGATCACCGAGACCTCGCGCCCCTGAGCGGCGAGCTCGGCGGCCGCGACAAAGCCGTCACCGCCATTGTTGCCGGGCCCGGCGACGACCAGGATCGGTCCCTCCTCCACCCGCGCCTGGGCCGCTTCGGCCACCGCCTGGCCGGCGCTCAGCATCAGTTTGAAGCCGGGGGTGCCGGCCGCGATGCTGAGCTGGTCGGCCCGCTGCATTTCAGCGTTGGTCAGAACTTCCATGCCACTTCCCTGGTACAAACGCCTCTTCAACAGGCATTTTCTGTTCCGAGGCGAAACAAAAAACGTGGATCTGCACAGAGATTGAACCGTTTGCCTATTTCGTAGTCTCCGCTATTTTGAGCGGGTCGGCTCCATCTATCCGAGATGCTCGTTAAAAGGCTGATAACGCTCCAATAATCAGGGTATTTGCAATTTGGCATAGACCCTGCTTTCGAGGAAGCCGCTTCGGTTTGTCGTGCTCCCTGGACTACAATCAAGGTGCCGGCCGTCGCCGGGCTGGTCAGGCGCCCCGGCACAGCGAAGATAAGCCCATGCGTTAAGAAAAGCGCATCCTGACAAAGACGTTGCTATTTGATCGAAAGGCCGGGAGGCGCTCAGTGAAGAAAATCGAAGCCATCATCAAGCCGTTCAAGCTCGACGAGGTGAAGGAAGCGCTCCAGGAAGTCGGCCTCCAGGGCATTACCGTCACCGAGGCCAAGGGCTTCGGACGTCAGAAGGGTCACGCCGAGCTGTACCGCGGCGCAGAATACATCGTGGACTTCCTGCCCAAGGTGAAGATCGAGATCGTGATCGGCGACGATCTGGTCGAGCGTGCGATCGACGCGATCCGCCGCGCCGCTCAGACCGGGCGCATTGGCGACGGCAAGATTTTCGTCTCCAACATCGAAGAGGCGATCCGCATCCGAACCGGCGAATCCGGGCTGGACGCTATTTAAGGCGGGTGCTATCCCGCGTTCTGCGACGTTCTAACAGGAAATAAGGCTGCTTCGGCGGCCTGATTTCGTTTGTGCAATCGCGCAAGTCAAAGAGCGCGGACACGGTCGCTTGAAGTCTGGAAACCGACCCGCAGAGCCAAAAGGGGTATGCATGAAGACCGCCAAAGACGTCCTGAAATCGATCAAGGACAACGACGTCAAATACGTCGACCTGCGCTTCACCGATCCGCGCGGCAAGTGGCAGCACGTGACGTTCGACGTCAGCATGATCGATGAAGACATTTTCGCCGAAGGGACGATGTTCGACGGCTCCTCGATCGCCGGCTGGAAGGCGATCAACGAGTCCGACATGTGCCTGATGCCCGATCCGGTGACCGCGACGATCGATCCATTCTTCGCCGAGACCACCATGGTCATCACCTGCGACGTGCTCGAGCCGACCACCGGCGAGCCCTACAACCGCGACCCCCGCGGCATCGCCAAGAAGGCCGAGGCGATGGTGAAGTCGATGGGCGTGGGCGACACCGTCTTCGTCGGTCCCGAAGCCGAGTTCTTCGTGTTCGACGACGTGCGCTTCTCCTCCACTCCCTACAACACCGGTTTCCGCCTCGACTCCTCTGAGCTGCCGACCAACTCCGACACCGAGTATGAAGGCGGCAATCTCGGCCACCGCGTCCGCACCAAGGGCGGCTACTTCCCGGTTCCGCCGCAGGACTCCGTGCAGGACATGCGCTCGGAGATGCTCGGCGCCATGGCCAAAATGGGCGTCAAGGTCGAGAAGCATCACCATGAAGTCGCTTCCGCCCAGCACGAGCTCGGCATGAAGTTCGACACCCTGACGCTGATGGCCGACCACCTGCAGATCTACAAGTACTGCATCCACCAGGTCGCCCACATCTACGGCAAGACCGCCACCTTCATGCCGAAGCCGGTCTATGGCGACAACGGCTCGGGCATGCACGTTCACCAGTCGATCTGGAAGGAAGGCAAGCCGGTGTTCGCCGGCAACAAATACGCCGACCTGTCGGAAACCTGCCTCAACTACATCGGCGGCATCATCAAGCACGCCAAGGCGATCAACGCCTTCACCAACCCGTCGACCAACTCCTACAAGCGTCTGGTCCCGGGCTATGAGGCTCCCGTGCTGCTCGCTTACTCCGCGCGCAACCGCTCGGCCTCCTGCCGCATCCCCTACACCGCTTCGCCGAAGGCCAAGCGCGTCGAGGTGCGCTTCCCTGATCCGCTCGCCAATCCCTATCTCGGCTTCGCCGCGATGCTGATGGCCGGCCTCGACGGCATCAAGAACAAGATCGATCCGGGTCCGGCGATGGACAAGGACCTCTACGATCTGCCGAAGGAGGAGCTGAAGCAGATCCCGACCGTGTGCGGCAGCTTGCGCGAGGCGCTGGAAAATCTCGACAAGGACCGCGCCTTCCTGAAGGCCGGCGGCGTGTTCGACGACGACTTCATCGACAGCTATATCGAGCTGAAGATGACCGAGGTCGAACGCTTCGAGATGACCCCGCACCCTGTCGAGTTCGATATGTACTATTCGGGCTAAACAGCTCGAACGGCTTGCGACAAACAAAGGCGCTCCGAAAGGGGCGCCTTTTCGGTTGGAAAAGCGGCGGGCTTCGCCTCGCCCGACGTTTCCGCGTGTTTCCGGCTACGGGGTGTCGCGCCGCGGAATTAAATGATCGAGCAATCCCGCTGGCAGCGGAAAGACGACAGTCGACGACCGTTCGCCCGCTATGTCGTGCAGAGCCGCGAAATAACGTAGCTGCATCGCCTGCGGCTCCTGCGCGAGAATCCGGCCGGCCTCGACGAGCTTTTCGGCGGCCTGCTGCTCGCCCATCGCATTGATCACCTTGGCGCGCCGCAACCGCTCCGCCTCGGCCTGCTTGGCAATCGCGCGCACCATGGTTTCGTTGATATCGACGTCCTTGATCTCTATGCCGGTCACCTTGATGCCCCAGACGTCGGTCTGCTTGTCGAGGATCTCCTGGATGTCGGCGTTCAACTTGTCGCGTTCGGCAAGCATCTCGTCGAGGTCGTGTTTGCCGAGCACCGAGCGCAGCGTGGTCTGGGCGAGCTGGCTGGTCGCGGCCATGTAGTCACCGACCTTGATGATGGCACGCTCGGGATCGACGATGCGGAAGTACAGAACGGCGTTGACCTTGACGGACACGTTGTCCCGCGAAATCACGTCCTGGGGCGGCACGACCTGCACCATGACGCGCAGATCAACCTTTACGAGTTGCTGCACGACCGGAACGAGGATGATGAGGCCCGGGCCTTTCACGCCGGTAAAGCGGCCGAGCGTAAAGACGACGCCACGCTCGTATTCGCGCAAAATTCGAATTGCTTGGGATAGAAATATGATGACAAGCAGCGCAAGCGCCGCATAGGTCAAATATTCCAGCATCATGATGTACCTCCCTCGCCGGTCCGGGCCGGCGCGCGCCGTATCAGCAGCGTCAGGTCGACGACGTTGGCGACCTCGACTCTCTCTCCGGGCGCGAACGTTTCGGCGCCGCGCGCCTGCCAGCGCTCACCATGGGCGAACACATGACCTTCGTTCCCGTTCCAGTCGAGAACTTCGGCAGGCAAACCTCGCATGGCCTGCGCGCCGACCCGTGCAGGAGCCTTGGCGGCGCGCCGAAGCGAGCCAAGCACGACGAGAGCAAGGCCGACGAACACAGCCGCGGTGATGCCGATCACCCACCACGACAGGTGGTAGCCGGGCGCCTCGACCCTGAAAAGCATCAGCGCGCCCAGCACGAAAGCGATGATCCCTCCGAGACCGATCACCACAGTCGGATTGAAGGCTTCGACTGTGAGAAGCACGATTCCGGTCAACATCAGAGCGAGGCCGGCATAGTTGATCGGCAGCAAATTGAGTGCATAGAGGCCAATCAGCAAGCAGATCGCGCCGACGACTCCCGGGGCGACCGCACCGGGAGACATGAACTCGAAGATCAGGCCGTAGATGCCGACCATCAGGAGAATGAAAGCCACGTTCGGATCAGTGATGACCCCCAGGAAGCGGGATATCCATCCGGGATCGATGGCTTCAATGACGGCATCCTTCGTCGCGAGGCGTTGCGTCTTGTCGCCCGCTACCTCCACCACACGACCATCGAGCTGCCTCAGCAATTCAGCCGTGTCGTGCGCGACGAGATCGATGGCATGGGCCTCCAGCGCGCCGTTGGCAGAGAGCGTGGCAGCCTCACGGACCGCCTTCTCCGCCCAATCCGCATTACGGTTGCGCAGCTCCGCAAGGCTGCGGATGAAGGCGACCGCATCATTGGTCGCCTTTGCCGTCATGGCATCCTTGGGCTGATCCTTGGGCTCGCCCTGCTGGTCACCGTCTTTCTTGTCCTTGCTGCCCTTGTCGGGAGTGCCGCTCGGCAGACCCGGCAGCGGTCCGCCGATCTGCACCGGCGTCGCGGCACCGATATTGGTGCCCGGCGCCATCGCCGCGATGTGGGTCGCATAAAGGATATAGGTCCCGGCGCTCGCCGCATGGGCGCCGGAGGGCGCAACATAGCCGATGACGGGGATGGGCGAGGCAAGCACGTCTGCGATGATCTCGCGCATGCTGGAATTGAGACCGCCGGGCGTGTTCATTCTCAGAAGCACGACCTCGGCGTGCCGTTCGCTCGCCTTGGCCAAAGCCTCCTTCACGTAGCTGGCCGACGCAGGCCCGATGGCTCCGTCGATCGCAACAGTCAGTGCAAGACGGCCGCCGCTCTCCTCCGCTGAGCTGGGAAGATGGGAGACAACCAGAGCAACGATAGCCATCGTCGCAATGAAGGCCGCCTTTACGGTCTGCACGGCAAGCACTCCCTTGCCAAAGATATGGCGCCCCGTTCCGGAACCTCAATGCCCGGATAAGGCATAAAGGGGACTCATGGGCGTCGTTGTGCGATGCGATGGATTGAGGCGGCCGAAGGACTTTTGGTGCGAGCGCGTTGCAAACAGCGTTCACGACATCTGCTCAAGGTCTGACTTGAGTGCGACCAGGAAGCGGGCGGCTTCACCGCCCGTCACCACGCGATGATCAAAGGTGAGCGACAGGGGCAGCGTGCGCCTCACAGCAGGCTGTCCCCGATGCGGGACGACGCCCGGCGAAATCCGTCCGGCACCGATGATGGCCGTCTGGGGCGGCACGATGATCAGATTTGCGAACCGGCCGCCGATCATCCCGAAGTTCGACAGTGTAATCGTCGCGCCACGCAGCTCTTCAGGCGGTATCGAGCGCGCGATCGCGTCGGCCCGCAGCCGGTCAAGTCCCGTCCGCAAGTCCGATACGCTGCGCTCCGCGACATTGCGCAACACAGGAACAATCAGGCCGCCCTCGGTATCCACCGCAATGCCGAGATCGACACGCGTCATGAGACGCCGCTCTCCGGCGCCGGGATTGTACCAGGCGTTAAGCGCGGGCTCTGCCCTGCAGGCGGCAGCGATGGCCCGCACCAGACGGATCGTCACGTCCTCGCCTGTCGGCCAATCGTCGATATCGGCTTCATCGCTCACCGTGGCGGGAACGACTTGCGCATGGGCTGTTGCCATGCGCTGGGCCATGGCGCGCCGCACGCCCCGCAGGGGCTCGGCGCTACCGGCTTGGGACACACTCTTCGCGGCCCGCTCGACATCGGCGCGTGTGATGGTGCCGCCGGGCCCGGTGGGCTCCACGCTTTCAAGATCGACGTCGAGCTTGCGCGCCAGTGCACGCACAGCCGGAAACACCTGCGGTACGGCCGGGGGGCCGGAAGGCATTCCCTCGGCGGGCCGATGTCCGCCGCCAAGCTCGCCAACGATGGTACCCGTGTCCTGTTCGGCACCCTCGACAAATTCGACGAGCGGCGCGCCGACCTTGACGATATCGCCCTTGGCGCCAAACACGCGCGCAATGCGCCCACTGGATGGAGATGGTATCTCAACGACCGCCTTGTCGGTTTCGACGGAGACGAGCGGCTGATCGGTGACGACATGATCGCCCTCACCGACATACCAGCTCACGATCTCCGCCTCCTCGAGGCCCTCTCCAAGATCCGGCAGCGTGAATTGGCGCATGGGCCCAAAAGTCCATTGGCATCTAGCTGAACTGGCAAACCTTGCGGGCGGCAGTCATGATGCGTTCGACCGAAGGCATGTAGTGTTGCTCCAGACGCGCCATCGGAACGACGGTGTCGTAGCCGGTGACGCGGGTCACAGGCGCAAGCAGCGAGGACAGGCGGCGCTCGGCAATGGTCGCGGCGATCTCGGCGCCAAATCCGCCGGTGCGTGCTGCCTCGTGCACGATAACGCAACGGCCGGTCTTGGCGACCGAACCGAGCACGGTGTCTTCGTCGTAGGGCTTGAGCGTGGCGAGATCGATGACCTCGGCCGCGATGCCTTCGGCCGACAGTGCCTCCGCCGCAGCCATGGTTTCCTTCAGCATGGCTCCCCAGCTTATCAGCGTCAGATCGCGACCTTCCTTCAAGACAAAAGCGGCATCCAGCGGCAAGGCTTCGCCATTGTCCTCCACTTCGCCTTTGGCCGCACGGTACAGGCGCGTCGGCTCGAGAAACACGACAGGATCGGGATCGCGTATGGCCGCGAGCAACAATCCATAGGCACGTTCGGGCGAGGACGGCATGACGACGCGCAACCCGGGAATATGGGCGAGCATTGCCTCGGTGCTTTCGGAATGATGCTCGGGCGCGCGGATGCCGGCGCCGTGCGGCGTGCGCAGAACCATGGGACAGGTGAGCCGTCCCTGAGTCCGGTTGCGCAATCGGGATGCATGGTTCACGAGTTGATCCAGGCAGGGATAGATGAATCCCATGAACTGAATCTCGCCGACCGGTTTCAGTCCCTGCGCAGCCATGCCGACGCAGAGCCCGGAGATCAGAAGTTCGGCAAGCGGCGTATCGAGGACCCGCGCCGCCCCAAACCGCTTCTGCAAGCCTGCGGTTGCGCGGAAGACGCCGCCGTTGACGCCAACGTCCTCGCCAAGCACAACGACGTCAGGATCATCTTCCATGGCGCGAGCGAGCGCCAGGTTGATGGCTTCGACCAACGTTGCCTCAGGCATCGTGCTCTCCCGCGAGTTCGCGGCGCTGCGCGGCATAGACCTCAGGCAGATCAGCATACAGGTGATCGAACATGGTTTCGGGACGGCGCGGCACTGTCGCCAGATAGCGTTCGGCCGCCGCCTCGACCCGCGCATGGCATTCGGTGGCGAGCTGCTCCTCGTCCGCCTTGCCCCACATTTTCTGAGCGACCAGATAAGCCCTCAGCCGCGCAATCGGTTCTTGCTTCCAATGCGCCTGGACCTCCTCGGCCGGACGATAGCGCGCCGCGTCGTCGGATGTCGTGTGGTCGCCGAGCCGGTACGTGACCGCCTCGATGAACCGAGGTCCGTTGCCGTCGCGGGCGGCGGCAACGGCTTCCTCACCAGCGGCGCGCATCGCCACCACGTCACTCCCATCGACCTGCTCACCGACAAAACCTGCGGCGATCGCCTTCTGGGCCAGCGTTTCGCACGCGGTCTGCTGTCGCAATGGTACCGATATGGCCCATTGATTGTTGGCGACCACAAATACGAGCGGCAATTTGTGCACGCCGGCAAAATTCATCGCCTCGTAGACGTCGCCTTTCGAGGTGGCTCCATCGCCGAACAGGCATACGGCGACGCGCGGTTGCTTGCGCAGCTTGAGGGCGTAGGCGACACCGGCGGCATGCGGCGCCTGGGATCCGACCGGAACACAGAACGGGAAATCGTGGACCGGTCCTGAAAACCGGTTACCGCGTTCGTCGCCGCCCCAGAACAGGAGGATCTCTTCCAGCCTGACGCCACGCCAGAGCAGAGCCCCGTTGTCGCGATACGACGGCAACAGCACATCCTCTTCCCGCATCGCACTGGCGATCCCGACCGATACAGCCTCCTGGCCGAGCGAAACGGCATAAGTCCCAAGCCGGCCCGTGCGCTGCAACGCAACAGCCTTCCGGTCAAACAGCCGCAGCAGCACCATTGACCGGTAAAGCTCAATCAGCAGCTTGGCGTTAGAGGCGAAGGCAGGAAGCGGCCGCTGGATTGAGCCGTCCGGCGCGAGGTAATTACGGTGACGCACCTCGAAGCGCGCAATGACGGGGAGATCCTGATTTACCCTACGGCTGGCCACGCTCTCACTCCCGGAGCGATTGTGCCTCTACAACTCATTCAGGTGGTGTTTGTGCCAGACGATGCAATACCGCCAAAGGATTACTCCGAAGCGCCTGCAATCCTTGCGGTATCGCCGCTTGCGGTCGATTCACGCAATCATGGAAACGGCGCAACAGCGGGCCGCGCGGGTGCACTACGCCGTCGCGCGCTGCCTTTCGACCAAGGCCTCGCCGAACGCTTCAAATATCTTCCGGTTGATCGGATTGCGCTGCGGGTCGTACTCGGCGTGCCATTGCACGCCGAGCGCAAAGCTCGGCGCCTCCGCGATGCGGATTGCCTCGATGGTGCCGTCTTCGGCGACGCCTTCGATCAGCACGCGCTTGCCCGGCTCCAGGATGCCCTGGCCATGCAGCGAATTAACGCGGATCGTCTCGCAGCCGAGGATTTTGGCGAAAGCTCCGCCCGGCGTGAGGGCGACGTCATGGCGGTCGGCGAATACCACGGTCGGATCGGGATGGATCTCGCCGTTCTCCAGCCGCGGCATGCGGTGGTTCATCCGGCCGGGCAGTTCGCGGATCTCGGGGTGCAGCGAGCCGCCGAAGGCAACGTTCATCTCCTGCAGGCCGCGGCAAATGCCGAACAGCGGGATGCCGCGCGAGACACAGGCCACCGAGAGCGCCAGCGCCACCTCGTCGCGATGGATGTCGTAAGGCTCATGCTTCTCGCAGGGATCGACGTTGAAGCGCGTCGGGTGGACGTTGGCGCGGGCGCCGGTGAGGATGACACCGTCGACGGTATCGAGCAGCGCAGCGATGTCGGTAATGTCGGGTGAGCCCGCGAACATCAGCGGCAAGCCGCCGGAGACTTCGGCAATCGCGCGTAAATTGCGCTCACCGACCATCTGGACCTGAAATCGATTTTCGACGCGATGGGAATTCCCGATCACGCCGACGACCGGCTTTCTCATCTCCCGTTCCGACCTCCCCGCCGAAGAAGATTCTCCAAACATGCCCGTCGGATGGAACAAATTCAACCGAGGAGACTGCGGGACGGCAATGCTATTTTCGCTTAAATGTCCCGCCTGACGGCAATTGAGGTCGCCCGTCCGCGATGGCGGCAGCCTGTCGCCGCGCGGTTCGCACCCCCGGGTCGGTCGCCGCCGTCACTATCAAACCGGCCCGCAGCCCCGGCTTGATCCGAGGGCCGATTTCGCGAAAGAGTGCCGTGCGCGCTGCCTTCGAAGAGGAAACGATGTGAGCATCCCAGCAGACGAACGATCCCGGACGCGCAGCGAGCTGGCCTGGGCGATCACGGTCGGCGGCATGGGCGTCGTGCTGTTCACCGCGCTGCTCATCTTCACCTGGTATTTTGCCGCTACGCTGCTCCTGATCTTCACCGGCATGCTGCTAGGCCTCGGCCTCAACGCACTGACCAATGCGCTTGGCCGCCGTTTTCGTTGGCCACATCCGGTCCGGCTCGCGATCGTCTGCATGGCGCTTGCCGTGTTGCTCGCGGGCGTCGCCTATCTCGGCGGCGCGACCATCGCCGAACAGGCATCGGCGCTCAGCAACACCATCAAGTCGCAGATCACGCACGTCAGGTCCTTCCTCGAGAGCCACGGCATCGACACCAGTTTCTTCGACATCGGCAATGCGACGCCCGCCTCCACCAACGCAGCCTCGGAGACGGTGCCCGCCCCAAGCCCGGTTCCGCACGGCCCGCTGCCGGGCGCGGGCGCCCTCGCCTCCAGCGGCGGGGCGATCGTGAGCCAGACCTTCAAGCTGCTGCTCGGCACGATCAGCGCCGTCGGCAACATCTTCATCGTGCTGTTCCTGGGGCTGGCTTTCGCCGCCCAGCCAAGCCTCTACCGCGAGGGCCTCTTGTTCCTCGCGCCGGCGAGGCACCGCATCCGGGCCACTCTCATCATCGATCGCATCAGCGAGACGCTGGAGCGCTGGCTGATCGCGCAGATCATCGTCATGATCGCGGTCGGGGTCGTGACCTGGATCGGGCTCGCCATCATCGGCATCCCCGGCTCGTTCATTCTCGGCATTCAGGCCGGCCTGCTCGCCTTCATCCCGACGGTGGGCGCCATCATCGCCGGCCTCGTCGTCGTGCTGGCGAGCCTTGCCTCGGGCTGGATCCCAGCGCTATCCGCGCTGCTCCTGTTCCTCGGCGTACACGCGATGGAGAGCTATGTGCTGACGCCGATCCTCCAGCGCCAGGCGCTGGACATTCCACCGGCGACGCTGTTCGCGTTCCAGATCCTGCTCGGGGTGGTCTTCGGAATCTGGGGCCTCGCGCTGGCGCTGCCGCTGGTCGCCATCGCCAAGGTCATGATCGATCACTTCAAGACCTATGAGACCACGGCGCCCACCCAAGTCGAAGCGGCGTGAATCCGCTCAGGTCGTCAGCACGGTCTCGGTATGCTCAACCTCCGGCGGCGCAGCGAAGTACTGGCCGACCAAGCCGCGCCATTCGGTGAAATTCTCCGAGTTGCGGAAATCAACGGTGTGATTTTCCAACGTCGCCCACTTCACCATCAGCCGGTACCGCTGCGGGTTCTCGATCGACTTGTGCAGCTCGAAGCCGTGAAAGCCCTTGGCGCGGCCGAACGCGGCCTTGGCCTTGGCGACAGCGGCCTCGAAATCCTTCTCGCTGCCCGGCTTGACGTCGATTTGTGCGATTTCGGTAATCATCGGTTTCCACCCTTCTTGCTTGATGGGCGTGTCTACCGCAGCCGGGGAAAAAGAAAAAGGCGCCGAAACGGCGCCCTACTGACCGGAAAATGCAGCGCTCTCAGACGTACAGCAACACGGTGCCGGCCACGATGAGCGCGCAACCGGCAAGCAGCCCGAACGGCCAGTAGCTGCGGCTCTGCGTATAGCGCCCCTGCGCACGGCGCTCGCTGATGACAGCGGTCTCGTACTCGTCGGCGGTGGAGAACAGACAGGCAAAGCCGCCGCGAGCCGAGGCCGCAGCAGCTTCGAGCGACATCAGGGCAGTTTGCGGATTCTGTCGACGGATCGATTCCATGGCCTGAATGGTAGGGATCGAATGGTAAACAGAGGATTACCGCAAGCCCTCCTGCACCTCAGACCGTGGCCGGTTGCGTCCGCGGCACGCCGACCCGCGCTGCGCTCTGGCGGCGCCAGTTCTCCAGCGACAGCGGCAGCTCTTCCGCTGCCTCGACGCGGTTACGGCCGCCACGCTTGGCCTGGTAGAGCGCAGTGTCTGCGGCCGCCAGCAGCACCTCGAGCTCGGTGCCGGCCGGACCACCCGCCACACCGATGCTGACGGTGGTGTCGACCGGCCCCTCCTCGACCACGACGCCGGAGGTCTCGAATGCCTCGCGCACGCGCTCGGCGACCAGCACGCCCTCTTCCAGTGAGCACGGCAGAAGCGCCGCGAACTCCTCGCCGCCGATGCGGCCCGAGAGGTCCGAGATGCGCAGATTGCTGACGACGACGGTTGAGAACAGTTTCAGCATCTCGTCGCCGGCGGGATGGCCGAAGCGGTCGTTGATCGACTTGAAGTGATCGATGTCAAAGATCATCACGGTTACCGGCCGTCCACCCTTGGCCTCGCGCTCGATCACCCGCGAGCAGGCCTCCGAGAAGCCGCGGCGGTTGAGCATGCCGGTCAGGGGATCGGTGGAAGCCGCGGTCCTGTGCGCCGTGACCGTACGCTCCGACACCAGCATGAAGATCACGAACACGGTGCCGACGGCATAGAGCACGAGCTCGACCGCGAACATGGTGACCCAGATGCTGGCCGAGAAGCTGGCATCGTTTGGCCGCAAGAAGCCACCGATCAGGATCGGCAGCATCAGCACGCAGCCGTGCATCACCGGCACCACAACGGCCGGCCAGCGCCGCTGCAGGCTCTTGCGCCGCTCGACCCAGAGCTCGCTCGCAATCAGCGCCGCATAGACCGAGACGATGCCGGCGCCGATGACCATGCGCAGCGTGGATGCGGCGGGATCGAGCAGCGTCACCGCCGCGACCCACGCGAGCGCACCGATCACGAGGCCCGGCCAGTTCGGCTTGCGGCCGTGGAAAACGCGCGCGGCGTTCCACACCATGCCGCAGGCGACGAAGCCGGCCGCGTTCAGCGCGAGATACACTTGCGGACCGAGCCTGTCGCCGGCCGCCGTCCACAGCGCCACCGAGGCCGCGCCGAGCAGATATGACATGCCCCACCATTTCAGCGCGGGGCTGTTCTCCTGCTTGCCGAAAAACACCATCATGGCGCCGAGCAGTGCGGCAACCATCGTGGCGACCAAATAGAGCGTGATGCTATCGAGCGACATCATGTCGGCCCCCTTTAAAACATAGCAGTTACGCGATCGGCTCAGCCGACTTGCGCGCCCTTCCAGATGCGACGCTATGTCCCGCGGGTTCCATTCAGGTTTTCATGCGGGGGCAAGTTTTCACGAAAGAATCCATGAATTTGCATACAAACGAACAACAAAAAGGGCGCTGAAACCAGCGCCCTTTTGCATCTCATTGAAACCGCTTTCGCGGCGAATGTTACCGAAGCGATTAACGCTTGGAGAACTGGAACGACCGGCGCGCCTTCGCCTTGCCGTACTTCTTGCGCTCGACCACGCGGGAGTCGCGGGTGAGGAAGCCGCCCTTCTTGAGCACCGTACGCAGCTCCGGCTCGAAATAGGTGAGCGCCTTGGAGATGCCGTGACGAACGGCGCCGGCCTGGCCGGACAGACCGCCGCCGGCGACGGTGCAGATCACGTCGTACTGGCCGGCGCGCTGGGCCGCGACGAACGGCTGCTGGATCATCATGCGCAGCACGGGACGGGCGAAATAGATTTCGACCTCGCGCGAGTTGACCATGACCTTGCCGGCACCCGGCTTGATCCAGACGCGGGCGACCGCGTCCTTGCGCTTGCCGGTGGCATAGGCGCGATTGAGCTTGTCGACCTTCTTCTCGTGCTTGGGCGCGTCGGGCGCGGCCGTCTTGAGCTGCGAGAGCTGGTCGAGCGACTGGATGGATTCGGCCATGTTATGCGGCCCTCGTGTTCTTGCGGTTCAACTTGGCGATGTCGAGCTTCTCGGGCTGCTGCGCCTCATGCGGATGATCGGCCCCGCCGTAGACGCGGAGGTTGCTCATCTGGACACGGCCGAGCGGACCACGCGGGATCATGCGCTCGACGGCCTTCTCGAGCACGCGCTCGGGATGACGGCCCTCGAGGATCTGGCGCGCGGTGCGCTCCTTGACGTGACCGACATAGCCGGTGTGCTTGTAGTAGGTCTTCTGCTCGCGCTTGCGGCCGGTGAGCACCGCATGCTGGGCGTTGATGATGATGACGTTGTCGCCGCAATCAACGTGCGGGGTGTAGGTCGGGAGGTGCTTGCCGCGGAGCCGCATGGCGACGATGGTGGCGAGACGGCCGACAACCAGACCCTTGGCGTCGATCAGCACCCACTTCTTCGTCACCTCGGCCGGCTTTGCCGAAAAGGTTTTCATGTCAGAATTTCCGTGGAAGGAGACATCGGCGCGAACACAGCGCCAGACTGCGCGGCTTTCTAGAGAACCGACGCGCAACGGTCAATGCCCTCCGTCGGAAATTACATCAGCAAAATCAATAACTTAAAAATATGGTTCTATAATACCATCGAAAAGCTCAAACATTTGGAATGGAATAGGTCGACGTGACGTGCGCGATCGGATCGGCCGAGGTCCCGGACAGGAGATTCACCTCGCCGACGGCCAAGCGCTTGCCGAGCTTGAGCAGCCGGGCCTCGGCGAGCACATCCTGCCCCGGCTGGCCCTTGCGCAGGAAGTTGATGTTGAGGTTGGTGGTGACGGCTAGCCCGACGGGCCCGATAGCCGACAGCAGGACCACGTACATGGCGAAATCGGCGAGCGCCATCAGCGTCGGGCCGGACACGGTTCCACCCGGCCGCAGCATCCTTTCGCTGTAGCGCTGGCGCAATAGGCAGGTCTGGCCGTCCGCGCTCTCGATCGTGATGTCGTCACCGCTGAACGCCTGGGGAAACTCGTCGCGGAGGAACTGTTCGAGGTCCGCCACGCTCATTTTCGCTAACGCCATGCTGTCCCCCACCCTCGCTTCACTCCGCCTGTTACATTAAGTTATCTGCATCATCCAACTGCAATAATCCAAGCGGAATCGCTTCAATGTCAGTCCAAGCCGCCCGCGCCCCCTCTCCCCCGCCGCCGATCCTGCTGCGCGAGATCGTCGACAGCATTGCCGTGCTCACGCTGAACCGACCGGCCGCGCGCAATAGCCTCTCAGAGGCGATGATCGGACAGCTACATGCGAGCCTCAACGCGATCGCGGAGGACAAGCGCATCCGCGCGGCCGTCATCGCGGCCAACGGCCCCGCTTTTTCCGCCGGCCACGATATGAAAGAACTCACCGCGCGCCGCACCGATCCGGATCGCGGCCGGGCCTATTTTGCGCAGGTCATGACGGCCTGTAGCGCGATGATGCAGGCGATCGTGCGTCTGCCCAAGCCTGTGGTCGCTGCCGTTCAGGGCATAGCCACCGCAGCCGGCTGCCAGCTCGTCGCAAGCTGCGACCTCGCCGTCGCCTCGGAGGCCGCAAGCTTCGCCACGCCCGGCGTCGATATCGGCCTGTTCTGCTCGACGCCGATGGTGGCGCTGTCACGCAACGTGCCGCGCAAGCAGGCGATGGAGATGCTGCTGACGGGCGAGCCGATCCCGGCCGCACGCGCGCGCGAGATCGGCCTCGTCAATCGCGTGGTCGCCGCCGGCACCGAGCGCGACGCCGCGATCGCGCTGGCGCAGCAGGTCGCGCTGAAATCCGCCTACACCGTCAAGCTCGGCAAAGAGGCGTTCTATCGCCAGGCGGAGATGAGCCTTGCCGAAGCCTATCGCTATGCGGCAGAGGTGATGACCGAGAACATGATGGCGCGCGACGCCGAGGAAGGCATCGGCGCCTTCATCGAGAAGCGCACGCCGACATGGAAGGATGAGTGAAATCGTCATTGCGAGCCAACGGGTCCGCGCGAGGCGCGGCCCGATGACAGGCTCCGCGAAGCAATCCAGAAATCCCACCACGGAAACAGACTGGATTGCTTCGTCGCTTCGCTCCTCGCAATGACAAGGAAAAAGAAAAGATGAACCACGACTCCTATCCCGACAATTACATCCGCGGCATCCTCAACAGCGTGAAGTCGATCGCGATGGTCGGCGCCTCGCCGGTCAACGTGCGGCCGAGCTACTTTGCGTTCAAATATCTGGCACAGCGCGGCTACGACATGATTCCGGTCAATCCCGGTCATGTCGGCAAGGAGCTGCTCGGCAAGCCGTTCGTCGCCTCGCTGCGCGATCTCGGCCGCCCCATCGACATGATCGACATCTTCCGCAACTCCAGCCACATCATGCCCGTGGTCGAGGAAGCGCTGACGCTCGACCCGCTGCCGAAGGTGATCTGGATGCAGCTCGGGGCGCGTGACGATGCGGCCGCAGAGAAGGCCGAGGCCGCCGGCATCAAGGTCGTGATGAACCGCTGCCCCAAGATCGAATATGGCCGCCTGTCGTCGGAGATCTCCTGGATGGGCGTCAATTCGCGCACGCTGAGTTCGAAGCGTCCGCCGGCACCGACGCAAGGCATGCGGCTCTCCCTCAACCGGATGAGCGTCGGCGGCGGCGACACCGCAGCATCGGATCGCGCCGCCAAAAACAAGAGCGAGCAAAGCTGACGCACGCGAAGCATTCATTTCGCGAACGCGACATTGCGCAGCACGATCATCCTGATCTGACGCCGTGCCTTGACGGCAGACGCGGCGCCGATCAGCATGCCGCGATTTCAGACCACAAGAACAGGACGCCACGAATGAGCGATCGCCTTCCGGGATTTTCGACCCTTGCCGTGCACGCCGGTGCACAGCCCGACCCCACCACCGGTGCGCGCGCGACCCCGATTTATCAGACGACCTCGTTTGTCTTCAATGACGCCGACCATGCCGCCTCGCTGTTCGGATTGCAGTCGTTCGGCAACATCTATACCCGCATCGGCAATCCCACCAACGCCGTGCTTGAAGAGCGCGTCGCGGCGCTCGAAGGTGGCACCGCGGCTCTGGCCGTCGCGTCCGGCCATGCCGCGCAGGTCGTGGTATTGCAGCAATTGCTCCAGCCCGGCGACGAGTTCATCGCCGCACGAAAACTCTATGGCGGCTCGATCAACCAGTTCACGCATGCGTTCAAGAGCTTTGGCTGGAACGTGGTGTGGGCCGATCCCGACGACATCACGACCTTCGAGCGCGCGGTCTCGCCGCGCACCAAGGCCATCTTCATCGAGTCCATCGCCAATCCCGGCGGCAGCATCACCGATATCGAGGCGATCTCGACGGTGGCCCGCAAGGCCGGCGTGCCGCTGATCGTCGACAACACGCTGGCCTCGCCCTACCTGATCCGCCCGATCGATCACGGCGCCGACATCGTCGTGCACTCGCTGACCAAGTTTCTCGGCGGCCATGGCAATTCGCTCGGCGGCATCATCGTCGATGCCGGCACCTTCGACTGGTCCACGGGCGGCAAATATCCGATGCTGTCCGAACCGCGGCCGGAATATCACGGCATCCGGCTGCAGGAGACGTTCGGCAATTTCGCCTTCGCGATCGCCTGCCGCGTCCTCGGCTTGCGCGATCTCGGCCCCGCGCTGTCGCCCTTCAACGCCTTCATGATCCTGACCGGCATCGAGACGCTGCCGCTGCGCATGCAGAAGCACTGCGACAACGCCAAGGCGATTGCCGAATTCCTCGCCGGCCATCCCGCAGTGGCCTCGGTGAGCTATGCGGGTCTGCCGGGTGACAAGTACAACCAGCTCGCGCGCAAATATGCGCCGAGGGGCGCGGGCGCCGTGTTCACCTTCAGCCTGAAGGGCGGCTACGACGCCGGCGTCAGCCTCGTGTCGAAGCTGCAACTGTTCTCGCATCTTGCGAATGTCGGTGACACCCGCTCGCTCGTCATCCACCCTGCCTCAACCACGCACAGCCAGCTCGACGACGCCGCCAAGATCAAGTCCGGCGCCGGCCCCGACGTCGTGCGGCTCTCGATCGGCATCGAGGACAAGGAAGATTTGATTGCCGATTTGGAGCAGGCGCTCAGCGCTTGATGTTCAGAGTCACATAGCGCGAACTCTGGTGCGCAATTGCGCACCTGAGAGCTCGAGATTCCGGTCCGGCTCTGCGAGCCGCCTCGGAATGACGATGCCGGTTAACAGTCATTAACCATATCCGTTGCATACGTTGTCCGTGGATCGCCCCTTTGATTCGGAGCCGACGATGCTGCGCTGGATGGTACCCGCCCTCGTGGCGATGCTGACGGTTTCGAGTGCCGGCGCCGCCGATCTTGCGGCCACACCAAGGCGGCGGGCCGTCGCGCCGCCACCGCCGAAGGTCTATGTCGAGACCGATCCGGACGCGCTGATCTCGCCGGCCTATGGCATCGGCAGCTACGTCCGCAATCTGCCGGGCACGCCGCTGCTGCCGGGCTCCAATACGCTGCCGGGCTATTACGGCCGCCCCTGGGATTACGACTATCAAGGCGCGTATTACGGCGGGCCTCAGGTCGGTTATTTCTGGCGGCTGCCCTACGCCTGCGGCGTCTACGGCTATTG